>JBBQGB010000001.1:0-151833 GCA_038322575.1 Actinomycetales bacterium
CCCGCGCAGGATGCGGCGCAGCCGCTCCAGCCGGGTGCCGATGTCGCGCTCGGCACCGCGGTCGGTGGGCGTGTAGTACTCCCGGCCGGCGAGGGAGTCCGGCAGGTGCTGCTGCTCGGCCACCCCGTGCGGCTCGTCGTGGGCGTACCGGTAGCCCTGGCCGTGCCCGAGCTGGGAGGCGCCCGGGTAGTGCGCGTCGCGCAGGTGGGCCGGCACCGTGCCCGCCCGCCCGGCGCGGACGTCGGCGATCGCGGCGTCGATGCCGAGGTAGGCGGCGTTGGACTTGGGAGCGGTCGCGAGGTGCACCACCGCCTCGGCGAGCACGATGCGCGCCTCGGGCATGCCGATCAGCTGCACCGCCTGGGCGGCGGCCACCGCGGTCTGCAGCGCGCTGGGGTCGGCCATGCCGACGTCCTCGGCCGCGGCGATGACGATCCGGCGGGCGATGAAGCGCGGGTCCTCGCCGGCTTCGAGCATCCGCGCCAGGTAGTGCAGCGAGGCGTCGACGTCCGAGCCGCGCATCGACTTGATGAACGCGCTGGCCACGTCGTAGTGCTGGTCGCCGTCCTTGTCGTAGCGCAGGACCGCGGTGTCCAGTGCCGCGAGCGCGTGCTCGACGGTGATCACGTCCGCGCCCTCGGTGGCGGCGGCCCCGGCGGCCGCCTCGAGCGCGGTCAGCGCCCGGCGCGCGTCACCGCCGCTGACCCGCACGAGGTGCTCGAGCGCGTCGTCGCCGAGGCTCACCTCGCCGGCCAGCCCCCGCGGGTCCTCGACGGCGCGGGTGAGCAGCGCCTGCAGGTCGGTGTCGTCCAAGGGCTTGAGGGTGAGCACGATCGAGCGCGAGAGCAGCGGCGCGATGACCGAGAACGACGGGTTCTCGGTGGTCGCTGCGATCAGCACCACCCACCGGTTCTCGACGCCGGGCAGCAGGGTGTCCTGCTGGGCCTTGGTGAACCGGTGGATCTCGTCCAGGAACAGCACCGTCGTGCGCCGGTACAGGTCTCGCTCGTCGCGGGCGTCGTCCATGACCTTGCGGACGTCGCGCACGCCGGCGGTGATGGCCGACAGCTCGACGAACCGGCCGCCGGTGCCGCGCGAGACCACGTGCGCGAGCGTCGTCTTGCCGGTGCCCGGTGGCCCCCACAGCACGACGGACGACGGACCCGCCCGGCCGTCACCACCCTCGACCAGGCGGCGCAGCGGCGAGCCGGTCGAGAGCAGGTGGCCCTGCCCGACCACGTCGTCGAGCACCAGCGGGCGCATCCGCACCGCCAGCGGCGCGACCGGCCGGCGCGACTGGCCCGGCGATGCGACCTCGTCGTCGCCGTCCGCGCTGAACAGGTCGGTCATGGGCGCGAGGCTAGTGCGGGCCGGCCGACGCCGTCCTGGCAGGCTGACGCCCGTGAAGCACCGCGTGGTCAGCCGCACCCTGCTGGAGCGCACGGGTCGGCTGGTGGCCCGGCACGCGGGGACGGTGGTGGTCGTCTGGCTCGTCGCCGTCGTCCTGGGCCTGGGCACCGCGCTGGGGGCGTTCGGCGGCTCGTCGCTGTTCGACAAGCTCACCAGCGGCGAGCCCGAGGTGCCCGGTGAGTCGCGCACCGGACGCGACCTGCTCGCGGCGCAGACGACGTCCGGCGAGCAGCTGCTGATGATCCTGGACGGCGTCGACCCGGCGTCCCCGGCGGTGGCTGCGCGCGTCCGCGCCCTGTCCGCGGACCTCGCGGCGGTGCCCGGGGTGCAGCGCGTGGCCAGCCCGTACTCCGCACCCGGCGGGCCGACGTCCGGGCCGGGTCGTGGGCTGGTCGCCGGCGACGGCCTCGGGGTGCTGGTCAGCGCAGACGTCGACAAGGGGCTGACCGCGCAGCGGCAGAAGGCGACGCTGGACGCCGTGGAGGCCCGTCTGGCCCGGGCCGCCGACGGGCTGCCGGGCGCGACCGCCCGGGTGGGCGGTGTGACCCTGCTCGTCACGGCGATCACCGACCAGGTCGAGGTCGACCTGCGCACCGGCGAGGGCGTCGCCCTGCCGATCAGCCTGGTGGTCATGGTGCTCGTCTTCGGCGGGTTCCTCGCCGCCGGTCTGCCGCTGGCCGGCGCGATCGCCTCGATCGCCGGCGCGCTCGCCTCGCTGTACGCGTTCGCCTCGCTGATCGACCTGGACTCCACCGTCGTCAACGTCGTGACCGTGCTGGGGCTGGGGTTGTGCATCGACTACGGGCTGCTGGTCGTCAGCCGGTTCCGTGAGCAGATGCAGGACGGCGACGGGGACGTCGAGGACGCCGTCGGCCGCACCGTCGCTGTCGCCGGGCGCACCGTGCTGTTCTCCGGGCTGATCGTGGCGATCAGCCTGTGCGGGCTGCTGTTCTTCGAGGCCGCGATCCTGCGCGCCATCGGCGCGGCGGGCGTCAGCGTCGTCGTCGTCGCGCTGCTCGTCGCCCTGACGCTCGTGCCGGCGCTGGTGGCGCTGGCCGGTCACCGGCTGGCCCGCCCCGGGCTGCTCACCCGGGTGCCCGGCCTGCGCACCGTGCTGCGCCGGCTCGGCGACGTGCCGCCGCCCGTGGGGGTGTTCTCGCGGCTGGCCCACCGCGTGCAGCGCCGGCCCTGGGTGGTCGTCGCGGGCGTCCTCGCGGTGCTGGTCGTGACCGCGCTGCCGGCGCTGTCGATGCAGCTGCGGTCGACCGGCACCGAGCTGCTGCCCCGGGGGGCCGAGCAGCGCACCTTCTTCGAGGACCTGGCCACCCGGTTCCCTGCAGCGACCAGGGCGGACGTGACCGTCGTGGCCCGCGGGTCGCTCGCCCAGGTGCAGCGCTACGCCCGGGACGTGGCGCGACTGGACGGTGTCCGCGCCGTCGACCCGCCGGTGCGCCAGGGGTCGCTGGTCACCCTCGGGCTGCGGGTGGACGGCGGCGACGCGGGCAGCCGGACGGCGGCCACCGTGGTGCGGGGGCTGCGCGACGCGCGGCCGGCGTTCCCGATCTGGGTCACCGGGCAGGCTGCGGGGACGATCGACTACACGTCCAGCGTGCTGCGGCGGGCTCCGTACGCCATCGGGGTGGTGGTGCTGGCCACCTTCGTCCTGCTGTTCCTGATGACCGGGTCGCTGCTGGTGCCGGTGAAGGCGCTGCTGATGAACGTCGTGTCGCTGGGTGCGTGCCTCGGGGTGCTCGTGCTGGTGTTCCAGCGCGGTCACCTCGAGCAGCTGCTGGGCTTCACCTCGACCGGGGGGATCGAGTCGACGATCCCCCCGCTGATCCTGTCGTTCGGCTTCGGGCTGGCGATGGACTACGAGGTGTTCCTGCTGGCCCGGATCAAGGAGCAGCGCGACGCCGGGGCGAGCAACGACGAGGCCGTGGTCGAGGGGCTGCAGCGTTCGGGACGCATCATCACCTCGGCTGCGCTGCTCGTCGCGATCGTCTTCTCCGGGTTCGCCGCAGGCAAGCTGCTGGTGGTCAAGGAGACCGGGATCGCGCTGGTCGTCGCGGTCGCCATCGACGCCACCCTGGTGCGGATGCTGCTCGTTCCGGCCACGATGACCCTTCTCGGGGAGCGCAACTGGTGGGCACCCGCGCCGCTGCGGCGACTGCACGATCGGGTGGGTGTGCGGCATTGACGTCGACCTACGCCGCGTGTCTCGCGGCCAGCGGCGACGACCCGTACGTGCGGTGGCAGGTCGACCCGGTCCGGACGCCGCACGGCTGGGTCCTGGACGAGGCCGTCGCGTTCGAGCGGCTCGACCGCCAGGGCCGGCGCACCGTGACGGTCGTGGGGACGCCGGCCGCGGCCGCCCTCGCCCTCCCGCGACTGGTGCCGACCGGGCGGCCGGTGCGGGCCACCGTCCCCCGCGGCACGCTGGCGGTCCTGGGTGACAGGGTGCGTGTCGGGGACGGCGCCGACTGGGACTGGCTGCGCACCGACGTCCGACCGGCTCAGGCGGCCGATGAGCGCCGGGTGGTGACGGTCACCGACGACGACGCCGTCCGCGCCCTGCTGGCGGTCGCCAGCCCCCGGCACAGCGCCGTCCCCGGCGACGACGAGGTCCGGCGCTGGGTGGGGGTCCGCGCGGACGACGGCACGCTCCTGGCCTGTGCGGCGCACACCGAGGCGGTGCCCGGCGTCCCCCACCTGGCCTCGATCGCCACCCACCCGAGCGTCCGCGGCCGGGGGCTGGGCGCGCTGGTCACCGGCACCCTGACCCAGCAGCTGCTCGACGAGGGGTCGCCCGTCGTGACGCTGGGCATGTACGCCGACAACGACGTGGCCCGGCGGATGTACCTGCGGCTGGGATACCGGTGCGACCACGAGTGGTCCAGCCGGGCGGTGGTCCTGCGGGCGGGGCTTCCTCGCACTCAGGCCGGCTCGCCGACCGACTTGGACCGCTTGACGTCGTAGAGCGCGGCGTCGGCGCGGGCCAGGGCGGCCTCGGGCTGCTCGCCGCTCTGCACGACCGCCGAACCCAGGCTGCAGGTCACCTGCCGCCGCGGGGCCTCGCCCGGCTCGGGGATCACCACGCGGAACCGTGTGGGCAGGGGCATCAACCCGGCCACGACCCCCGGCGGGGCGGCCGCCACGAACTCGTCGCCACCGAACCGGGCCACGTGCGCCCTCGGCCCGAGCCGGTCGCTCAGCCGAGCCGCCACCGACTGCAGGACGGCGTCGCCCACCGCGTGGCCCAGCACGTCGTTGACCGACTTGAAGTCGTCGACGTCGACGACGACGAGGTGCCAGCCGGGCCCGACGTCCGCCATCACCGAGAGGAACCCCCGGCGGTTGAGCACCTCGGTGAGCGGGTCGTGCGAGACCAGGTACGTCACCTGCGAGAGCAGGTCCTCGCTGCGCTGCTGGGCCCGCAGCACGAGCGACAGGGCCGGTGGAGCCGTCAGCAGCGGGATCATCAGGGGCAGCCCGAAGCCGACCAGGACGTTCTCGGTGCCGTGCGGGAAGCCCACGACGAGGTACACCAGCGAGCAGAGCAGCACCGACGACAGCGAGCCGAAGACGCTCACCAGCGCGATCGTCGCGCGGGCGCCGTACCGACGCCGCGTGCTCAGCAGGGTCGACTCGACCTGGGTGACGTCCGACATGGCCCCCATGATCGGCCACGGCGGGGGTCAGGACGAGGGGTTCTCCGACTTTGCCGGCGCCGGGACGTCGACCCCGGCCTCCTTGCGCTGCGCCGCGGTGATGGGCGCGGGCGCGCTGGTCAGCGGGTCGAAGCCCCCACCGGACTTGGGGAACGCGATGACGTCGCGGATGCTGTCGGTGCCGGACAGCAGGGCGCAGATGCGGTCCCAGCCGAACGCGATGCCGCCGTGCGGCGGCGCGCCGAACGCGAACGCGTCGAGCAGGAACCCGAACTTCTCCTGCGCCTGCGCCTCGTCCAGGCCCATCAGGGCGAACACGCGCTGCTGCACGTCGCGGCGGTGGATCCGGATCGACCCACCCCCGATCTCGTTGCCGTTGCACACCAGGTCGTACGCGTACGCCAGCGCCGATTCGGGGTCGGTGTCGAAGGTGTCGAGGAACTCGGGCTTGGGTGAGGTGAACGCGTGGTGCACGGCCGTCCAGGCGCCCGAGCCGACGGCCACGTCGCCGCTGGCCTCGGCCGCCGACGTCGGCTCGAACATCGGGGCGTCGACGACCCAGACGAACCGCCACGCGTCCTTCTCGATGAGGTCGCCGCGACGGGCGATCTCGTTCCGTGCCGCACCGAGCAGCGCTCTCGACGGCGTCACCGGGCCGGCCGCGAAGAACACGCAGTCGCCGGGCTGGGCGCCGACGTGGGCCGCCAGGCCGGCGCGCTCGTCGTCCGTCAGGTTCTTGGCCACCGGACCACCCAGCTCGCCGTCCGCACCGATGAGGACGTAGGCCAGACCCTTGGCGCCGCGCTGCTTGGCCCAGTCCTGCCAGGCGTCGAGCTGCTTGCGGGGCTGGCCCGCGCCACCGGGCATGACCACGGCACCGACGTACGGCGCCTGGAAGACGCGGAAGGTGGTGTCGGCGAAGTAGTCGGTGCACTCGACCAGCTCGAGCCCGAAGCGCAGGTCGGGCTTGTCGTTGCCGTAGCGGCGCATCGACTCGGCGTAGGTGATCCGCGGGATGGGCAGCTCGACCTGGTGCCCGATCAGCTGCCACAGCGCGACGGCGATCGCCTCGCCGAGCTCGATCACGTCGTCCTGGTCGACGAAGCTCATCTCGATGTCGAGCTGGGTGAACTCGGGCTGCCGGTCGGCGCGGAAGTCCTCGTCCCGGTAGCAGCGGGCGATCTGGTAATAGCGCTCCATGCCGGCGACCATGAGCAGCTGCTTGAACAGCTGCGGCGACTGCGGCAGCGCGTACCAGCTGCCGGGCTGCAGCCGCGCCGGCACGAGGAAGTCGCGGGCGCCCTCGGGGGTCGAGCGGGTCAGCGTCGGGGTCTCGATCTCGACGAAGCGGCGCTCGTGCAGCACCTCGCGGGCGGCCCGGTTCACGTCGCTGCGCAGCCGGATCGCCGCGGCCGGGCCGGGACGACGCAGGTCGAGGTAGCGGTGCTTCAGGCGCGCCTCCTCACCGACGTCGACCCGCTCGTCGATCTGGAACGGCAGCGGCGCCGACTCGCTGAGCACCTCGACGTCGGTGGCGACCAGCTCGACCGCACCCGTGGGCAGGGCCGGGTTCTCGTTGCCGGCCGGGCGGATGCCGACCTCGCCGGTGACCCGCAGGCAGAACTCGCTGCGCAGCCCGTGGGCGACCGCCTCGTCCCGCACGACCACCTGCGCCACCCCGGAGGCGTCGCGCAGGTCCAGGAACGCCACTCCCCCGTGGTCGCGGCGCTTGGCGACCCAGCCGGTGAGCGTGACGGACTGGCCGGCGTGGTCGGCGCGCAGCGTGCCGGACTCGTGCGTGCGGAGCACAGGGATCCTCTCGAACAGCGACGGGATGGGTTCCCCGATCCTACGGCGACCCCACCACCCCCTTCTCCCGCACTTGCTGCACTAACTGCCGCTCGCCTCGCAGGGGCGGCGGCAGGTAGTGACGCAAGTGCGGGCTACCAGCGGTCGTGGACGTAGGGGCGAACCTGGGTGTCGTAGATCTCGCGCAGGGCCTCGAGCGTCGCGGCGGGCAGCGGGTCGGCCGACCCTGCCGCGGCGTTGGCCCGGGCCTGCTCGGGGTTGCGCGCCCCGGGGATCACGGTGCTGACGCCGGGCTGGTCGAGGATCCAGCGCAGCGCGAGCTGCGCGGTGCTCAGGCCGGCCGGGGCCAGCGCGGCGACGTCGCGGGCGGCCGCCACCCCGACGTCGTACGGCACGCCGGCGAAGGTCTCGCCGACGTCGAACGCCTCACCGGCCCGGTTGTAAGTGCGGTGGTCGTCGGCGGCGAAGGTGGTGGACTCGTCGTAGGTACCGGTGAGCAGGCCGCTGGCCAGCGGCACCCGGGCGATGACCGCGACGCCGGCCTCGACCGCGGCGGGCAGCACCTGCTCGATCGGCTTGCGGCGGAACGCGTTCAGGATGATCTGCACGCTGGCCACGTTCGGCCGCGCGATCGCCGTCAGCGCCTCGGCGCAGGTCTCGACCGACACCCCGTAGGCCTTCATCCGGCCCTCGGCGACCATCTCGTCCAGGACGTCGAAGACGGCGTCGTCGCCGTAGACGGACGTCGGGGGGCAGTGCAGCTGCACCAGGTCGAGGCAGTCGACGCCCAGGTTCTCGCGACTGCGGTCGTTCCACGCCCGGAACGCATCGGCCGTGTAGCCGGTCGCGACGTGCGGGTCGGCCCGGCGTCCCATCTTGGTGGCGACCGTCAGGCCGGGACGCTCGGTGAGGAACCGGCCGACGAGCCGCTCGCTGCGCCCGTCGCCGTACACGTCGGCGGTGTCGAGGAACGTCACGCCCGCGTCGGCCGCAGCGCGCAGGGTGGCGAGCGCGTCGTCCTCGCTGACGGTCCCCCAGTCCGCCCCGAGCTGCCAGCAACCCAGCCCGATGACCCCGACGGTGCGTCCCGTTCGTCCCAGCTCGCGCGTCTGCATGCGTCGAACCTAGCGGCGCGCTCCGGGGGCTGCTGCGTCGCCGCTGGTGCGCGTCAGTCGGGCCGGGGACTGGATCCGGGACCTGCGTTGACGTCGGCCCAGACCTCGGTCATCTCGGCGACGAGCCCGGCCCGCAGGGTGATGAAGGTGGCGACCTCGTAGTGCGCGAGCCGCTCGCCCACGCGCCCGGTGACGTGCGACCGGCCGACCGCTCGGGTGTCGGTCGCGACGCAGTCCTGGAGCACGAGGCGCTCGAAACCCGGGTACTCGGCGTTCAGCCGGACCCAGGACGCGCGGTCGAAGACCTCGCCGGAGTGCATCAGCCTGCACACGAAGTCCTCGTGCAGCAGGGCGGCCAGCGCGTCCCAGTCGTGGGCGTCGATGACCTCGGCGAGCCGGTTCATCATCGTCGCGGCGTCCACGTCCTGAGTCACAGCAGGCTCAGCTGGTCGGACGTCGGCGCCGGGCTGAGCGCGGACCCGGCCGCCCGCGTCGGCAGGCTGCCGGCCGGGAAGCTGCCCTCGACGTCGGCTGGTGCGCGCAGACCCGCGTCGGTGCGCCCCCCGAGACCGTGCCGGTCGAGCAGGGGCGCGACGCGGGCGGTCAGGAAGGAGCGGTAGTCGGCGCCGACGTACGCGCCGCGCCGGTACAGGTCGCGGTAGCGCGGCACCAGGGCCGGCTGGTCGCGCTCGAGCCAGGCGAGGAACCACTCGCGGGCACCCGGGCGCAGGTGGAGCGGCAGCACGGTGACGCCGGTGGCGCCCGCTGCCGCGAGCGAGCCCAGGGCCCGGTCGAGGTGCTCGACCGAGTCGGTCAGCCCGGGCAGCACCGGGGCCAGGAACACCCCGCACGGCAGCCCGGCGTCGCGCACCGCACGGATCAGGTCGAGGCGCGCGCGTCCCGACGGCGTGCCCGGCTCGAGGCTGCGCTGCAGGGTGTCGTCGTGGACGGCGAGCGAGACGCCCACCCCGACCGGCACCCGACGGGCGGCCCCGCTCAGCAGGCCCAGGTCGCGGTGCAGCACGGTGCCTTTGGTGAGCACCGAGAACGGCGTGCCCGAGGACGCCAGCGCGTCGATCACGCCCGGCATGAGCCGGTAGCGCCCCTCGGCGCGCTGGTAGGGGTCGGTGTTGGTGCCCAGCGCGACGTGCTCGCGACGCCACGACGGGCGGGCGAGCTCGCGGCGCAGCACCTCGACCACGTTGGTCTTCACGACGACCTCGCGGTCGAAGTCGTCACCGGCGTCGAGGTCGAGGTAGGTGTGGGTGGCCCGGGCGAAGCAGTAGACGCAGGCGTGGCTGCACCCGCGGAAGGTGTTGACGGTGAACGCGAACGGCATGCCCGATGCCGCCGGCACCGCGTTCAGCGCGCTCTTGGCCAGCACCTCGTGGAAGCGCACCCCGGCGAAGTCGGGGGTCGTGACCGTGCGCACCAGCCCCGGGACGCCGCTCGGCACCTGCAGGCCGGGCAGCGCGCCACCGTCGGTGCCGTGCAGGGACTGCGCTGACCACCTCATCGCGCCAGTCGAACACGTGTTCGACGATCCGGTCAAGACCCAGCCCGTGCGACCGCGATACTGGTGTGGTGCTGCTGCTGGCGTCGGACCAGGCCCCCGCCGAACGCACGCTCGTCGACGTGCTGCGCGAGACCGCGGCGCGGCACCCGCGGGCCCCGGCGCTGGACGACGGCACCGCGGTGCTCACCTACACCGACCTGCTCGTGGCCGTCGACGACCTGGCGGCCGGGCTGCACTCGGCCGGAGTGCGCCGCGGTGACCGGGTCGGCGTCCGCCTCGCCTCGGGGACGCGTGACCTCTACGTCGCCGTGCTCGCCGTCCTGTGGGCCGGCGCCGCGTACGTCCCGGTGGACGCGGACGACCCCGACGAGCGCGCCCGCCTGGTCTTCGCCGAGGCCGCGGTGAGCGCGGTCGTCACCGACGGACCGCAGATCACCGGCACCCGGCCCGGTGCCGGGACGGCCGGCGATCCCGACCCCGGGGACGACGCCTGGGTCATCTTCACCTCCGGGTCGACCGGCACCCCCAAGGGCGTGGCGGTCACCCACCGCAGCGCGGCTGCGTTCGTGGACGCCGAGGCTCGGCTGTTCGTCCAGCACCAGCCCCTGGGCCCCGGCGACCGGGTGATGGCCGGGCTGTCGGTCGCGTTCGACGCCTCGTGCGAGGAGATGTGGCTGGCCTGGCGGCACGGCGCGTGCCTGGTGCCGGCACCCCGGGCGCTGGTGCGCAGCGGGTCCGACCTCGGTCCCTGGCTCGTCGACCAGCGGGTCACCGCCGTCTCGACCGTGCCCACCCTGGCCTCGCTGTGGCCGAGCCCGGCCCTCGCCGCGATCCGCCTGCTGATCTTCGGCGGCGAGGCGTGCCCGCCCGAGCTGGCCCAGCGGCTGGCCGAGCCCGGCCGCGAGGTGTGGAACACCTACGGCCCCACCGAGGCCACCGTCGTCGCGTGCGCGGCGCCGCTCACCGGCGAGGGGCCGGTGCGGATCGGCCTGCCGCTGGACGGCTGGGACCTCGCCGTCGTCGACCAGCACCAGCAGCCGGTCGCCGAGGGCGAGGTCGGCGAGCTGGTGATCGGCGGGGTCGGCCTGGCGCGCTACCTCGACCCCGCCAAGGACGCGGCGACGTACGCCCCGATGCCCACCCTCGGCTGGCCCCGCGCCTACCGCAGCGGCGACCTGGTGCGCGCCGACCCCGCCGGCCTGCTGTTCGTCGGGCGCGCCGACGACCAGGTCAAGCTCGGCGGACGCCGGATCGAGCTCGGCGAGGTCGACGCCGCACTGCAGGCGCTGCCCTCGGTGAGCGGTGCCGCGGCGGCCGTCCGCACCACCCCCGCCGGCAACCAGGTGCTGGTGGGGTACGTCGTGCCGGACGCCGGGTTCGACCAGCCGGCGGCGACCCGGCGGCTGCGCGAGGTGCTGCCGGCCGCCCTGGTGCCCCTGCTGGCCGTCGTCGACGCCCTGCCCACCCGCACCTCGGGCAAGGTCGACCGCGACGCACTCCCCTGGCCGCTGTCCGGGCTGGACGACGGCACCGCCGTCCGCGCGGACCTGCACGGGACGGCGGCGTGGCTGGCCGAGCAGTGGACCCGGGTGCTGGGCTCGACCGTCACCGGCCGGGGTGACGACTTCTTCGACTCCGGCGGCGGCAGCCTGTCGGCCGCGCAGCTGGTGTCGGCGCTGCGGGAGCGGTTCCCCGAGGTCACGGTCGCTGACGTCTACGAGAACCCCACCCTCGGCCGGCTCGCCGACACCCTCGACGAGTTCTCGCCGGCGGTGAGCCCGGTGAGCCGCACGGTGGTGCCCACACCCGTTACGGCACAGGCAGTTCAGTGGGTCGCCACGCTGCCGCTGGCCACGATCGTCGGCCTGCGGTGGCTCACCTGGGCTGCAGCGCTGGCGAACCTGGCCCGCGCAGCGGGCGGCTTCGAGTGGGCGCCGCGCACGTCGTGGTGGCTGGTGGCCCTGGGCTGGTTGCTGCTCGTCAGCCCCGCCGGCCGGATGTCGGTCGCCGCGCTGGGCGCGCGGCTGCTGCTGCGCGGGGTGCGGCCCGGCAGCTACCCGCGCGGCGGGTCGGTGCACCTGCGGCTGTGGGCGGCCGAGGCCCTCGCGCAGGCCACCGGCGCCGGCAACGTCGGGGGCGCACCGTGGGTGTCGTACTACGCCCGCCTGCTCGGCGCGACGGTCGCGCGCGGGGTGCACCTGCACACCATGCCGCCGGTCACCGGTCTGCTCACGCTGGGGCAGGGCTGCTCGGTCGAGCCCGAGGTCGACCTGTCGGGGCACTGGCTGGACGGCGACGTCCTGCACCTGGGCCGGGTGCGGATCGGCGCCGGGGCCACCGTGGGGGCGCGGAGCACCCTGCTGCCCGGCGCGCGCATCGGCCAGGGAGCGCAGGTCGCCGCCGGGTCGGCGGTCTCCGGTCCGGTGCCGCCCGGCGAGCTGTGGGGCGGGTCCCCCGCCCGCCGGCTCGGGGTGGCACCGCACGACTGGCCGGCCCGGCGTCCGCCCAGGGCCCGCCCGTGGCTGCTCGCGTACGGCGCCACGTCGGTCGCGCTGGCGCTGCTGCCGCTCGTGGCGGCCGCCTGCACCCTGCTCGTCGTGGGGTCGGCGGCGCACGACGCGACGAGCCTGTCGGGGGCGGTGCGCTCCGCCTGGTGGGCGGTGCCGCCGGGCACGGTGGTCGGGTTCGTCGTCCTGGCCCTGATGACCCTCGCGGCCGGGCGGCTGCTCGGCCTCGGGCTGAGCGAGGGGCACCACCCGGTGCGCAGTCGCGTCGGCTGGCAGGTCTGGGCCACCGAGCGGCTGATGGACGACGCCCGCACCCTGCTGTACCCGTTGTACGCCAGCCTGCTGACGCCGGCGTGGCTGCGCGCGCTCGGCGCGAAGGTCGGTGCCGACGTCGAGGCCTCGACCGTCCTGCTGCTGCCCCGGATGACCACGATCGGCGCCGGCGCGTTCCTGGCCGACGACACGTTGATCGGGTCGTACGAGCTGGGTGGCGGGTGGCTGCGGATCGAGCGGGCCAAGGTCGGCAAGGGGGCGTTCCTCGGCAACTCCGGGATGACGGCGCCGGGCCGCCGGGTGCCCAAGCGCGGGCTGGTGGCCGTGCTGTCGGCGACCCCCGCGAAGGCCAAGGCCGGCAGCTCGTGGCTGGGCAGCCCGCCGGTGCGGCTACGGCGAACCGCCCAGGTGACCGACGCCGCCCGCACCCACCGGCCGGCCCGCCGGCTGAAGGTCGCCCGGGGGCTGGTCGAGGTGTGCCGGCTGCTCGCGCCCACCGCCAACGCCGCGCTCACCCTGGCCGTGCTGCTCACCCTGGCCGCCGGCGTCCGCACCCGGGGGCTGGGGGTGACGGCCCTGCTCAGCGGTCCGGTCGTGCTCGCGGCGGGCGTCGTCGCGGGGGCGGTGGCCGTCGTGGCCAAGTGGGCGCTCGTTGGGCGGATCCGGGCCGGTGAGCACCCGCTGTGGTCCTCGTTCGTGTGGCGCAACGAGCTGGCGGACGCCTTCGTCGAGGTGCTGGCCGCGCCGTGGTTCGCCCGCGCCGCGCAGGGCACCCCCGCGCTCAGCCTGTGGCTGCGGGCGATGGGCGCGCGGATCGGCCGGGGGGTCTGGACCGAGACCTACTGGCTGCCCGAGGCCGACCTGGTCGACCTCGGGGACGGCGCCAGCGTGGGCCGCGGCTGCGTCGTGCAGACCCACCTGTTCCATGATCGGATCATGGCCATGGACACCGTGACGCTCGAGGCGGGCGCCACGCTCGGACCGCACGGGGTTGTGCTGCCCGCGGCCCGCATCGGCGCCGGCAGCACCGTGGGGCCCGCGTCCCTGGTGATGCGCGGCGACGCCGTCCCGGCGGCCAGCCGCTGGGTGGGCAACCCGATCGCCCCTGACGTCGACCAGCCGCGCCGGTGAGCGTCGACCCCTACGTCCCCGGCCACGGCAGCGACGCCTACCGGGTGCGGCACTACGACCTCGACCTGGACTACCGGCACGCCACCAACCACCTGACCGGGCGGGCGCGGATCACGCTCGTCCCGACCCGGCCGGTGCGGCGGCTGACCCTCGACCTGGCGGGACTGCGCGTGCGCGCCGTGACCGTCGACGGCGTCCGGGCGCGTTCGACCCACCGCGCCGGCACCCTGACCGTCACCCTGGCCGCGCCCACCGAGTCCGAGCTGACCCTTCAGGTGCAGTACGCCGGCACGCCCCGCCCGCTCGACAGCACCTGGGGCGAGCTCGGGTTCGAGGAGCTCACCGACGGGGTGATCGTCGCCGGCCAGCCCAGCGGCGCGCCGTCCTGGTTCCCCTGCAACGACGTGGTGAGCGACAAGGCCTCGTACCGGATCAGCGTCACGACCGAGTCGGTGTACGTCGTGGTGGCCAACGGCACGCTCGTCGAGCGCCGGCGCGGCAGCAGCCGCACGACGTGGGTGTTCGACCAGCCCGAGCCGATGGCGACCTACCTGGCCACCGTGCAGACCGGGCGCTACACCGAGGTCGGGCTGACGGGAACGCTTGTGCCGCAACGGGCTGCGGTGCCTGCCCGGCTGCGGGCGGCGTTCGACCACGACTTCGCCCGCCAGGCCGAGATGGTCGAGGTGTTCCAGCGGTTGTTCGGCCCCTACCCGTTCGGGCAGTACACCGTCGTGGTGACCGACGACGACCTCGAGATCCCGCTCGAGGCCCAGGGCCTGTCGGTGTTCGGCGCCAACCACGTCGACGGCCGACGCGGCAGCGAGCGCCTGGTGGCGCACGAGCTGGCCCACCAGTGGTTCGGCAACAGCCTGACCGTCGGCTCCTGGCGCGACATCTGGCTGCACGAGGGGTTCGCCTGCTACGCCGAGTGGCTGTGGGCGCAGGAGTCCGGCGGCGGCTCGACCGAGGCGCACGCGCGACGCGCCTGGACCGGTCTGAAGGCGCGGGCTCAGGACCTGCGCATCGGCGACCCCGGGCCGGAGCGGATGTTCGACGACCGCGTGTACCAGCGCGGCGCCCTGACCCTGCACGTGCTGCGCCATCAGCTCGGCGACGAGGGCTTCTTCGCCCTGCTGCGCGAGTGGGTCGCCGTCCACCGGCACGGCACCGTCAGCACGACCGCGTTCGTCGAGCTCGCCTCTCGGCACGCCGGCACCGACCTGGGCGGGCTGTTCGACGCCTGGCTGCTGCAGGCCGAGCTGCCCGAGCTGCCCGGCGGGCGGGTCGTCGGTGCCGCCGCGCGGGCCGCGCGCGCGGTCAGCGCGGTCCGCGGCGCCCTGCCCGGCTAGACCACCCGCACCGGGCGGTCGGTCAACACCGCGACGCACCCGACGTACCCCGCCGGCAGGTGCAGGTCGACCAGCCGGACGTCGGGCACCCCGCGGCCGCGCCAGGCCAGCAACCGCGGCGGCTCGTCGTCCGCCGACACCACCAGGTCGGACGGCGGCACGACCAGGCCGTCGCCGGTGGCCTTGAGCACCGCCTCCTTGCGCACCCAGGTCACCGCCAGGGCCCGGGCCGAGTCCGCCGTCTCACCCGGGGCGAGCGCGTCCGCGACCTCCTGGCGGGCCACCGCGGCCACCGACTCGACGTCGACCCCGACGTCGCCGGCGGTCGTCAGCGCCACGACGGCCAGGTCGGCGCTGAACGACAGGCTCACCCGCGGCGGGCCGCCGACTCCCGAGACGCCGCCGACCCCCGACCCGCCGCCGACCCCCGACCCGCCGCCGACTCCCCCAGTGCCCGCCGGGCCGGTCACGAACGGCTTGCCGTGCGGCCCCCCGCAGGTGGCGCAGCGGGCCGTCAGCCGCACCTCGCGCGGGTCGCACCCGATCGCCTCGCCGACCACCTGCCGCAGCAGGGTGTGCGCCGTCACGAACCGGGCCCGGTCGTGCGGGCGGGCCAGCCGGGCGGCCCGGGCCAGCTCGCCGGCGTCCAGCACCTCCCCTGCCCCCCTTCCTCCCCCCCCCCCGCGTTCCTCCCCCCACCCCGCGTCGCCCGCCCGATATGCCCGGTTCGACACCGGTGGACGGGAGGAAACCGGGGTGGGCGGAGGAAGGCGGACGTGGGCGGTGCGGACTTCGACGACGACGTCCGGCCGGTCGGGCGACACGTCGAGCGGTGGGTCAGGGGGTGACGGAGGCAGCGAGCAGGTGGGCGACCAGGTCGTCGAGCGGGACGGCGACCTGCTCGCCGGTGCCGAGCTCCTTGACCTGCGCCTCGCCGGCCTCCAGGTCGCGCTCGCCCAGGACGACGGCGAACCGCGCGCCCGAGCGGTCGGCGGCCTTCATGGCGCCCTTCATGCCCCGACCGCCGTAGGCGAGGTCGCAGCGCAGCCCGGCCCGACGCGCGGCGCCGAGCAGCCGCACCAGGGTGGACTTCGCCGCCTCGCCGAGCGGGACGCCGAACACGTCGACCCGGGACCCGGGCGCGAGGTCGATGCCCTCGGCCTCGCAGGCGAGCAGGCTGCGGTCGACCCCCATGCCGTACCCGACGCCGGGTGCGGCCGGCCCGCCGATCGCCTCGACCAGCCCGTTGTAGCGACCGCCGCCGCCGAACGAGGCCTGGGCGCCGAGCCGGTGATGCACCAGCTCGAACGTGGTGCGGGTGTAGTAGTCCAGGCCGCGCACCAGCCGCTTGTCGATCGTGAACGGCACGACGAGGTCGGTCAGCATCGACTGCACCGCGGTGAAGTGCGCGGCGCACTCGGCGCACAGGTGGTCCGGCGGCAGCGGTGCGTCGGCCAGCTGGGCCTGCACCTGCTCCCGCTTGTCGTCCAGCACCCGCAGCGGGTTGATCCGCGCGCGCGCCCGGGTGGCGTCGTCCAGGTCGAGGCCGTCCAGGAAGGCGACGAGCAGCGCGCGGTACGCCGGGCGGCACGCGTCGCAGCCCAGCGACGTCAGGCGCAGCTCGTAGTCGCGCAGCCCCAGGGCGCGAACCCCGTCGTCCGCGACGCTGATCACCTCGGCGTCCAGGGCGGGGTCGTCGACGCCCACGGCCTCGATGCCGACCTGGACGTGCTGGCGGTAGCGCCCGGACTGCGGCTGCTCGTAGCGGAAGTTGGGGCCGGTGTACCAGAGCTTGACCGGCAGCTGCCCGGACAGCAGGTTGTGCTCGACGACGGCCCGGATGACGCCCGCCGTGCCCTCGGGGCGCAACGTCAGCGACCGGCCGCCGCGGTCCTCGAAGGTGTACATCTCCTTGCTGACCACGTCGGTGCTCTCGCCGACGCCGCGGCGGAACAGCGCCGTGTCCTCGAACATGGGCGTCGAGACGTAGCCGTAGCCCGCCCGCCGGGCGGCGTCGGCGTAGGTGTCGACGACGTGCGCGAACGCCTCGGACCGCGGGGGCAGCAGGTCGTAGGTGCCCTTGGGCGCCTGCAGGCGCGGGGACCGCTCGGTGGGGTCGTCGGTCATCGGGGCAGGTCCTGCAGGAACGGGTTGGTGGCGCGCTCACGGCCGATGGTCGTGGGGGCGCCGTGGCCGGGCAGCACCAGGGTGTCGTCGGCGCGGCCGAGCACCTGGTGGGCCAGGGTGCGCAGCATGGCCTCGTGGTCGCCGCCCGCCAGGTCGGTGCGCCCGATGCTGCCCTCGAACAGGACGTCGCCGCTGAACAGGGTGCGGGTGGCGGCCTCGCCGGCGCCCTCGGGCACGCCGGCCAGCTCGAACATGACCGATCCCTGCGTGTGGCCGGGCGCGTGGACGACGTCGACCCGCAGCCCCGCGAGGTCCAGCGTCGCGCCGTCGACGAGGTCGACGACGTCGTCCGGCTCGGTCCACGTGGCCGCCTTGCCGAACTGCTGCTCGAGCATCGCGAGCATCGGGGGCGCGAACTCGGCCAGCGGGTCGCGCAGCCGGTGGCGGTCGTCACCGTGCAGGTACGCGGCCACGCCGTGCGCGCCGCAGACGGGGGTGACCGAGTAGGTGTGGTCGAGATGGCCGTGGGTCAGCAGGACCGCGGCGGGCTTGAGCCGGTGCTCGCGCAGCACCTGCGCGAGCTGGTCGAGGATCTCGATGCCGGGGTCGACGATGACGCACTCCTGCGCGGGGCCGGCGGCCACGACGTAGCAGTTGGTGCCGAAGACGGCGCTGGGGAAGCCGATGACCTGCACCGGGCGAGCCTATCGGCCCGTGACCGAGTCGTGACCGCCCCCGACACCCGACCCCACCCCGGGCCCGGCCCCGCTCTCTACACTGGCGAGCCGAACCCCACGAGCCGAGCAGCGAGGAGCCACGGCGTGACCAAGGAACGTGATCGCGCCCGCGCCAAGCGCCGCTACGCCAAGCGCCAGGTGTCCGCGGCCGCCCGAGCGGCCCGCCGTCGGCGCAACCAGGCGATCATCGGCACCGTCGTCACCGTGCTCGTCGTCGTGGGCGGCGTGCTCGCCCTGACCCGGATGGTCGGCAGCTCGGTCCCGGTGTCCGCGGCCTCCACGCCCAGCGCCATGACGTCGGCGGGCGCTCCGAACCTGTGCCCGGCACCGACGTCCGCGCCGGTGGCCACGGCCAAGAGCTTCGCCAAGGCGCCGGCCAGGACCCTGGCCCGGGGCAAGGTCTGGGACGCGAAGGTCTCGACCAGCTGCGGCACGATCGGCCTCGAGCTCTACGGCGACAAGGCACCGCAGACGGTGTCGTCGTTCATCTTCCTGTCCCGCAACGGGTTCTACGCCGGATCGCCGTGCCACCGACTCACGACGAGCGCGGCGCTGAAGGTGCTGCAGTGCGGCGACCCCACCGGGTCGGGCACCGGCGGCCCGGGCTACGGCTACGGCGTCGAGAACGTGCCCGCCGACGGCGCGTTCCCCGCCGGCACGCTGGCGATGGCCCGCGGCAGCGAGACGAACAGCAACGGCAGCCAGTTCTTCCTCACCTACGCAGACTCGACCCTGCCCTCGGCGGGCGGCGGGTACTCGATCTTCGGCAAGGTCACCCAGGGCATGGACGTCCTCGCGAAGGTCGCCGCGGGTGGCACCACCAACGGTCAGTCGGACGGCGCCCCCGCCCGAGCCATCAGCATCCAGAGCATCACGGTGACCCCACGATGAGCGAGCAGCAGCCCGAGAGCACCACCCCCGACGAGCCGGACGCCGAGGTCGCCCCGACCCCGGAACCGGCGGCGACACCAGAGCCCGCGGCAACACCAGAACCGGCGGCGGCCTCTGAACTCGTTGCGGCACAGGCCGAGCAGGCACCCGAACCCGCGCCGAAGCCCATGCCACGGCCGAGCCCGGCGATGATCCCGCGGCGGCCTGCGGCCGCCCCGAGTGCGCCGGTCCTGCCCGCCCCCAGCGCCGACGCGCTGGCCTTCGGCCGGGTCGACGACGAGGGCACCGTCTTCGTCCGCATCCCGGACGGCGAGCGTGCGGTGGGCTCCTACCCCGGCGCCACCGCCGACGAGGCCCTCGCCTACTTCGCCCGCAAGTACGACGAGATCCTCGGGCAGGTTGCGCTGTTCGAGCAGCGGCTGACCGTGGCCGACGTCCCGGTGAGCGAGGTCGACTCGACCTTGGCGAAGCTGCGCACCGCGAGCACCGACCCGGACGTCGTCGGCGACCTCGAGGCGCTCACCGCCCGGGTGGCCGCTCTGACGCCGGTCGCGGCCGCCCGCAAGGCCGAGGCGGACGCAGCCCGGGGCCGTGCCCGCGACGAGGCCCGCGCCCGCCGCACCGCGCTCGTCGAGGAGGCCGAGCAGATCGCGGCCACCGACGTCGAGAAGGTGCAGTGGCGCGCCGCCGGGCAGCGGATGAAGGACATCTTCGAGCAGTGGCGCACCGACCAGAAGGCCGACGTGCGACTGGACCGCAAGTCCCAGGACGAGCTGTGGAAGCGGTTCACCCACGCCCGCACCGCGTTCGACCGCAAGCGGCGCCAGCACTTCGCGCAGCTGGACGAGACCCAGGGCGAGGCCAAGAGCGACAAGGAGAAGCTCGTCGCCGAGGCCGAGGCGCTGCAGGGCTCGACCGACTGGGCGCCCACCGCGACGGCGTTCAAGCGCCTGATGGACCGCTGGCGCGAGGCGGGCCGGGCGGGCCGGAAGGACGACGACGTCCTGTGGGCGCGGTTCAAGGCGGCCCAGGACGCCTTCTTCACCGCGCGGCACGCCGAGTCGGCCGAGCAGGACAAGGAGTTCAGCGCCAACCTCGAGGTCAAGCTGGCGCTGATCGCCGAGGCCGAGGCGCTGGTGCCGGTCACCGACCTGGCCTCGGCCAAGGAGGCCCTGCGCGCGATCCAGGACCGCTACGAGGCGGCCGGCAAGGTGCCGCGGGCCGACGTCGAGCGCGTCGAGCGGCGGATGCGGGCCGTCGAGCAGGCCGTCCGCGAGGTCGAGGACGCCCGCTGGGTCAAGCGCAACCCCGAGGGCGAGGCCCGCGCCCGCAGCGCCGTCGAGCAGCTCGAGGCGACGATCGCCGACCTCACCGCCCGCCGCGACAAGGCCCGCGCCGCCGGGGACACCCGGCGCGAGGCCGAGGCCGAGGCCGGTATCGCCGCCCGCCAGGAGTGGCTCGAGCAGGCCCGCGGGGCCCTGCGCGACTTCGCCGGCTGACCTGCCTTCAGCTGGTCGGCGGGGTGATCTTGCCGCCGGTGATCCGGTAGACGTCGAACACGCCGTCGATCCGCTTCACCGCGGCCAGCACGTGGCCGAGGTGGGCCGGGTCGCCCATCTCGAAGGTGAACTTCGAGATGGCCACCCGGTCGCGGGTGGTCTGCACGCTCGCCGACAGGATGTTGACGTGGGCGTCGGACAGCACCCGGGTGACGTCCGACAGCAGCCGCGCGCGGTCCAGGGCCTCCACCTGGATCTGCACGAGGAACACGGTCGCCGCCGAGGGGGCCCAGTCGACCTCGACGATCCGCTCGGGCTGGGCGAGCAGGCCCTCGACGTTCGAGCAGTCACCGCGGTGCACCGAGACCCCGCTGCCCCGGGTGACGAAGCCGATGATCGGGTCACCGGGCACGGGGGTGCAGCACTTGGCGAGCTTGACCCACAGGTCGTCCACGCCCCGGACGACGACACCGGGGTCACCGGTGCGCGGACGCCGGCTGGCCCGGGTCGGCGTCGTCGCCTCGGCGGCGTCCTCGCTCGCGCCCTCCTCACCGCCGAGGGACTGCACCAGCCTGGCCACCACGGACTGGGCCGAGACGTGTCCCTCGCCCACCGCGGCGTACAGGGCACTGACGTCCGCGTAGCGCAGCTCGGCCGAGATCGCGAGCAGCAGCTCGTGCGACATCAACCGCTGGAGCGGCAGGTGCTGCTTGCGCATCACCTTGGCGATCTCGTCCTTGCCGTGCTCGACCGCCTCGTCGCGGCGCTCCTTGCTGAACCACTGGCGGATCTTGTTGCGGGCCCGGGGGCTCTTGACGAAGGTCAGCCAGTCGCGGCTGGGCGCCGCTGACGACGCGCGGCTGGTGAGCACCTCGACCACGTCGCCGTTCTCCAGCGTGCTCTCGAGCGGCACCAGCCGGCCGTTGACCCGGCCGCCGATGCACCGGTGGCCCACCTCGGTGTGGACGGCGTAGGCGAAGTCGACCGGGCTCGAGCCCGCGGGCAGGGCCACGACGTCCCCCTTGGGGGTGAAGACGTACACCTCCTGGGCGTTGATCTCGAAGCGCAGCGAGTCCAGGAACTCACCGGGATCGGACGTCTCGCGCTGCCAGTCCAGCAGCTGACGCAGCCAGGCCATGTCGTTGACCGGCCCGCTGTCACCCGAGCGCGACGCCTCGGCCCCAGGGTCCTCCTTGTACTTCCAGTGCGCGGCGACCCCGAACTCGGCGCGGCGGTGCATCGTGAACGTGCGGATCTGGATCTCGACCGGCTTGCCGCCCGGGCCGATCACCGCGGTGTGCAGCGACTGGTAGAGGTTGAACTTGGGCATCGCGATGTAGTCCTTGAACCGCCCGGGCACGGGGTTCCACCGGGCGTGCAGCGACCCCAGCGCCGCGTAGCAGTCGCGCACCGACTCGACCAGCACCCGCACCCCGACCAGGTCGTAGATCTCCTCGAAGTCGCGGCCGCGCACGATCATCTTCTGGTAGATCGAGTAGTAGTGCTTGGGCCGCCCGGTGACGGTGGCCTTGATCTTGGCGGCGCGCAGGTCGGCGATGACCTGGTCGCGCACCGTCGCGAGGTACTCGTCGCGTGCGGGGGCCCGCTCGGCCACCAGGCGGACGATCTCGTCGTAGACCTTGGGGTACAGCGCCGCGAACGAGAGGTCCTCGAGCTCCCACTTGATCGTGTTCATGCCCAGCCGGTGCGCGAGCGGGGCGTAGATCTCGAGGGTCTCGCGGGCCTTGCGCTGCGCCGAGGCCTGCGACACGTACCGCCAGGTGCGGGCGTTGTGCAGCCGGTCGGCGAGCTTGATGACCAGGACGCGGATGTCGCGGGCCATCGCCACGACCATCTTGCGCACCGTCTCGGCCTGCGCGGCGTCGCCGTACTGCACCTTGTCGAGCTTGGTGACGCCGTCGACCAGCGCGGCCACCTCGGGCCCGAAGTCGGCCGTGAGCGCCGCCATCGTGTACGTCGTGTCCTCGACGGTGTCGTGCAGCAGTGCCGCCGCGAGCGTCACCTCGGTCATGCCCAGCTCGGCCAGGATCGTCGCGACCGCCAGCGGGTGGGTGATGTAGGGGTCACCGCTCTTGCGCAGCTGGCCCTCGTGGGCACGCTCGGCAACCTCGTAGGCGCGCTCGATCAGGGTGGCGTCGACCTTGTCGTGCGTCTGGCGCAAGGTGCGCAGCAGCGGCTCGAGCACGGGGTTGGTGCCGGGCCGCTGCACGCCCAGGCGGGCGAACCGCGCCCGCACCCGTCGCGTGGTGGGGATGGGACCGGTCTGGTCGTCGTCCGGGGGCGGTTCACCGGGGCTGGGCGCCACGACCCGGGTCGGCTCGGTCATGGCACCTCCCGCAGCAGTCGGGGCCGCACCAGGAAGGCGCCCCGTGTCGGGCCAGTCTACGGAACGGCGGCGAGCGACGCTCAGACCGCTACGACGCTGTGGACGGAGCGCCGCGCGAGCCGGGCCCGACCGTCGAGGAACCCGAGCTCCATCAGCACCGCCAGCTCGACGACCTCGGCGTCGGCGCGCTCGACCAGGTCGCAGGCGGCCGACGCGGTGCCGCCCGTGGCCAGCACGTCGTCGACGACGACGACCCGCGCGCCGGGCGTGAACGCGTCGCGCTGCACCTCGATCTGGGCCGACCCGTACTCGAGGTCGTAGGACTCGGTGAGCAGGTCACCGGGCAGCTTGCCCACCTTGCGGACCGACACGAACCCGACACCGAGTCGGACCGCCAGCGGGGCACCCAGGATGAACCCGCGCGCCTCGATGCCGGCGACGGCGTCGACCCGTCCGGCGTAGCGGTCCGCGAGCGAGTCGATGACGGCCGCGAACACCGCACCGTGGGCCAGCAGCGGGCTGATGTCCTTGAACAGCACACCGGGCTCGGGGTAGTCGGGCACGTCGCGGATCGCCGCGAGCACCCGGTCCTGCAGCTGCGTGCGGTCGGTCACCGGCGGCGCTTGTCGCGCGGCGTACCGCGACGGGGCTGGTTGCGCGGCCCGGCCGGACGTCGGGCGGCGCCCGGCCGCTGGGGTGGGTCGTCCTGCGGCTGGTCAGCCCGCTCGAGCAGCGCGGTGCTGCCGCTGGACGTGCCGCCGACCGCCGTGCTGCCGGCGGACGTCGGGCGCGAACCGGCCGTGGCGGCGCCGGCTCGTGAGCGCACCCGCTTGGCCAGCGCCTGCATCTCGGGCTCGCGCTCGCGCAGGTCGGCCAGCAGCGGCGTCGCGATGAACACCGAGGAGTACGTACCGGCGGCGACGCCGACGAACAGGGCCAGTGACAGGTCCTTCAAGGTGCCTGCACCGAGCAGCAGGGCGCCGATGAACAGGATCGAGCCGATCGGCAGCAGCGCCACGACCGAGGTGTTGATCGACCGCACGAGGGTCTGGTTGAGCGCCAGGTTGGCTGCGCCGGAGTAGGTCTGCTTGGTCTGCGCGGTGATGTGCGCGGTGTTCTCGCGCACCTTGTCGAACACCACGACCGTGTCGTACAACGAGTAACCGAGGATCGTCAGGAACCCGATGACCGACGCGGGTGTGACCTCGAAACCCAGCAGGGCGTAGATGCCGACCGTGATGAGCAGGTCGTGCAGCAGCGCGATGATGGCGGCGAGCGCCATCTTCCAGGTGCGGAAGTACGCGGCGATGACGATCGCCACGAGCACCAGGAAGGTCAGCAGGCCGGTCAGCGCCTTCGTCGACACCGACTTGCCCCACGAGGGGCCGATGAACGAGGCCGTGACGTTGCCGACGGGCACCGCGTAGGCGGTGGCCAGCCTGGCACGCACCTGCTCGGTCTGCGTGTCGCTCAGCTTGTCGGTCTGCACGCGAACCGAGCTGCTGCCGACCGTGGCCACCTTGGGGATCGCGCCCGCGACGACGTCGGTGACCGCGCGGGCGCCCACGACGTCCGAGGTGGTCCTGGTGTTGCTGACGCGGAACTCCGAGCCGCCGGTGAACTCCAGGCCCAGGGTGAGCCCGCGGGTCAGCAGCGCGCCGACCGACACCAGCAGGATGACGCCGGAGACGGCGTACCAGCGACGCTGCCTGCCGACGACGTCCAGCGACCGCTCACCGGTGTAGAGCTGGTTGCCGAGGGTCGCGAAGCGACTCATCAGGCCTCCTTCGGGGTCGACCTGGCGGCGGCGGCGCGACGTCCGGCGATGGTGCCGACGTTGGCCTTGATCCCGATGACGCGGACGGTCGACCCGAGGTGCTCGGGGTCGAGCCCCGAGAGCCGGTGGCCACCCCCGAAGAACCTCGTCCGGGCGAGCAGCGTGAGCATCGGGTGGGTGAACAGGAACACGACCACGACGTCGATGATCGTGGTCAGGCCCAGGGTGTAGGCGAAGCCGCGGACGTTGCCGGCCGCAAGCACGTACAGCACGACAGCCGCGAGGAAGTTGATGCCGTCGGCCGCCAGGATGGTGCGCTTGGCGCGCTTCCAGCCGGTCTCGACGGCGGCGCGCAGGCTGCGGCCCTCGCGCACCTCGTCACGCACCCGCTCGAAGTAGACGATGAACGAGTCGGCGGTGATGCCGATCGAGACGATCAGGCCGGTGATGCCGGCCAGGCTGAGCCGAAAGCCCTGGGTCTGGCTGAGCAGCACCACGGTGCCGTACGTGAGGGCCGCGGCGACGAGCAGCGAGGCGATGCTCACCATCGCCAGCCCGCGGTACTGGACCACGGAGTACAGCACCACGAGCAGCAGCCCGATCAGGCCGGCCAGCAGGCCCCGCTGCAGCTGCTCGGAGCCCAGCAGCGGGCTGATCGTCGTCTCGGTCTGGGTGGTGAACGAGATCGGCAGCGCGCCGAACTTGAGCTGGTTGGCCAGCGCCGTCGCGCTCTCCTGGGTGAAGCTGCCGCTGATCTCGGCCTGGCCGTTGGTGATCACCGCCTGCGAGGTGGGTGCGGTGATCACCTGACCGTCCAGGACGACGGCGAACCGGTTGCGTGGCGGCTCGAGCGGGGTGATCCGGGCGGTGACGGTGCGGAACTTGGTCGTGCCCGCCCCGTCGAACGACAGGTTGATGGCCCACTCGTTGGTGATGTTGCCCTGGCTGTTGGTGCGCAGACCCGCGGTGGCGTCGGCGATGTCGGTGCCGATGACCTCGGCCGGGCCGAGGATGTACTTCTCGGTCTTGTCGTCGGAGCAGGTGACCAGCGGCTTGGTCGGGTCGTCCTGGCTGCCCTGGACGGCGCTGACCCTGGCGCAGTCCAGGGCGATGAACTCCTGCTGCAGCGCCGGCGTGATCTGCGCCAGGTCACTGCCGTCCGTGGGCCTGGCCGCACCCGGCGCCGGGCCGGGGGTGGGCGTGGTGGCCGGCGTCGCGCTGGGCGAGGGGGTCGACGTCGCCGCCAGCAGGGCCTGCGGCAGCCCGCTCCGGGCGGACGTCGAGGGTGAGCCCGAGGGGCTCGCCGGGCCCGACGTCGCCGTGGGGGTCTGGGTCGGGGCCGTCGATGGCGTCGGCGAGGGTGAGCCGGACGGTGTCGGCGCCGGGGTGCTCACGCCGACGGGCTGGGCGACGAGGACCGCCCGGAAGCGCAGCTGGGAGGACTGCTTGATCAGGTCGCGCTGCTTCTGGTCGATCGTGCCCGGCACGGCCACGACGACGTTCTCACCACCCTCGGTGGTGATCTCGGCCTCGCCCACCCCGCTGCCGTCGATGCGGGCGCGGATGATGTCGACGGACTGAGCCAGCTGCTGGGCGTTGGGCTTGCCCGCGCTGCCGGCGACGACGGGCTGCAGGATGATCTGCGTGCCGCCCTCGAGGTCCAGGCCCAGCCCGGGGGTCCACTTCTTGCCGGTGACGGTCGCGGCCGTGACCCCGACGATGGCGAACACGGCGGCGAAGACGAGCACGAGCGCGATCAGGCTGCGGGCCGCAGAGCCGCCCCGTCGGGTCCGGGCCACGGTCAGCGACCTTCGGTCGTGGTCGGGTCGGTCGCGACCTCAGCGACCGGCGGCAGTGCCGACGGCGAGGTCAGGGCGCGCCGGTCCCAGCGCACCTGGGTGCCGGGAGCGATCTCGAGCACCGCCACCGCCTGGTCGATGGTCACGATCCGGCCGTGCAGGCCCGAGGTCGTGACGACGTCCTGGCCGGCAGCCAGGCCCTGCTGCTGCTGGACGAACGCGCGCTGCCGCTTGCGCTGCGCGGTGAACATGAAGGCGATCAGCAGCAGGGGGACGGCGAACAGGATCAGGTTGGCGGGTTCCACGCGGACGTTCCCTTCGTGCGGCACGTGCCGGTTCGGATCGCGGTGCGCCCGGTCGGGGCGAGGCGCTGGCGAGTCTAGGCGAGCGGGACGGGTCTCCCCGACAACGCCTCGCCGGTGACCGGCGTTCCGTCGCACCTGGGCACGCCCCCCGCCGGGTCAGCCGAAGCGGCCGGGGCCGTCGTCCGAGACCGTCAGCAGGTCGAGCTGGTCGACGCCGGCCGGCTGCTGCCGCGGGGGCGCGAGCCCCAGGTGGGCCCAGGCGGCCAGCGTCGCGCCGCGGCCGCGGGGCGTGCGCACCAGCAGCCCCTCGCGCACCAGGAACGGCTCGACGACGGTCTCGACGGTCTCGGTCTCCTCCCCCACCGACACGGCCAGGGTGGCCAGGCCCACCGGGCCGCCCCCGAACCGGCGGCAGAGCGTCTCGAGCACCGCGCGGTCGAGCCGGTCGAGCCCGCGCTCGTCGACGTCGTACAGCCGCAGCGCCTCGCGCGCGGCGTGCCGGTCGATGGCACCGCCGCCGTGCACCTGCGCCCAGTCGCGCACCCGGCGCAGCAGACGGTTCGCGACGCGGGGCGTGCCGCGCGAGCGTCCAGCGATCTCGGCGGCGGCCACGGCGTCCAGGTCGATGCCGAGCAGGCCGGCCGAGCGGTGCAGCAGCCGGTCGAGCTCGGCGGTGCTGTAGAAGTCGAGGTGACCGGTGAAGCCGAACCGGTCGCGCAGCGGTGCGGGCAGCAGCCCGGAGCGGGTCGTCGCGCCGACCAGGGTGAACCGCGGCAGCTCGAGCGGGATCGCCGTGGCGCCCGGGCCCTTGCCGACGATGATGTCGACCCGGAAGTCCTCCATCGCGAGGTACAGCATCTCCTCGGCCGGGCGCGACATGCGGTGGATCTCGTCGAGGAACAGCACCTCACCCTCGGTCAGCGACGACAGGATCGCGGCCAGGTCGCCCGCGTGCTGGATCGCCGGGCCGCTGGTGATCCGCACCGGCGCACCGAGCTCGGCCCCGACGATCAGGGCCAGCGTCGTCTTGCCCAGCCCGGGGGGCCCGGACAGCAGGATGTGGTCGGGCGGGACGTCGCGGCGCATCGCAGCCTGCAGCACCAGGTCGAGCTGGTCGCGCACCCGCTGCTGGCCGATCAGGTCGGCGAGCCGGGTGGGCCGCAGGGCGCCCTCGACGGCCCGCTCGTCCAGGTCGGCTCCGGGGGCCACGACCCGGGCGGTCAGGTCGTGCGAGCCGTCGTCCGCTCGCTCGTGGGGGTGGGTGTCCACCCCGACAGGGTGACTCATGCGCGGCCCAGCCGCTGCAGCGCGGCCCGCAGGACGGCGGCGACGTCGACCGGCTCGCCGGCGGCCGGCGCGACCTTCTCGACGGCGTCGTCGGCGGCCTTGGCCGCCCACCCCAGCCCGACGAGCGCGTCGCGCACCTGGCCGCGCCAGCCCTCGTCGTCCGGCTCGGTGGCGGTCGAGCCCGGGAAGGCTGCGGGCGCGCCGAGCTTGCCCTTGAGCTCGAGGACCATCCGCTGGGCGCCCTTGAGCCCGACACCGGGCACCTTGCGCAGCGCGGTGAGGTCGTCGGTGGCGATCGCGCGGCGCAGCGACTCTGGCTCGTGGACGGCGAGCATGGCCAGGGCGAGGCGCGGGCCGATGCCGGACACGGTCTGCAACGTCTCGAAGGTCGCGCGCTCGTCGTCGTCGACGAAGCCGAACAGCGTGAGGGAGTCCTCGCGGACGACCAGGGTGGTGGCCAGCTCGGCCACCTGGCCGACCCGCAGCCCGGCGAGGGTGCGCGGGCTGGCGTGCACCAGCATCCCGACGCCGCCGACCTCGACGACCGCCGCGTCCAGGCGCAGCACCCGCACCTGGCCGGTCACCGACGCGATCACCGGGCCACCTTCGCGAGGGCCGCGGCCCGGGCCCGGGCCAGCCGGACGGCGGTCGCCTGGGCGTGCTGGGCCCGGGCCACGGCCTCGTCCAGCCGGGCGGCAGCGGCGCCGCGCCAGACGTGGCAGATCGCGAGCGCCAGCGCGTCGCTGGCGTCGGCCGGGGTCGGCGCCGCGTCCAGGCGCAGCAGCTGGACCACCATGGCCGCGACCTGGGCCTTGTCGGCCCGGCCGTTACCGCTGACGGCGGCCTTGACCTCGCTGGGGGTGTGCAGCGCGACCGGGATCGAGCACCGCGCGGCCACCAGCATCGCGACGGCGGAGGCCTGGGCTGTGCCCATGACGGTGCGCACGTTGGCCTGGCTGAACACCCGCTCGACCGCGACGACGTCCGGCTGGACGCGGGCGACCCAGCGCTCGAGCTCGCGCTCGATGGCGAGCAGCCGGTGGGCCAGCGGCACGTCCGCGCCGGTGCGCACCACCCCGACGTCCACGAGCTGCAGCGGACGCCCGGGGGCACCGTCGACCACCCCGACGCCGCAGCGGGTCAGGCCGGGGTCGACGCCGAGCACGCGCACGCCGGGTCCCTTCGTCGCGATGATCCGAACAGGTGTTCGGCCCTGACGCTACACAGCGGGTGCGCGACGGCGGGTGAGCCACGCCGGGTCGGCCACGCCGGGGATCAGACCTCGACGAGCTCCATGACCTCGTCGCTGACGTCGTAGTTGGCGTAGACGTTCTGGACGTCGTCGCTGTCCTCGAGCGCGTCGATCAGCCGGAAGACCTTGCCGGCCGCCTCGGCGTCCAGGTCGACCTGGGTGCTGGGGACGAACGAGACGTCGGCCGACTCGTAGTCGATGCCGGCCGCCTGCAGGGCGGTGCGGACGGCCACCAGGTCGCCGGCCTCGCTGACGATCTCGAGGCTCTCGCCGTGGTCGTTCACGTCCTCGGCGCCGGCCTCGAGCACGGCCGCGAGGACGTCGTCCTCGGTGACCGTCGCCTTCTCCTGGGCCTTGTTGACGATCACGATCCCCTTGCGGGAGAACATGTACGCGACGCTGCCGGGGTCGGCCAGGCTGCCGCCGCTGCGCGAGAGGGCGGTACGCACCTCCATCGCGGCACGGTTCTTGTTGTCGGTGAGGCACTCGACGAGGAAGGCGACGCCGCCGGGGCCGTAGCCCTCGTACATGATCGTCTGCCAGTCCGCTCCCCCGGCCTCGGCGCCCGACCCGCGCTTGACCGCGCGGTCGATGTTGTCGTTGGGAACCGACGTCTTCTTGGCCTTCTGCACCGCGTCGAACAGCGTCGGGTTGCCGCTCAGGTCTCCGCCGCCGATGCGCGCGGCGACCTCGATGTTCTTGATCAGCTTGGCGAACAGCTTGCTGCGCTTGGCGTCCACGACGGCCTTCTTGTGCTTCGTGGTCGCCCACTTGGAGTGGCCGCTCATGATCGCTCCCTCACCATCGCGACGAACAACTCGTGCACGCGCGGGTCGCCGGTCACCTCGGGGTGGAACGACGTCGCCAGCAGCGCACCTTGACGAACGGCGACGATCCTACCGTCGGCACCGGTCGGGGCGTCGTGGCTCACTCTGCCGAGCACCTCGACCCCCTCGCCGACCTGCTCGACCCACGGCGCGCGGATGAACACGGCGTGCACGGGGTCGCCGTCCAGGCCGGTCATCTCGATGTCGGTCTCGAACGAGTCGACCTGACGGCCGAACGCGTTGCGCCGCACCGTGGCGTCGAGCCCACCGAAGGTCTGCTGGTCGGGCCGGCCGTCCAGCACGCGGTCGGCGAGCAGGATCATGCCGGCGCACGAGCCGAACGCCGGCAGCCCAGCGCGCAGGGCGGCGACCAGCGGGTCGCGCACCTCGAAGATGCGCGAGAGCTTGTCGATGGTGGTGGACTCGCCGCCGGGCAGGACGATGCCGTGCAGGCCGTCGAGCTCGGCGGGACGCCGGACCGGGCGGGCGACGACGCCGCAGCCGGCGAGGGTGACCAGGTGCTCGCGCACGTCGCCCTGCAGCGCCAGGACGCCGATGACGGGCTCAGCGGGGGGTGTCACAGGCAGCGATCCTACGGTTAGCGTGCGGCGGTGACCGACGACCTGCGCACAGCCCGGTTGGTTCTGCGGCAGTGGCGCGACGAGGACCGCGAGCCGTTCGCGGCGCTGAACGCCGACCCCGTCGTGATGCGCTACTTCCCGGCCCCGCTGGACCGTGCCACCAGCGACGCGTTGGTCGACCGGCAGTCCCGGCTGATCGACGAGCGCGGCTGGGGCTGGTGGGCGGTGGAGGCAACCGGTGCGTTCGTCGGGTTCGTCGGGCTGCAGCCGGTCTACGACGACCTGCCGTGCCACCCGGCCGTCGAGATCGGGTGGCGGCTGGCTGCCTCGTCGTGGGGCCACGGCTACGCCCCTGAGGCCGCCCGCGCGGCGCTGGACTACGCGTGGCAGCACCTGGCGCACGACGAGGTCGTCTCGTTCACGACCGAGCGCAACACCCCCTCGCGTCGGGTGATGGAGAAGATCGGGATGCGGCACCACCCCGAGCGCGACTTCGACCACCCACGGGTCGCCGGCTGGGTGGGCCAGCGGCACGTGCTCTACGCGATCTCGCGTCCCTGAGGGGGCCTCAGCGCACCCGCGCGGTGCGTCCGACGCTCTCGCGGCCCTCGTGGAGCGCGTCGGCCAGCGCCTCGACGGCGTCCACGACCCGCGGGCCGGGCCGCGTCACCAGGCCCCCGGCGTCGACCGCCCAGACCGCCGCGAGCATCGGCAGCCGCGGCAGGACGTCGCGGGCCTGCGCCACCGCGTCGTCCAGCCCGTAGCCGCACGGCGCGACCAGCACCGCGTCGACCTCGGCGGCGGCGACGTCGTCCCAGGTGGTGGTCACCGAGCGGCCACCGGGCCGGGCGAGCACGGGCACCGCGCCGGCCGCGGTGACCAGGTCGGGCACCCAGTGCCCGGCCACGTACGGCGGGTCGGTCCACTCCAGCACCAGCACCCGGGGTCGGCTGCGGCCCGCGACGCGCGCGGCGACGTCGTCCAGCCGGGTCTGCAGCCGCTCGCGCAGCAGGTGCCCGGCCCGGGGGCGGCCGGCCGCGTCGGCGACGGCCACCGCGCCGTCGAGCACCTCGGCCAAGGTGGTGGGGTCGAGCGTCACCACGGTCGAGGGGCAGCCCACGGCCGCGAGCGCCCCGGTGACGTCGTCCGCGGGCAGGGCGCAGACGCCGCAGAGGTCCTGGGTCAGCACGACGTCCGGCGCGATGCGGGCCAGGGCCTCCTGGTCGAGGCGGTACATCGGCCCGCCGGAGGCAGCAGTCGTGCGCACCAGGACGTCGATCTCGCCCGGGGTCAGCCCCTGCGTCGCGAGCCCGGTGACCACGACCTCGTGGTCGAGGCGCGCCGTCGCCGGCTCGTCGCACTCGAACGTGACGGCCGCCAGGCGGTCGGCGAGTCCCAGCGCGTAGACCCACTCGGTGGCGGACGGCAGCAGCGACACGATCCCCGGCACGTCCGCCAGCCTAGGTCGCCGACCGGCGCCGGGGCCCCGTACCGACGGGCAGAACCGCGCCGGGCCGACGACCGACGTGCTCGGTCGGCCGCATCGACTCGGGTTCTGCCCGCCGCTGCGGCGCCCGCTAGCGTCAGGGCATGAGCGACCTGCGTGCCCGAGCTGCCCGGCTGGACGCCGCCAACCCGGTGGCGCACGCCCGCGAGCGGTTCGAGCTGCCGGACGGGCTGCTCTACCTGGACGGCAACTCCCTCGGCGCGCTGCCCCGCGGCGTCGCCGAGGCCGTGGCCGACGTCGTGCGCCGGCAGTGGGGCACCGACCTGATCGCGTCCTGGAACACGAACGACTGGTGGGGTGCGCCGCAGCGGGTGGGCGACCGCGTCGGGACCCTGATCGGCGCCGCCGCCGGCCAGGTGCTCGTCGGGGACTCGACGTCGGTCAACCTGTTCAAGCTGTACGTGGCGGGCGCCCGGATGCGCCCTGGCCGGCGGGTCGTCGTCAACGACCCCGACGTCTTCCCGACCGACGGCTACGTGCTCGAGAGCGCCGCGCGCCTGGCTGACCTCGAGGTCGCGCAGGTGCGCCCGCCCGAGCTGGCGGCGTTCCTGGCCGAGCGCGGCGACGAGGTCGCGCTGGTGTCGTACTCCCACGTCGACTACCGCACCGGCCGGCTGTGGGACCTGCCGGGCCTGACCCGGATCGTCCAGGACGCCGGGGCGCTGGCCCTGTGGGACCTGTGCCACTCCGCGGGCGTCGTCGAGGTGGGCCTGGACGAGCACGGCGTCGACCTGGCGGTGGGCTGCGGCTACAAGTACCTGAACGGCGGACCCGGCGCACCGGCGTACGCGTACGTCGCCGCGCGCCACCTGCCCGACCTCGACCAGCCCCTGACCGGCTGGAACGGGCACGCCACGCCGTTCGCGATGGCGGGCGCCTACGCCCCCGCCCCGGGCGTCGAGCGGCTGCGCGTCGGCACCCCGCCGCTGCTCTCGCTGCTGGCGCTGGAAGCGGCGCTCGCGGCGTACGACGGGCTGGCGATGGCCGACGTGCGCGCGACGTCGTCGTCGCTCACCGGGTTCTTCATCGACTGCGTGCACGAGCTGCTGCCGGACGTCGAGGTCGTCTCACCGCTGGACGCCGCCGAGCGCGGGTCGCAGGTGGCGCTGCGCCACGAGCACGCATACGCGGTCGTCCAGGCGCTGATCGCCCGCGGGGTGGTGGGCGACTTCCGCGAGCCGACCATCGTCCGGCTGGGCTTCGCGCCGCTCTACCTCACGCACGCCGACGCGATCACCGCGGCCGAGGCGCTGCGCGACGTCCTCGCTGACGGCGCGCACCTGGACCCGCGCTGGGCCCAGCGCGCGACCGTGACCTGAGGGCCGACCACGCGCCGAGAACGCACGAACCGGTCACCCGGAGCGTCCCCGGTGACCGGTTCGTGCGTTCTCGCCGACCGCTGAGGTCGTGAGCTGGGCTGGCTACCAGCCGCGCTCGGCCAGGCGGTGGGGCGCCGGGATGTCGTCGACGTTGATACCGACCATGGCCTCACCCAGACCGCGCGAGACCTTGGCGATGACGTCCGGGTCGTCGTAGAAGGTGGTGGCCTTGACGATCGCCTCGGCGCGGTCGGCGGGGTTGCCGGACTTGAAGATGCCCGAGCCGACGAAGACGCCCTCGGCGCCCAGCTGCATCATCATCGCCGCGTCGGCCGGGGTCGCGATGCCGCCGGCGGTGAACAGGACGACTGGCAGCTTGCCGAGCGCGGCGACCTCCTTGACCAGGTCGTACGGCGCCTGCAGCTCCTTGGCCGCGACGAACAGCTCGTCCTCGGACAGCGAGGTGAGCCGGCGGATCTCGCCACCGATCTTGCGCATGTGCATGGTGGCGTTGGACACGTCGCCCGTGCCCGCCTCGCCCTTGGAGCGGATCATCGCCGCGCCCTCGCTGATGCGCCGCAGCGCCTCGCCGAGGTTGGTCGCGCCGCAGACGAAGGGCACGGTGAAGTTCCACTTGTCGATGTGGTTGGTGAAGTCGGCGGGGCTGAGCACCTCGGACTCGTCGACGTAGTCGACACCGAGCGACTGCAGCACCTGCGCCTCGACGAAGTGGCCGATGCGGGCCTTGGCCATCACCGGGATCGACACGGCGGCCACGATGCCGTCGATCATGTCGGGGTCGCTCATCCGCGAGACCCCGCCCTGGGCGCGGATATCGGCCGGCACCCGCTCGAGGGCCATGACCGCGACGGCGCCGGCGTCCTCGGCGATCTTGGCCTGCTCGACGTTGACGACGTCCATGATGACGCCGCCCTTGAGCATTTCGGCCATGCCGCGCTTGACGCGGGCGCTGCCGACGGACGGTGCGGCGGGGGTGTGCTCGAGCGTTGACACGACGGACCTCACTGGAGTCAGGGTTTTTCGGGTGTCCCCACTGTACGGCGGCACCGGGCGGCGCTCGACTGCCGACGCGATCAGCGGGCGAGCGCCACGGGGGGCTCGTCGTCCATCTCGAACGTCTGCGGCGCCTGGGCTCTGCCGGCCAGCCGCGCCCACCGGGCGATGCGCTTGGCGCGCACCCGGGTCGCGTCCGTGACGGCGTCGTTGTGGAAGCGCCGCGCCAGCTGCACCCGGTGGCAGCTGGCGCGCAGCCGCTCGAGCAGGGCCGCACCGACCGGGTCCGCGCGCATGGCGGTGACCAGGTCGGGGTCCAGCGCCAGCTGCAGGGCGTGCGAGAGGTCGCTCTCGGCGGTCTCGCGGCTGGGCTCCCCCGCGTGCGGCGCCGTCCCGGCGTCCGCCGGCTCGCCCGCGTCCAGCGCGTCGGTCGCGGCCCCCGCGACGAGCAGGCCGCTGGCCGGGTCGAGCGCCCCGCTCGCCGCCAGCTCGACCGACGCCTCGGCCCGACGGACGAGCTGGGCGTCCAGCGCGCTGCGGGCGCCCTCGACCCGATGGTGCAGGCGGTCGATGCGGGCGGCCGAGAACGAGAGGTACCACGCAAGCAGCGCCAGCACGAGCAGGCCGAGCAACCACTCGGGCAGGTTCATGCCCGAAGGCTAGGTGCGCCGGGGCGGCTCACGGACGCCGCCAGCGCGCGAAGCGTCCCGCGTGCGGGTCCTCGGCCACGGACTGGGCGCCGTCCGAGACGGTCTCGAACACCTCGAGCACCTCGGCCCCCACCACCGACCAGTCGTAGCGGCGGACGGCGACCCCGGCCGCCGCGCGCAGGCGGGCCCGCCGGGCCGGGTCGGCGAGCAGCGCCAGCAGCGAGTCGGCCAGCCCCGCGCCGTCCCCGACGGCGAACAGCACGCCGAGCGCGCCGTCGTCCAGCACCCGGCGGAACGCGTCCAGGTCGCTGGCCAGCACCGTGGCACCGGCGCTCATCGCCTCGACCAGGACGATCCCGAAGCTCTCACCCCCGGTCTGCGGCGCGACGTAGACGTCGACCGAGCGCAGCAGGGCGGCCTTGTCGTGGTCGGTGACCTCGCCGAGGAACGTGCACGCCGCGCGCGCCGCGGGGTCGAGCCGCTCGAGCGCGGCGTCGACGTCCCCGCGACCGGCGATCAGGAACCGTGCGCCCGGCACCGAGCGCAGCACCCGCGGCACCGCGTCGCAGAGCACGTGCAGCCCCTTGCGCGACTCGTCCAGCCGCCCGACGAACGCGATGGTCGGCGCCTCGGGGGTTCCCACCCACTGCGGGGCCGGCGTCGCCGTCGCGAACACGTCGACGTAGACGCCGTTGGGGATGACGACGGCGTCCCCGCCGATGTGGGTCGTGACGGTCTGGCGGGCGTCCTCGGACACCGCGATCCGCGCCGAGATCTTCTCCAGGCTGGGCCGCATCACCGGGTAGGCGGCCTGCATCGCCCGCGAGCGCAGGGTCGAGGTGTGGAAGGTCGCCACGATCGGTCCGGTGGCCTGCCACAGCGCCAGCATCGACAGGCTCGGCGTGACGGGTTCGTGGATGTGCAGGACGTCGAAGCCGCCGTCGCCGAGCCACTTGCGCACCCGCCCCGCCGAGACCGGCCCGAAGTTCAGCCGGGCGACAGAACCGTTGTAGGGCACCGGGACCGCGCGGCCCGCCGGGACGACGTACGGCGGCACGGGGGTGTCGTCGTCCGCAGGCGCGAGGACGCTGACCTCGTGCCCGCGCCCGATCAGGTGCTCGGCGAGGTCGCGGACGTGGAACTGCACCCCGCCGGGCACGTCGAACGAGTACGGGCAGACGATCCCCACCTTCATCACGCGCCACCCGCCAGGTCGGCCGAGAACACCCGCTGCAGCATGTGCCAGTCCTGCGGGTGCTCGTCGATGGCACCGGCCAGGACGTCGGCGCAGGCCTGGGTCATCGCGGTCACGGCCGCCCGGGTGCCGGCGGCACCGCGGGTCACGCCGTCCGGCACCGGCACCTCGTCGTGCCAGGTGACGACGATCCCCCAGCCGCCGCCGGGGCGGCGCTCGCCGTGGATGCTCACCGGGTGCAGCGCCGCGCGGGTCTGCAGGGCCAACGCCGCCGGCCCGACCGCCATCCGGGCCGGCTCGCCGAAGAAGCGCACCTCGACCCCGCCGTCGGTGAGGTCCCGGTCGGCGAGCAGCGGCACGAAACCGCCGTCGCGCAACGTGGACATCAACCGCCGGAACACGTCTGCCCCGCCCAGCGGCACGATCGTCATGCCGAGGTGCTCACGGAACGCGACGAACTCGTCGAACAGCTGCACCGGTCGCAGCCGCTCGGCGACGGTCGTCACGGGGGCCAGCCGCAGCGTCGACCACGCACCCGCGTGGTCCCAGTTGCCCAGGTGCCCGAGGAACATCACCACCCCGCGCCCCGAGTCCAGCGTCGCCCGCACCGGACCGTCGCCGACCGCCCGCACCGTCTCGGTGATCCGCCGCTCGTCCCAGTCGGGCAGCCGGAAGGTGTCGCACCAGTAGCGCAGGTACGACCTCATGCCCGCCCGCGACAGGGCGCGCAGCCCGCCGTCGTCCAGCGTCGGGCGCACCCGCCGCAGGTTGGCCTCCAGCCGCCGCACCCCCGGGCCGGCCCGCCACCACGCGACGTCGGCGGCCAGGTCGAAGACGCGGTACGCCGGCCGCTCGGGCAGCCGCCGCACCAGGGCCCAGCCGAGGCGGTAGACCTCGAGGGCGGCCCGCTCGCGCCACGCCACCGGGCCGGCGCTCACGCCCGCGGCTCGACCGCGAACGCCTGCCGGCGCACCTCGAGGATGCGCTGCACCACGGTGATGAGGCTGGCCAGCGCCAGGACGGCGAGCACGACCGTGAGCACCACCTCGGGCAGTCCCAGCCCCACCAGGCCGGTCGTGGCCAGCACGGCGACGAGGCGGTCGGCGCGCTCGGCGATGCCGACGTTCGCGGTCATGCCCAGCCCCTCGGCGCGGGCCTTGGCGTACGACACGATGCTGCCGAGGGTGAGGCAGGCCAGCGCCAGCACGGCTGCGAGCCGGTCGTCGCCCCCGCCGGTGAACCACAGCACCAGCCCACCGAACACCGCCGCGTCACCGACCCGGTCCAGGGTCGAGTCCAGGTAGGCACCCCACGAGCTCGACCGGCCCGACGTCCGCGCCATGATCCCGTCGACCGTGTCGGCGAACACGAACGCCGTGATCACCAGGGTGCCCGCCAGCAGGTGACCGCCGGGGTAGAAGGCCAGCGCCCCGACGGCGACCCCGAGGGTGCCCACCAGCGTGACGACGTCCGGGCTCACTCCCAGCCGCAGCAGCAGGCGCGCGACGGGCGTCAGCAGCCGGGTGAACAGGGCACGGGCGAAGCGGTTGAGCATGTGGCTCCGGTCGGCAGGGGGTCGGTGACGGGCCGCGTGGCGGCGCTGCCGGGGGCGGCGCCCCACGGCGATCCTAGCGATCCGGGCGGGAGCGACGCGTAGCATCGCGGTCGTGGCGATCGGGGGGCGGGCGCGGACGGCGCCGCCCGCGGCGCCCGCGGTCGACGTGCTCGGCGCCGGGTCACGCGCCTGGCGGGTCGTGGTGCTGGCTGCCCTCACCGCCGTGTTCGTCGCGGGGTCGGTGGTCGGGCAGGACGACTGGTGGCCGTTCTCGCCCTGGCGGATGTTCTCGACGTCGCAGGCACCCACCGGGGCCGTGGTCGCGATGGCGATCGAGGTGCGCACCGGCACCGACCCGACCTGGGTCGTCGCCCCGCTCACCCCCGAGTCGGTCGGCCTGAACCGGGCCGAGGTCGAGGGCCGCTCGGGCCGGATCGCGGCCGACCCCTCGCTGCTCGCGACCCTGGCCGCATCGCACGCCCGGCTGCGCCCGTCGGCGCCGGCGTGGACGGCCGTGCGGCTGATGCGCCGCGAGACCGTCGTGGTCGACCGGCGTCCGACCGGTGAGATGCGCACCACCGAGGTCGCGCGCTGGGCCGCGCCGTGACCCGCCTGTCGCGGTGGCTGTTCGAGCCGGCGCCGCTCGCGCGGGTGGCCCTGCTGCGGGTCGCCGTCTACGCCTTCGTGGTCGTCGACGTCCTGGCCCTGCACACCTCGGGCTGGTACCACGGCTTCGCCGACCCGGTCTGGTACCAGCCGCTGCAGGCCGGCCGGCTGCTCGGGCTGCCCGCCGCCACCGTCGTCCTGGTCGAGATGCTCAAGTGGGGGTCGGTCGGCGCCGCCCTGGTCGCGATGACCGGCCGGGCTCCGCGCACCGCCGGGTGGGCCGTCGCGCTGACCTGGTCGTGGTACCAGTACGTGGCCTTCAGCTACGGCAAGGTCGACCACGACCGCGGCGACTTCGTCGTCGCGCTGCTGCTGCTGCCCACCGTGGGCATCGCGCACCTGAGCGACAAGCGCCGCAGCCAGGCGGCAGGTTTCGCGCTGCGCGCCGTGCAGCTCGGGGCGATCGCCACCTACCTGCTGTCCGGGGTCGCCAAGCTGCGGTTCGGCGGCCCGGGCTGGGTGAACAGTGCCACCCTGCTGCGGGCGGTCGTGCGGCGCGGCTCGCCGATCGGCGAGGTGTTCGCCCAGGTGCCGTTCGTGCTGCACGCCATGCAGTGGGTGCTGATGGTGGCCGAGCTGACCTCGTGGGTGATCTTCTTCCTGCCCGAGCGGTGGCGGCGGCTGATGGTGCTGGCCTGGTACCTGTTCCACGCCGTCACCTACGCGACGATCACCATCGCCTTCTGGCCGCACCTGGTGATGCTGCTGGCGTTCCTGCCGCTCGAGCGGTACCGCGACCGGCTGAGCGCGCGCTGGCGGGCCCGCCACGTCACGGCGACCGCGACGTGAGCGTTCCGACGGGGTCGACCCGGACGGCGAGCGGCCCGCTCTCGCGCGCCGCGCTGGCCTGGCGGGTGGCGGTGACGCTGGGGGTGGTCGGGCTCGCGGTCAACGGCAGCGTCCGCGGCAACGACGTCCAGTGGCCGTTCGCCCCGATGTCGCAGTTCGCGTTCGGCGTGGACCTCGAGGGCCAGATCCGCTCGACGTACGTCGAGGCCGACACCACCGCCGGGACGACGGTGCGCGTGCCGCTGACGGCCGGCGGCGTGGGCCTGGGTCGCGCCGAGGTCGAGGGGCAGCTGCCGCGGTTCGTCGCCGATCCCGCTCTGCTGGAGTCGATCGCGGTGGCCGCGGCCCGACGCCACCCGGAGTGGCCGCGGTACACCCGGCTCCGGCTGCGCCAGGAGGTCAGCGACCTGCGCGGCGGCGAGGTCGTCTCGACGCACACCGAGCGACTCGCCGACTGGACCGTCCTCGACCCGGCGGGCCTGCGATGAGGACCTGGTTCGCGGCCGCCGTCCCCACCCGGCGGATCGCCGTGCTGCGCACGGTGGTCTACCTGTTCGTCATCGTCGACGTGCTGCGGATCGGCAACGACCCGCTCGCGCACGGGGACGTCCCCGCCGACCTCTACCGCCCGATCCTGCTGCGCTCCGTGCTGCACCTGCCGGCGCCCACGCACGGCTACGTCCGCGTGCTGCTGGGGGTGCTCGTCGTCAGCGCGCTGGTGGCCGCCACCGGACGGTTGCCGCGCCTGGCCGGCTGGGTGTGCCTGCTGGCGGTGCTCGACTGGATGTCGAACAACTACTCCTACAGCAAGATCGACCACGACCAGTTCGCGCTGGTGCTGGCGCTCGCGGTGCTGCCGACCGCCGGCCCCGCCCGGTGGCGCGACGGCGACGACGTCCGCAGCGAGGCAGCCGGCTGGGCGGTGCGGATGGTGCAGGTCGGGGTGGTCTGCTGCTACCTGCTGTCGGCGGTTTCGAAGATGCGCTTCGGCGGCTGGGGCTGGGCGAACGGCGCGATCTTCACCTGGGCGTTCACCCGGCGCGGCACCGCCCTGACCGACCTGCTGCTGTCGGTGCCCGGCCTGGTGCACCTGATGCAGTGGGTCGTGCTGGTGGCCGAGTTCTGCTCCCCGCTGCTGCTCGCCGTCCGGGGCCGGCTGCTGTGGGCGGGCCTGGCGTTCTTCGCGACCTTCCACCTGATGACGTACCTGACGATCCGCATCCACTTCCTGCCGCTCGTGGTCTGCCTGACCGCGTTCCTTCCCCTGGAGCGGCTCGTCCCGCGACGGCTGATCGCCGGCGCGCCGACGGCGCGACGTCAGGCCGCGCCGGCCCAGGCGGCCGCCAGCTGATCGCGGGTGTCGGCCAGCAGGATCGGCACGGCCTTGGTCTGCGCGACGATCGGCAGGAAGTTCGAGTCACCGCCCCAGCGCGGCACCACGTGCTGGTGCAGGTGCGCGGCGATGCCCGCACCCGCCACCGCCCCCTGGTTCATGCCCAGGTTGAAGCCGTGCGGACGCGAGACCGCCGTGATCACCCGCACCGCGGACTGCGTCAGCGAGGCGACCTCGGCGGTCTCGTCGACGGTGAGGTCGACGTAGGACGAGACGTGGCGGTAGGGGCAGACCATCAGGTGGCCGGGGTTGTACGGGTAGAGGTTCAGCACGACGTACGCCGAGCTGCCGCGGTGCACGATCAGCCCCTGCGCGTCCTCGCGACCCGGCGCCCGGCAGAACGGGCACTCGCGCTCGGAGTCGTCGGCGGGTTTGCTCTCACCGCCCAGATAGGCCATCCGGTGGGGGGTCCACAACCGTTCGAACCCGTCGGCGCCGCCGGCGAAGTCCCCCGCGTCCTCGATCGTCACGGCGTCGCGGCGCGGGTCCGCACCGCCGCGACGATCTCGGCGATCGCGTCGTCGACCGGCACCGCGTTCTTCTGCGACCCGTCGCGGTAGCGGAACGAGACGGCACCCTTGCTCACGTCGTCCTCACCGGCGATGAGCATGAACGGCACCTTCGCCTTCTGCGCGTTGCGGATCTTCTTGGGGAACCGGTCGTCCGAGGTGTCGACCTCCACCCGGATGCCCTGTGCCCGCAGACGGGCGGCCACGGCGTCCAGGTGGTCGGCGAAGACGTCAGCGACCGGGATCGCCGTGACCTGCACCGGCGCGAGCCACGCGGGGAACGCCCCGGCGTAGTGCTCGAGCAGCACCGCGAAGAACCGCTCGACCGAGCCGAACAGCGCGCGGTGGATCATCACCGGCCGCTGCCGGGTGCCGTCGGCGGCCTGGTACTCGAGCTCGAACCGCTCGGGCGAGTTGAAGTCCAGCTGGATGGTCGACATCTGCCAGGTGCGGCCGATGGCGTCGCGCGCCTGCACCGAGATCTTCGGGCCGTAGAACGCCGCGCCGCCCGGGTCGGGCACCAGCTCGAGCCCGGAGTCCTGGGCGACCTTGCGCAGCGTGTCGGTCGCCTGCTCCCAGATCTCGTCCGACCCGACGTACTTGTCGGGGTTCTTGGTCGACAGCTCGAGGTAGAAGTCGTCCAGGCCGTAGTCCTTGAGCAGGTCGAGGACGAAGGTCAGCAGGAAGGTGAGCTCGGACTCGATCTGGTCGACGGCCACGTAGATGTGCGCGTCGTCCTGGGTCATCCCGCGAACGCGGGTGAGGCCGTGCACCACGCCGGACTTCTCGTAGCGGTAGACCGATCCGAACTCGAACATCCGCAGCGGCAGCTCGCGGTAGGACCGGCCGCGGGCGCGGAACACCAGGCAGTGGAACGGGCAGTTCATCGGCTTGAGGTAGTAGTCCTGGCCGGGTTTGCGCACCGCACCGTCGTCGTCCAGCTCGGCGTCCAGGTGCATCGGCGGGTACATGCCGTCGGCGTACCAGTCCAGGTGGCCCGAGGTCTCGAAAAGCGCGCTCTTGGTGATGTGCGGCGAGTAGACGAACTCGTAGCCCGACTGCTCGTGCCGCTCGCGCGAGTAGTCCTCCATCGCCTTGCGGATCACGCCGCCGCGCGGGTGGAACACCGCCAGACCCGAGCCGATCTCGTCCGGGAAGCTGAACAGGTCGAGCTCGGCGCCGAGCTTGCGGTGGTCGCGCCGCTCGGCCTCGGCCAGCCGGTCGACGTACGCGCGCAGCTCGTCCTTGGTCGGCCACGCGGTGCCGTAGACCCGTTGCAGCTGGGGGTTCTTCTCACTGCCGCGCCAGTACGCCGCGGCGGTGCGCATCAGGCTGAAGCCGTTCGTGATGAGCTTGGTCGTCGGCAGGTGCGGGCCGCGGCACAGGTCCTTCCAGACCACCTCGCCGCCCCGCCCGACGTTGTCGTAGATGGTGAGCTCGCCGGCGCCTACCTCGTTCGCCGCGCCCTCGGCGGCGTCCGCCGCATTGCCCTTGAGGCCGATCAGCTCCAGCTTGTACGGCTCGCCGGCCAGCTCGGCGCGGGCCTGGTCGTCGGTCACGACGCGACGGACGAACGTCTGGCCCTAGTTGACGATCCGCTGCATCGCCTTCTCGAGCGCCTTGACGTCCTCGGGCGTGAACGGGGTCGCGACGTCGAAGTCGTAGTAGAAGCCGTCGCGCACCGGCGGGCCGATGCCCAGCCGCGCGTCGGGGTGCGCGTGCTGGACGGCCTGGGCCAGCACGTGCGCGGTGCTGTGGCGCAGCACCGCCAGCCCGTCGGGCGAGTCGATCGTGACCGCCTCGACGACGGCAGCGTCGGTCAGCTCGTGGGACAGGTCGCGCAGCTCGCCGTCGACCCGGGCGACGACGATCGCGCCCGCGCCGCGGGCCGCACCGCCCAGCTCGTCGATCAGCAGCCCGCCGGCCGTGGTCCCGGCCGGCACCGAGCGCTCGGTCCCGTCGACGGACACGGTGATCTGGGCGGGCACGAGGACCTCCACGGGGCTGGGTGGGCGGGGGTGAACCCGGTTCGGGCGATCGTATCGAGCCGGGCGCCCGGCCCCGAACGAGAATTCACTCGCGGAGCAGGACCGCCTCGTCGCCCTCGCTGACCTGACCCTCGACGAGCACGTCGGCGTACACCCCGAGGCAGTGCCGCGGCGCCTTGGAGACCCGCAGCACCGCCGTGCCCACCTGCAGCCTCGCGCCGACCCAGCCCGTCTCGAGCCCGTCGCCCACCAGGTCGAGGACGAGGTTGGCGCGCGGCTCCTCGACGCTGCAGGGGCAGGGCCCGCCCTCGTCGTCGTGGGCGTGTCCGCCGGCGATGGCCTGGCGGCTGACGACGTGCACCGGCGCGACCTCGTTGTAGCCGCCCGCGGCCGCCGCGACGGTGACCGGCTCACCGAGCAGCAGCGACAGCGCGGTCTCGGCGTCGGCGCCGGCCAGCGCCTCGCCCCCGGCGAGCGTGACCTGCGGGCCGTCGTCCAGGACGGCGGCACGCACGGTGCGCAGGACGTCCGCCCGCCTGGCGTTGACCACCTCACCCGCCTCGTCGACCACGGCCCACCGCCGGTCGTCCTGGACGCCGGAGGTCAGGAAGCGCGCGGATGCCAGCGGGGCGGCGTCCAGGGACTTGACCGGGAACGCCCGCAGCGACGCGACCCGTCCGACGACGGTGGGCTGGGGATCGGCGCTCATGCGACGAAGCGTACGTCGCCCGGTGCATCCTCGGCGGGCGGTGCTGCGGGACCGGGACGGCACCAGGGCTGCCACGCCAGGTGCGGCGTGAGCCGGTGGACGTCCCCCGTCGCCGGGTCGATCGCGGCCATCGTCATCCAGCCGTTGCCGATCAGCGCCTGGATCCCCTGGTGTCGGCGGACGATCCGCAGGACGGCCGAGGGCGCGGCCCAGACCAGCACCAGCTGGCGCAGTGGCTCGTGCTGGCCAGTCTCGGGGTGGTGCCTCGGGTCGGCGGCGAACAGGGCCTGCCAGGGCAGCCCCAGCCGCAGGTCGCCGTGGGCCCCGGTCAGCACGCCGACGTCACCCACGACGTTGTGCGTGGCCTTGTCGCCGGCGCCGAACACCTCGTGGTCGACCGTGGAGGCGTAGTACTGCGCGTTGATCCACTGGGTCACGACGGTGGGGGCGGTCAGGATCGTCTCGAGGATCACGTCGTCGGGGTCGAGGTCGGGGTGGTAGTCGTGCAGGAACACCCGCCCGCCCAGGTCCAGGTCGCGCGTCAGTGCCCGCGGGCCGACGACGAACGCCGCGTTGCCGGCCAGCCCCCACTCCGGGAACGGCTGGGCCCAGTCCCCCGCCCGGTCCCGCAGCCGGTGCGCCAACGCACCGGGTGACAGACGGTGCGCCACGACGCCCGGCAGCCGGGCGGCACGCTCGGCCCGGACGGCGTCCGCCGCGCTAGCCATCGCCGCCTGCAGCCGGCTGACCGCGTCCAGCTGGGCCGGGGACGCCCGCAGGTGGGGGTCGATCGTCACGTCGTCCGTGGTGGTGTCGTGCACAGCTGCGACGGCGAGGCTGCTCGCCGGGATGACGATGCCGTCGGCTGCGAGCGCGGCCCGGACGTCGGGGTCGTTGAGGATGTCGGCGAGGACCCGGGCGTTGACGTGCCCGCTGTTCCCGCCGCACGCCCCGCAGTCGTACGCGGCGGCGAACGCGTTGTTCTCCACCGTGGCCCCGTGGCCGCAGACGACCAGCAGGGGGGCGAACCCGTCCACCAGCCCCAGGGTGCGCAGCACGTCCGTGGCGACCCCGGCCCGCTGCTGGGTGGTCAGCCCCACCGGCAGCAGGGGGCCCTGTGCGTCGGGTGGGATCCGCGGACCCTGCGCCCGGGTGGTCAGCTCGGCCGGTCCCCAGCGGTCGGTGCCCACGTGCCACGACCGGCCCAGCCGATGCCACCGCGCGGGGACGATGGTCTGCGCCGCGGCCGCCGCTGCCGACAGGAGTCCGCCGGCCTCGGCGAGCAGCAACGGGGTCACCGGAGCCGAGCTCACCGCGGCCGTCGCCGCCCGCAGTCCACGGCGCAGCCCCGCCCGGTCCTGGGTGGGTGTCGTCACCGTCACGGCGGGCCGCACGAGCGCCGGGCACTGCTCGAACGTCGCTCCCTGCGGGGTCCGGTAGCTCACCACGGCACCGAAGAACCCGGCGAACCCGAACGTCGCGTACGGGCCCGCGTCCTCCAGGGCGCGGCGCAGCCGTTCCGACCGGACGTCGATGCAGAACACCAGCTGGGCCGCGGGGTCGGCGGTACCCGACCCCCCGCCACTCCCGTGCGCGACCTCGGCGGCGCGGGCCCGGATCCGGTCGACCAGGGGCTGCTGGAACCCCAGCTCGTAGGCGGCCTGCCACAGGCTGCGCTGACCCCAGCCGGGGGCCGCCACCGCGGCGCCAGGGCGGGCGGCGGGCAGGTCGTCCCCGAGCACCGCGGCACTGCCCGCGAGGAGCAGGTCCAGCGCGGCGCGCAGTGCGACGAGCTCGAGCAGCGCACCGTCGTGGCCACTCTGGCGGACCCGCCACGCAGCGTGCGCCGACCACCCCGGCGCCGCGGCGAGCAGCGCGCACACGTAGCCGACGTGGGCCGTCGCCGGCAGTCCGCTGCGATCGAGCATCCAGCCCACGGCAGCGGCGGGGTCGGCAGGGATCTCACGGACCCGGGCGCTGACGGCGGCGAGCCCCAGCGTCCGCTCGTAGGCCGGGGTGGCGGCGGCCCGCCGCCAGAGCCCCCACGGCCCGGCCGAGTCCTCGAGCGCACGCGACCAGGCCCGCTGGCACCACAGCGCCGCGTGGTCGTCGGCCACCTCGGCCAGCCGCACCCGACCGCCCGTGCGACGGTCGGCCAGGTCCGTGAACCGTCCGGCACCCGGCCCGCCGCTGGTGTCCTCATCACCCGGGGCAGCGCGCAGATCGGCCACCAGCTCGCGCACGAACGCGTCCAGGTCAGCTCCGTCGTGGGCAAGGTCCTGGTCGACCCAGCGCTGGCCGGTGGCCGCCCGGAGGTGGTCGACGGTGATCCGGCCCTGGGCGTGCAGCCTGCGGTACGCCGACGCCGGGAGGTACCCCCGGGTCCCGAGCAGCCCGCTGGACACCTCGGCCGCGTCGTCGAACGCCAGCCCCTCCAGCTGGGCCAGCGGGTTGGCCGCGACCAGGGTGCGCAGCGGCCACGCCGGCGCGGACACCGTCGCCGCGGTCTGCACGAGGAGCCGGACCCGGTCGACGTCCGCGACGGCGGACCGGCGACCCGGGTGGACGTGTGCGGGCCACGTCGCCGTCCCCGAGACCCTGCGGGTCCAGGGGGGCAGCGCGGAGCCCGTGAAGCGGACGGCCCACCGACCGGCCGGGTCGGCTCTCACCGACCGGACGAGCAGGACGCAGCCGGCCGCGGCGACGACGACCCCGGCCACAAGCGCGCCGGCGACCGGGGCCGGCCACAGGGGCCGCTGCGGCAGCGACGACGACAGCAGTCCCTCGACCCCGGTCAGCACAAAGGCGTACCCCGCCGCGGCGAGGCCTGCGGCCAGGGCCACCCCGGTGGCCACCCTGCCGGGCACGTCCGGCCGCCGCGCCGCCGCCACCACGGCCACGACCGATGCACCGGCCGCCATCAGCAGCGGCAGCGCCGCGGCAGCGCCCAGCCGGGCGAGGGACTCCGACGCCGGCCGCCAGGCCAGGGCCACGGCGACCACGACGGTCAGCACGGCGACTGCGGCCGCAGCACGGACGTGACGCGGACGGTCCGGCAGCGGTGCGGACGGCCGCCACCGCTCACGGCTGACCGCTCCGCCGGCCCGCAGGAACAGCCACGCCTTGTAGCAGCCGTGCCCGACCAGGTGCAGCACCCCCGCCGCGGGCAGGCCCAGACCGAGCTGGACCGCGAGGTAGCCCATCTGCGCCGTGGTCGAGCAGGCCAGGCGGCCCTTGACGTCGGCTCGGGCCTGCGCCGCGACCGTCCCGAAGACCACCGACCCGGCACCCACGACCAGCAGCGCCAGCAGCACGGCCGGGGCGGCGACGAACAGCGGCCAGAGCAGGCACACCAGCACCCCCGCGCCGTTCACGATGCCGGCGTGCAGGAACGCCGAGACCGGGGACGGGGCCTCGGCGGTCTCGGGCAACCAGGACTGCGCAGGCACCAGCGCCGAGCGGACGACGCAGCCCACGAGGAGCAGCGTCGCCACGACGGTCGAGCCGGCGCCGGGCAGCGCCACCTGCGCGAGCTCACCGCGGTTGACCGTGGGCAGCAGCACCAGGGCCAGGCCGACCGCCACCCAGACCGCGGCGTCCCCCGTGAGGAGCGTGCGCCGCACGTACCCGGCCGCCCGTCGTGACGACTCCGTGCCGGGCTGCGCCACCAGGGCCGCCAGCGCCAGGCCGCTGAGGGTCCATCCCGCCGCGATCACGGGCAGGCTCGCGCCGGCCACCAGCACCGTCAGCGAGGTCAGTGCCGCCACCAGCAGCAGGCCGAACCTGCGCGTGCGGGCCTGACCGGCCAGGTTGCGTGCCGAGTACGTCGCGACCAGCGCACCGACGCACCCGACGAAACCGAGGAGCACGACGCTGAGGACGTCGATCCGCAGTCCCAGCGCGACCCCGTGCACCCGCAGGGGGACCGCCTCGAAGGGCCCGCGTGCCATCAGCCGGACCGCGGCGACCAGGGCTGCCAGCACCATGGCGGCGGCGACGAAGCGGGCGGCCCGAAGACTGTTCATAGGACGCACGATACCGGAGATGTATCTCTGGTGTCAGGGCTCAGGAGACCAAGTTCTGCTAATCTTTCGGACCAGATCAGAGGGGGGACATGGCCGGCACCCGACGCAGCGACCCGGCGCCCGCCGCCGCGGCGCAGTCACCCGCGACCGGCTGGCGGTTCCTCACCAACCACGGGCACGTCCTGATCTACCTCAGCCGCCATCCGGACGCACGCATCCGCGACGTCGCCGACGCCGTGGGGATCACCGAGCGCTCGACCCAGGCGATCCTGGCCGAGCTGGAGTCCGACGGCTACGTCACCAAGATCAAGGTCGGTCGGCGCAACCGCTACCAGCTGCACGCCGGTCTGGGGTTCAGGCACCCCCAGGAGGCCGATCACCCCATCGGTGAGCTGTTGCGCATCTTCCGCTGACCCGGACGGCCGCCGCCGACCATCGCGGGACGGCGACGCTGGGTGGGCGATACTGGGTTCGAACCAGTGACTTCCTCGGTGTGAACGAGGCGCTCTACCACTGAGCTAATCGCCCGCACGCTGCTCGCGCAGTGCTCCGGAAGAGTACCCGATCGCGCAGCGGGCCGTGTCTCACAACCCCGGGACGTACGCCGTCAGCCGCTGCTCGGCGGCGTCGGGCAACCACGTCGGCACCCCCGACAGGGCGAACAGCGCCCAGAACACCAGCAGGACCATGGCCACGATGGCCAGCACGACGGCCGTCCGGACGGCGAGGTTGTGCCGCGCCGTCCAGGCGGTCCACTCCCCCACCCTGCGGCGGGCGGTGTCGAGCAGCCGCTGGGCCCACTCGAACTCGCTGGCCAGCACCGCCAGCCCGGCGAAGATGATCAGCCACCCGGGCCCGGGGGCCGGCAGCAGCACCAGGCCGACCACGACGATCGCCACCCCGAGCACGCCGACGGCCAGCCGGTAGACCCGGCGGGTGACCGGGTTGCCCTTGAGACGGGCCCGCCAGGCCCAGCGGTCCTCGTCGGCGTCGATGACGTGGTCGGCGTCGGGGTACTGGTCCAGTCGGACACGGCGATCCATGGGTCAAGCGTAGGTCACGAGGCCGTCCGGCGACCCGCGGACCACCGCGCGTACCGGACACTTCGGACGACATTGCGCCCATTGCGGACACCGAGGTTTGCGGACCTCGCGAACGGGGAACACCGCGTGTGCAGGCGGTTCACGAGATCGCACCGGCCCACCCAGGAGGACCTGATGGCGCACACCGGACAGCCCGTCGTCGACGAGATGGCGCTGCGCCTCGTGGTCCCCGGCGACGACGGCCTGCTGCTGCGCGCCACCTTGCGCTACGACCCCGCCGACCCGTTCGCGGTCGAGGCGACCTTTCGGGCCGCGGACGAGGCGATCTCGTGGGTGATCGCCCGCGACCTGCTGCACGACGGGTTGCTGGCCGAGGCCGGGGTCGGGGACGTGCGGGTGTGGCCGCAGGCCTGGCAGGACGGTGTCCTCGACCTGGTGCTCATCGAGCTGCGCTCGCCGGACGGCCAGGCCACCTTGGCCATCGACGCCGCCGACCTCGAGGCCTTCCTGCGCCGCACGCTGGACGTGGTGCCGCGCGGGTGCGAGTCCGCCTACCTCGACCTCGACACGGTGATCGACCGCCTGCTGGGCTGACGCGAGCGCCGGCAGGTCACGGGTCGGGGTCGGCGTCCGCCGCGCGGGTGAACACCGCTGCTGCTGCGGCGACCAGCGGTCCCGGTGCCGGGACCACCCGGCCGTCCACCGCGTGCACGGGCTGCACGTCGCGGGTGGACGACGTCAAGGCCACCTCGCTGGCCCGGGCGAGCTCGTCCAGACCGACCGGGCGCTGGTGGATCACCAGGCCGTCGCGGTGGGCCCACTCCAGCAGCAGCTCGCGGGTGATCCCGGCCAGGGCGCCGCTGCTCAGCGGCGGGGTGACCAGCTGGCCGTCCACGGCCAGCAGCACGTTCGAGCCGGTTCCCTCGCACAGCTGGTCCCGCGTGTTCGCGAACAGCGCCTCACCGGCCCCGCGCTCGCGCGCGAAGGCGAGCGCCACGACGTTCTCGGCGTAGGACGTGGTCTTCAAGCCGGCGACCGCGCTGCGCTCGTTGCGCACCCACGGCACGACCGCGACGGCCACCGAGGGCGTGGGCCGGGGGACGGGCGAGGCGAGCACGATGTACGTCGGCTCGACGTCGCCGCGGTCCGACCCCAGCGGCCCGGGGCCGCCGGTCATCGTGACGCGCAGCCGGCCGAAGGGCAGGTGCGCCTCGGCGAGGACCGCGGCGATCCCCGAGCGCACCAGCGCGACGTCGGGCACGGCCAGCCCCAGCCCGGCGGCCGAGCGAGCCAGCCGCGTCAGGTGCCGGGTGAGCGCGAACGGCTGCCCGTCGACCACCTTGCAGGTCTCGAACACCCCATCACCGACGGTGAGCCCGTGGTCGGTGGCGAGCACGGACGGCGTGTCACCCACCAGCCGCCCGTCGACCCAGCAGACGGTCGCGGCAGGGCTCGACCGGCTCATGGCCTCACCCTGCCAGACGCCAGGCCCACGAGCGTGGCGGCCTTGAGCTCGGTCTCGGCCCACTCCCCCGCCGGGTCCGACCCCCAGGTGATGCCGGCGCCGGTGCCGTACCGAAGGACCCTGCGGCCGACGGCGTCGCGGGCGGTCCAGAAGGTGCGGATGCCGACCGCGAGCTCTGCGGTGCCGGCGTCGGCGTCCACCCAGCCGACGGCTCCGCAGTACGGCCCCCTCGGCACGGGCTCCAGGTCGTGGATCGCCTGCAGCGCGGTCGATTTCGGCGCCCCCGTCACCGACGCGGGTGGCAGCGTCGCGCCCAGCAGCCGCACCCACGACGTCCCGGGGGCCAGTCGTCCGCTGACCCGCGAGACCAGGTGCACCAGACCGGGGTGGTGCTCGACCGTGAGCAGCCCCTGCACCGACACCGACCCGGGCCGGCAGACCACCGAGAGGTCGTTGCGCGCCAGGTCGACGATCATCACGTTCTCGTCGACGTCCTTGTCCCGCAGACCGTCGGCCGTGGCGGCGGTGCCCTTGATCGGGCCGGTCGTGACGGCGTCGTCGTCGCGGCGCAGGAACAGCTCGGGCGAGGCGCAGACCAGCTCGACACCCGGCACGCGCAGCACGCCCGCGTACGGCGCCGGGTTGGCGAGCGCGGTCAGGCCGGCGAGGGCCAGCAGGTCGGCGTCCTCGTCGAGGTCGTGCTCGAGCACCCGGCACACGTTGACCTGGTAGACCTCGCCGCGGGCGACCCGCCGACGCACCTCGCGGACGGCGGACTCGTACGCGGGTCGGGCCAGCGAGGTCCGCCAGCCACCGGACAGCGGGACCCAGGTGCCGCGGGCGGGAAGGCTGGCCGGCCCGACCCGGGCGAACCGGGCGGCGGTCACCGCACCCTCGAAGTCGACGACGACGGCCCACCAGCCGCCCTCGTCCAGCGCCGCCACGTCGTGCCGGACCTCGACCAGGTCGGTGGCGAGACGGCCGGCGAACCACGCGAAGGGCTCGCACGGCGAAGGCATGGCCGCACGGTAGCCGCCGTGGGTCCGCCTGCGAAGTCGCCCCTGTCGCGCCTATGCTTCGGGCCGTCCCGGCGGTGTGGGCGAGGCGCTGGCGAACGGCGTGGCAGGGGGACGGCATGGCGCGGCGGCTCTCGGTCGACCGGTTCGAGCTCGCTCTGCGCGCCGGTGGCATCGGCACGTGGCGGTGGGACATCCCGCAGAACTTCGTGGACTGGGACAGCTCGATGGAGCGCCTGTACGGCTTCGCTGCGGGAACCTTCGACGGCACCTACGACAGCTACGCGTCCCGGCTGCATCCGCAGGACCGGCCCGCCGTGGAGTCGGCTCTGGCGCAGGCGCTCGAGGCGCGGGACCCCGTCTACACCGTCGAGCACCGGGTGGTGCTCCCCGGGGGCGCGGTGCGCTGGTTCGCGTCCACCGCCCAGCTCAACCTCGGAGCCGACGGCGAGCCGGTCGAGCTGATCGGCGTGTCCGTCGACGTCACGGACCGGCGGCTGGCCGAGGCCGAGCGGGCGGCGGCCCGTGACGGCGAGGACCGCGCCCTGCTCGTGGCCGACGCGGCGCAGCGGCGCATGCAGATGCTCGCCCGGGCGTCCGGTCTGCTGGACCTGCCATTCGACCTGGAGGCGACCCTGCAGCAGGTGGCCGAGCTGGCCGTGGCCGAGATCGCCGACTGGTGCGTCGTCGACGTCATCGACGGCAGCAGCGTCCACCACGCCGCGGTCGCCCACCGCGACCCCGCGATGGTCACCCGGGCGCGCGAGATCCAGGACCTGTTCCCCACGGACCCGAGGAACCCGGTGCTGCGCGAGCTGCAACGGACGCTGCGCCCGGTCTTCGTCCGTGACCTGGACGACCGCACGCTGCAGGGTGCGGCCCGCAGCGCGCAGCACCTCGAGCTGCTGGCGTCACTGCGTCTGACGTCGTACATCGCGGTCCCCCTCGTGGCCAACGGCACGAGCGTGGGCACCATGCTCCTGGCGGCAGCCGAGGGGCGGCAGCTGCAGCAGCACGACGTGGAGCTCGCGGTCGAGCTCGGCCGCCGGGCAGGTTCCGCCGTCGACAAGACCCGGCTGTACGAGGACCTCAGCAGGACCGCCCAGACCCTGCAGGCCAGCCTGCTGCCGCCGGTCCTGCCGGACATCCCGGGCCTGGACGTCTCGGCCTTCTACCGCTCCGGCACCGCGGGCATGGACATCGGCGGCGACTACTACGACGTGTTCCGCACCCAGGACGACCGCTGGTGGGTGGTGCTCGGTGACGTCTGCGGCAAGGGCCCGGGAGCGGCAGCGCTAGCGGCGGCCATCCGCTACACGCTGCGGGCGCTGGCCCCCGACACCGACGACCCCGCCGCGGTCGTGCGCCGGCTCAACGACGTGCTGCTCGACGGCGAGTGGGGTGAGCAGTTCACCACCGTCATCGTCGTCACCTTCGTCGCGCGGGCCCCGGGCTCGCCGACCGACGACGACGGCCTCGAGCTGCGCGTGGTCTCAGGGGGTCACCCCGCGCCGCTGCTGCGGCGAGCCGACGGTCAGGTGTCCACCGTGCCGTGCGCCGGCACGCTGGTGGGTCTGCTCCCTGGTCTGACCTGGCGGGCCGCCACCGTCGACCTGCGCCCCGGCGACACGCTGCTGCTGCACACCGACGGCGCCACCGAGGCCAGGGACGCGCAGGGGCGCGAGCTGGGCCAGCAGGTGCTGACCGGCCTGCTCGCCGACGCCGCCCGGCGTCCGCTGACCGTTGACGTCACCCGGGCCGTGGCTGACGGGTTGCAGCACCGGGCGGCGGGCCTGCGCGACGACCTGGCGCTGCTCGCGCTGTCCCGATGAGGTCCTGAGCTCGTCGGCGCCCACCTGCAGGGTCCCTCGGCATCACCGACCGGTCTCGGCAGGCCCCCGCGGCAGACGAGGTCCGGGGGCGCAGACGCCCGAGGGCCTGCGCGAGGGCTGGGTCGCGGTGCCCTCTGCGGCTCGCGACCCGGGAGCCGGCGGCCCATCATCACCGCTGTCGTCGCGCGATGGTTGCGGATCCGGCCCTCGGCCACGGACCGGGACAGCATCGTCCGGCTAGGGGACGACGACCAGGTCCACCTGCACCGACACGGTGCCCGACACCACCGGCACCGGGTAGCGGGCGACCGACAGCAGGTCGCCCGCTCTGACCTGGCCCGTACCGCCGCGGGACACGTGCGCCCGCACCGCGTACGACCGGCCGTCGGACAAGGTCGCCTGCAGCTCGACCGGCTCGAGCAGGTCGGCGGAACCCCGCAGCGGCCTGGCCGCCGAGGCGACCACCAAGGACGGCGAGTCCGCGAGGGACACGTCGTCCACGGTGACCAGCAGGGTCGCCCCGGCCAGGTCGGCGTGGTCCGCGCGCGCACGGACCGTGCAGCGCACGCGGACCACGACGTCGTTATGGTGCTGGGTCACAGCGCCATCATCCGCTCACCAGGTGCCGGACAGGACCCACGACAGCGACCCGGCCGCCACGGAACCCAGCCACCAGTTCAGGTCGCCGAGGTAGTGGAAGAGGATGTCCGTGCCTCCGGTCCCCGTGAAGTCCCCCACCCAGAACGGGCGCCCGTCGTTGATGGCGTGGCCGAAGCCCGACGTGTTCCCGACGGGGGTCCAGGTCAGCTGCGTGCCGCCGGGGTTGGGGGTGAGCGGGCAGCTGAGCTGGCCCATGCGGGACTGGGTCGCCGAGATGGCCTGCGTCTCAGCGGTGATCAGCCGGTTGATCTCACGGATCTCGGCGCGGTCCGCCGGGTCGCGCCAGCTCAGCCCGGCCTTGGACCCCTGGAGGTCGCGGATCGTCGCGCGATGCTGCGCGATCTGCTGTCGCAGGCCCGCGCACTGGGAGTCCTCAGCCGGGACGGCGGCCAGCGACCCGAGCCACCAGTTGTCGTCACCGGGGTAGTAGAACAACACGTCGGTCGAACCGTTCCCGGTGAAGTCCCCCACCCAGAACGGGCGCCCGTCGTTGATCCCGTGACCGAACCCAGCGGTGTTCCCCACGAAGCTCCACGTCAGCGACCCGCCCACGATCGACCCGAGCCACCAGTTGTCGTCACCGGGGTAGTAGAACAACACGTCGGTCGAACCGTTCCCGGTGAAGTCCCCCACCCAGAACGGGCGCCCGTCGTCGAGGTCGCCGAAGCCGGTGGTGTCGCTCACCAGGGTGAAGGTCATCGCCCCGGTCGCGGTGGCCCGCCCGAGGTACCAGACGTGCCGGGCCGGCGAGTAGTACAGCAGCTGCTGGGCGGTACCCCCTTCGAACCGACCGACCCAGGTGTTGGCCGCGTTCGGGTAGACGCTGGGGTACATCTGGGCCACCGCCGCCCGGTCACCGATGCTGAGCCCCGCGCGCTGCCCGATCATGACGCCGGTCGGTAGGGGCTGGGTCGGCGTGATCGTCACGGCACTTCGCCCTGTGGCCGGGTCGACGACCCCGAACGCCGTCCTGCCGTAGTGCATGATCGAGCCGTAGTCGTAGCCGCCGACGTCGTCACCGTCGCTGATGTGCTGGTCGAAGTTGTGCGCCTGGCCGGGCTGGATGTTCGCCCAGTTGATGGTCACGAACGAGTCCCGGTCCTCGCGGCTCTGCTCGTGCCAGAGGCCGACGGCGTGCCCCAGCTCGTGCACGGTCGCCCCGAACCCGCAGCCGCTTGAGAGGTTGACGTCCTGCGTGCCGCCCCGCCGGCCCACCCACGAGGAGCAGTCCGTCGCATCGCGGCAGTTCAGATGGTCCCCGGTCCCGTCCGAGGCGACGAACGCGAGCCTGGTCCGCTCGTGCCAGTGGGTGACCGCCGAGGTCAGCGCCGAGCCGGCCGCCGCGGTCAGCGACGGGTCGGCCAGGAACGGAACCCTGCCGGCCGGCCAACGGAACTGCCCCCCCGGGATGATGACGGCGCTCTCGGGCAGGGGTTCGCCCGCGGGCTGGTCGACGCCGGGCACGACGGTGCCTGGGGTGACTCCGCGGTGCAGGCCCTGGGTCGCGTCGCGTGCGACGGACCGACGAGCCTCCGCCACCACCTGCAGGTCACTGACTTGGCCGATGATGATGTCGCCCTCGACGTAGGCGACTCCGCCGCGCTCACTGAACTGCACCGGACGGTCCGTGAACGTCATGCCGGAGATCAACGCCGTCCCGGTCGCCCCGGTGCTGGGCACGACCTCACCGGGAGGCTGCTCCGCAGCACCGGCGTCCCCGGCCGTCCCGTCGTCGCCGGACGGCTTCGTGGTCGTCCTCGTGGCGGCCTTGCGGCCCGACCCGGCGGCCTGCTTCTCGCGCTTGGCTGGTGTCACAGCTGGTCCTCTCTCTCGCCCTGCGGGACTGTTCGGTGATGGGGCCGATGTGGAGGGAGAGTGCTCGACCCGTCGTCTTGATACGTCCGGGTGCGCACGGCCATCGCGCTTGGTCGCCATGGGGGTGCTACCACCAGGGAGAGGTCCGCTGGGTGGCCCACCAGACGCACGCGTACGTCGCCGGGAACGCCCACACGAAGGAGTTGAGGCCCGTCAGGACGGCGCAGCCGACGTGGAACGCCACCCCGGCGCCGAGAAGCACGATGACGACAGGCAGGGGGGTGACCAGGGCGACGACGAAGGTGAGCTCGAACGCCATCACGCTCCACGTCAGGAGGTGCCCGGTCGTCGGCCACTGCGCCAGGAGCCGGGCGGTCCCCGGGTGGTCGTGAGCCTGCGAACCGCAGGATCAGCGGGACCGCGTCCCCGCTGCGCCAGGTGTGCGACCCGGCCTTGGCCACGCCGAAGCCGGCCTCGGACTGGCTGACGGGGGCCACCGACAACGGCCTGCCAACGGACTACGCCGGCATGCTCGCGTCGCTGTTCACGCTCATCCGCACCGTCAGGACGCCGAGGTCTCCTACGGCGTGCAGCGTGTGCTGGCCCGCCCCGCGACGTCCTTCGAGGACTGGGCGGCCCGGGGAGCACCCTCGCTGCGCTGACCGGTGCACCGGCGGCGCGCCGTCGATACGCCCGTCCAGCGCCCACCGGGCAGCCGGTCTCTCGGAGGGTGTGAACGACCCCGCAGGCCGGACAGATGTGAGAAGGCCCGGCACCCCAACCGGGCGCCGGGCCTTCGACCCGCGGTTTCCATGGTGGGCGATACTGGGATCGAACCAGTGACCTCTTCCGTGTCAGGGAAGCGCGCTACCGCTGCGCCAATCGCCCATGCTGCCGACGTCACCGCCGACCCTGCGAGGTGGAGACGGGATTCGAACCCGTGTACACGGCTTTGCAGGCCGTTGCCTCGCCTCTCGGCCACTCCACCGTGCCACCCCAGCCGAGGATCCTGCCATGCAGTGATCCTCTGAGCGGACGACGGGATTCGAACCCGCGACCCTCACCTTGGCAAGGTGATGCTCTACCAACTGAGCCACGTCCGCATGCTCCGAGTCGGTGCTCGGTGCGTCACAGACACTAACCGATGCTGCGCGGGCCAGTCCAACCGGTCAGCCTCGTGCGCCACGCTCCGGCCGCTGGCGGTAGGCCTTGGTGCGCTGCTTCCACACCCGCAGCTGCTCCTGGCGCAACCGGGCGTCGGCCCGCCCGGCCTGCCAGGCGGCCTCCCGGCGCAGCTTGTCCCAGCTGGCGAGCCGCCGCGGCGCCAGCTCGCCTGTCTCGATCGCCTCGCGGACGGCGCAGCCGGGCTCGCTCCCGTGCGCGCAGTCGGTGAAGCGGCAGCGCGCCGACAGCGCGTCGACGTCCGCGAAGGCCTCGGCGAGGCCGTCTTCGCCGACCAGGCCCACGCTGCGCAGGCCGGGCGTGTCGATCAGGCAGCCGCCGCCCTGCGCCAGGTGCAGCTCGCGGGTGACCGTGGTGTGCCGGCCCTTCTGCATCGCCCCGAGGGTCTGGGTGCGCATGGCCTCCGGGCGCCCGACCAGGGCGTTGAGCAGGGTCGACTTGCCGACGCCGGAGGCCCCCACCAGGGCGATGGTCGCCCCGTCGGCGAGCAGCGCGCGCAGACCGTCCAGCCCGGTGCCGGACGGCGCGTCGGTGACGTCGACCTCGCAGCCTGCCGCGACCTGCTGCCCGATCTCGAGCGCGAGCTCGAGTCCCGCCGACCGGTTCTCGCTCTCGCCCAGGTCGCCCTTGGTGAGCACCAGGCGCGGTCGGGCGCCGCTCTTCCACGCCAGGGCCATCAGCCGCTCGACGCGGGCCAGGTCGGGGTCCGGGTACAGGCCCTCGACGACGGCGACGACGTCGACGTTGGCGGCGAGCACCTGGCCGGTCGACGTCCCGCCGACCTGCGCGCGGACGACGACGGTGCGCCGGGGCAGCACGGCCTCGACCGTGCGCTGGCCGTCCGGCCACAGCTGCACCGCCACCCAGTCCCCCGTGCTGGGCACGGCGAGCGGGTCGCGAGCGACCGCGGCGACCACGTCGGCGCCCCAGGTGGCGCGCCACGGGCCGTCGTCGCCGAGCAGGTCGCACGCGCCGCGGTCGGTGCGGGTGACCCGGGCGGGTCGGGGGTCGGAGGCGTCCAGTCGCAGGACGTCGGCGGCCGCCAGGGCACGCGACCAGCCGTCGTCGTGGCCGAGCGCGATCAGCGGTGAGGGGAATGCAGCAGGTGACACGTCGATCAGGCCTCTCGGGCGGGCCCGGGCGCTCGGGTCAGGTGAGCGGGTCCTGGGCCGGTGACGTCCCTCGCGGAGCGGGGACGGTGGGCGTGGCGCATCGGTTCACGTCCATGGGGATGCACCTCCGGCTCACCGTCGAGAGCCCGCAGCGGGCCTGGTGCCGCACAACCTAGAGCCGGGAAGCCTCGCGCGTCACCGGGTTTTCGCGCGGCGACCGACCAGCGGCGGGGTCGGTCGCGCCGGGCATCTGGTCGTCCGGGGTGGGCACGGGGGTGAGCGTGCTGCGTCGCACCCTGCCCCTGAGCCGGTTCATCGGCGACCCGACCTCGTGCTCCAGCGGCCACAGCTCGCGGGTGGCTGCGTTCAGGGCCGCACCGATGAGCACCGCGATGGCCAGGAAGTACAGCCAGATCAGGACGACGATGCTGGCCGCCAGCGGGCCGTAGATCGAGGTGCCACCGACGGACGCGCTGATGACCAGCCGCAACGCGAAGCTGGCCACCACCCAGATGACCAGCGCCAGCACCGCACCGGGCAGGTCGCGCCGCCAGGGGCTGCGGCGGGGCGTGGCCACGTGGTAGAGCGAGGCGAGGCTGGCCACCGTGAGCAGCACCACCACCGGCCAGTACAGCCCGAGCACGAACTGCCAGGCCGGCGGCAGCATCTCGTCCAGCAGGCTGGGCCCGAGCAGCACCAGCGGCAGGATGATCGCGCCGACCAGCAGCGCGACGACGTAGAGCCCGAACGACAGCGCGCGGGAGCGGACGATGCCCCGCTCGCCCCCTTGCCCGTACATGATCGAGATCGTGTCGATGAACACGTTGATGACCCGCGAGCCCGACCACAGCGAGAGCACGAAGGCGATCGAGATGATGTCCAGTCGCCCCCGGCTGAGCACGTCGTCGATGCTCCTGGTCACCGTGTCGACCACCGACCGCTGGGCGAAGATCTGCTCGGAGTAGACCTGGATCTGGCCGCGCACCTGGGCCACGGCGTCCGACCCGACCGCGGCACCGACGTACCCGACCCCGCCGATCAGTCCCAGCACCAGCGGGGGCAGCGAGAGCAGGGCGAAGAACCCGGCCTCCGAGGCGAGCCCGGTGACCCGGTAGCGCAGGCAGATGCCGACCGTCTCGCGCAGCAGCGCCCACAGCCCAAGGGCGAACGGCGAACGCCGCAGGGGCGCGACCAGCCTGACCAGGGCACGGGTGACGACCTCGGCTCGGGTCGGGGTCCGCTCGCTCACCCCCGCAACGGTACGGGGCCGGGCAGCGCCTGCGCGCCGCGACACGGGCACGCCCGGGTGGGCACGTCGGGGCGATGTCGGCCACAATCGGGTCGGCCCTCGCGCACCGTGGGCCGCTCATGCGCGACGACGAGGTCGCTCCCGACGATCGAGAGACCCTCATGCAGATCTGGCCAGGCAAGCCCTACCCCCTCGGCGCCACGTACGACGGCACCGGGGTCAACTTCGCGCTGTTCTCCGAGGCGGCAGAGCGCGTCGAGCTGTGCCTCATCGACGACTACGGCACCGAGACCAGGGTCGACCTGCCCGAGGTCGACGGCTTCGTCTGGCACGCGTTCGTGCCCGGCATGCAGCCCGGGCAGCGCTACGGGTTCCGCGTCCACGGTGACCACGACCCGGCCTCCGGCGTCCGCTGCAACCCGGCGAAGCTGCTGCTGGACCCGTACGCGAAGGCCATCGACGGCCAGATCGACGGCGACCAGTCGCTGTTCTCGTACCGGTTCGACGAGAAGGTCGCGAAGGGGGCCAGCCCCGCGCTGAACACCGACGACAGCCTCGGCCACACCATGCTGTCGGTGGTCATCAACCCGTTCTTCGACTGGGGCCAGGACCGCGCGCCGCAGCACGAGTACCACGAGACCGTCATCTACGAGGCGCACGTCAAGGGCATGACCGAGCAGCACCCGGGCATCCCCGACGAGATCCGGGGCACGTACGCGGGGCTCGCGCACCCGACGATGATCGAGCACCTGACGTCACTCGGTGTCACCGCGATCGAGCTGATGCCCGTCCACCAGTTCGTCCAGGACCCGCACCTGATCTCACAGGGGCTGTCCAACTACTGGGGCTACAACACGATCGGCTTCCTCGCCCCGCACAACGGCTACGCGGCATACGGCACGCGCGGGCAGCAGGTGTCGGAGTTTAAGGGCATGGTGAAGGCCATGCACGAGGCCAACATCGAGGTCATCCTCGACGTCGTCTACAACCACACCGCCGAGGGCAACCACATGGGCCCGACGCTGGCGTTCCGCGGCATCGACAACGCCGCCTACTACCGGCTGGTCGACGACGACCGGGCCCACTACTTCGACACCACCGGCACCGGCAACAGCCGGCTGATGCGCCACCCGCACGTGCTGCAGCTGATCATGGACTCACTGCGCTACTGGGTCACCGAGATGCACGTCGACGGCTTCCGCTTCGACCTGGCCAGCTCGCTCGCCCGCCAGTTCCACGAGGTCGACCGGCTGTCCGCCTTCTTCGACCTGGTGCAGCAGGACCCGATCGTGTCGCAGGTCAAGCTGATCGCCGAGCCCTGGGACGTCGGCGACGGCGGCTACCAGGTGGGCAACTTCCCACCGCTGTGGACCGAGTGGAACGGCAAGTACCGCGACACGGTGCGCGACTTCTGGCGGGGCGAGGCGGCGACGCTGGCCGAGTTCGCCTCGCGCATCACCGGATCCAGCGACCTGTACGAGCACTCCGGACGCAAGCCGATCGCGTCGATCAACTTCGTCGTGGCCCACGACGGCTTCACGCTGCGCGACCTGGTCTCGTACAACGACAAGCGCAACGACGCCAACGGCGAGGGCAACGCGGACGGCGAGAGCCACAACCGCTCGTGGAACTGCGGTGTCGAGGGACCGACGGACGACCCCGAGATCACCGAGCTGCGGCTGCGCCAGGAGCGCAACATCCTCACCACCCTGATGCTGTCCCAGGGCGTGCCCATGCTGGCCCACGGTGACGAGCTGGGGCGCACCCAGGGCGGCAACAACAACGTCTACTGCCAGGACAACGAGATCGCCTGGGTCGACTGGGCTCTTGACGAGCACCAGCAGGCCCAGGTGGCGTTCGTCCAGCGACTGGCCCTGCTGCGGGCCGGCCACGCGGTCTTCCGGCGCCGGCGGTTCTTCGCGGGCAACGCCGACCACGGCGGCGAGAGCGACCTCGGCGACATCGCCTGGTTCACCCCTGACGGTGAGCACATGCGCGGCGACGACTGGTCGAACGGCTACGCGCGTGCCCTGATGGTGTTCTACAACGGGGACGCCATCCCCGAGCTCGACCCGCGCGGCGGGCCGACGGTCGACGACTCGTTCCTGGTGATCTTCAACGCCCACCACGAGCCGGTGACGTTCACGATCCCGGCCGAGGCCTACGGCTCGGAGTGGTCGGTCTGCCTCGACACCAGCGACCCCGGCGGGGACGAGGCTCGTTCCTTCAAGCCGCACGCCGAGGTGGCCACGGCAGCACGCAGCGTCGTGGTCCTGCACCGCCTGCGCGACACGGGCGAATGAGGCCGCCCAGGCGCCCCTCCCCCGAGCGTCCGGTCCCGACCTCGACGTACCGGCTGCAGATCCGGCCGGAGTTCGGCTTCGACGACGCCGCCGGCGTCGTCGTCGACTACCTGGCCGTCCTGGGTGTCGGGCACGCCTACCTCTCGCCCGTGCTCGAGCCGGCTCCGGGATCGGCGCACGGGTACGACGTCGTCGACCACTCGCGGCTGAACACCGAGGCGGGCGGTGAGCCGGCGTTCCGTCGGCTCGTGCGGTCGTTGCACGACAACGGGCTCGGGGCGGTCGCCGACGTGGTGCCCAACCACATGGCCGTCCCGACCCCGGCCCGGCTCAACGCCCAGCTGTGGTCGGTGCTGCGCGACGGGCCGCAGTCCCCGTTCGCCGCCTGGTTCGACGTCGACTGGTCGGTCGCCGACCGGGCGGTCCTGATGCCGGTGCTGGGCGGGCGGATCGGCCAGGTTCTGGCGGCGAGCGAGCTCGTGCTCGACCCTGCCGGCGGCCCGGGCGGGGACGAGCTGGTGCTGCGGTACTACGACCACGAGTTCCCCGTCCGGCCCGGCACCGAGTCGCTGCCGATGGCCGAGCTCGTCGACCGCCAGTGGTATCGGCTGGCGCACTGGCGGGTCGCGGACGAGGAGCTGAACTACCGCCGGTTCTTCGACGTCGACACCCTCGCCGCGGTGCGGGTCGAGGACCCCGCCGTGTTCGAGGCGACCCACCGACTGCTGCTGGACCTGATGGCCGACGGGTCGCTGGACGGACTGCGGATCGACCACCCGGACGGCTTGGCCGACCCCCGCGGCTACCTCGCGCGGCTCGCCGACGCGACGGGCGACGCCTGGGTCGTGGTCGAGAAGATCCTCGAGGGCAACGAGCAGCTCGCCGACGACTGGCGGTGCGCCGGCACGACCGGCTACGACGCCCTGCAGCGGGTGGGCGGGGTGTTCGTCGACCCCGCCGGCGTCTCGGCGCTGGACAGCCTGCTCACCGAGGTCACCGGCGCGAGCGCGGACCCGGAGGCGCTGGTCGAGCAGGCCAAGCGCGAGGTCGTCGCCCAGGGCCAGTACGCCGAGGTGCACCGGCTGGTCGAGCTGCTCGTCGGCATCTGCCACGACGACGTGCGGCTGCGCGACCACACCCGGCGCGGGCTGGACGACGCCGTCACCGAGCTGCTGGTCGCCATGGACCGGTACCGCGCGTACGTCGTCCCCGGCGAGAGCGCCCCGGTGCCGTCGCAGCGGGTGGTCGAGTCCGCGTTCGAGCACGCTCGGACCCACCTGCCCGAGCACCGCATCGACACCCTCGAGCTGGTGCGCGACCTGGTGCTGGGCCGTGAGGTCGGCAGCGCCGGCCGGGCCGGTGAGCCGCGGCGGGCCGAGCTCGTCGTCCGGTTCCAGCAGACCTGCGGCCCGGTGATGGCCAAGGGTATCGAGGACACCGCGTTCTACCGCTGGTTCCGGCTGGTGTCGCTGAACGAGGTCGGCGCGGACCCCACGCGGTTCGGCATCGCCACCGAGGAGCTGCACGACTTCGCCGGACGGCTGCACCACGAGTGGCCGACCTCGATGACCACGCTCTCGACCCACGACACCAAGCGGTCCGAGGACGTCCGTGCGCGCCTCGCCGTGGTGTCGGAGATGCCGTCGGAGTGGGCGCAGGCGGTGCACGAGTGGCGACAGCTGGCGTCCCAGCACCGCGAGGCCCTGCTCGACCCCGGCACCGAGTACCTGATCTGGCAGACCCTCGCCGGCACCTGGCCCATCACGGCCGACCGGCTGCACACCTACTGCGAGAAGGCCATTCGGGAGGCGAAGACGTTCACGACCTGGACGTCGCCGGACGAGGCCTACGAGTCGGCCGTCCACCGCTTCGTCGACGGCGTCCTCGAGGACGAGCAGGTCGTGGCCGGACTCGACGCCTGGACCACCCTCACCGAGAGGCCGGCGCGCGTGGGCGTGCTCGGGCAGAAGCTGCTGCAGCTGACCCTGCCCGGTGTGCCCGACGTCTACCAGGGCACCGAGCTGGTCGACCTCTCGCTCGTCGACCCCGACAACCGGCGCCCGGTCGACTACGGGCAGCGGCGCACCCGCCTCTCGCGGCTGGACGCCGGCGAGCGGCCCAAGGACCTCGACGACGAGAAGCTGCTGGTGGTCTCGCGCGCACTGCGGCTGCGTCAGCAGCACCCGCAGTGGTTCGTCGGCCCCGACAGCACCTACGAGGCCGTGGCGACCACCACCGGCAACGCCCTCGCCGTCGGCCGCGGCGACTCGGCCGGGGTGCAGGTGGTGGCGGTCGCCACCCGGCTCTCGGTGTCGCTGCAGCGCTACGGGGGCTGGCGCGACCACACGGCATCGGTGCCCGAGGGGTCGTGGACCGACCTGCTCACCGGCCGCGCACTCGACGGCGGGGCCGTGTCGCTCGCGGCCCTGCTCACGGACCTGCCGGTCGCCCTGCTGGTGCGCGACCCTACGACCTGACCGCGTCGTCAGGTCGCGGCGAGCCGGGCCTTCTCCTGCTCGACGTCGAAGTCGGCCACCGGCCAGTGCGGGTCGAGCTGCTCGAGGTGGTCGATCAGCAGCTGCTGCACCGCCCACCTGGCGTACCACTTCCGGTCCGCGGGGACGACGAACCACGGTGCCTGCTGGGTTGAGCAACGGCTCAGCGCGACGTCGTACGCCCTCTGGTAGTCGTCCCAGCGCTCGCGCTCGGTGACGTCGCCCGGGTGGTACTTCCAGTGCTTGTCGGATCGGTCGAGCCGCTCCGCCAGGCGCGTCCGCTGCTCATCGGCAGAGATGTGCAGCATCACCTTGATGACGGTGGTTCCCTTGTCCGACAACGACTTCTCGAACCGGTTGATGGCGGCGTACCGACGCTGCCAGACCCGCCGGGGCACCAGGTCATGAACCCGTACGACCAGGACGTCCTCGTAGTGCGAGCGGTCGAACACCCCGATCATGCCGGGGCCTGGCACCTTCGGGCGCACCCGCCACAGGAAGTCGTGCTCCCGCTCGACCTGGGTGGGGGCCTTGAACGTCGTGTGGTCGACGCCCTGCGGGTCGCACGACCCGACCACGTGGCGCAGGATGCCGCCCTTGCCCGAGGTGTCCATGCCCTGGATGACGAGCAGCACCGACCGGGAACCACCGCCCCTCGCCTCGGCGTACAGCTTCTCCTGCAACGACGAGAGCCGGTCGGCCCCGGCAGCCAGCGCCTCCTGCCCCTCGAGCTTGCCGCCGTCGATGCCGGGCGCAGCGTGCGGGTCGAGGTCGGCCAGCGAGCTGTCCGGGGTGAACCGCAGGTGGTCCGCCACGGTCCGCGGCGAGGCGGCGACGTCCTCGAGCACGTCCTCCTGCGCCTGCTCGAGCTCGTCCTGCAGCTCGGCCGCGCGCGACGACCTGGTCTCCTTGCTCTTCTTGGCCATCGGGCGATCATGGCAGCGCCCCGCACGGCGGGCCAGTGCTGCCGGGCTGTGCGAGGCTCGAGGCATGCACTGCTTCTCCGTCTGGGCCCCCGACGCCGAGCTCGTCGAGCTCGACCTGCACACCTACGACGGTGCCAACCGCGTGCGCATGGACCGCTCCGAGGGCGGGTGGTGGCGGCACGACGGCCAGGTCGGCGCGGGCACCGACTACGCCTACCGCGTCGACGGGGGCCCCGCCACGCCGGACCCGCGCAGCAGCTGGCAGCCGCAGGGGGTCCACGCTCCCAGCCGGGTCTTCGACCACAGCGCTCACCGCTGGGACGACGGCGACTGGCGCGGCCCGCAGGAGGGCGCCGGGGTGCTCGGCGGGCTGGTCTACGAGCTGCACGTCGGCACGTTCACCCCGCAGGGCACCCTGGACGCCGCCGCCGCGCACCTGGACCACCTGGTCGACCTCGGGGTCGACGTGATCGAGCTGATGCCGCTCGCCGCCTTCCCCGGCGAGTTCGGCTGGGGCTACGACGGGGTGCACCCGTACGCCGTCCACGAGCCGTACGGCGGGCCGGCCGCGCTGCAGCGCTTCGTCGACCGGGCCCACCAGCGTGGCGTCGGGGTGTGCCTGGACGTCGTCTACAACCACCTGGGGCCCAGCGGCAACTACCTGTCGCGCTTCGGGCCGTACTTCACCGACAAGCACCACACCCCCTGGGGTCAGGCGGTCAACCTCGACGACGAGGGCAGCCCGCAGGTGCGCCGGTGGATCCTCGACAACGCGCTGCGCTGGTTCCGCGACTTCCACGTCGACGCCCTGCGCCTGGACGCCGTCCACGAGCTCAAGGACGACTCCCCCCGCCACCTGCTCGCCCAGCTGAGCGACGAGACCGCGGCACTGTCGGATGCGCTCGGCCGTCCGCTCGCGCTGATCGCCGAGAGCGACCAGAACGACCCGCGCACGGTCGAGCCGACGTCGCAGGGTGGCCTCGGCATGACCGCCCAGTGGGACGACGACGTGCACCACGCCCTGCACAGCGCGCTGACCGGTGAGCAGCAGGGCTACTACGCCGACTTCGGGTCGCTGGACGTGCTCGCCACGACGCTGACCCGGGTGTTCCTGCACGACGGCCGGTGGTCCACCTTCCGCGGCGCCGACTGGGGTCGTCCGGTCGACCCCCGCACCCACGACGGACGCCGGTTCGTGGGCTACCTGCAGACCCACGACCAGGTCGGCAACCGGGCCCGCGGCGACCGCATCGGGGCCCTGCTCACTCCCGGCCAGCAGGCCATCGGCGCCGCCCTGGTGATGACGTCGGCGTTGACGCCGATGCTGTTCATGGGGCAGGAGTGGGGGGCGTCCACCCCGTGGATGTACTTCACCGACTTCGAGGACCCCGAGCTCGGGCAGGCGGTCAGCGAGGGACGCCGGCGCGAGTTCGCCGCGCACGGCTGGGACGGCGAGCAGGTGCCCGACCCGCAGGCGCACTCGACCCGCGACGCCTCGGTGCTGCTGTGGGGCGAGCGCGACGAGCCCGAGCACCAGCGGCTGCTGGACTGGCACCGCGCCCTGGTGGCCGAACGACGCAGATCCAAGGAGCTCACCGACGGGCGCCTGGACGCCGTCCAGGTCGACGTCGCGGACGACGGGAGCTGGCTGGTCGTGCGCCGCGGGGCGCTGCGCCTGGTGTGCAACCTCGGCCGCAAGACGGTGTCGGTGCCGCTCGACGCGATGAACGCGCAGACGGTGCTCGCCTTCGACCCGGTGCCACGTCAGGTGGCCGACGGGTCGATCGGCATGGGCGGGCACGGGGTGGCGTTGCTGCGGGTCGCGTGAGCCGCGAGGAGTACGGTCGCCCGCATGACCGTCAAGCTCGTCGTCCTCTACGCGACGCCCGCCGACCCCGCCGCCTTCGACGAGCACTACCTGTCGGTGCACGCACCGCTGGTTCGGGCCATGCCGGGGCTGCGGCACTTCGAGAGCGGGCGGTTCGTCGCGGCGGCCGACGGCGGTGACCTGTCGTACCACCGGGTCGCCGAGCTCACGTTCGCCGACCAGGCGGCCCTGGCGGCGGCCAGCGCGTCGCCGCAGGGTCAGGCCACGGTCGCGGACTACCAGCAGATCGCCCCCGAGGGCTCGCGGATGTTCGTCAGCGCGACGGACGACTGAGGCTCAGCGGCGACTGAGCGCCGCGCCGTCGCGGGCGAGCGAGATCAGCCGCGACGTGGCCCGCAGGTACTTCTTGCGGTAGCCCCCGGACAGCAGCTCGGGGGTGAACAGGTCGGTCACCGCCGCGCCGCTGACGACCACGGGCACCTCACGGTCGTACAGCCGGTCCGCGAGCACCACCAGGCGCAGGGCCACGTTCTGGTCGTGCACCGCGTGAACCCCGGTCAGGGCCACCGCCTCGACCCCCTCGACGAGGGCGCCGTACCGGCTGGGGTGCACCGAGGCCAGGTGGGCGCACAGCAGGTCCAGGTCGTCGCAGGTGGCGCCCGCGGTGGCTGCGGCCCACCGCTCGGCCTCGTCCCGCGACACCGGTGGTGGCGCGTCCGGGAGCCCGCGGTGCCGGTAGTCCTGCCCGTCGACGCGCACCACCTCGAAGCGGGCCGCCAGCGCCTGGATCTCGCGCAGGAAGTCCTCGGCGGCGAAGCGCCCCTCGCCCAGCGACCCGGGCAGCGTGTTGGACGTCGCGGCCACCTTGACCCCGGACGACGAGAGCCGGGCGAGCAGGGTCGACATCAGCACCGTGTCGCCGGGGTCGTCCAGCTCGAACTCGTCGATGCACACGAGGGAGTGGTCGGACAGCGCCTGCACGGCCGGCGCGAACCCCAGCGCCCCCACCAGGTTGGTGTACTCGACGAACGTGCCGAAGGCCCGCGGCGCGGGGGCCAGGTGCCACAGCGACGCGAGCAGGTGGGTCTTGCCGACGCCGAACCCGCCGTCGAGGTAGACGCCGGTAGGCCCGTCGGGTGCCGGACGTCGGGAGAACAGTCGACGCCGTTCGGGTCGCCCGATGCCAGAAGCGAAGTGCCGCAACCGGTCCAAGGCCGCAGCCTGGCTCGGCTGCTCGGGGTCGGGGCGGTACGTCTCGAGGCGCACGTCGTCGAAGCGCGGCGGCGGCACCAGCGCCGCGACCAGCTCGTCGGGCTGCAGGCGGGGCGATCGGTCGACGAGCCGGGCGGTCACGGCACGAGGGTACGCACCGGTGCGTGCCGCCGTCCGGCGCGCCGTCCCCCTCGCGCGGCGCGGTCGACCTGGCAGACTCGCCACGTGAGCCCGCTGGAGGACCTCGACCGCATCGACGACGACGACCTGGCCGAGCTGTACGCCTACCCCGCCGACCTCGACGTCCCGTGGGTGCGCGCGAACTTCGTGGCGACCCTGGACGGCGCGGCCAGCGGCGACGACGGCCGCTCCGGCAGCATCAACAGCGACGCCGACAAGCGGGTCTTCGGGCTGCTGCGCAGCCTCGCCGACGTGATCCTGGTCGGCGCGGGCACGGCGCGCACCGAGGGCTACCGACCCGTGCGCACGCACGAGGTGTGGCGGGACCTGCGCGCGCGGCTCGGCCTGACGCCGGCGCCGGCGCTGGCCGTCGTCACCCGGTCGCTGCGACTGCCCGACGGCGTCCTGGAGCAGGTCGAGGGCGGTGGCCCCGTGCTGGTCGTCGCAGCCGCGGACGCCGAGCCGGCGCGGGTCGACCAGGCCCGGGCGAGCCTGGGCGCGGACGCCGTGATCCAGGCCGGCGAGGGCGCGGTCGACCTGGCCGGTGCGCTGCAGCAGCTGGGCGCGCGGGGGTTCTCGCGGGTGCTGTGCGAGGGGGGTCCGAGCCTGATGAGCGACCTGGTCGCGGCGGGCCTGCTCGACGAGCTGTGCCTCACCGTCGCGCCGCGGCTGGTCGGGGGCGACGGCCCGCGCATCACGACCGGCGGCCCACTCGACCTCGGCCTGCGCCTGGGTCACGTGATCGAGTCCGAGGGCGTCCTGCTGACGCGGTGGCTCCGTGGCTGAGCCCACGGTGCCGGACGACGACTGGCTGGCCGCCGAGGCGGACCGGCTGGCGCTGGGGGTGGTCGCGGCGCGACGGGACGACGGTGGCTTCGGCTGGCTGGACGACCGCTACCGGCTCGACCCCACCCACCCCGGCCACACCTGGCTGGTCGCGCGGATGACCCACGTCGCCGGGCTCGAAGTGCTGCGCGGCAACGACTTCAGCGAGCTGCTCGACCACGGTGCGCGGGCGCTGGAGAGCCCGCTGCACGACGCCGAGCACGGCGGGTGGTTCTCGTCCACGGACCCCGACGGCCGGCTCGACAAGCGCGCGTACGACCACTGCTTCGTCGTCCTCGCCGCGTCGACCGCCACCGTGGCGGGTCACCCGCGCGGGCGGGCGCTGCTCGACGGGGCGCTGGACGTCCTCGAGCGCCGGTTCTGGGACGACGAGACCGGGCTGCTGGTCGACGTGTGGGACCGCTCGTGGACCGAGCTCGAGCCGTACCGCGGTGCGAACGCCAACATGCACGGTGTCGAGGCGATGCTGGCCGCCGCCGACGCCACCGGCGACGACCGCTGGCACCAGCGGGCGCTGCGGGTCGCCGAGACCCTGGTGCACCAGCACGCGCGGGCCAACGCGTGGCGGCTGCCCGAGCACTTCGACGCGCAGTGGCAGGTGCTGCCCGACTACAACGTGGACGACCCGGCCCACCCGTTCCGCCCGTACGGCGCCACGATCGGCCACTGGTTCGAGTGGTCGCGCCTGCTGCTGCACCTGGGCCACGGGCTCGCCGATCCCGCGCCGTGGTTGCTCGACGACGCGCACTCGCTCTTCGACGCAGCGGTGCGTGAGGGCTGGGCCGTCGACGGAGCACCGGGTTTCGTCTACACCGTCGACGCGCACGGCTCCCCCGTCGTGCGGGCCCGGCTGCACTGGGTGCTCTGCGAGGCCGTCGCCGCGGCCGAGGCCTGGCGCGCCGTCCGGCCCGACCCGGCCCTGGACGCGCACCTGGCCCGGTGGTGGGCCTACGCCCTCGAGCACCTGGTGGACGTCGAGAACGGCGGCTGGGTGCACGAGCTGGGCCCCGACAACACCCCCGCGGCGGGCACCTGGGCCGGCAAGCCCGACGTGTACCACGCCTACCAGGCGGCCCTGATCGGCCTGCTGCCCCCGGCGCGCAGCATCGCCGCGGCGGTGCGCGACCGCTGAGTGCCCGCGGTGGCGAGGCGGCGCGACCCGCGGCACACTCGACGAAGCACGTCGTACTCGGGCGAAAGCCATCGAAGCGGCCGCAGCCGGCCGATCGGTGACGGCGCCACGAACCCGCCCCCGCGAAGGAGAACCCACCGTGACCGACAAGGCCAGCACGTCCAGCGCCCTCACCCCCGCGACCAGCGCCCTGGTCACCGAGCAGGGCAGGACGACCATCGCCGACGCCGTGGTCGCCAAGATCGCCGGCATCGCCGCGCGCGAGGTGTCCGGCGTCCACGCGCTCGGCGGCGGCACGGCCCGCGCCGTCGGCGCGCTGCGCGAGCGGATCCCCGGTGGGCGCACCAACAACGCGCAGGGCGTCGCCGTCGAGGTCGGCGAGCGCGAGGCCGCCATCGACCTGCAGCTCGTCGCGGACTACGGCGTCTCGGTCGCCGACCTGGCAGCAGGCATCCGCCGCAACGTCATCTCGGCCGTCGAGCGGATGACCGGCCTGGTCGTCACCGAGGTCAACATCGAGGTGCAGGACGTGTTCCTGGCCAGCGAGGACGACCAGGACGGCGCCGACCAGGACGCGGCACCGCGGGTCCAGTGAACCTGGGCTCCGACCTGCCACCGCAGGCTGATCTCGCCGACCGCGTCGCGGCCGCCGTCCTCGGCGTGCCGGGCGTGGCCGGGCTGCACACCGGCGTCCTCGCAGAGGTCGCCACGTACCTGCCGGGACGCCGGGTCGAGGGCGTGCGGCTGCGCCCCGACCGGGCCGAGGTGCACGTGGTCCTCGCGTGGGGAGCTGCGGTCGAGCCGACCGCGGCGGCCGTGCGGCGGGCCGCGACCGCGATCACCGGCACCGTGGTGGACGTCAGCGTCCAGGACGTCGCCGATCCCGGCCCGGCCGGGCTCGGGGGCTGAGGTGTCCCACGAGTCAGCGGTGCCGACCGCTGACGAGCGGATCAGCCAGTGGCGCCGAGAGCGCCGACGGGCCGCCCGCGCGCACCACCCGGACGTCGGCGGTGACCTCGACGAGTACCTGCGCGTGGTCGCCGAGATCGACGCCCGCCTCGGGCCGGCAGACCGGACGCCGGCCCGGGCGGGTGTGACCACGACGGTGACCGGACGCCGCACCACCGCCCGCCGCCGGCTGCGAACGGCCAGCCGCGGAGCCCGCCGGCTCACTCGGGCCGTCCGCTCGCGCCTGCCCCGCGGCATCCCGGGGGCTCGCCGATGGACCGAGCTGTGAACGACCGAGCTGTGAACGACCGAGCTGCGAGCACCACCGACCACCCGGCCCGCGTCGCGGGCCGCCGCCTCGACCAAGGAGACACCCCGTGACCACCTCCACCATCGGCCTGCTCGCCGGACTGCTGCTGGGCATCGCCGCCGCCGCAGGCGGGTTCTTCGGCTTCCTGATCGCCCTCGTCCTCGGCGTCGTGGGGTACCTCGTGGGCCCGCACGTCGACGGTCAGGTCGACCTCGGCCAGGTGCTGGGCGGCCGCCGCCGTGGCTGACCTCGCCGATCCGGGCCACCGCGGGCGGCTCGTGGTGGCGGACCGCGTCGTCGAGAAGGTGGCGACCATCGCGGCCGCCGAGGTCGAGGGCGTCGTCACCAGCGGTTCGGGTCTGGGCGGGCTGCTCGGCCACCGCTACCCCAGGGCCGACGCCACCGTCGCCGGCGAGCGGGCGCGGGTGCACGTCGAGGTCGCCGTGCGCTGGCCGATGCCCCTCGCCCAGGTCTCGGCCGCCGTCCGCCAGCACGTGGGGCGACGGCTGGACGAGCTGGTCGGCCTGGCCGTCGACGCCGTCGACGTCACCGCCGCCACCCTGGTCACCGCCTCACCCCACCCGCCGCGGAGCGTCCGGTGAGCACGGCGACGCCGAGCCCCGTGACCGCGCCGATGGCGCCGTCAGGCGACGGCACCGGCAGCGCCGCGCTGGCGGCGCCGAAGACGCCGGTGAGCCCGGGGGGCATCACCGTCGTGGGCATCGTCCTCGCGGTGCTCGTGGTGGCCCTGGGCGTGGTCGGCCTGCACGACGCCCTGGTCGCTGCGAACGCGGCCGGCGGCAGCTCGTGGTCGGCCGCCGCCGTGTCCGCTGTCGACGGCACGCGCCGCGGCCCGTGGCTGGTGCCCGTGGGCGCGCTGGCCGTCATCGTCGGGCTGTGGCTGCTGGTGACCGCTCTTCGACCGCGACCTCGCACTGCGATCGCGCTGCGCGCCGACACCGGGGTCGTCCTGCGCCCGCGGGACGTCGCCCAGCTGGCACGAAGCACCGCCGGAGACGTCGACGGCGTGACGTCCGCGTCGGCGAGCGCCCGGCGCCGCCGGGTCTCGGTGGCCGTGGTCGCGACGTCGGACGACGGGATCCGCGACGCCGTGGCGGCCGCCGTCGCCGCACGCTTCACCGCCCTGTCGACGACCCCGTCGGTCCGGGTTTCCGTCACGACCGAGGGGGCCTGATGACCAGCCGCGCCACCATCGCCGTCGACCGCCTCGCCGCGCTCGTGGTCGCCGTCGTGCTCATCGCCGGCGGGGCCGCTGCCTTCACCTGGTGGTTCGACCTCGTGTCGGGCCTGCCGAGGTCCATCGACGTCTCCGCCCTCACCGTCGCCACCAGCCGCTCGTGGTGGCCGTGGGCGGCGGCGGTCGTCGGCCTGCTGCTCGTGCTGGTCGGGCTGCGCTGGCTGGTGGCGCACCTGCCCCGCCGGTCGGTCAGCCACCTGACGCTGCCGGGCTCGGACCGGTCGGGGCGGTTGCGGGTCGCTGCCAAGCCACTGGCCGCGGCCGCCGCCGAGTCGCTGGCGACCGCCGACGGCGTCACCTCCGCGTCCGGGCAGGTGCGCCGCGAGCGCGGTCAGCTCGTCGCCGCGCTGCGGGCGACCATCACCCCGGACGCCGACCTCGAGGCGGTGGCGCGGGCGACCGACCGGGCGGCCCGTGAGCTCGCCGGCGTCCTGGGACGCGATGACGTCCGGTGCCTCGTGCGCCTGCGGGTGGCCCCGGGGGGCGGTACCGCCCGGGTCAGCTGAGCCGGGAGCCGACCTGCTGGGCGACGAAGGCCGTGACCACGGCGTCCCACCGGGTCGGGTCGGTGTTCCACTCCTTGGTGTGGCGGCCCTGCCCCCACGGCTCGACGGTGACCAGGTCCGGCCGGGCGCGGCCGAGGGCGAGCGAGGGTCCGTTCGGCACGAACTCGTCGCCGTCGGAGTGGATCAGCAGCACCGGCAGCTGCAGCTCGGCGGCCCGGGTGACCCAGTCGAGGCGGCGCAGGTCGAGGGGCTCGCTGAGCCCGATCACCCTGCGGCCCAACGGGTGTCGCAGCATCGAGTGACCCAGCCGGGTCAGCCGGTAGGGCAGGTGGTTGACGCCGGACTGGTGGTCGAGGACGGCGTGCCAGTCGACCACCGGCCCGTCCAGCACCACGGCCCGCACCCGGTCGGACAACCACGACCGGGTCGCGGCCTGCAGCACGATCGCCCCGCCCATCGACCAGCCGAACAGCACCACGTCGTCAGCGCCGTGCTCGACCGCCCACAACACCGCCGCCTCGACGTCACGCCACTCGCTGTCGCCGAGGTGGTAGCGGCCGGTCGGGTCGCTGGGCGACTCGGCGTCGTTGCGGTAGGAGCAGACCAGCACCGAGAGCCCGACGGCGAGCATCGGCGCGACCGCCCGCAGGCACTCCTCGCGGGTCGCGCCCCTGCCGTGCACCAGCAGGGCCCACGTGGTGGCCGGACCCGCGGCGGGGACGTACCAGGCCCGCATCGGGCCCAGCTCGGTCTCGACCTCGACGTCCTGGTGCGCCACCGCGAGCGCCGACTGCGGGGTGCCCTCGTAGTAGTACCCGTTCCAGCGTGCCGGGCCGGCCCGCAGCACCCCCCGGTCGACGTGCTCGAGCCGACGGACGACGACCTCGCCGTCCACGTGCTCGACCGCGCCGAGCCGGGCGTGGCCCTCGCGGCCGTCGAACCACAGTCCGTAGCGACCGGGTGCGGTCGTCTCGGGCGTCGCCTGCAGCGTCACCGTCGGTGGGTCGGCGGCCAGGTCGACGTCGATCACCCAGACGTCGTCCGGCTTCACGTGGTTGGGCGTGACCACCTGGCGGGTGAAGTAGGCCGCCAGTCCCGCAGCGCCCGCCGTCAGCGCACCCGCGGCGCCGGCCGACACGGCCAGCCCGATGCGCAGGCCGGTGCGCGCGCGGCTCATGCCTGCTGCACCGCGGCAGAGCGCCGGCGCACGGCGAGGGCCCAGACCACCAGGGGCACCTGCAGCGGCAACCGGGCCAGCGTGACCACCTGGGTGAGGGTGCTCGCGTCGGTGCGCAGGGCGGTCACCGCCATCTGCACGTTGGCCGGGAACACCGCGACGAACAGCGCCGCGGTCGCGAGACCGGTGAACCGACGGGTGCGAGTCGTCGCCAGGCCCGCGGCGCAGGCGATCTCGGCGACACCGGAGAGGTACACCCACGGCAGCGGGTCGCCCAGCCGGCTCGGGACGATGGACGCGAACGGGTCGGGCTTGACCAGGTGCAGCACACCGGCCGCTGCCAGCAGCAGCGACAGCGGCGTCCAACCGGGCAGGCGAGGGGCCATGCCCGAAGCCTCCCACGCCTCGTCGGAAGGGCCGAACGCGGCGAGCGGGGCAGCGTCGCCCTTGTGCATCACCGGCTGCGGCTCGCAGACTTGACCCCTCTCTGGACGGCGGACGCGGGAGGTGCGGTGGAGCGGTCGGAGCAGGTCACAAGCCTGGGGATGAGCGTCGGCCGGATGGAGGCGTTCAGCGACGGGGTGCTGGCCATCGTCATCACGCTGCTGATCCTGGACGTCAAGGTGCCGGCCGACACCGGTGGTGAGCTGGGTGCGGCCCTGGCCGCGCAGTGGCCGCGGTACGTCGCCTACCTGGTGTCGTTCTTCGTCGTGGGTGTCATCTGGCTGAACCACCACGCGACGGTGAACCTGCTGGCCCGCACCGACCACGGCGCCCAGGTCTGCAACCTGCTGCTCCTGCTGCCGGTGTCGTTCCTGCCGTGGCCCACCGCGCTGCTCGCCGAGTACGCCACCCACGGCACCGCGGCCGAGGGCCGACTGGCGGTGCTCGTCTACGGCGCCACCAGCACGACGATGGCCCTGGCGTTCAACGTCTTCTGGCGCTACCTGCTGCGCCACCCCGAGCTGCGGCGTCCCGAGGTCACCCGTGAGCTGCTCGCGGTGCGCAACCGCAGGTACAACCTCGGTCTGGCGGTCTACCCCGTGGCGACCGCGCTCGGCCTGGTCAGCGTGCCGCTGTTCCTGGCGGTGATGCTGGGCCTGGCCGTGCTGTACCTGCTACCCACCCCGGACGTGCGAGCGTGAAGGATCGGGCCCGCCCTGGCCGGACTCATCCTTCACGCCGACCCGTCCAGGACGTCGCTCAGCTCGAACCGGACCGGCCGCTCGAGCTGGGCGTAGGTGCAGCTGGTCGGGTCGCGGTCGGGGCGCCAGGTGACGAACTGGGTGGTGTGCCGAAAGCGCACGCCCTCCATGTAGTCGTACTTGACCTCGACGACGCGCTCGGGCCGCAGCGGGGTGAACGAGAGGTCCTTGCCGGCGTTCCAGCGGCTGGCCTCGGACTTGCGGGGGGTGCGGTTGCCGGCCTCCTGCTCGGCCCACGCCCACGGGTGCGCGTCGAACGTCGTCACCAGCGGCTGCAGCTCGGCGAACAGCTCGCGGCGGCGGGCCATGGTGAAGGCCCCGACGACCCCGACCGAGGCGAGGACCCCGGCGTCGTCGTACAGCCCCAGCAGCAGCGAGCCGATCGCCTCGGGCCCGGACGCGTGCGTGCGGTACCCCGCGACGACGCAGTCGGCGGTGCGCACGTGCTTGACCTTGGTCATCACCCGCTTGTCGGGCTGGTAGGTCAGGTCGAGCCGCTTGGCGATCAGCCCGTCCAGGCCGGCGCCCTCGAAGCGGTCGAACCACTCGCGCGCGACGTCGAGGTCCTGGGTGGCCGGCGTGAGGTGGATCGGCGGCTCGGCCCCGGCGAGCGCGACCTCGAGCAACCGGCGTCGCTCGACCATCGGGCGTCCGGTCAGGTCGTCGTCGCCGAGTGCCAGCAGGTCGAACGCGACGAAGCTGGCCGGCGTCTGCTGCGAGAGCATGGTCACCCTGCTGACGGCAGGGTGGATGCGCTGCTGCAGCGTCTCGAAGTCGAGCACGTTGCGCTCGGGGTCGGCCACCACGATCTCGCCGTCGATCACCGCACGCCGGGGGAAGCTGCGCAGCACGGCCTGCACCACCTCCGGGAAGTACCGCGTCATCGGCTTCTCGTTGCGGCTGCCGATCTCGACCTCGTCACCGTCGCGGAAGATCATCGAGCGGAACCCGTCCCACTTGGGCTCGTAGTGCTCCCCCGGCGGGATCTGCGTCGCGAGCTTGGCGAGCATCGGGGCGACGGGCGGCATCACGGGCAGGTCCACACCGACCAGTGTGCCGCCGACGTGCCAGGATCGGCGGCAGCGGGCGTCATGTCGGCGCCCTCACCTCATCCTCTGGAGCATCTGCCGTGGCCGACCTGATCGTCATCCTCACCGAGCGTGCCCTGGGCGCCGGCGACGCCGGACGCATCCTGGCCCTGCACGAGGGCGAGGAGCTCGACTACCACGTGCTGGTCCCGGCCGACACCGAGCGCAACCTGCTGGTGGACGTCATCGACCACCTGAGCATGCTGCACCTGCGGGCCGCGCTGGACGCCGTCCGCGGCCGCGAGCAGAGCGGTGACGCCGCCCGCGCGACGGCCGAGCAGTCGCTGCAGGCATCGCTGACAGCGTTGCGCGAGAAGGGCAAGAGCGCCGAGGGCCAGGTCACCGTCGACGACCCGCTGCCCGCGGTCAAGGCCGAGGTCGAGCGGCTCGGGGCGCGCGAGGTGGTCGTGGTCACCCGGCCGCACGCCGTCGAGGACACCTTCCACCGCGACTGGGCGAGCAGGGCGCGCGACGAGCTCGGGGTGCCCGTCCTGCACGTGTACGCCGGCACCACCTTCCTGGGCTGAGGCGGCGGTGATCGACGGCCGGGTGGTCAGCGCGTCCACGATCGTCGAGGCCCCGGCCGGGCGGATCTTCGACCTGCTCGCCGACCCCTCGCGCCACCCGGTGCTCGACGGGTCGGGCTCGGTGCGCTCGCTCGTGCGCGGCCCGGACCGGTTGCACCTGGGCGCCCGGTTCACCATGGGCATGCGGATCGGCCTGCCGTACGCGATGGTCAACACGGTGGTCGAGTTCGACGAGGGACGTCGGATCGCCTGGCGGCACGCGTCCCGGGCGGTCTGGCGCTACGAGCTCGAGGCGACCGGCCCGACGTCCACCCGGGTCGTCGAGTCCTTCGACATGCGGCACTCGCCCCTGGCGGCGTTCTACGAGCGCACCGGGTTCGCACAGCGCAACGAGCGCAGCATGGCGCGCACCCTCGCCCTGCTGCGTGACGTCGCGACGTACTGACCGAGGGTCGACGGGACGCATCCGGACACCACGGACAGCCCCGTTTCGGCAAGCGGACGACGCGATTGCGTGCCAAGATCACGCCGTCGCACTTCGTCCCTACACAGAGAGGCCGACATGATCATCCTCGGTCTGATCCTGCTCATCATCGGACTGGTCGCCAAGATCAGCATCCTGTACACGATCGGCATCATCCTGCTCGTCGTCGGGGTCGTCCTCTACGTCCTCGGCGCCACCGGCCGCGCCATCGGCGGTCGCAAGCACTACTTCTGACCGTCAGGTGGCCGAGCGCCTCGGCCCCGTCACCCCACCGGGGTCGGCGGGGCCGCGTCGTTCCCGTGCCGGTCCTCGACCTGGGTCGACGGCGACGTACGACCAAGGTCGTCTACCGCCGCCCCCGTCGTCCGCCTAGCGTTGGTGTCCTCCCCGCTGACAGGGCCCGGCCTCCCCATCCCCGTGGGGGAGCCGGGCCCGTCGGGTTCGGCGGACTACCCGTCCTTCTCGTCGGCCGCCGGCGTCCGCGCGCGGCTGGGCTGCACCCTGGACGGCTCGCCCGGCATCTTCGGGTAGTCCGGCGGGAACGCCAGCTCGCCCAGACCCCGCTCGACGTCGGCCGCCCACAACGCATCCGCCGCAGCCAGATCACCCACCGTCGCGTCGATGCCGGCCCACGGGTCGCCGTCCGCAGCCAGCACCCCGGGGGCGGTGCGCACCGTGAACTGGGCCGGGTCGACGTCCGGCAGCGAGTCCCAGCTCACGGGCATCGACACGGGAGCGTGCGGCAGCGGGCGCGGGCTGTAGGCCGATGCGATCGTGCGGTCGCGGTTGCTCTGGTTGAAGTCGACGAAGACCTTCTCGCCGCGCTCCTCCTTCCACCAGGCCATGGTCACCAGGGACGGCGCCCGGCGCTCGAGCTCGCGGCCGATGCCGATCACCGCGTGCCGCACGTCCAGGAACTCGCGGTCGGGCCGGATCCGGGCGAAGACGTGCACCCCGCGGTTGCCGGACGTCTTGGCCCAGCCGGTCAGCCCGAGCTCGCTGAGCAGCTCGCGCAGCAGCAGCGCGGCCTCGACCGCGTCGGCGAACCCGCGCCCCGGCTGCGGATCCAGGTCGATGCGCAGCTCGTCCGGCCGGTTGGTGTCACCCGTGCGCACCGGCCACGGGTGCCAGGTGATGGTGTTCATCTGCACCGCCCACACCGCGGTGGCGACCTCGTCCACGACCAGCTGGGCGTGCCGACGTCCACTGGGGTAGGTGACGTCGACGGTGCGCACCCACTCCGGGACGCCGCGGGGCGGGTTCTTGGAGTAGAACGCCTCACCCTCGACCCCGTCCGGGAACCGCTGCAGGGTCACCGGTCGGTCGGACAGGGCGGTCAGCAGCGCCCCGCCCACGGCGACGACGTACCGCGCCAGCTCGAGCTTGGTGACGCCGACCTGCGGCCACAGCACGCGGTCGGGGCTGGACAGCCGCACGGCCCGCACCCCGTGGGGTCCGTCGACCTCGATCGTCGTCGCCGCGCTCGCCATTCGCAGACCGTACCCACCCGGCCAGATCTGACGCGACGGTGACGTCCTACGAGGGCGGGAACTCCCCCGGCCACCCCGCTGTTGTGACCGGCATGAAGCTGCGCAACCCGTTCGAGAGGAAGCCGATGAAGCCCACCGACCGCACCTACCCGATCGTCAAGGACGACGCCGCCTGGCGGGCCGAGCTCACGCCGGCCGAGTTCGCGGTGCTGCGCGAGGGCGGCACCGAGCGGCCCTACGTCGGCGAGTACACCGACACCACCACCGAGGGCGTCTACGCCTGCCGCGCGTGCGGCGAGGAGCTGTTCCGCAGCGACACCAAGTTCGAGTCGCACTGCGGCTGGCCCTCGTTCTACACCCCGCTGGCGCAGGAGCGGGTCGAGTACATCACCGACGTGTCGATGGGCATGAAGCGCATCGAGGTGCGTTGCGGCAGCTGCGGTTCGCACCTGGGCCACGTGTTCGAGGGCGAGGGGTACGACACCCCGACCGACCAGCGGTACTGCATCAACTCGATCAGCCTCACCCTGGCACCCAAGGCCTGAGCGGACGCTGACGGCGGCGTGTGTCAGCATCAGCGATGAGTGGTGACGCGCCGCAGGGCCCGGACGCGGTGCCGGGCGTGGCTGACCTTCGGCGCCTGGGGTTCGAGCCGGTCGAGGAGTACACCGGAGCGCATCAGGTGGCGCAGGTGTGGCCCGAGGAGCACCGTCGCTCCGTCCCGGAGACGCGCGACGCCTGGTCGGCGCCAGCCGCCGGAGCCACACTGTGGTTGCTGCGCCCGCCGTGGCCGGGCTGGACGCTGCGCGAGGCGTTCAACGCCCTGTGGAGGTGGCTGGAGCGCCCGGGGGTCGAGTACGACGACGACCGGTGGCTGATGAACGCCGCCGACTTCCTGCGCTGGAGCGAGCCGGAGGCGCGAAAGTGGCGCGCGGCCGCCTGAGGCCAGGCGCCGCGCCTCAGGGCAGACCGGCGACCAGGTCGGCGAGGTCGACCCGCGGGCCGGTGTAGAACGGCAGCTCCTCGCGGACGTGCTTTCGGGCCTCGGTGGCGCGCAGGTCGCGCATCAGGTCGACGATGCGGTGCAGCTCGTCGGCCTCGAACGCCAGGATCCACTCGTAGTCCCCCAGCGCGAACGACGACACCGTGTTCGCGCGGACGTCGGGGTAGTCGCGGGCCGCCTTGCCGTGCTCGACGAGCATGTCGCGCCGCTCGGCGTCGGGCAGCAGGTACCAGTCGTACGAGCGGACGAAGGGGTACAGGCACAGGTACCCGCGGGCCGCCTCGCCGGACATGAACGCCGGCACGTGGCTCTTGTTGAACTCGGCTGGGCGGTGCAGGGCGACGACCGACCACACCGGCACCAGGTGGCGACCCAGCGCCGTGCGCCGCAGGGCCCGGTACGCGGCCTGGACGGTCTCGACGTCCGGCCCGTGCCACCACACCATCACGTCGGCGTCCGCACGCAGCCCGGCGACGTCGTAGAACCCGCGCACGACCAGACCGTGCTCGGCGGCCAGCTGGTCGAGAACCTGCTGCACCTCGGCCGTGAGCGCCGCGCGGTCGCCGTCGACGGCGTCGCGGACGGCGAACACCGACCACATGGCGTACCGGATGGTGTCGTTGATCTCGCGGGCCTTGACCTTCTCGTCGCTCATGCCCTTATCCTCTCGCGGCGCGCGCCAGCCGCTGGAGGTGGGTGCCGACCGCCAGCGCTCCTGCGGTGCCCGACGCGATGCACGCCGGGATGCCGACGCCGTCGTAGGCCGCACCGGCCACGGCCAGCCCCGGCGAGCCGGCCAGGGCGGCTCGCACCGACGCCACCCGCCCCAGGTGCCCGACCGCGTACTGCGGCAGCGCCCCACCCCAGCGGGTGACCCGCGAGGCCAGCACCGGCAGCGGCCCGCCGACCAGCTCGCCCAAGTCGGCGACGGCCCGGGCCACGACGTCGGGGTCGTCGCGCTGCAGGTCGGCCTCGTCGCGGTGGCGGCCCACCGACGTCCGCAGCGCCACCCGGTCGGGGTCGGCGTCGTCCAGCCACTGCCACTTGGACGACGAGAACGTGGCCGCCTTGACGAACCGGCCCTCGACCGCGGGCACGAGGAACCCCGAACCGACGAGCGGCCCGGCCGCCGATCGCGGCACCACGACGGTCACGATCGCGACGCTCGCGTACTCGACCTGCGCCAGCAGGGCGGCGGCCACCGGTGCCACGTCGGCCAGCAGCCGGGACGTCGGTGCCGCGGGCGTGGCGAGCACCACGCCGTCCGCGGCGACCACCTGCGCTTGGCTGGTGGGCTCGAGCGTGAGTCGCCACCCGACCGGCGTCCGGCGCAGGTCGCGGACGGTGCTGCCGGTGACCACCTCCACCCCGCGCTCACGCAGGGCGGCCGCCACGGCGAGCGGCAGCCGGCCCACACCGCCGCGCACCCCGGCGAAGACCGGTGCCCGGGTGGCGGCGCCGGCCGCCGACGCGGCCCGCGCGGCCTGCACCACGGACGCTCCCTGCGTGGCGGCGGCCCACAGCGCCGGCACCGTGGCCTGCAGCGAGAGCTCGTCCGAGCGCCCGGCGTAGACTCCGCCGAGCAGGGGGTCGAGCAGGCGGTCGACCACACCGGCGCCCACGCGGTTGGCGACGAACGACGCGACGTCGACGTCCTCGTCGAGCGCCGGCCACGCCGCGGCGGGCTCGACCACGACGCGGGCCGTCTCGTCGGGTGTCAGCAGTCCGTCCAACCCGTCCGGCCCCGACGGCACGCCCATCAGGGTGCCCGGGGGCAGCGGGCGCAGGGCGCCGCGCGACCAGACCGACGCCCCCGCCGGCCGGGGCGTCACCAGCTCGTCGCCCAGACCGACCGCGCCGGCCAGGGCGAGCGCCTCGGGCCGGCGGGCCAGCATCGACTCGGCACCCAGGTCGACCCCGAGCCCGTCGACCTCGCCCAGGGCGAGCTTGCCGCCCACCTGCGCCGAACCTTCGAGCACCACGACCCGCACCGGCCGCGGGCCACCGCTCAGCGCCCAGGCCGCCGCCAGCCCGGCGATCCCCCCGCCCACGACCACCACGGTCGGTCGGGCCCGCTGGTCCACCAGGTCCGACGTCACCGGCCCAGGCTGGCAGATCGTGACCGGTTCGAGACCGTCAGGGGTGGAACCGGTCGGCGCCCGCGCCGCGTCGCAGCGGCAGGTGTCCGCATCGACCGGGTCGAGGAGCAGCCATGAGCAGGTATCGGGTGAAGGTCATGACCGTCGCAGCCGTCACGGCCCTGGCGCTGGCGGGGTGCAGCGGCGGCGGCACGGCCACCACGGCGGCGGGCTCGTCGAGCGAGCGCTCCGGCGCGGACGCCGCGGCGCCCCAACCCGCGGCAGGGCTCAAGAGCGGGGCACCCGCAGGCACCCGGGTCGACGCAGCCGCCGCGGACCCCGCGTCGCTGGGTGGACGACGTCAGGTACGCACCGCCGACCTCGGCCTGCAGGTGGGCGACCTGCGCGTGTCCGCCGCGCGCGTGCGCGCGCTGGCGACGGCGGCGAAGGGGTACGTGCAGGACGAGAAGACGACCACCGACCCGGTGCCGGTGCCGATGCCGGGCGACGGCAGCGTCAGGACCCCGCAGCCCACGGGCCAGTCGGTGCTCACCGTGCGGGTGCCCGAGCAGGGCTTGGACCGGCTGATGGACCAGGTGGCCGCGCTGGGCCGCCAGGTGTCGCGCGGCCAGTCCTCGGACGACGTCACCGACCGGTTCGTCGACGTGGCCAGCCGGCTGCGCACCCAGCGCGAGAGCGTGGCCCGGGTGCGCGTGCTGCTGGACAAGGCCACCACGATCGGTCAGGTGGTGCAGGTCGAGTCCGAGCTGACCCGACGCCAGGCCGACCTGGAGTCGCTCGAGGCGCGGCTGGCCGCCCTGAGCGACCAGAGCACCCTGGCGACGCTGACCGTCTCGCTGTCGCCCGTGGCGGCGGCGCCCGCGACCACGGTCGCGCCGGGCGCGTTCGTCCAGGGGCTGCGAGGGGGCTGGCAGGCCATGCTCGCCAGCGTCGCCGTCGCGCTGCGGGTCCTCGGCGCGCTGCTGCCGTTCGGGGTGCTCGCCGCACTGGTGGCCGTGCCCGTCACGGTCGTCATGCGACGCCGGCGCACCCAGCCGTCGGTCTAGCTCTCGGTGCCCGCCTCGGCCGAGTGCACGAGGTCGACGACCCGTTGCAGCGCATCGGGATCGGCGTTCGGCGGCACGCCGTGACCGAGGTTGAAGACGTGGCCCGGCGTCGTGCGCCCGGCCGCGACGGTGGCCAGCACCCGCTGCTCGAGGACCTGCGTGGGTGCGAACAGCAGCGCCGGGTCGAGGTTGCCCTGCACGGCCCGAGCCGGGCCGATCCGGGTGGACGCGACGTCGAGCGGCACCCGGAAGTCGACGCCGACGACCTCGGCGCCCGCCTCGCCCATCGCCGCGAGCAGCTCGCCCGTGCCCACCCCGAAGTGGATCCGCGGCACCCCGAGGTCTGCGACCGCGGCGAGCGCCCGCGCGGAGTGCGGGAAGACGAAGGCGCGGTAGTCGGCGAGCGGCAGCGCGCCCACCCACGAGTCTAACAGCTGCACGGCGCTGGCCCCCGCCTGCGCCTGGACGCGCAGGAACGCCCCCGCGATGCCGGCCAGCCGGTCGAGCAGGGCGTGCCACAGCACGGGGTCGCCGTACATCAGGGCCTTGGTGCGCTCGTGGTTCTTCGAGGGCCCGCCCTCGATCAGGTACGACGCGAGCGTGTACGGCGCGCCGGCGAAGCCGATCAGCGGCGTCGGCCCGAGCTCGGCGACGAGCTGGCGGATCGCCTGGTCGACGTAGGGGACGTCGGCCACGGTCAGGTCGGGCAGCCGGTCGAGGTCGGCCATCGACGAGAACGGTTGCGCCACGACGGGTCCGACGCCGGGGACGATGTCGAGGTCGACCCCGATCGCCTTGAGCGGCACCACGATGTCGCTGTAGAAGATCGCCGCGTCGACGCCGTAGCGGCGCACCGGCTGCAGGGTGATTTCGGTGACCAGGTCGGGGCGCGCGCACGAGTCGAGCATCGAGATGCCCTCGCGCAGCGCGCGGTACTCGGGCAGCGAGCGGCCCGCCTGGCGCATGAACCACACGGGGTGGCGGGTGACGGGCTCACGCCGGCAGGCGGCCAGGAACGTCGAGTCGGTGAGCAGCGGTGCGGGCGACGTCACGCCGTCATGGTGTCACGGCGCCGGGTCACCCCAGCGTCACCAGCACCACGCCCAGCAGCGCGCCGACCACGCCCACCTGCTGCAGGCGCAGCAGTCGCTCCTTCAGCAGCACCCTGGCCAGCACGACGGTGACGACGGGGTACAGCGACCCCAGCACCCCCGTCACGCTGAGCAGACCGCGCTGGCTGGCGAGCGCGAAGAGCAGGTTGGCGCCCACGTCGCCGACCCCGACCACCGCGAGCGCCGGCAGGTCGCGGACGACGAGCCCACCGTTCGTGCGCAGCGCCAGGGCCGCGACGACGAACAGCGCGACGCTGACCGACCGCATCCCGGTCAGCGTCATGAGCGCGCTGTCGCGCGAGCCGCGCTCGATGAACGTCAGCGCCAGTCCGAACCCGACCCCCGCGGCGGCTGCGAGGAGCACCGGGCGGGGCGGGGCCGCCCCCGACAGCTCGGGCCCGCTCGCGGCGACGGCCCCGGCCACCGCCAGCGCGATGCCCCCCACGGCGAGCCCGCTGGGCCGGTCCCCCAGGGCGGTGCCGACGAGCACCGGCACCAGCGCGCCCAGCGCGGCGATCGCCGACACGACCCCCATGACCCCGCTGCCCAGGGCGGCGTAGAAGCACAGCAGACCCGCGCTGCCGCACAGACCCGCCGCGACCGACCACGGCAGCCAGCCGGTCGGGGCCGTCCAGGCGTGCGTCGCCAGGGCGACCAGGCCGACCGCGAGCAGGCCCAGCACCTGCGACCCCGCCACGACCGCGTACGCCGGGCGGGTGCGTGAGAGCAGGCCGCCCACGAAGTCGGCCGAGCCCCAGATCAGGCTGGACGTCAGGGCGAGCAGCAGCGACACGGGTGCACGCTACGGGTTGGCCCGCGTCCCGCCCCGGCCCGGGGCCCGGCGCGCCGCCCCTGGGGGCCGTGCTCACGGACGTACTGTGCGTGCATGATCAGCCGCACGACCAGCGACGGGCCACCCGAGGCCTTCGCCCGCGCGCTGGAGCAGCTGCGCACCGCGCGGCTGCGTCCCGAGGTCGTCGTCACCGAGGTGCCCGCGCCCCAGCGGATCGCGCCGTACGCCGTCGCGCTCACCGCCGACGTCCTGGCCCGCACCACCGCGCCGGGTGCCGACGAGCCGGACGAGCTGGCCAGCGGGCGGTTCGTGCTGCTGCACGACCCCGAGGCGCCCGAGCCGTGGGACGGCACGTTCCGGGCCGTGACGTTCGTGCGCGCCGAGCTCGAGCCCGAGTTCGGCGCCGACCCGATGCTCGGCGAGGTCGGCTGGTCGTGGCTGCTGGACGCCCTCGCGTCGCGCGACGCCCCGTTCACCCAGGACGGCGGCACCGTCACCAGGGTGGTGTCGCAGAGCTTCGGGGCCCTGGCCGACCGCCCGGCCAGCGTCGAGATCGAGGTGCGCGGGTCGTGGACCCCGCTGGGGCCGGACCTGGGGGTGCACCTGCGCGCGTGGTCGGACCTGCTGTGCACCGTCGCCGGCCTGCCGCCGCTGCCCGAGGGCGTCACCGCCCTGCCCGCCCGCCGCCGCTGACCCCAGGGCCACACCCGCTGACGCGGCCCGAGGTCAAGGTCTCGACCGGTCCTGCCGATGACCCGGGGGACGGCGGGACCACCGCGGCACCGGGCCGCGGAGCACGCCGTCCTCGAGCACGAGGAGACGACGGTGGCAGCAGTCGTCGAGCGCGTCGGGCTGGCCCCCATGCCGCGCACGGGTCGCTTCGCGGCCCTGGTGGTCATCGGCCAGCTGGGTCCGCGCGAGTCCGTCACCCGCACCCTGCGCGCGCTCGGCGCCCGTGAGGTGGTTCAGGCCGGCACCGTCGCCGAGGCTCGCCAGCGCTCGGCCGCGATGGGCCCGCGCGAGCTGTGCATCGTCGACGTCACGCTGCCGGACGGGTCGGGGCTGGCGCTGCTGTCCGACCTGCGCGGACGCGGCTGGCAGCGCGGCATCGCGCTGTCGTGCCTCGAGGACCCGTACACCGTGCGCGCCGCGCTGACCGCCGGCGCGCGCTGCTTCCTGGTCTCGGGCCGGGCGTCCACCCCCAGCGCCCCGGCGCCCACCGGGTCGCTGCGTGAGCAGCTGTCGGCCCGCGAGGTCGAGGTGCTGCAGCACGTCGCGAACGGCCGGTCGAACAAGGAGATCGGCGTCAGCCTCGGGCTGTCCGCCCTCACCGTCAAGAGCCACCTGGCGCGGATCGCCCGCAAGCTCGGCACCGGCGACCGCGCCGAGATGGTCATGCTGTCGATGCGCGCCGGCGTGGTCAGCTGAGCGGTGCCCGACCAGGCACCCCCTACGGTTGAGCCGTGACCGACGCGCCGCCCATCCCCCTGCTGACCCCGCGCGAGGGAGTGCCGGACGTCGTCGTCGACGAGCGTGCCCTGCGCCGGTGCGTGTCGGCGCTGCTCGCGGGCAGCGGTCCGGTGGCCGTCGACGCCGAGCGCGCCTCGGGCTACCGCTACGGCCAGGCCGCCTACCTGGTGCAGCTGCGCCGTCACGGAGCGGGCACCTGGCTGATCGACCCGGTCGCCTGTCCCGACCTCAGCGAGGTGGGTGCTGCGCTCGCCGACGTCGAGTGGGTGCTGCACGCGGCCAGCCAGGACCTGCCCTGCCTCGCCGAGGTCGGCATGCGGCCCTCCCGCCTGTTCGACACCGAGCTGGGCGCGCGGCTGGCCGGGCTGCCGCGCGTGGGTCTGGGCGCCGTCATCGAGCAGCTGCTCGGGCTGGTGCTGGCCAAGGAGCACTCCGCCGCCGACTGGTCGACCCGGCCCCTGCCCGAGCCGTGGCTGCGCTACGCCGCGCTCGACGTCGAGGTGCTGGTCGACCTGCGCGACGCCGTCGCCGGGCTGCTCGAGCAGCAGGGCAAGCTGGCCTGGGCCGAGCAGGAGTTCGCGGCGATCGCGTCCGCCGCGCCCCCGGCGACGCGCACCGACCCGTGGCGGCGCACCAGCGGGATGCACCGGCTGCGCCGACGCCGCGAGCTGGCGGCCGTGCGCGAGCTGTGGGCCGCCCGCGACGCACTGGCCCGCTCGCGCGACACCGCCCCGGGCCGGGTGCTGCCGGACGCCGCGCTCGTCGAGGCCGCCGCCGCGGCACCGCAGACCACCGAGGCGCTCCTGGCGCTGCCGGGCTGGAAGGGCCCGGCCGCCCGGCGCCAGGCCCGCACCTGGCTCGACACCCTCGCCCGGGCCGCCGCCGTCCCGGACGACGAGCTGCCGCCGCTGACGCTGGCCACCGACGGCCCGCCGCCGCCGCGCGCGTGGGCCGAGCGCGACCCGGACGCCGCCGCGCGGCTGGCCACCGCCCGCGAGTCGATCGCCGCCCTGTCGGCCGACCTGGAGGTGCCGGCCGAGAACCTGATGACCCCCGACGTCGTGCGCCGGGTGCTGTGGGCCCCGCCTGCGCCGGCCGACCTCGACGCGGCGCTGGCCGCGCTCGGCGCCCGGGCCTGGCAGGTCGAGCAGGTCGGTCCGCTGCTGCGCGAGGCGCTGGGCGAGACCGCCGCGACCCGCGCCGCCCGGGTCCGTGCCGCGCAGGCGGCGACGGCCCCGACCGCGGTGACGGCCGACGTCGCCGAGCAGGTTACTGACCAGTAGCATCGGGCCGTCAGCAGGTCCGCGCACCCGCAGGAGGCACCGTGCCCCGCCCGCTTCGTGACGTCGTGTTCGTCGACGGCGTCCGCACCCCGTTCGGCAAGGCCGGCAGCAAGGGCGTGTACGCGCAGACCCGCGCCGACGACCTGGTGATCGCGTGCATCCGCGAGCTGGTGCGGCGCAACCCGACGCTGCCGCCCGAGCGGGTCGACGACGTCGCCATCGCCGCGACGACCCAGATCGGTGACCAGGGCCTGACCCTGGGGCGGATGGCCGCCCTGCTGTCGGGCCTGCCGCGCTCGGTGCCCGGCTTCTCGATCGACCGCATGTGCGCCGGCGCGATGACCGCGGTGACCACGACGGCGTCCGGCATCGCGTTCGGCGCCTACGACGTGGTGATCGCCGGCGGCGTCGAGCACATGGGCCACCACCCGATGGGCGAGGGCGTCGACCCCAACCCGCGGATCGTGGCCGAGCGCCTGGTCGACCCCTCGGCGCTGGTGATGGGCTCGACCGCCGAGAACCTGCACGACCGCTACCCCGGCATCACCAAGGACCGCTGCGACGCGTTCGCCGTCGCCAGCCAGCGCAAGCTGGCCCGGGCCTACGACGACGGGCGGATCCAGCCCGACCTGGTGCCGGTCGCCACCCGCGACGTCGACCAGGGCTGGGGGCTGGCCACCACCGACGAGCCGCCGCGCCCGGGCACGACCACCGCCGACCTGGCGGCGCTGAAGACCCCGTTCCGTGCCCACGGGCGGGTGACCGCCGGCAACGCCGCCGGGCTCAACGACGGCGCGACCGCCTGCCTGCTCGCCTCGGCGGACGCCGCCGCCGAGCTGGGTCTGGCGGCGCGCATGCGCCTGGTCTCGTACGCCTTCGTCGGCGTCGAGCCCGAGGTCATGGGCATCGGCCCGGTCCCGGCCACCGAGAAGGCGCTGCGCCAAGCGGGGCTGACCATCGACGACATCGGCCTGTTCGAGCTCAACGAGGCGTTCGCCGTCCAGGTGCTGGCCTTCCTCGACCACTTCGCCATCGCGGACGACGACCCCCGGGTCAACGAGTACGGCGGCGCCATCGCGGTCGGCCACCCGCTCGCCTCCTCGGGCGTGCGGCTGATGACCCAGCTGGCCCGCCAGTTCGAGGCGCACCCCGACGTCCGGTACGGCCTGACCGCCATGTGCATCGGCATCGGCATGGGCGGCGCCGTCATCTGGGAGAACCCCCACCACGCCGACTACGGCCAGGAGGACGCAGCCTGATGACCACCACCGACACCGTCGCCGAGGACCTCGCTGCGGCCACCACCGACGAGCGGGTCACCCGCTTCCCGGTCCGCGACGTGCAGCTGCCCGGCGGGGGCACGCTCGCGCTGATCACCATGGACAATGGCTTCGACCACACCAAGCCGACCACGTTCGGCCCGCGCGGCCTGCTCGGCCTGCGCGCCGCCCTCGACACCCTGACCGCCCGCGCCGAAGCCGGTGAGATCGTCGCCGTCGCCGTCACGGGCAAGCCGTTCGTCTTCGCCGTCGGCGCCGACCTCAAGGACGTCGGGCAGCTGGCCACCCGCGACCAGGCCCTGGCCGTCGCCAGGCTGGGTCACGACCAGTTCCGCCGGCTCGGTGAGCTGCCGGTGCCCAGCTTCGCGTTCGTCAACGGCGCCGCGCTCGGCGGCGGCGTCGAGATCGCGTTGCACTGCACCTACCGGACGATCTCGACCGGCGTCAGCGCCGTGGCCCTGCCCGAGGTGTTCCTCGGCCTGGTGCCCGGCTGGGGCGGCGCCCACCTGCTGCCGAACCTCATCGGGGTGGCCGGTGCGCTGAAGGTCATCGTCGAGAACCCGCTGAGCCAGAACAGGATGATGACCGGCCCGCAGGCCCTGGCGATGGGCATCGCCGACGCCGGATTCGAGCCCGCCGACTTCCTCGCCCGGTCGCTGCGCTGGGCCGCCGACGTCCTGAGCGGTGCCGTCCAGGTCGAGCGCCCGCCGGTCGACCGCGACGAGCGCACCTGGCGGGCGGCGCTGGACGCGGCCAGGGCGTTCGCCGACGCCAAGGTCGGTCGGGCTGCACCGGCGGCCTACCGCGCCCTCGAACTCGTCGACCTGGCCCGCACCGCCGACCGCGACGCCGGCTTCGCCGCCGAGGACCAGACGCTCGCCGACCTGATCATGAGCGAGGAGTTCCGCAGCGGCGTCTACGCCCTCGACCTGGTGCAGCGCCGCGCCAAGCGGCCGGCCGGCGCACCCGACCGCGCCCTGGCCCGTGCGGTCACCAAGGTGGGCGTCGTCGGCGCGGGGCTGATGGCCGCGCAGCTGGCGCTGCTGATGGCTCAGCGGCTCGAGGTGCCGGTCGTCATGACCGACCTCGACCAGACCCGGGTCGACCGGGGCGTCGGCTGGGTGCACGCCCAGCTCGGCGACCAGCTGGCCAAGGGGCGCCTGACCCCCGACCGGGCGAACCGGCTGCGCGCTCTGGTCACCGGCTCGACGTCCAAGGCCGACTTCGCCGACGCCGACCTGGTGATCGAGGCCGTGTTCGAGCAGATGGACGTCAAGCAGCAGGTGCTCGCCGAGGTCGAGGCGGTCGTCTCGCCTGAGGCGGTGCTGGCCACCAACACCTCGTCGCTGTCGATCACCGAGATGGCGTCCGGGCTGCAGCACCCGGGTCGGGTCGTGGGGTTCCACTTCTTCAACCCGGTCGCCGTCATGCCGCTGGTCGAGGTGGTCCGCGGGGCGGCGACCACCGACGTCGCCGTCGCGACGACCCTGGCCACCGCAGCGACGCTGCGCAAGACCGCGATCCTGGTCAAGGACTCCCCCTCGTTCGTCGTCAACCGACTGCTCGGCCGGTTCATGGGCGAGGTCAGCCGCGTCGTCGACGAGGGCACCCCGATCGAGGTGGCCGACCGCGCCTTCGCCGGCCTCGCGCCGATGCCGCCGTTCGTGCTGCTGTCGCTGGTCGGCCCGGCCATCGCGCTGCACAACGCCGAGACGTTGCACGCCGCCTTCCCCGACCGGTTCCACGTCTCGCCGATGCTGCGCCGGCTGGTCGCTGCCGGCAAGCCCGGGCTGTACGGTCCCGACCCCACGCACCCCGCCCCGGACCCCGAGGTCGCCGCCCTGATGGAGGTGCCGGCCGACCCGGTCGTCCTCACCCGCGAGCAGGTCCGCGCGCAGGTGCTCGGGGCCCTCGCCGACGAGGCCCGCCGCATGCTCGACGAGGGGGTCGTCGCGGCGCCGCAGGACCTCGACCTGGCGATGATCACCGGGGCCGGGTTCTCGTTCTGGAACGGCGGACTCACCCCCCTGCTCGACCGCACAGGGGTGGCCGAGCAGCGGGCCGGACGCCGGTTCCTGCCGCGCGGCGCGGCGAGCCTGCCCGGCTGACCCCCTCTAGCGTGGGCGCCATGTCGCCCACCCAGAACCCGCCCCCAGGCCTGCTCGACCTCACCGGCCGCACCGCCCTGGTCACCGGGGCGGCCAGCGGGATCGGCGCCGCGTGCGCCCGCCGGCTGGGCGCCGCGGGGGCGCGCCTGGTGCTGGTCGACGTCGCCGCCGACCCGCTCGCCGCGCTCGCCGCCGAGCTCGGGGCGACCGGCACGACGTGCGACCTGTCCGACCTGGCCGCGGTCGACGCGCTCGACCTCAGCGAGGTCGACGTCCTGGTCAACAACGCCGGCCTGCAGCACGTCGCCCCGGTGCACGAGTTCCCGACCCAGGTGTTCAGCACGATCCTGGCGGTCATGCTCGAGAGCCCGTTCCGCCTGGTGCGCTCGGCTCTGCCCGGCATGTACGACCGCGGCTGGGGCCGGATCGTCAACGTCTCGTCCGTGCACGGGCTGCGGGCCTCGCCGTTCAAGGTCGCCTACGTCGCCGCCAAGCACGGCCTGGAGGGCCTGAGCAAGGTGGTGGCGCTGGAGGCCGCCGCGCACGGGGTCACGAGCAACTGCGTCAACCCGGCGTACGTGCGCACCCCACTGGTCGAGAGGCAGCTCGCCGACCAGGCGGTGGCGCACGGCGTCAGCCCCGAGCGCGTGCTGGACGAGGTGCTGCTCGCACCCGTGGCCCTCAAGCGGCTCGTCGAGCCCGCCGAGGTCGCCGAGCTGGTCGCCTTCCTGTGCGGCCCCGCCGCCGCCTCGATCACCGGGACGTCGCTGGCCATGGACGGCGGGTGGACGGCGCACTGACCCCGCTCACGCAGCGTCGAACCTCGGTCGCCACCGGCCACGCCGTTCACCCGTTGGCATGACGATGCCGCCCCCGGCCCGTCCCAGCAGGAACAGGGCCCCGCCGGCGGGCTACCGTCAGGGCATGGGTGCCTCGACGAGCGACCGGCCGGTGACGGCTGTCGCGCTGCGCCGATGCGCGCTGGCCGTCAGCGTCCTGGACGACATCCCGCTCGAGCCGCGCCAGCACGGCGTCCTGCTCGGTCGCGACTGGGACGACCCGGTGCGCATCACGGTGCCGTGGGTGCGCCTGGAGCAGGCACTGGCCGGCGCCGACCCCGAGTCGCTCGCGGCCCGGCTGCGGGTACGGGACTGGATGCGTGCGCGCACGGCGCTGACGGACGGACCGGCGGCCGTGCGCCGCAGGCTGGTACCGCTGGGCCTGCCCGCGGGCCACGCGCTGCACCCTGGGGCCGCGTGGGTCCGCGAGCCAGTGGCCGGCGGCCTGATCGGCCTGGGCCTCGGCCTGCGGGTGGCGGTCCCCTCCACGACCGGTGTCGCGGACGACGCGGTGGTCGCCCTCGCGCCCAGCGCCCTGGCCTGCGCCGGGTTCGACGCCCGCCACTGGTGGCCACCGGTGCGTGAGCGGCTCGACGAGCTCGCGCTGCTGGCCATCGAGCGCCTCACCCGCGACGGCGGCGGCCTGCTGACCCCGACCGGCGGTTGCGACGTCCTCACCCTGCTCGGCTCACGCTGGCTGCGCGAGCACCTGGCCGACGGCGACGGCACGGGCATGCGCGCCCTGGCCGCGCCGATGCGCACGCGGGCGTGGTTCGACCTGGCGCGCATCGACCCGGCGTTCGTGGCCGCGGCCGCCACAGCGACCGGCGAGGAGCACCGCGGTGTCAGCCGCCCGCTCCTCGTGACCGCCGACGAGGTCGCGCTGGCGCCCGCGGCGTCGCCGCAGGCGTTGGCCCAGCTGGCCCTGCTCGACGCCTCCGCCGCCGACCCGATGCTGCCAGGCGTCTACCGCTAGAAGGTGCAGCCGGGGTCTTGCGGTGGTGACTGGCGGCCGGTAGAATCGAACACGTGTTCGAGACTGCGAGGTTTGAGGTGACGCCACTGTGTGGCGTGCGCCGGCGCCTGACCGTCCTGGGCGAGGAGCTGGGCGCGCTGGACGTTCGGGATGCCACCGACGCCGAGCATGTCGCGTTGTTGGGTGAGCTGGAGGCGTTGAAGTGTCGGGTCGAGGGGGCGCAGGTGGTGGCCGCGGCGGCGTTGGACGTCTCGGTGCGCGCGGCCCACGCCGCGAGCGGGGTGCCCGCAGAACGGCTGGGGCAGGGCGTGGGGTTGCAGGTGGCGTTGGCGCGCCGTGAGTCCCACCACCGGGGTGAGCGGCACCTGGGTCTGGCCCGGGTGCTGACCCGTGAGCTGCCGTGCACGCTGGCCGCGCTGCGGGCGGGGTTGGTCAGCGAGTGGCGGGCGACCGTGGTGGCCCGCGAGACGGCGTGTCTGTCCCGTGAGCACCGGGGCGAGGTCGACCAGGAGCTCGGTGACCTCGGCCCCTCGACGTGGGGGCGGTGGGGTGAGCGTGAGCTGGTCGGGGAGCTGCGCCGCCGCGCCTACCGGCTGGACCCAGCGTCGGTGGTGGCGCGCCGCCGGCGGGCGGAGTCGCAGCGGTCGGTGTCGCTTCGCCCGGCCCCGGACTGCATGACCTACCTGACCGCACTGCTACCCGTGGTCACGGGTGTCGGGGTGTTCGCCGAGCTGACCCGCGCCGCCGACACCGCCCGCGCCGCCGGTGACGAGCGGGGTCGGGGGCAGGTGATGGCCGACACCCTGGCCACCCGCCTGCTTTCCCAACCCGACGGCGGCGCACCCAAGGTCCCGGTGACCGTGAACGTGGTCGTCTCCGACGAGGCCCTGCTCGGCGACACCGCCAATACCGGCACCTGCGACACCGGCGGCGTGGGTACCCGCGGCCTTGACGGCAACGACGACATCGCTCACGTGCAGGGGTACGGGGTGGTGCCAGCCGCCCTGGCCCGCCAGGTCGCCGGCGCCGCCCCGGACGCGCAGGTGGCGCTGCGCCGGCTGTACGCGAACCCCACCACCGGGGCGCTGGTGGCGATGGACTCCCGGTCCCGCTGCTTCCCACCCGCCCTGGCCGAGTTCATCCGGCTGCGCGACCGCACCTGCCGCACACCCTGGTGCGACGCCCCGATCCGGCACATCGACCACATCCGGGCACACGCCGACGGCGGGCCGACGTCCGCCGCCAACGCCCAAGGACTGTGCGAGGCCTGCAACCAGGCCAAAGCCGCCCCCGGCTGGACAGCGATCGCGAGCGACACGACCGCGCACACGGTCACGCTGACGACACCGTCCGGCGCGACGTACGACGCCACCGCACCACCGACAGCGCGGCCCCTGCCCCTCGGCCGACCCCGCCCCGACCGAGTCGAGTCATCCTGGGTCGAGTGGGCCATTGAAGTCACGCTTCCCAAGCACGCCGCCTGACGGTTCAGCGGTCGGTCGCAGTGTCGACGACCCTTGCGCGCGCGGCGTGAGCGCCTGAGCGGCAAGCTGGACGACCCCGAACCCGCCGTCCGAGTCACGCCAGACACCACGAACCAGTCAGGCGCACCAAGGACGCACGACTCACCGCAGGTACGACGCGCCGTTCACGTCGATGATCGTGCCGGTCGAGAACGCTGCCTCGGGCGAGGCCAGCCACAGCACCGCGGCGGCCACCTCGTGCGGCTCGGCGACCCGGCCCAGCGGCGACTGCGCCCGGACGGCGTCGCCGCCGGGGCCGTCGAGCACCTCGCGGGCCATCTCGGTCTGCACGAAGCCCGGCGCGACCGTGCCGACCCGGATGCCGTGCGGCGCCAGCGCCACGGCCAGCGACTGGCCCATCGCGTTCATCCCCGCCTTGGAGGCGCCGTACGCCGGGCAGGCGGGCTCGCCGCGGAACGCCCCGCGGCTCGACACGTTGACGACGGCGCCGCCACCGCGGGCGACCAGGTGAGGGACGGCGCAGAACGTGGCGTTGGCGGCGGCCACCAGGTTGACCGCCAGCGTGGTCGACCACGCCGCCTGCCACTGCTCGTAGGTGGACTCCAGCGGGGGGTGGGCCAGGAACACGCCGGCGTTGTTGACCAGCACGTCCAGTCCCCCGAGCAGGTCGGCCGCCTCGTCCACGCAGCGCTGCACCTGCGCGGGGTCGGCCAGCTCGGCCTGCACCCGGACGTGACCGGCGCCGGGCAGCTCTTCGAGCAACGCGGCGGCGGCGTCCGCGCTCGACCCGTAGTGGACCGCAACCCGGTCGCCCGCCTGCGCGAACGCAGTGGCCACGGCCCGGCCGATCCCGCGCGCGCCACCGGTGACCAGGACCGCGCGACCGGTCACCGGGAGGCCTCGGTGACGGCCGCGACCAGCCGGTCGACGTCGGCCACGTCGGTGTACGGCGCCAGCCCGGCGCGCACGGCTCCGGCGTCGCCCAGGCCCAGGTGGCGCGAGGCCTCGAGGGCGTAGAAGCTGCCGCCGGGGGCGTTGACGCCGCGGGCGGCCAGCGACTCGTGCACCTCGCGCGGGGTGCGCCCCGCGACCGAGAACAGCACCGTGGGGGTGCGCCGCGCCGGGTGCGTGTGCAGGGTGACGGCGTCGATCGACGCCAGCCCCTCGACCAGCCGCTCGAGCAGGTGGTCCTCGTGCCGCTCGGCGACCCGCATCGAGGCGAGCACCCGCTCGCGGCGCGACCCCTCGCCGGGGGCGAGGTCGGCGATGAACTCGACGGCGGCGGTGGTGCCGGCGAGCAGCTCGTACGGCAGCGTCCCGAGCTCGAACCGCTCGGGCACCGCGTCACTCGAGGGCAGCAGCTTGTCGGGCCGGATCGCCTGCAGCAGCTCGGGTGCGGCGACGAGAGCACCCAGGTGGGGGCCGAAGAACTTGTACGGCGAGCACGCGTAGAAGTCCGCGCCCAGCGCCACCACGTCGACCGGGACGTGCGGGGTCAGGTGCACCCCGTCGACGTGCACCAGCGCCCCGACGGTGTGGGCGGCGGCCGCGATGCCGGGGACGTCGGGCCGGGTGCCGACCAGGTTGGACGCCCCCGTCACGGCGACCAGGCGGGTGCGCTCGCCGAGCAGGGCGGTGACGGCGTCGACCGGCAGCTCGCCGGTGACCGGGTCGAAGTCGGCCCACCGCACGGTGGCTCCGACCGCCTCGGCCGCCTGCACCCACGGCCTGATGTTGGCGTCGTGGTCGAGGCGGGTGACGACCACCTCGTCACCGGGCCCCCACCCCCTGGCGAGCGTCCGGGCCAGGTCGTAGGTGAGCTGGGTCATCGACCGGCCGAACACGACGCCGCCCGGCCGGCCCCCGACCAGGTCCGCGACGGCGGCGCGGGCGGCCAGCACCACCTGGTCCGCGCGCTGCTCGCCGGCGGTGACGGTGCCGCGGTTGGCCAGGCCGGCGACCATCGTGGCCGCGACGGCGTCGGCCACCGACCGGGGCACCTGCGAGCCGCCGGGGCCGTCGAAGTGCGCGACGCCCAGCTGCAGGGCCGGGAAGGCCGATCGGACGCGGGCGACGTCGAGCTGGGTGAGCAGGTCCATGGGCGCATCCTGCCGGACGCCACCGACAGCGGTCAGCCGTGGTCGCCGATCGCGCTGTCGCGCCGGTCCTGCTGCTCGACCGTCTCGGCGATGGACGCCGACCCCTCGAGCTCGGGCTCGAGCCGGGCGAGCTCCTCGACGACCCGGCGGGTGACGCCCTGGGCGGTGAGGCCGAGGTCGCTGAGGATCGCGCCGCGCTCGGCGTGGTCGAGGAACTCCGGCGGGATGCCGAGGTCGACGAGCGGGGTCCAGACACCCGCGTGACGCAGCTCCTGCGCCAGACGCGCCCCCACCCCACCGACGCGGGAGTTGTCCTCGACGGTCACGACCAGGCGGTGCGCGCGAGCCATCGACACCAGCGCCGGGTCGACCGGCAGCACCCAGCACGGGTCGACGACGGTGGCCTGCATCCCGTGTGCCGCAAGGCGTTCGGCCACATCGACGGCAGTGGACGCCATCGAGCCCACCCCCACGAGCAGGACGTCGGGGGACGTCGACTCGTGCAGCACGTCGACGCCGCCCTCGCGCCGCAACGTCGGGATGTCCTGCGGCACAGCACCTTTGGGGTAGCGGATGACGGTCGGCGCATCGTCGACGTCCATCGCCTCACGCAGCTGCTGGCGCAGCCGTGTGCCGTCGCGCGGCGCCGCGAGCCGCAGCCCGGGCACCACCTGGAGCATGGACATGTCCCACATGCCGTTGTGGCTGGCGCCGTCGGTGCCGGTGACGCCGGCGCGGTCGAGGACGAAGGTCACGCCGGCGCGGTGCAGCGCGCAGTCCATCAGCACCTGGTCGAACGCGCGGTTCAGGAACGTGGCGTAGAGCGCGACGACGGGGTGCAGGCCACCGAACGCGAGTCCGGCGGCGCTGGTCGCGGCGTGCTGCTCGGCGATGCCCACGTCGAACACCCGGTCGGGGTAGGCCTCGGCGAACAGGTGCAGCCCCACCGGTATCAGCATGGCGGCGGTCGTCGCGACCACGTCGTGGCGGTCGTGGCCGACGGCGAGCATCTCGTCGGCGAACACCCCGCCCCAGGTGACGGCGTCCGAGGCCGCGAGCGGGACCCCCGTCTCGGGGTCGATGTTCGGCGGGACGGCGTGGAACCGGTCGGCCTCGTCGGTCATCGCCGGCTCGTACCCGCGGCCCTTCTGGGTCAGCACGTGCACCAGCACCGGGCCGCCGTATTCGCGGGCCCGGCGCAGCGCGTGCTCGAGGGCGACCAGGTCGTGCCCGTCGACCGGGCCGAGGTACTTCAGCCCGAGGTCCTCGAACATCCCCTGCGGCGCGACGATGTCCTTCAGGCCCTTCTTCATCCCGTGCAGCGTGCCGTAGACGGCGCCCCCGACGACCGGCGTCCGGCTCAGGGTCTGCTTGCCCCAGTTGAGGAAGCGCTCGTAACCGCCGGTGGTGCGCAGCGTCGCGAGGTGCTCGGCCAGGCCGCCGGTGGTCGCGGCGTACGAGCGCTCGTTGTCGTTGACCACGACCACCAGGGGCAGGGTCTTGTCGGTGGCGATGTTGTTCAGGGCCTCCCACGCCATGCCGCCGGTGAGCGCGCCGTCGCCGATGACCGTCACGACGTGGCGGTCGTGCTCGCCCCGCAACCGGTAGGCCTTGGCCACCCCGTCACCCCACGAGACCGCCGTCGACGCGTGCGAGTTCTCGACCACGTCGTGGACGCTCTCGGCGCGGCTGGGGTAGCCCGACAGGCCGCCTGCCTGCCGCAGCCTGGAGAAGTCCTGGCGACCGGTGAGCATCTTGTGCACGTACGACTGGTGCCCGGTGTCGAAGATCACGGTGTCGCGCGGCGAGTCGAACACCCGGTGGATCGCGAGGGTCAGCTCGACCACGCCCAAGTTGGGGCCCAGGTGACCGCCGGTGCGCGACACCTGGCCGATCAGGAAGGTGCGCACCTGCTCGGCCAGCAGCACCATCTCGCCCGTGCTCAGCCGGCGCAGGTCCCGGGGTCCCCGGATCGAGTCCAGGAGCGAGCCTCGCGTCATGGACCCGAGTGTAGGCGGCGCGCCCGGTCGCAGCCCGGTCGACGCGGGCGGCAGGGCCTTCCGCGGGCCGGGCCTGACGCCGTACGGTCGGGCCAGTCGCCGCGGGCGCCCGGGGCACGAAGGGACGGTCCACGTGCGCGTGCTCTTCTCCTCGACCTGGGGCCACGGCCACGTCTTCCCGATGGTGCCGCTGGCGCGGGCCCTGGTCGACGCCGGTCACCAGGTGCTCTGGGCCACCAACGAGCCCGCCGTCCGGCTCGTGGTGTCGGCCGGTCTGCCAGCTGTCGCAACGGGTCTGGACGCCGCGGGTGTCGTCGGCATCGAGGCCCGCCTCGCCGCCGAGGTGGCCGACGTCCCGCCCTCCGAGAGGGCCGCTCACGCGTTCCCCTCGATGTTCGGCGCGTGGGCGACGCCGGCGATGGTGGCCGACCTGCTGCCGGTGGCCCGGGACTTCGCGCCCGACCTGATGGTGCACGAGCAGGGCGAGCTGGGGTCGGCCCTGGTGGCGGCGGTCCTGGGTGTGCCGTCGGTCACCCATGCGTTCGGCGGCGCGGTGCCGGCCGGCTTCGTCGCCGCGGCCGGTGAGCGGCTGGCCGACCTGTGGGCCGCGCACGAGCGCCCGCTACCGCCGTACGCCGGCTCGTACCTGACCGCCTACGTCGACATCTGCCCGCCGTCGGTGCAGACCCAGTCGCTCGACCACGTCCCGGTGCGGCTGCCGCTGCGCCCGGTGGCCCACGCCACGACCCCGACCGAGGTGCTGCGCGAGCCACCCGGGGACGCGCCGCTGGTCTACGTCACCCTGGGCACGGTGCGCGCCCACACGGCAGCGCTGGCGGACGCGGTCGCCGGCCTCGCCGACCTCGACGTCCGCGTGGTGGTGGCCGTCGGTCCCGCGGGTGACCCCGCCGCCCTCGGCGCGCAGCCGCCGAACGTCACCGTGGCCGGCTGGGTCGACCAGGCGGCACTGCTGCCGCGCTGCTCGGTGGTGGTGTCGCACACCGGATCGGGCACGTTCCTCGGCGCCCTGGCGAGCGGCGTGCCTCAGCTGTCCCTGCCGCAGGCCGCCGACCAGTTCCGCAACGCGACGGCCCTCGCGCGCGGTGGCCTGGGGCTGGTGCTGGTCCCCGGTGAGGCCACCGCGGCGAACGTCGCGGACGCCGTCAGGCAGCTGATCGCCGACGACCGGTACCGCGCCGCCGCGGCCGGGGTCGCCGCCGAGATCGCGGCGATGCCCGCACCCGAGCAGGTCGTGCCCCAGCTCGAGCTGCTCGCCTGAGGGGCTACAGGCGCGGCACGTAGTCCAGCCCGCGCAGCGCGTCCTGCACCAGGCCGACGGCGCGGTGGGTCGCGAGCAGCCGCGCGTGCTCGTGCTCGAGCGCACCGATCACCGCCTCGAGCTCGTGGGCCTGCAGTGCATCGCGCAGATCGGCGCGGGCGACCGCCCGGGCCGCGGTGTTCGCCCGTCCCTGCGCCAGCACGTGGTGCGCCGCAAGCCACGCCAGGGCCACCGGCTGCCCGGTGATGGCCCGGTGGGCGCGGTACTCGGCGGGGCACTGGTCGAGCAGCCACGCCACCGCCGAACGCTCCCAGCCGGACGCCCCTGGCGGGCGGACGGCACTCGGCCAGCCGGGCGGCAGGCGGACGTCGGGCACCCTCCCAGTGTGCCTCAGGCACCACGTCATTGACTTCGTTCACGACTCGTACGAACATGGGGGACGACATCGGACGACCCACCGCCGTCGCTGGGAGCACTCATGACGACCGACCTCGTGCTGGGCATCGACTCCTCGACCCAGTCGTCCAAGGCCCTGCTGCTGCGGGCGGACGACGGCTCGACGGTCGAGACCGGACGTCACGCGCACCCCGACGGCACCGAGGTCGACCCGCGCGCCTGGCTGGCGGCGGTCGACGCCGCCGCGCAGGGTCTGCTGCCGCGCGCTGCGGCCGTCGCCGTCGGCGGGCAGCAGCACGGCCTGGTGGCCCTGGACCCCGACGGCGAGCCGGTGCGCGACGCGCTGCTGTGGAACGACACCCGGTCCGCGTCGTCCGCCGACCACCTGGTCGACGAGATGGGCGGACCGCAGGCCTGCGCCGACGCGGTCGGCAGCGTCCTGGTCGCGTCCTTCACCGCGACCAAGCTGCGCTGGGTGCGCGACAACGAACCGCAGGTGGCACAGCGCATCCACAGCGTCCTGCTCCCCCACGACTACCTCACCTGGCACCTGTCCGGGCGCGAGGCGGCACCCACCACCGACCGCGGCGACGCGTCGGGCACGGGTTACTGGTCGCCGCGCGAGGACGCCTGGCGACCCGACCTGGCCGCCGCCGCGCTCGGCCACGACGTCGAGCTGCCGCGGGTAGCCGGCCCGGCCGAGGTCGTCGGACGCGTGCCGTCGTCCGGCGCGGTGGTCGGCGCTGGCACCGGCGACAACATGGCCGCCGCGCTCGGGCTCGGCGCGGTCGAGGGCGACGTGATCGTCTCGATCGGCACGTCGGGTGTCGCGTCGATGGTCACCACCACGATCAGCGCCGACGCCAGCGGCCTGGTCGCCGGCTTCGCCGACGCCACCGGTCGGTTCCTGCCGCTGGTCTGCACCCTGAACGCCTCTCGGGTGCTCGACCTCACGGCCCGCCTGCTGGGTGTCGACCACGAGCGCCTGTCCGAGCTGGCGCTGGCGGGTGCGCCCGGCGCCCACGGGCTGACCCTGCTGCCCTACCTGGACGGTGAGCGCACCCCCAACCGCCCCGACGCCTCGGGCACCCTGCACGGGCTGACGTCGCAGACCACCCCGCACGACCTGGCCCGCGCCGCCGTCGAGGGCCTGCTGTGCTCGCTGGCCGACGCCGTCGACCACCTGACCGCGGCCACCGGCGCATCCCCCCGTCGGGTGCTGCTCGTCGGCGGGGGCGCACGCAGCCCGGCCGTGTGCGCCCTTGCTCCGGCGATCCTCGGGCTGCCGGTCGTGGTCCCCCGGCCCGACGAGTACGTCGCCCGGGGGGCCGCCCGCCAGGCGGCCTGGGCGCTGTCGGGTGCGGTCGAGCCACCGCAGTGGCCGATGCCAGACCAGCGCACCTACGAGGCCGACCCCACCCCCGACGTCCGGGCGAGGTACGCCGAGCTGAAGGACCGCACCGCCACCTGGGGGCAGTAGCTCCCGCCCAGCGCACGAACCGACCGAAGGACACCGCATGCAGATCCCCGAGCCCACCCCCGCAGACAAGTTCTCGTTCGGCCTCTGGACGATCGGGTACGCCGGCCGCGACCCCTTCGGCGACCCCACCCGGGCACCGGTGGATCCGGTGCGCTCCCTCGAGGAGCTGTCGAAACTGGGTGCCTACGGCATCAACTTCCACGACGACGACCTGATCCCGTTCGGCAGCAGCGACTCCGAGCGTCAGCGCATCATCGACCGGTTCAAGCAGGGGCTGTCCGACACCGGCATGGTCGTCACGACGGCCACCACCAACCTGTTCTCGCACCCCGTCTTCAAGGACGGTGGCTTCACCAGCAACGACCGCGACGTCCGCCGCTTCGCCCTCGCCAAGGTCATGCGCAACATCGACCTCGCCGCCGAGCTCGGCGCCAAGGTGTACGTCGCCTGGGGCGGCCGCGAGGGCGCCGAGGGCGGCGGTTCGAAGAACGTCCCCGCAGCGCTGGACCGCTACCGCGAGGGCTTCAACCTGCTGTCCCAGTTCGTGATCGACAAGGGCTACGACCTGCGGTTCGCGATCGAGCCCAAGCCCAACGAGCCCCGCGGCGACATCCTGCTGCCCACCGTCGGCCACGCGCTGGCGTTCATCGAGACGCTCGAGCACTCCGAGCTGGTCGGCGTCAACCCCGAGATCGGCCACGAGCAGATGGCCGGGCTGAACGCGGCCCACGGCTACGCCCAGGCGATGTGGCAGGGCAAGCTCTTCCACATCGACCTGAACGGGCAGAGCGGACCCAAGTTCGACCAGGACCTGCGGTTCGGCGCCGGCAACGTCAGGGACGCCTTCTGGGTCGTCGACACGCTGCTCGAGGGCGGCTACGACGGCCCGGTGCACTTTGACTACAAGCCGGCGCGAACCGAGGACGACGCCGGCGTCTGGGTCTCGGCCGCCGCCTGCATGCGCAACTACCTGATCCTGCGCGAGAAGGCGCTGGCGTTCCGCGCCGACGCGGACGTGCAGCAGGCCCTCGCGGACGCCCGTGTCCCCGAGCTGTCGGTGCCCACGCTGTCCGACGGCGAGGGCTGGGCCGAGATCGCGGCCGCCCCGGCGCCGGACGTCGAGAAGCTCGGCGCGACGGGCATGGCGTTCGAGCGGCTCGACCAGCTGGCGCTGGAGCACCTGTACGGCGTTCGCGGCTGACGAGCCGCCGCATCGTGCCCGAGGCCAGGACGGCCGGTCGGCCGGTCACGACCGACGCGCTGCGCCGGCTCAACACCGCCCGCGTGCTGCGGTCGCTGCGCGACGAGGGACCCGCCAGCCGGGCCCTGGTCGCGCAGCGCACCGGGCTCGCGAAGGCCACGGTGGGCACGATCGTCGCCCACCTGCAGCGGTCGGGGGCCGTCGAGGACGCCCCAGCGGTGCCGGTCGCCCGGACGTCGGGCCGGCCGGCCGCCTCGGGTCGTCCCGGCCGACCGGTGACCCTGGCTGGGGCGGGGATCGTCGGCCTGGGCGTCGAGGTCAACGTCGGCTACCTGACGGCGACCGCCCTCGACCTGGCCGGGCGCACCGTGCTCTCACGTCGGGTGTCGACCGAGTCCGGCCACGAGCTGGAGTCGTTGCGGGCGTTGACGAGTCAGTGCTGGGCGCAGCTGGTGCAGCAGGGCGCCGACGTGGTCGGCGTCGACATCGCGGTGCCCGGTCTGGTCGCACGCGACCGAGGGATGGTGGTCGCTGCCCCCAACCTGCACTGGACCGACGTCGACCTCGTCCACGAGATCGAGAGCGCGTTGCCCCAGCCGGGTTCTGGCCGGTGCCGCGTGCGCGTCGACAACGACGCCAACTGCTCGGCGATGGCCGAGGCGACCCAGGGCGTGGCGCGCGGCGTCGACCACGTGCTGTTCCTGACCGGAACCGTCGGGCTCGGCGCGGGGTTCGTCGTCCAGGGCAGGGTGCAGCGGGGGGGCAGCGGCTTCGCCGGCGAGGTGGGGCACCTGCCCATCGGGGGCGCTGACCGGCGCTGCGCCTGCGGTCGCCGGGGGTGCTGGGAGACCACCGTGGGTCTGCCGGCGATGCTGCGGGCCGCCGGCGTCCGGCGGCGTGACGCCGGCCCCCACCCGATGGCGGACCCGATGGCAGCGGCCACCGAGGTGGCGCAGCGGGCGCGCACCGACGCGAGCGTGCGAGCCGGCGTCCGTGAGGTCGGGCGGTGGCTGGGCACCGGCGTCGTGACGATCGCCGGGCTGCTCGACCCCGCCATGGTCGTGCTCGGGGGCTACTTCGTGCCGCTCGGCCCGCTGCTCGTCCCCGTCGTCGAGCGCGCCCTGCGCGGTGGACTGCTCGGCGACGGCGACCGCCGCTGCGTGGTCGCGCTCAGCACCCTGGGCCTCGGTGCCGCCTCGACGGGCGCGGCCAGCGAGGTGCTCACCGACGTGTTCGACGGCGTGGTCGCCCTCAGGTGACTGCCCTCGGCGTCGGGCGTCTCGCGGGTCGAGACGACCGTGCCGCGCGTGGAAGCACCGGCACCGCCGTGCCACGCTTGCGACGACAAGCATCTCGTCCGCACCGAGGAGAACCACCGTGGCCCTGCGTCCCAAGGCGAGCGTCGTCCCCTTCGTCGTGCACGGGACGGGCACCGGTGTCGCCCAGCACCTGGTGGTGCCCGGCTCGCCGCACGCCTTCCGCACCGACGCCTACCCGGCGTTCGGCGGAGCGGACGCCGACCCCAGTCCCCTGCTGTACCTGCTCGGTTCACTGACGTCGTGCAACCAGGTGACGGCGCAGCTGGTCGCCAAGGACCTCGGCATCACGCTGGGGCGGCTGGCCTTCCAGGTGCAGGGCGACCTCGACACGGTGGTGATGGTCGACGGCGAGGACGGCAACGCCAACTTCGAGCGGGTGGTGGTCACCGCGACGGTCCAGGCCGACGCCTCGGCCGAGCAGTTCGCCTCGCTGCGCCGTGAGACCGAACGGCGTTGCCCCGTCTCGCAGATGTTCATCCGCAGCGGGCTGGACTTCTCGTCGGTGTGGACCCAGGAGCCGCTGGCCGCTGCCGGCTGACCCGCGGCGTCAGGCTGATGCCCCGCCTGATCGCTGCGGCGGTACGCCCTCGGGTGGCAGGGCCAGGAAGGTCGGTTCGGTGTGCGTGAGGAGCATCAGCCAGGCGACCGGCCGCGAGGGCGACCGCAGCCACAGCCGCCCGGGGAGCAGGTCCTGCGCCGTCTCCAGTGCCCGCAGGCCGGCGCAGTCCATGAACGTCACCCGCGACAGGTCCGCGACCACGTCCAGGTGCGCCCCAGCCATCGTGACCAGCCGCTCGATGACGGACGGGCCGGACGTCAGGTCGAGGTCACCGACGACGTCGACGAGGGCGTAGTCCCGCGCGGGAAGCCGGAGCGAGGTCTGCGGAGTGCTCACAGTGCCCTGCCCTTCACACATCGACGGGATCGACGCGCTGCCAGGGTCTGGGGCAACACACTTCGGAACGGTTGCCTGCTTCCTCAGGGTAGGACCGCGAAGATCATCCGCGCAATGGACAAGTCGGGCCCACAGCGGGCGGTTCGGCGGCGCCGCGGCCTCTGCCAGACTGGACGAGGTTCGGCGTGCGCCGACGCCCCGGACGAGATGTGCGCCGTACCCGGCCCGACAAGACGACGCTCCTTGAGGGAGTCGTCGTGGGTCAGCTGGTGCAGGTGTGCGGTTCGGTGCTGGTGCTGGTGGCGTTCGCCCTGGCCCAACGGGGGGTCCTGGACCACAGGTCAGCTCGGTACCTCGGGCTCAACGTCGCCGGATCGGCGATCCTGGCGGTGCAGGCGCTCGTGCTGCACCAGTGGGGGTTCCTGCTCCTGGAGGGCATCTGGGCTCTGGTGTCGGCCGTCAGCCTGGTGGGTGCGCTGCGGCGCCCCCCGGCCCCGGCCCGAACCGGTACCGCCTGACCGGGCCGCTGCTCAGGCGAGGACGGCGTCGATGGTCTTCTTCAGTGCGCTGGGCTGGGCCGGGCTGCGCGGAGCCGTGGGCTTCATCTCGGCCATCTGGGCGCCGATCTCCTGCAGCTGCTTGCGACCCAGGCCGGCGCGGACCTTGGGGAACCAGTCCTGCTCCTCCTCGTCCATGTGGTGGGTCACGTTCTCGATCAGCACCGTGGTCTTGGCCCCGAACCGCTCATCCTCGGGCGACATCAGCGCCAGCTCGGTGACGAGCAGGTCAGCGACGTGGTGCTCCTCGTAGGACTCCAGGACGTCGTCCTCGAGCTCGGGCAGCAGCTCCCTCACCCGCGGGTACATGACCTCGTTCTCGAGGTAGGTGTGCACCGTCAGCAGCTCGATCATCCGGGTCACGAGCTTGCCGCGGGCCGCGGGCGCGGACGCGCTGGTGGCGGCGAAGGCCTTGAACACCTTGCGCAGCTCGGTGTGGTCGTTCTTCAGCAGGACGATCGCGTCGGTCGACACAGGGGGCTCCTCGGGTGGTCGGTTGCGGCCGAGCGTAGCCAGCCTCGCGGCGGGGCGCGCTTTGAACTCAGGCGTACCTTTTGCCATGGTCCTCAACCCTGGGCGCGCGGACCCGGCCATTCGTACATACGATCGAGACCATGACACAGCACCCTGATGACCAGGTCGGCGCCCAGGCGCCGCAGGACGCGACCAAGCCCGTCAGCGAGTGGGCCACCGGAGACGAGCCGGCCACCGGCCCGCAGCTGAGCTACCTCACCACGTTGGCCCGCGAGGCCGGCCGCGAGGTGCCCGCCGACCTCACGAAGGCGGATGCCTCGGTGCTGATCGGCGAGCTGCAGGGAGCATCGCCCCGCGTAGCCGAGTGAGGGGGCAACGCTGAGCGGGGCGACGTCTTGCTGCGAGTGCCCGGTCCTGGTGCAGTGTCCTCGTGCCCGGACCCGGTGAGTACGACCTGATCGTCGTCGGCGCCGGCCCGGCAGGGTCGGCGGCGGCCATCGCGGCCCTGCGGGCGCGGCCGTCAGCGCGGGTCCTGCTGCTCGACCGGGCACCTCTGGGGCGGGACAAGGTGTGCGGCGACGGGATCGCCCCGCACGCCGTCGCCGAGCTCGAGGCGCTGGGCGTGACCGGCGTGCTGCCGGACGAGGTCGTCGCGACGGTGCGTCTGTCGGCGCCCGGCGGCGACAGCAACGCGGCGGTCACCTCGGAGCCGGGGTACGTGGTGCCCCGAGCCGCGTTCGACGAGCGCCTGGCGAGAGCCGCGATCGAGGCCGGCGCGCAGTTCGCACGGCACAAGGTGACGGACGTGCAGCAGGACCCCGATGGCGTCGACGTCGACCGGACCTGGCGGGCACCCGTGCTGATCGCGGCCGACGGGAGCAGCTCGCTGGTGCGCCGCCGCGCCGGCCAACCGCCCAACACCGGTGATGCCATGGCCATCGCGATCCGGGGGTACGCACCCACCCCGGTCGGGGCTGACGACGAGCTCCAGATCCGTTGGGACAGTCGTCGTTCGGGAGGTCTGTGCTACGCGTGGGCGTTCCCGACCAACGGGGGGACGACGAACGTCGGGTACGGGATGTCGTCAGCGGCCATCACCGGCGGACGCGCCGAGCTCGTCCGGCGGATGCGCGCCCTGCTACCGGAGTACGACCTGCGCGACGTCAGGCTGACCGGGCACACCTTGCCGCTGTCGATCTCGCGGCCGGCACCGTCCGTCGGCCGGGTTCTTCTCGTCGGCGACGCCGCCAGTCTCATCAACCCGTTCACGGGCGAGGGCATCTACAGCGCCATCGCGTCGGGGGCCGTGGCGGGGGCGGCGGCCGTGCGCGACCCGGGGTCCGCGGCGCGCGTCTACCGCACCACCCTCGCTGCGCGGTTCGGACGCCAGCACCGGCAGATGCGTGCGCTCTACCCGCTGATCAACTCCCGGGTCGCGCTGGACACGGTGATCCGCGCGTGTCAGCGCGAGCCGCACCTGTTCGACCGGCTGCTGGACGTCGGGCTCGGCGACGCGAGCTTCCGGGCGGCCGACCTCCTGCGTTTCGGGCGTCACCTCGCGGTGCGCCCAGGGCCGGTGCTCGGGCAGCCCGGGTGACTGCGCCTAGCCCGTACGCGGTCGGTCCCTGACGTCCCGTACGGGCACCTGAGGTGCCGTCAGGTGCAGCAGCGCGCGGGCGCGCTCGATGGCGCTGGGCGTGTCGACGAAGACCAGGTGGTCCTCACGCAGGTGATTGGCGATGCCGAGCGTGGCGAGCACGTGCTCGTGGCCCGGGGCGATCCCCGAGAGCATGACGGTGATCCCGCGACGCTCGAGCTGGGCGATCGCGTCGCCGAGCACGTGGGCGCCGGTGGCGTCGATGGTGCTGACGCGAGCCATGCGCAGGATGACCACCCGCACGTCGGTGATGGTGGTCAGCTCGAGCAGGAACTGGTGGGCGGCGGCGAAGAACAGGGGCCCGTCCAGGCGGTAGGCGACGATGTGCTCGCTCAGCAGCGCGTGCTCCTCGCTGGTGTGGTCTCCGGGTTCGAGCGGCACGCTCTGCAGCCGGGTGGAGCGCGCGATGGAGCGCAGCGCGAGCACGACGGCCACGCCGAGCCCGACGGCGACCGCCGTGACCAGGTCGACGGCCACCGTGACGACGAACGTCAGAGCCAGGACGGCGGCGTCCGCCCGGGTCGAGCGGGCCAGGGCGCGCAGCGAGCTGACCTCGACCATCCGCACGGTGGTGGCCAGCAGGACCCCGGCCAGAGCCGCCAGGGGGATCTTGGAGACCAGGGGTGCGGCGGTGTAGACGATGACCAGCAGGACGACGGCGTGGATGAGGGCGGCTGCCTTGGATCGGGCGCCGGCTCGGACGTTCACGGCTGTGCGGGCGATCGCAGCGGTGGCCGGGATCCCGCCGAAGAGCGGCACCACGAGGTTGGCCAACCCCTGGCCGAACAGCTCGCGGTCGGGGTCGTGGGTCTCGTTGACGCTCATGGCGTCGGCGACGGTGGCGGACAGCAGGCTCTCGAGCGCGGCGAGGGCGGCCACGGCCAAGGCGGCCGGCAGCAGGGCGCGGACGGCGGTCAGGTCGACGAACTGCAGCGAGGGGCCGGGCAGCCGCGAGGGAAGGTCGCCCAGGGGGGTCAGCCGCAGGGGCGTGGCCTGGGCCAGGGCGGTGGCCGCCGCGATACCCACGAGGGAGAATGGGACGCCGGGAAGCCGACGGGCGCCCACCAGCATCACCGCCGCCACCCCCAGCGCGACGGCGAGCGGCGCCGGGTTGATGTCGAGGGCGTACCGGCGAACGGCGTCGGCCGCGACCGCCCAGACCTTCTCCTGGTGACCGGCGGGCACCCCCAGGGCCGCGGGCACCTGCTGCAGGGCGATGACCACGGCGATGCCCGCGGTGAACCCCTCGATCACCGGCACCGGCAGGTAGCGCACGTACCGACCCAGCCGAGCCACGGCCATGGCGATCAGCACCAGGCCCGCGAGCGCACCGACCATCAGCACACCGGTGGTCCCGAACTGGGCCACCACCGGGACCAGCACCACGGTCATGGCCCCCGTCGGGCCCGAGACCTGCAGGTTCGACCCGCCGAAGACCGCCGCGACGGCGCCGGCGACGACGGCGGTGATCAGCCCCGCCTGAGCCCCGACACCCGACGTCGCGCCGAACGCCAGGGCCAGCGGCAGGGCCACGATCGCCACCGTCACCCCCGCCACCAGGTCGCGTCGCGGTGAGCGCCGCACCGCGACCCAGTCCGAACGGCGTGGCAGCAGGGGCCCGATCCGCGACACGACCGCCCGGGTCATCGCCGTCGCACCGGGCTGCGGTCGTGGCAGGCGCCTCATCCGGCCTCGGCTTCGGCTTGCAGCTGGTCCAGCAACGAGCCCTGGTTCTCGATGATCATGGCCATCAGGATGCGGCGGGCGGCCTTCATCAGCTCCGCCACGTCCGGGGTGCTCAGCGTGTAGACGACGGTGGACCCCTCGCGGGTCGAGACCACCAGGCCGGCCCGGCGCAGCACAGCCAGCTGCTGGGACAGGTTCGAGGGCTCGATCGAGATCTGCGCCAGCAGCGCTCGCACCGGCAGCGGCCCTTCCTGGAGCAGCTCGAGGACACGGACGCGCACCGGGTGTCCCATCGTCCGGAACAGGTCCGCCTTGGCCTGGTAGAGCGGCGTCTGCACGTCAGGGTCCTTTCACGGTGGGCGACGATCCGCGGCGACCTGCACCGGAGGGCCGTACGTCTTCAAGATATGTCAAGTTGATAAAGTCTGCAAGTCATGGTCCCATGGTCGGACCGCCGGACCACGACGAGGTCACGGTCAGCCGGATCCGCTGACCGAGCCGTGAGCAGAGGACTCCCCCCGTGAACGAACGCACGAGGACGCTCGGCGCCCGCATCTACGCCGGCCTGTTCAGGGTGTACGGCCAGGCCCAGGTCAGCGCCGCCGAGACCCCCACGAGCACCTACCCGGACATCGTCCAGGGGTCGTTGGCGGACTGGGAGGGCCGCCGCGCGCTCGACGGGACGACCTACCTGGTGCCCAGGACCGGCCCCGACGCGTGAGCGCACGGGGACGGGCGACGACCCGACTCGGTCAGCGACGCGGTGGCAGCGGCGGGATGGAGCGGTCGGGACGGGTGTCCAGTGCGGGCGCCTGGAGCGGTGGCTGCTCGTTCAACAGCTCGAGGACGATGCGCAGCCCCTCGGCGAGCTGCGGGTCCTGGCCGGACACCCACGCCTGCGGCGGGTGGAGCACCTCGACATCGGGGTCGACCCCGTGGTTCTCCACGCCCCAGCCGCCCTGGGCGAACCAGAACGAGTAGCGCGGCTGCGTCACCGCCGTACCGTCCACCAGGGTGTAGCGGCCGTCGATGCCGATCACCCCACCCCAGGTGCGCGTGCCGACGACCGGCCCGAGGGCCATCTCCTTGAACGACTGGTTGACGATGTCCCCGTCGCTGCCGGCGTACTCGTTGGCGATCGAGACCAGCGGTCCGCGCGGAGCCTCGCTCCACCACAGCTCGTCCGGCGCGTGCCGGACGACGTCGCCGCCGAGGGTCCGGCGCGACAGCCGCTCCAGGACCAGCTGCGAGACGTGGCCGCCGGCGTTCTCCCGGGTGTCGACGACCAGGCAGTCCCGCGCCAGCTCGGCCCGCAGGTCGCGGTGGAACTCCGCCCAGCCCGACGACACCATGTCGGGGATGTGCAGGTAGCCGGCCCGGCCGCCGCTGCGCTCGTGCACCTCGCGCCGCCGGCCGGCGACCCAGTCCTGGTACCGCAGCGGCAGCTCGTCCGGCAGGGGTAGGACGGCGACCTGGCGCTCCTCGCCGTCCCGCTGCACCGTCAGCTCGACCGGAGTGTCGGCGCGACCGGCGAGCAGCGGGCCGGGGCCGACGTCGGGCACCGGTCGGCCGTCGACCGCGAGCAGCCGGTCCCCCGCGCGCACGTCGACGGCAGCCCCAGCCAGCGGCGAGCGCGCGCCCGGCACGGACGTGTCGGCGGGCAGGACCCGCGTCACCAGCCAGCCCTCGGCGTCCCGCGCGAGGTCGGCGCCCAGGAACGCGGCGGCCCGCCCCGGCGGGGGTGGCACGACCGGCGGCCGCTCGTAGGCGTGCGACGCGCCGAGCTCGCCGACCATCTCCCAGAGCAGCTCGGACAGGTCGTCGCGGGTCGCGAGCCGGTCGACGACGGGAAGGTAGCGGCGCAGGACCTCGTCCCAGTCGACCCCGCCCATGTCCTCGATCCAGAAGTGGTCGCGCATCAGCCGCCAGGTCTCGAGCACCATCTGCCGCCACTCGGGCAGCGGTTCGACGACGAACGCGAGCCGCGCCAGGTCGACGTCGACCAGGTCGACCGGCGCCGCCTCCGGCTGCTCGCTCGCCTTGACGGGGTGGTCCGACGGCCCGATCCGCAGCGCCTCGCCGTCGCGGACGGCGATCCTGGTGCCGTCCCCGGACACCGCGTAGCCGTCCAGCTGCGGGACGACCGTCAGCTCACGACGCGCCACGAAGTCCCAGCGCCGCAGGGACGGACGCCGCCGGTCGTCGGCGGGCCGGTCCTGGCCCAGCACCCCGGCGATCGGCGTGGCGAGCCACAGCAGACCGCCCTTGGCGGCCCGCAGCGAGGTGTAGAGCCCGGCGGCACCGGGGACCGGGACGACGCGACCGGCCAGCCCCGCGGCGTCCACCCTGGTCTCGGGGACGTCGTCCGGCTCGCCGTCGAGGGCCGGCGTGACCGGCCGGCCCTGCACCTGCGGGTCGAACGGCGAGGGGGTGTCGGCGCGAAGCGGCAGCAGGTAGGGCCGGACGGCGACCGGGAAGGACAGGTCGAAGCCCTGCGCGTCGTACACCGGGTCGAACGTGCGCGCGGACAGGAAGGCCAGGTGCAGCCCGTCGAGGGTGAAGACCGGCTCGGTGTCGACGAACCGCAGGCCCGTGGCGTCGAGCACCTGTCCCGTCGCCGGTTCGGCGAGCCGGATCTGCCGCAGCCCGACGGCGCTCGGCGCCGACCAGGCCAGCCAGCGGCTGTCCGGGGAGTACGCGAGACCGCTCGCGTCCGAGACCTCGGTGGCCACGACCGTGACGTCGCCGCTGTCGAGGGCGACCTGCAGGACGCGGCCGTCATGGGTCGCGACCGCAGCCGCGCTGCCGTCGGGCGCGACCACCAGCTCGAGCACCCGGCCGAGGCGACCGGCGGCGAGCCGGCGGGTGCCGCCGCCGGCGTCGACCTCCACCGCGTCGTCGCCGTCGGCGTCGGTGACCCAGACGCCGCCGCGCGGCGTCCCCGGCAGCACCCGGGGCAGCCGCGTGCGGACGCCCGCGGTCTCGGCCAGCACCCGCACCGGACCGTCCCGGTGGGGCAGGTGCTGCACGCTGCCGCGCAGGCCGACCAGGCTGGCCCGGCCCGAGTGGTCGACGGCCAGCTCGAGCAGCTCGAGCCTGGGCTCCACGCGGTGGGCCCGCCGACCGGTGCGCGACCCGGGCAGCGTCACGGCGAGCCTGCGCGGCTGGCCGGCCGGCGTCAGGTCCTCGACCACGTAGAGCTCGCCGGCACGGGAGTAGACGGCGCGCTCGCTGGTGCCCGACAGGTCGGCGGCCAGGTCCCGGGCGTACATGCCGGTGTGGTCGCTGTGCCGGCGCAGGTCGCTGCCGTCGGCGGCCACGGAGTAGACGTTCCCGTGGCCCTCGTGGTCGCTGACGAACAGCAGCCGCTCGCCGACCCACACCGGATCGGCGACCTGCCCGTCGAGGTCGAGGAACCGGGTGAAGCCGCCGCTGCCGTCCGGGTCGAGCCAGAGCTTGGCCGCGGTCCCCCCGCGGTAGCGCTTCCAGCTCGCCGGCTCGCGGAACACGACCGACTGCAGGACGACGGCGCCTGCGGCAGAGCGGGCGACGGCGGCCACCGGGCCGTACGGCAGGCGCCGGCCCGGCCCACCGCTCAGCGAGACGGCGTGCGCCCAGGTGCGTGAGCGGTGACCCTCGCCCTGGGTCGTCGCGGCGACCACCCGGCCCTCGGCGTCCCAGCCCAGCACGCGCGTCTGGGCCGAACCCCACCAGGTGAGCCGGGTCGGTGCGCCGCCGGCCAGGGGGACGACGTACACCTCGGGCACGCCGTCGCGCCGGCTCGCCCAGGCCACCGTCGCGCCGTCCGGCGACAAGCGTGGCCGGGAGGCAGGCGCGTGGTCGGAGGTCAGCCGGGTCGCGGCACCGCCGGACACGTCGACGAGCCAGACGTCGTCGTCGGCGACGAAGACGACGGCGTCACCGGACACGTGAGGGCTGCGCAGGTAGGTGTCGGTCACCTCCCGACCCTAGAGCCGCGGGGTCGTGAAGTCCCGTGCCTGGTCAGCCGGCGAACGTGGTCCCGTCCCAGACGGCGTCGACGTGGGCCGCGTACGCGCTCTGGGTGATCTGACCGGACGTCCACACCAGGGCGAGCTCGTCGCCGAGCCGGCTGGCTCCGGGCACGAGCCCGACCGTCGCGGTCAGCCTGGCCCAGGTGTAGTCGCCCCGCGAGGCCGGTGCGGCGGCGATCGGGTGGGTGGAGAACGGGGTCGCCAGGAGCGCGGTCTCGACCGGAAGCAGCGAGGTCTGGCCGATGGCACGCTCGACGAACCCGTTGCCGATCACGTCGAACACCAACGCGGTCCAGTCCAGCGTGGTGGCTCCGGGGGTGCCGTCGGCCACGCGGACGCCGACGCGGTAGCCGGGGGTGGTGTCGGTCGCGGCGCGCCCCAGCACGATCGGGTCCGTCGCGGGGTCGGTCAGGGCTGCGGTGGGGGCCAGCCACACCTCGCGACCGAGGTAGGGCATCGGGTCCGGGGGCGAGGTCGTGGCGCTGGTGGCGGCCGGGAGCGCGACCGGCGGCGACCACAGCGGCAGCAGCCCCGACACGGCGTGCAGGTTGGCGACCGCCGTGCTCAGGGCCGTCGCCAGGTCGGAGCGCACCGACACGGCCAGGGGCACGCTCACCCCCGCGGGCCCGGTCGGGCGGTCGTTGACGAGGGCGGTGAGCGTCATCGGCGGCACCGGGTCGCCCAGCGGGACGTCCTGGGCCCCGGTGGCCAGGCCGAGGGCCGCGCCGAGCATCTCGGTGCGCATCCTGTCCTCGTGCAGGTCGGTCAGGAGGTTGAAGTAGCCCCCGACCTGGGTGATGTTCAGCGGCGCCGGGATGCGCGAGGGGATGACGTCGCCCTGGGTGGCCAGGCGCCGCAGGAGCATCGCTTGCGCCTGCTGGATCTCGGGGCTGGTCGCACCCTTGATCACCTCGGTCAGGGCGAGCAGGACGGCGTCGCTGGCGGGGTCGGTGGTGGTCATGGTGGGTGGTCCTTTCGCGGGGCTCAGGAGGTGACGGCGATGTCGGCGCGACGCAGCTGCGGGTAGTCGCCGGGGCTTCCGGCGAGCACCCCGCCCTCGGCACGGGTGGCCGGCAGTCCCTTGCCGCCGAGGTAGCTGATGGTGGCGTCGGCCCGCTGGTGGCCCAGCGCCACGTTGTGAGCCGCTGTTCCCTCCGGCGAGGCGTAGCCGCGAACCACGGCGCCGGTCGCGCCGGCGGTCTTGGCGGCCGCCACGAACGCGTCCAGCCGCGCCATCTGGCCGGCCTTGGCGGCGTCCCCGAGCGTGGTCTGGTCCAGCTCGAAGTAGACCGAGAAAGCCTGGGGGACGGGCGGGGGCTGGGGAACCGGCGGCGGGGTCGGCACCGGGGTGGGGACGGGTCCGCCGCCCGAGGTGCCGCCACCGTTCGTGTCGGCTCCCCCGGCCTTGTCGTCCTTCTTGCTCTTGTAGATGTCGGCCGACGTCTCCATGGCCTTGATCGCCAGCTCCTTGGCGGCTCCGAGCGCGTCCTTGCGAGCCGACTCGGCCGTGTCGAGCGTCTTGCCGGTCAGGGTCTGCAGGTTGTCGGCGTTGGTCAGCGCCTTGATGTCGAACCCCTGCTGGCCGGCCGCCATCTTGACCAGCTCGCCGGCCAGACTCGTGTCGGCCGCAACCGGTGAGGTGTTGAAGTTCGTGATGATCGGCGCCAGTCCGGTGAGCGCATTGGGTGCGGTCAGGCCGCTGGTGAGCGAGCCGGAGGGCATGGCGACCGGGCTGATCTCGGGGGCGGCGTCGCCGGGGCTGTCCTGCCAGTTCCAGAAGCGGGTCAGGTCGATCTTCTCCGCGGACGGGCAGTGGCCGAGCACCGCCTCGCCCAGGACGCCCTTGGTGGGCAGGGCGATCGTCGACCGCGGTGGGTCGAAGCCGTCGGTGTGGAACCTGGTCAGGGCGTCCTGGATCTGGGCCGTCGTGATGCCCTCCTTGACGACCTCGCCGTCCTTGCGGACGGCTGTCAGCTCGGTGATCTCAGCCGGGATGATGAACGGCAGCACCATGGAGCTGCCGTAGTACCCGAGGACGTTGTTGGTGATGCACGACAGCAGCGGTACTGCGCGCTGGTCGCCGGTCTCGGGGTCGGGTGGCAGCGCGATCTCGTACCGCTCGAGCAGCACCACCCGCTCCTCCGGTGTGAGGGAGGCGAACACCGCGACCGAGCAGGTCATGGTGTTCGCCAGCACCCATTGCAGCGTCTTCTCGATCTCGAGGACGGACGTGTAGCTGAGGACGGGCGGCACGTTCCTGGCCGCGATGGGGTAGGCCGCGGTGGGCAGCTGGGTGCCGCCGCTGAGCGGTGCGCCGACCAGGCTGACCGGACCGCTGCCTGGCCCGCCCGAGGGCAGGGCTGCGGTGAACTCGTCGACGCGGGGGCCGCCGCACTCGCGCTCGAGGCGGTCGGCGGTGTACGTCCTGGTCTCCGATGGTTGGGCGAGGGCCGCCTTGGCGGCGTTGTCGGCGAGGCTGCCCAGCGGGCCGAGCAGGAGGGCGGCGTAGCCGAGGTCGGCGACGGCGCGCGGGGCGAACTTGTAGTCCAGCCGGTTGGTGCGGCGCGAGATCTCGAAACCCACGATGTCCTGTCGGGGCATCGACGGTGGCAGCGCCGCCTTGACCCTCAGCTGGGTGCGGATGCCGCCGTTGCGCCGGGCCCGCAGGTTGCCGAGCAGCTCCTCCTCGGTGGCGTAGGCGTCCTTGCCGGTCGGCAGATCCGGGATCGTGCCGGTCAGGCGGTAGGGCCCCACCCGCATGCCGCGCCGACCCACGATCGTGACGGAGGCCTCGTCGAAGGGCAGGAAGGTGCCGCTCAGCGAGATGTCGACGACGTCCTCGGCCGGGCCGCCCGACGACGCGACCGAGGTGGTCGGGTCGGCGGCGAAGTCGGCGATCAGCGACAGACCGCGGCGGTACCGGCCGGGCACGACGCGGGTGATGACGTCGACGTGGCCGAGCAGTCGGCCGTAGCGCTGCAGCACGGCGTCGCGCGTGTCGGGTGCGTCGGTGAGCGTGCGCGGTTCGAACGCAGGCAGGAACCGCACGACGTCCAGCGGCACCATGCACACGAGGTTGACGCCCTCGGCGACCGTCGTGACGTCGAACAGCCGCTGGACCTCCCAGTACTGCATGGTCAGGGCGCGGGTCTTGTTGTGGTTGGTGATCACCTTGGTGACGATGCTGTCCGTCTCGGAGGCCGTCGCCAGCCGCATCGCGGTCCGCGACGAGCTGCGTCGGGCGGCGGCCTGGCGCTGCACCGAGGAGTGGGTCTGCTGCGCGGCGTCCGACGTCGAGTTGCGTGCCCCGCTCATCCACGTGTTCGTGTTGCCCTGGGAGCTCGAGGTGCCGTAGCTGGTCGCCACACCGCCGGCGACGCAGCCGAACGGGAACACCCCGCCGCCGCCGACCGCGGCCGCGACGGAGAACGAGCTCGCCTCGGTGTCGTAGTGGCTGCCCCCGGACGCCGACTCGTTGAACGCCGACGCGAACGTGGCGCTGGCCGAGGTGTCGTCCCGCTCGGTGAAGCTCAGCTGCTCGGCGCTGTCCAGCCGCTCGCTCTCGACCACCGAGCTGGTCGCCGTGCGCTCGGTGACCGCGATGCGTTGCTGCTCACCCGGCGCGAGGGGCAGGGAGTAGACCAGGTCGCCCAGGGCCAGCCCGAGCGGCGTCCACCGCTGGGCGAGGGTGACGACGTAGCCGATGGCCAGCGAGCTGGCGATCGGCACTCCCCCGAACCGCGTGGGGACGCTGAGGGTGTCGCGGAACGCGTCGATGCTGATCGGACGGTCGACCGGGACCCGTTCCGTCAGCCGGAACTCGACCTGGTCCAGGCCACCCGCGACGGCGATGGCCGGTGACCGGGTCCCGTAGACGCTCAGGGCCGAACGCATCCCCTCGCGCAGCGGGTCTCGTACCCACATCCGCAGCGACGGCTGGCTCAGGCTCGGGTCGGTGAGGCGGAACAGGACTCCGTACGGGAAGCGGTCGGCCGAGGCGTCCTTGCGGAAGACGACCTGGCACTCGTCCTCCCCGACGGCCACCGACGGCGTGGCGTGCGACGGCGGGTCCGCACTTGCGCCCGGGGCGGCGTCGACGAGCTTCTGCAGGGCGGCGATCACCGACACGGGCAGTGGCGTCGCGGCGGTCGGCAGGGCGATCGCCGGCAGGACACCACTGGGTTGCAGGGCGCCCAGAGCACCGACCAGTGACTGCACCCCCGAGCCGCCGGTGACGACCAGCGTCGACGCGAGGGTGTCGGTGGTGCGCGCGGTGCTCGGGATGCTGAGCACGAAGCTGCCGTCCTCGGCCGTGATGGCGCTGGCGATCCGCGCCTCGTGGGTCGTCACGCCGCTGAGCTCGAGCGCGACGTGCACCCTGGCCGCCGGCGACCCGTCCGGCCCGGTGAGCCGGCCCACGACCTGCGGTGGCGGCTGGTCCTGGCCACCGGCGCCGAGATCGGCCATGTCGGTCACCAGGTTCTGCAGCGCCTGGAACGTCTGAAGGTCGGACTCGACCTGCAGACTGACGTACTGCCGAGCGAGGTCCTGCACCTGCTCGGAGTCGGAGTCCCAGACCGAGGAGTCCGGGCCGAGGGCGATCGGGACGTCGAAGGACTCCCCGGACCGGTTCGCCTTCATCGCCGCGGCGGCTGCGTCGTCGAACAACATGGGTGGTCCCCTCACGAAGGTGCCCGGCCGGGTGAGACGGGCTCAGGAGAACAGAGCCCGCGACCACCGCCCCTGATACGTGCGCGCTGGCTCGACCTGGCCGCAGGACGCCGTCAGTCGTTACCGTTGCCCATGGCCGGCACCCCCCGAGCGAGGCGCAGCGTCCCTTGATGTCGCGAGCGCTGCCGTACCTGCTGCTCGTCGCCGTCGTGCTCGTGGTGAACCTGCTGCCGGCGTTCGGCCCGCCGACCTGGGCGGTGCTGGTGTTCTTCCGGCTCAACGAGCAGCTCGCGGTCATCCCGCTGGTCCTGCTCGGCGCCGTCGCGGCTGCCACCGGCCGGACCCTGCTCGCGCTGGCGTTCCGGCGACTGCGAGACCGGATCCCGGCCAGGCACACCGCGAACCTCACCGCAGCAGGCAACGTCCTCACCCGGAACCGGAGACGGTCGTTCGCGGGTCTGGCGCTGTTCGCCCTGTCACCGCTGCCGTCCGCGCAGCTGTTCGAGGCGGCGGGCCTGGTCGGCGTGGCCCTGGCCCGGCTCACCGGCGCCTTCTTCGCGGGCCGGCTCGTCGGCTACACGGTGTACGTCGCAGGGACCACGGCGGCGTCCCGCACCAGCGCGGGCCGCCTGGTCACCTCGTCGTTGACCTCGCCCTGGGGGATCGCCGTCCAGGTCCTGTTCGTGGCCGCGCTGCTGGCCCTGAGTCGCGTCGACTGGGTCGGCATCCACCTGCGGCACCAGCCGTGAGCCCCTGCCGGCCCGGGGTGCGGGTGGGTGGCTCCCGCGACTGGATTCGAACCAGTAACCGTCCGATTAACAGTCGGATGCTCTGCCGTTGAGCTACGCGGGATCGGGCGGGACGACGATATCAAGGATCCGGACGCGGCCGGACACCGACGCTCAGACTCCGACGCTCAGACGCCGACGCTCAGACGCCGAGGCCGACCTGCGAGGCCAGCTCGCGGGTGAGAGCCGCCACCTGATCGGCGACCTGGGGTCGCCCGAGGTCGACGCCGGCGTCCGGCACGGCCTGGGTGAACAGCGTGCCGTCGGCCGAGTGACGGCGTACCGCGACGGTGACCCCGGCCTTGCCGCGCACCGCGACGCGCTGGGACAGGACGTACGTGCTCATCACCCGCTCGCGGACCACCTCGGGCAGGTAGCTGTCGTGGTCGTCGACGCGCAGCCGCAGCGACGGCTCGGCCGCGGACACCAGGTCGACGACGACCACGCGCTCCTCGGGTGACCAGGTGGCCTCGGACACCTCGTGCCACAGGTGCCGGGCCCGCGGAGTGCCCGGGCCGGCGTCGGGGCCGGTCACCGGGTCGACGACGACCAGGGCGGCGGACGTCGCCACGACCCAACCGCCGCCCGCGAGCATCGCGTGGGCCAGCAGCCGCTCACCGCGGGCCAGACCCAGACCGGCGCGCACCTGCGGCGGCAGCGGCGGCGGCGGCTGGGAGCGGCGGAACCAGGACACCCCCTCAGCGTAGGCAGCCGCGCCGCTCTGGGCCGTCCTGCTCGGTCACGTCTCGCTAACGCCTTGACGACCGAGCGTGATCAGTCGAGCTCGACCGTCAGGGCCCGCAGCCGCTCCTCGACCACGACGCCCTCGACCAGCGCCGCGCGGTAGCCCACCGCGTCCCCCGCTGCGTCCAGGCGCTGCATCCGGCTGTGCACGTCGGCCTTGCGGCGCTGCAGGTCGCGCCGGGCCACCTCGACCTGCAGCAGGCGCCCGAGCTTGACCAGGCCGTCGTCGTCCACCACGGGCAGCGCGGCCACGGCCAGGTCGGTGACGTACGGACGGGCGACGTCCGAGGCCGCCAGCGACACCCGCTCGACCCACCCCTCGCCGGCCGCGCCCACGGCCGCCAGACCGCCCACGGCCCGCACCGCGCGGTGCACCTCGCGGTGGGCCGGCGCCGAGAACGCGTCCTCGCCCAGCGCGTCGAACTGGTGCGGCTCGATCACCCGCGGCGCCTGCAGCACGCACTGCAGCAGCTGGCGCTCCATGGCCACGACCGGCTCGCGCACGTCGGGCCGGGGCAGCGGCTCGGGCCCCGCGTCGGTCGCGTCCACGGGTGCCGGCGACTCGGGACGGCGGGGGGCCGGCTCGGCGCGACCGGCCGCGGCGACCGCCCGGCGGGCCTCGTCGACGTCGATCCCGACCAGGCCCGCGAGCCGGCGCGCGTACTCGGGGCGCAGCGAGCGGTCCTTGATCTGGGCCACGACCGGCGCGGCGGCGCGCAGCCCCTGCACCCGGCCCTCGGCGGTGTTCAGGTCGAACCGCGCGATGGTGGTCGCGATCGCGAACTCGAACAGCGGCACCCGCGACTCGACCAGGCCGCGCACCGCCTCGTCGCCGCGCTGCTGGCGCAGCTCGCAGGGGTCCATGCCGCCGGGCTCGACCGCGACGTAGGTCTGCGAGACGAACCGCTGGTCCTCGGCGAAGGCCCGCAGCGCGGCCTTCTGGCCAGCAGCGTCGCCGTCGAAGGTGAACACCACCTCGGCCGGGTGCACCTCGTCGTCGTCGCGCATGATGCGGCGCACCACCTTGATGTGGTCGGCACCGAACGCGGTGCCGCAGGTGGCCACGGCGGTGCCGACGCCGGCCAGGTGACAGGCCATCACGTCGGTGTAGCCCTCGACGACGACCGCCTGCCGCTTCGTCGACACCGCCTTCTTGGCCAGGTCGAGGCCGTACAGCACCTGGGACTTCTTGAACAGCGGCGTGTCGGAGGTGTTGAGGTACTTGGCCTCGATGCGGTCGTCGTCGAAGAGCCGGCGCGCGCCGAACCCGACGCAGTCGCCGGTGATGTCGCGGATCGGCCACAGCAGCCGCCCGCGGAACCGGTCGTACAACCCCCGGTTGCCCCGCCCGGACAGGCCGACCAGCACCAGGTCGTCGTCGCTCAAACCCTTGCCGCGCAGGTGGTTCGTCAGCGCCTCGCCCGAACGTGGCGCGAACCCGACGCCGAACCGCTCGGCCGCGGCCCGGTCGAACCCGCGCTCGGCCAGGAACCGGCGTCCGGGCACCGACTCTGGATTGCCGGTGAGCTGCTCGGCGTAGAACTGCTCGGCCACCCGGTTGGCCTCGAGCAGCCGCGAGCGGCGGCCGACCTCCTCGCGCGGACGCGAGCCGCCCTCGTCGTACTCGACAGCGATGCCGGCCCGGTCGGCGAGGCGCTCGACGGCGTCGCCGAAGGTCAGGTGGTCGACCTTCTGGATGAACGAGATGACGTCGCCGCCCTCGCCGCACCCGAAGCAGTGCCAGACCCCGAGCATCGGGCGCACGTTGAACGACGGCGACTTCTCGTCGTGGAACGGGCACAGGCCCTTGAGTGAACCCGCCCCGCCGGAGCGCAGCGTGACGTGCTCGCGGACGACGTCCTCGATCGTCGTGCGCTCCTTGACGGCAGCAACGACCTCCGCCTTGATCCGACCCGGCACCCGACCTCCTCGACCGGTCGATCCTAGGTGGGCCGGGGCGAGCCGGATCCCGGGGTCAACCGGCGAGGTCGGTCAGCGGGACGTCGGCGTCGGCTAGGCGCGCGGGCTCGACCACGGGACGTGCGGTCACCAGGGCCTTGAGGGCGTCGGAGTCGTCCCAGCGGTTGACGTGCATGGCGGCGCTGACCCGGCCCTGCGCGTCACGCCAGAAGGCGACGTACTCCCCCGACGCCGGGTCGCCGCGCAGCACGACCGGGCTCTCGCCGGGGTCGGCGTGGCCGTGGTACTCCATGCCCGCGTCGTACTGGTCGGTGAAGAAGTACGGCGGCTGGCCCCAGGTTGCGGTGTCGCCCGTCATGGCGCGGCCGGCGAACGCCCCCTGGTCCTGGGCGTTGGCCCAGTGCTCGACCCGCAGTGCGCCGCCCCACCACGAGTTCTGCGCCAGGGCGATGTCACCCGCGGCCCACACGTGCTCGTCGGTCGTCCGCAGGTGACCGTCGACCGGCACGGCGCCGTCGACGGCGAGCCCGGCCTGCTCGGCCAGGTCGAGGTTCGGGGCGGCGCCGACGCCCACCAGCACGGCGTCCGCGGTGAGCTCGGTGCCGTCCGCCAGCCGCACCCCCTGCACGCGACCCTCACCGGTCAGCGCCTCGACGCCCACCCCGAGGCGGACGTCGACCCCGTGGTCGCGGTGCAGCCCAGCCCACACGGCACCGACCTCGGCGCCCATCGCGGCCAGCAGCGGCTGCTCGCGGGGCTCGACGATCGTGACCTGCAGGCCCTTGCCGCGCGCCACGGCGGCCACCTCGAGCCCGATCCAGCCGCCACCGACGACCACCAGCGACCCGCCGGCGGCGATCGCCTCGAGCACCTGCCGACAGTCCTGCGCCCGGCGCAGGTGCAGCACGCCGGGCAGGTCGGCGCCCGGCACGTCCAGGGTGCGCGCGGCCGAACCGGTGGCCAGCAGGAGACGGTCGTACGGCAGCTCGCGCCCACCGGCCAGCGTGACGGTGCGCGCCTCGCGGTCGATGCCGACCGCGGCGTCACCGGTCACCAGCTCGACGCGGTGCTCGTCCCACCAGCCGTCGTCGACGACCTTCAGCTCGTCCAGGGTCTTGTCGCCCAGCAGCACCCCCTTGGACAGGTCCGGCCGCTCGTAGGGCGCGCGCGGCTCGTCGCCGACGAGCACGATGCTGCCCTCGGCGTCCGACTCACGCACGGCCTCAGCGGCCTTGGCTCCGGCCAGTCCGGCCCCGACGATCACGTAGCTGGTCATGGTCCCCACCTTGTCATCGACCGCTGACAGCCGCCCGGCGGGGGCCCGGTCAGGGCCGGCGCGGGACGTCGATGCCGCGCGGCAGGCGGGCGGGGTCCCAGCCCAGCTCGGCCAGCGCCGTCCGGAAGGCGAAACGGTCGGTCATGCCGCCGACGTACGTCACCGCGGCGCGCACCGGGTCGTCCGGGTCGTGGACGTCGCCCGGCATGGCCGAGGGGCGCTGGACGTAGTATTCGACCAGGGCGCGCAGCACCGCGACGACCGCGGTGGTCTGCGCCAGCGCCTCGGGGCGGGTGTAGATCCGCTCGTAGTTGAACGCGCGCAGCCCCGACAGCGCCTCGGCGACCTCCGGGCGCATCCCGATCACCCCGGTCGTCGACGCGCACTCGACCAGGGCCCCCACGAACGTGCCCAGCTGGTCGCCGCGGGTGCGCCCGCAGACCGCTGCGACGTCGTCCGGCAGGTCGGACGGCGAGACGATGCCGGTGTGGACGGCGTCCTCGAGGTCGTGGGCGGTGTAGGCGACGCGGTCGGCCCAGCTGACCACCACCCCCTCGGGGGTGGTCGGCGAGGGCCGCGACCAGCTGTGGTTGCGGATGCCGTCCAGGGTCTGGGCGCACAGGTTCAGCGGCGCGAGGACGACGTCGGCGCCCCAGACGGCGTGGTCGTATCCGCCGGGCAGGAACGCGTCGAACGCCTCCTCGCTGGCGTGGCCGCCGGGGCCGTGGCCGCAGTCGTGGCCGATCGCGATGGCCTCGGTGAGCGCCACGTTCAGCCCGATCGCCCGGGCCACGGAGGTGGCGACCTGGGTGACCTCGAGCGCGTGCGTGAGGCGGGTGCGCTGGTGGTCGGCGGGGTGCACGAACACCTGCGTCTTGCCCGCCAGACGGCGGAACGCGGCCGAGTGCAGCACCCGGTCACGGTCGCGCTCGAAGCAGGTGCGCTCGGGATCGGCCTGCTCGGGGCGCGCGCGCTCGCCGGCGCCTCGGGCCCGGGTGGCAGCGGGCTGCAGGACCGCCTCGTCCAGCGCCTCGCGCTCGACCCGCCCCCGCGGTGGCGCAGCGGTGACCCCCGGCTCGGGCCCGGCGTGCGCGGTGACCACGCCGTCGCGGCCGGTGTGCCCGGGTCCGGTGGCAGCCCAGGCCCGCGAGCGCGGCGATGGACCGCTCACGGCCGCAGCCGGCCGAGCTCGTAGACCAGGTACGCGACGGTCTCGCGCACGACGTACTTGGCCTCGGCGGCGCCGCCGTCCACCGAAGGCCCGGTGGTGGTCGGGGAGCCGAGCGCGGTGATGCCCTGGTCGGCCAGCATGCTGGTGCTGCGCAGCTCGTGCCAGGGGTCGGTGACCACGACCGCCGACGACCACCCGCGCTGCTTCATCACCGCGGCGGCCGCCCGCACGCTCTGCAGGGTGTCGTTGCCCTCGCCGACCCGCAGGACGGCGTCGGCGGGCACCCCCTGCTGAACGAGGTAGCTCTGGCCCGCGTCGGCCTCGGTGAACCGGTCACCGGGACGCTTCCCGCCCAGGGTGAGCACCCGCGGGGCCACCCCCCGGTCGTACAGGTCGTTCGCGTGGGCCAGCCGCGCGGCCAGGTAGTCCTGCGGGCGCCCGTCGTACTGGGCGGCGCCGAGCACCAGGATCGCGTCGGCCGACCCCCTGCCGCCCGCCTCGTCGGTGTGGCCTGCGCGCCAGACGCGGGCGGCGGTGACGCCGAGCACGACCAGCACCGCCAGGACCAGGACGAGCACGAGCCGGCGGACCAGGCGCACGACGCTCCTTCGGCACCGACGGCAGCGGCGCCGGACGACACCGCCACGGCAAACCCTAGCCGCGGACGGCGCCGCCGGAGTCCACGCGCCGACCGACGGACTCAGTCGGCGAAGTGCGCCTTGGCGACCACCCCGTGCACGCCGACGGTGCGGTCGACGACCTGCGAGACCCGGAAGTTCGCCGCCGCCGAGAGGTAGGCGTAGGCGACGGCGCGGTCCATGCCCAGGTCGTGGCACAGGAAGTCCAGCGCGTTGACGACGGCGCGGCGCATCGCGATGTTCAGGTCGTTGACCTGCGTGTTGGCGATGCCGTCCGGGTCGCTGAGGCCGATCGGCACCCACGCGTCCGCCGTCTCGGCGAACGGGTAGCCGAAGGCGACCGACGGCGCGTCGCCGGCACCCGGCTTGCACACGGTCAGCCGGAAGGTCGCGCGCAGCGAGCCCTCCATGGCCGTCAGCGCGACCTCGCCGTCGCCCATCGCCAGGTGGGGGTCACCGACGTGGAACAGCGCGCCCTCGGCGAACACCGGCAGGTAGAACGCCGAGCCGGTGCCGAGCAGGCTGATGTCGATGTTGCCGCCACCGAGGGTCGGCGGGATCGAGTTGAGCTCAGGGGCGGTCAGCCCGCCGTCCGCGAAGGCGACGCCCATCAGACCCATGAAGGGGTTGAGCGGGAACGCGAGCGACCCCCCGGCGGCCACCGGCATCACGCCGCTGCTGACGCCTCTGCGCCGGCGCACCGGGGTGAACACCGACACGTTGCCGTACCTCGTGGGGTCACCCGTGGCCCGCCCGTCGGTGGCGATCGGCGGCATCACCTCGGCCAGGGTGATCCCGGCCGCCGGGCCGCCCCCGGCCACCCGCGGCAGGGCGCCCTTGCCGTGCCGGCTGGACACCACGCCGTACGGCACGCGGGGCAGCAGCGACAGCGGCTCGATCTTGAGCACGTCACCGGGCTCGGCTCCCTCGACGTGGATCGGGCCGGTGACGACGTGCGGGCCGTCGACGTCGAAGCTGCGGCTGGTGCGGTCGTAGTCGCGGGCGATGGCCACCGCGTCGTCCAGGACGTCGGCGCGGGCCACACCGTGCGAGGCGAAGTACGCCACCGGATCACGGCCCTGGTCCTCGAGGATGCCCTCGTGCGAGACGGTGTCGATCGTGACGGTGCGCCCGGACCGCATGCGCAGCACCGGGGTGCTCGAGCGAGCGGGCAGGTAGCCCCAGCGCACGTCGTCCGGCGTCGAGGGCAGGTAGCGGTCGCCGTCGATGCGCCCGCGGTGCGGCTGCAGGGTCCCGGCGGGCCGCTCGGAGCGCTCGCGCGCGACGGCCGGCGCGGCGGTGGTCGCGTCCGCCGCGGTCAGGACGCCGACGCCGGCGGCCGCGCGCAGGAACCCGCGGCGTCCCAGACCCTGCACCAGCGCCTCGCGGGCGCGCTCGACCGTGGACCACTCGCTCATACCGGCTCCGTCCCTCGTCCGGACGACGGGCTCGTCCGGTGTGCGACCAGGAGTACGCGAGCGGTGTTTCGTGCCGGTTTCAGCCGTGTGGCGGTCGGGTCAGCCGCCGGAGACCGACAGCTCGGCCTCTTGGATCATCCGCGCCGACGCGCCCTCGAGCACGCGGCTGTCCAGCCAGCCGTCGGGGAGCGCCACCCGCTGGGGCGACCCGGCGCGGCCGCGCTGGCCCTCGGCGGGCTCACCCGGCCAGGGCTGGGCGAGGTCGAGCCGGCCGAGCAGGTCGTCGAGCCGGTCGAGGCCGTCGACGAGCGCGAGGGCGGCCCGCAGCGGCTGGCCGACCGAGAAACCCTTGAGGTACCAGGCGATGTGCTTGCGGATGTCGCGGCAGGCCTTGAGCTCGCCGACCGGCTCGGTCTCGCCTGCGGTGACGTAGTGCTCCGCGAGCAGCTCGACGTGCCGCCGCAGCGCCCCCGCGACCTCGGCCAGGGTGGGCTGCACCCGCACCTGCCGTCCCGAGAACGCCGCCGCGAGGTCGGCGAACAGCCACGGTCGGCCGAGGCACCCGCGCCCCACGACCACGCCGTCGCAGCCGGTCTGGGCCACCATGGCCAGGGCGTCGTCGGCGCCCCACACGTCACCGTTGCCGAGCACGGGGATGCTGGTGACGGCGGCCTTGAGCTCGCCGATCGCCGCCCAGTCCGCGCGTCCGGAGTAGTGCTGGGCCGCCGTCCGACCGTGCAGCGAGACCGCCGCGACGCCCTCCGCCTCGGCGGTCAGCCCGGCCCGAACGAAGGTCAGGTGGTCGTCGTCGACGCCCTTGCGCATCTTGACCGTGACCGGCACCTCGCCGGCGGCCCGCACCGCGGCGCGGACGATGTCGCGGAACAGGTCGGCCTTCCAGGGCAGGGCCGCTCCCCCGCCCTTGCGCGTGACCTTGGGCACCGGGCAGCCGAAGTTGAGGTCGACGTGGTCGGTGCGGTCCTCGTCGACGAGCATCCGCACGGCCGCCCCCACGGTCGCCGGGTCGACGCCGTACAGCTGCACGGAGCGCGGCACGTCGCCCGGCCCGTGCTGGATCAGCCGCATCGACTCGGGGCTGCGCTCGACCAGCGCGCGGCTGGTGACCATCTCGCTGACGAACAGGCCGCCGGCCAGGGTCAGGCCCTCGCGGGCCAGCGCCGCCCCCGCCTGCTCGCGGCACAGCTGGCGGAACGCCGCGTTGGTGATCCCCGCCATCGGCGCGAGGACCACGGGGGTACCGAGGTCGAGGGGCCCGATGCGCAGGCCGGTCTGCGTCGCGCTCACCCGCCCATCATCTCAGGGCTGGGAGCCGCGGTGCGCCCGCCACGGTGCCGCCGCCCGACCGGGTGCTTGCGGGGGACCCCCGCACCGTTCTGACCGTAGTGGGGTGCCCCCGCGACAACCGGGTGTCGTAGTGAACGCACCCAGGTTGGGGCGGGGTGCTCCAGGTACCCCGCCAGCGTCGTCCACAGGCGGGACGTCGCGGCCGGCGCGGGCGGCCCGCGACGCGCCACAGTGGTCCATGCCCAAGCTGCGCGCCGTCGATCTGGACGTCCTGGCCACCGTCCTGCGTGAGCACGAGCAGGTGATGACGCATGCGCAGCTGATCGAGGCCGGTGTGCCGCTGTCGACCATCTGCCAACGGATCCTGCGGCGTGGTCCCTGGCAGCGGCTGCACCCGGGGGTCGTCCTCGCACACACCGGTACGCCGACCCGCCGCGAGCGGCTGCGCGGCGCCCTGGCGTACGCCGGCGAGGGCGCGGTCGTCACGGGATCGTTCGCCCTCAGCGCGTACGGCGTGCGCGCCGTCCCGGCCGGTGAGGCCGTGCACGCGCTGGTGCCGCACCGTCGCCGTCGCCAGTCACGGCCGGGTGTGGTCATCGAGCGCACCCGGTCGCTGCCGCAGGCGCGGGTGCGCGCCGGCATCCCCCTCGCCCCACCCGCACGGGCCGTCGTCGACGCCTGCCGCAGCATCGGCCGGTTGGACGGCGTGCGCGCTCTGGTCGCCGAGGTCGTCCAGACCGGGGTGTGCACCGTGGACGAGCTCCTCGAAGCGCTCGCTGCGGCGGCGCGGCAGCGGACGGCGCTGCCGCGCGAGGTGCTGGCCGAGGTCGCGGCGGGGGTGCGCTCAGCGGCCGAGGCGCAGGTGCGCGACGTCTTCACCCGGCACACCATCCCGCAGCCGCGGTGGAACTGGTCGCTGCACACGCAGGACGGCGAGCACGTCGCGACGCCGGACGGCTACTGGGACGACATCGGCGCCGCCCTGCAGATCGACTCGATGGCGTTCCACCTCTCGCCGCTGGACTACAAGCGAACCCAGCGACGCGCCCGGGCGCTGGGGGCGTACGGCGTTCCCCTGCTGCCGGTGGCTCCCGGGGACGTGCACGCCGACGAGCTGGCCTTCGTCCGCGAGGTCCTGGCGTTCCGCGCGCGCAACGCCCACCACGAGCACCCGGGGGACCTGGTGCTGCGGCCGCCCGCGCAACGGGCGGATCGGCGTCCGGCCTGAGCGAACCGCCCCGCACTGGGTGCGATGACTACGACGCGCGGCGACCGCGGGGGCACCCCACTCCACTAGGAACGCAGTGGGGTGCCCTCGCGACAACAAGCCGGGCCGAGGGGGCCGAGGGCGGGCCGAGGGGGCCGAGGGGGCCAAGGGCAGGCGGGTCAGCGGGGGAAGGTGGGGTCCTTGGGGAGCTCGAGCTCGGAGGCGGAGAGCTCCTCGACGTTGACGTCCTTGAAGGTGATGACCTTGACGCTCTTGACGAAGCGGGCGGGGCGGTAGACGTCCCAGACCCAGGCGTCGGTCATGGTGACCTCGAAGTAGACCTCACCGGCGTCGGACCGGGCCTGGACGTCGACCGCGTTGGCCAGGTAGAACCGCCGCTCGGTCTCGACGACGTGCGAGAACAGACCGACGACGTCGCGGTACTCGCGGTAGAGCGAGAGCTCCATCTCGGTCTCGTAGTTCTCGAGGTCCTCGGCGCTCACCACGCCACCTCCGACAGCTCGGTCACGGCGACATCCTCGCGCACCCTCGCCCGGGGGACGGCACCCGGCTCGCAGGCGGGCAACCGCCAGCTGCGCCGGTGCTGGACGCAGGGCCCGAGCTCGGCGAGCGCCGCCAGGTGCTCGGGCGCCGAGTACCCCTTGTTGCCGGCCCACCCGTACTGCGGGTGCTGCTCGTGCAGGGCGACCATCATCGCGTCGCGCTCGACCTTGGCGAGCACGCTGGCCGCGGCCACCGACGAACACGACATGTCCGCCTTGACCAGCGTGCGCACGGGGGGCGTGGTCGCCTCGAACAGCCCGCCGGCCAGGGGGTCGGTGAGCCAGTCGTGGTTGCCGTCCAGGAGCACCAGGTCGGGCCGGGGCAGGGTCGCCAGCGCGCGCGTCGCGGCCAGTCGCAGAGCCCCGAGGATGCCGACGGCATCGACCTCGTCGGGGCCGGCGTGGCCGACGGCGTGGGCCAGGGCCCAGCGCCGGATCCGCGGCACGAGCGCCTCGCGGGCGGCAGGGGTGAGCAGCTTGGAGTCGCGGACGCCGGCCGGCGCGGTGCGCACCGCGGCGTCGACCAGGACGATCCCCACCGACGCCGGGCCGGCCAGGGCGCCGCGACCGACCTCGTCCACGGCGGCGATCAGCAGGTGGCCCTCGCGCAGCAGCGCCCGCTCGACGCGCAGGCTCGGGGCGCGGCTCATCGCGACGGCGACGGCGCGGGGGTGGACGTCGAGACAACCGCGGCGGCGGGCACCGTGGCGAAGGTCGATGCCGGACGCGTGAGCCAGGTGGCACGGTCGAACGGCCAGACGAGCACGAAGGCCTTGCCGGTGACGCCCGCGATGCTGACCGATCCGGTGCCGCCCTTGCCGTCGTCGTGGTAGCGCGAGTCCTCCGAGGCCTGACGGTGGTCGCCCATCACCCAGATCCGCCCGGCGGGGACGACGATGTCGAAGGTGCGCTCGGACGGGACGTTGCCCTCGAAGACGTAGGGCTCGGTGAGCGCGACGCCGTTGACGGTCAGTCTGCCCTCGGCGTCGCAGCAGACGACGTGGTCACCCGGCAGCCCGATCAGCCGCTTGATCAGGTGGTTGCCCGTGTCGTTGGGCAGCAGGCCGACGAACGTCAGGGCCGATCGCACCGCACCGCGCACCGGACCGTCCTGTCGCGGGGCCGTGACCGGCAGCCAGCCGCCGGGGTCGGTGAACACCACGATGTCACCGCGGTGCAGGTCGAACGGGCCCGGCGTCAGCTTGCTGACCACCACCCGGTCACCCAGCTGCAGGGTGTTCTCCATCGATCCGGAGGGGATGTAGAACGCCTGGACGAGGAAGGTCTTGACGAGCAGGGACAGGGCCAGGGCGATGACGACGACGATCACCGTCTCGCGCAGCGCCGCGAGCAGACCACCCTCGGAGCCGCGTCGGGGTGGCACGACGGTGTCGTCGGCGGTGTCGTGCTCGGGAGGGGTGCTCACGAGGCGCCGCCCGCGATGGTGCCGACGTCCGTCAGCGGCCAGAAGCGCACGAGCACCCGGCCCACGACGCGGTCGAGGGAGACGGTGCCACCGCCGGGGTCGCCGAGGTGCGAGCGCGAGTCGGCCGAGTCGCTGCGGTGGTCGCCCATGACCCACACGCGCCCGGCCGGCACCGTGACGTCGAAGGGCTGGTCGCTGGGCGCGTCGCCGGGCAGCACGAACGGCTCGTCGACGGGTGCCCCGTTGACGCGCAGGCGGCCGTCGGTGCCGCAGCAGACCACCCGGTCACCGGGCAGGCCGACCACCCGCTTGACGTAGTCGCGCTCGGACGGCGCGACGCCGACGTACCCGGCGACGGCGCCGGCCGCCCGGGCGAGCGGACCACCGGCCGCGACGGACTCGAGGGGGGCGAACGAACCGCGGCCGTCGAAGACCACGACGTCGCCGCGGTGCACGTCGCCGACGCGGTAGGCGAGCTTGTCGACCAGCACCCGATCACCGATCTGCAGGGTCGGTTCCATCGAACCCGAGGGGATGTAGAACGCCTGCACCACCAGCAGCCGGACGACGAAGGTCAGCGCCAGCGCGACGACGACGAGCACGCCCAGCTCGGTGCCGAGCGGTCGCCGGGGGGCGGGATCTGGGGACACGGGCAGGTCGCTCGCCGTGTCGCTGCGGGCGACGTCCATCACCGCGAGCCTAACCTGCCGGACGGCTGGGGAGGACCCGGACGGCGGGGGACACGCAGCGACGCCCGGCGCACCGCGAGGTGGGCCGGGCGTCGGGGGTGCTGCGGGGTCAGCGGGCGACGGGGGTGTCGCGCTTCTCCTTGATCTTGGCGGCCTTGCCGCGCAGGTCGCGCAGGTAGTACAGCTTGGCGCGGCGCACGTCACCGCGGACGGCGACCTCGATCTTGTCGATCACCGGGGAGTGCACGGGGAACGTGCGCTCGACGCCGACGCCGAAGCTGACCTTGCGGACCGTGAAGGTCTCGCGGACGCCCTCGCCGTGCCGGCGGATGACGACGCCCTGGAACAGCTGGACGCGCGAGCGGGTGCCCTCGACGACCTTGACGTGCACCTTCAGGGTGTCGCCGGCGCGGAACTCGGGGACGTCGTCCCGGAGGCTGGCGGAGTCGAGCGAGTCGAGGATCTGCATGAGGTGTCGCTTTCTCGTGGGTGCCACAGGTCACTCACGGACATCGGTGAGGTCAGGAGGCCACTCGTGGTCGTGCGGCTCCCCCGTGGCGGGGCCGCGACCGGCGCGTGGCGCGATCGCTCAGTCTGCCACAGCAGGGGGGTCGCCCTGAAATCCGAGCAGCAGGTCGGGACGGCGCTCGGCGGTGCGCGCGAGGCGCTGGGCGTGCCGCCAGGCGGCCACCCGCCCGTGGTGACCCGACAGCAGCACCTCGGGCACCTCGCGCCCGCGCCAGCTGGCGGGCTTGGTGTAGACGGGGTACTCGAGCAGACCGCCCTCATGGCTCTCTTCCACCAGGCTCTCGGCGTTGCCGACGACGCCGGGCAGCAGCCGGGCCACCGCCTCGACGACGGCGAGCACGGCCACCTCTCCCCCGTTCAGGACGTAGTCGCCGAGGCTGACCGGGGTGACCCGCATCATCGTGCTCGCCTCGTCCAGCACCCGTTCGTCGATGCCCTCGTAGCGCCCGCAGGCGAACGCCAGCCACGGCTCGGCGGCCAGGTCGTGGGCCATCGCCTGGGTGAACGGGACGCCGGAGGGGCTGGGCACCAGCAGGTGGGGCACGCCGGGCGCCTGCTCCCGCACGTGGTCCAGCGCCTCGCCCCACGGCTCGGGACGCATGACCATGCCTGCGCCCCCGCCGTACGGGGTGTCGTCGACCGTGCGGTGCCGGTCGTGCGTGAAGTCGCGAAGGTCGTGAACGACCAGGTCGAGCACGCCCTGCTCGCGCGCACGCCCGATCAGCGATAGACCCAGCGGGGCCAGGTAGTCGGGGAAGATCGTGACCACGTCGATCCGCACAGCGAGCCCCTCAGCCCTGGTCGGGCCCGGCGACCTCGGCGTCGCCGTCGAACATCCCGCCCGGGGGGTCCAGGACGACGCGCCCGCCGGCGACGTCGACGTCCGGCACGAGCGCCTTCACGAACGGCACCAGCACCGGCTCACCACCGCCGAGCGGTCGGACCACCAGCAGGTCCTGGGCGGCTCCGGCGTCCAGGCGCACGACCTCACCGAGGTCGTGGCCGTCGACGTGGACGGCACGCAGCCCGACCAGCTCGTGGTCGTACCAGGCGTCCGGCTCGTCCGAGGTGGTGACGTCGACGACGAGCTCGGTGCCGCGCAGCGCCTCGGCGCCCTCGCGGGTGCTGACGCCCTCGAACCGCAGCAGCAGCACGCCGCTGTGGTCGCGGGCCGACTCGACGGTGAGGGTTCCGGCCGGTGTGGTGAACACCGCGCCGGGGACGAACCGCTCGCCGGGGGTGTCGGTGCGCACCTCGGCGCTGACCTCACCGCGCAGGCCGTGGGCCCGGCCGATGCGGGCGACGACGCGTTCCATGACGGACCTCTCGGTGGACGGGACAACGCGGGCGCCGGACGTCGGGCACGGGCCCGACGCCCGGCGCGGGCGTTCGCGTGGTGCTGGGTGGTGCTCAGGGCCTCAGGGGGAGCTCAGCGGACCTTGTCGGTGTCGACGATGTCGACCCGCACCGATCCGCCGCCGGCCAGAGCACCGACGACGGTGCGCAGGGCGCTCGCCGTACGGCCCGAGCGGCCGATGACCCGGCCGAGGTCGTCGGGGTGCACCCGCACCTCGAGCATCTCGCCGCGCCGGCCGTTCTGGTGCCGCACGACGACGTCGTCGGGGTGCTCGACGATACCCCGCACCAGGTGCTCGAGCGCCTCCTCCAGCACGCTCAGCCCTCGGCCTTCGCCTCGTCGGCAGCGGGAGCCTTCTCGGCCGGCGCCTCAGCCTCGGCCTCAGCGGCTGCGGCTGCGGCGGGGGCGTCACTGGCCACCGACGGACCGGGCTCGGTTGGCGCCGTGGTCGGGTCGGCGGGGGCGACGCGGTCTGATGCAGGCGCGGTGGCCTCGTCGTCCTTCTTCGGCGCCTTCTTGGCCCGGGCGGTGGTGGCGCCCTCCTTGACCTCCAGGCCGGCGGCCTGCTTGCTGGCGGCGTCGAAGATGGCGTTGCGGTCGGGCTTGGGGGCAGCGAACCGCAGCGTGCCCTCGGTGCCGGGCAGGCCCTTGAAGGTCTGCCAGTCGCCGGTGATCTTCAGCAGCGCGGTGACCTGCTCGGTGGGCTGGGCGCCCACGCCGAGCCAGTACTGCGCGCGCTCGCGGTTGATCTCGATGAGCGAGGGCTCCTCGGTGGGGTGGTACTTGCCGATCTCCTCGATCGCGCGACCGTCGCGCTTGGTGCGCGAGTCGGCGACGACGATGCGGTAGTACGGGGCGTGGATCTTGCCCAGGCGCTTGAGACGGATCTTGACAGCCACGGGTGGGTAACTCCTGGTCTTGTGAGATGAGGTGAGCACGTCGGGCCCCGGGTGGGGACACGAGACCGTGGTGCTCGGGACACGACGTCGGAGGTGAGAGGGACCGCCGGCACCGGGTACGGCCGCCCAGTCTGCCAGATCCGCGGCCTCCCGGCGTCCAGCAGCCCTGGCCGCACGGCGACCGGCACCGTGGTGAGGCGCGTGGGGTCGACCCGTAGCCGACCGGTCAGTTGGCGTGCTCGAGCAGCATCACCTCGAGGCTCCACTCGAGCCATGAGAGGTCGACTCGGTCGGGACCAGGTCGGCCTCGCGGTAGGGGACGTGGTGCTGGTGGTGCGGTGGAGTCGTACGTCGCGCCGGTGGGGGTGGTCAGCGTGACGGTGTGCGCCGGCGTCTGACTGACGGTGGCGGCCCAGCCGGGGGCTGTCTTGGCGTGGTTGCAGGCCTCGCACAGGCCTTGGGCGTTCTCCGCCGACGTCGGCCCGCCGTCGGCGTGTGCTCGGACGTGGTCGATGTGGCGCACGGGTGCGTCGCACCAGGGGGTGCGACAGGTCCGGTCACGCAGCCGGATGAACTCGGCCAGCGCCGGTGGGAAGCACCGGGCCTTGGAGTCCATCCCGACCAGCGCCCCGGTGGCCGGGTTCGCGTACAGCCGCCGGATCTGTACCGCGGCATCTGGGGCGGCGCCGGCGACCTGGCGGGCCAGGCCCGCGGGCACCGGCCCGTAACCCAGCACCTCGGCGGCGCTGCCGGCCCTGACTGCCTGGCCGGTCCCGCAGGTCCTGCCGCTGTCGCCGCCAAGCAGGACCTCATCGGAGACGACCACGTTCACCGTGACCGGCACCCGCGGTGCGCTTCCGTCGGGTTGGCCCAGGACGCGGGTGGCGAGGGTGTCGGCCATCACCTGGCCCCGACCCCGTTCGTCACCGGCGGCGCGGGCGGTGTCGGCGGCGCGGGTCAGCTCGGCGTACACCCCCACACCGGTCACCACCGGCAGCAGTGCGGTCAGGTACGTCATGCAGTCCGGGGCCGGGCGAAGCGACACCGACCGCTGCGCCTCCGCCCGCCGACGCCGGGCCACCACCGAGGCCGGGTCCAACCGGTAGGCCACCCGGCGCAGCTCACCGACCAGCTCACGCTCACCCCACCGCACCCACGCCTGTGGCGCATCACCGAGTTCCCGGTCGACCTCGGCGCGGTGCTCCCGCGACAGGCAGGCGGTCTCACGGACCACCACGGTGGCCCGCCACTCACTGACCAACCCCGCCCGCAGAGCAGCCAGCGTGCACGGCAGCTCACGGGTCAACACCCGGGCCAGACCCAGATGCCGCTCCCCCCGGTGATGGGACTCCCGCCGCGCCAACGCCACCTGCAACCCCACCCCCAACCCCTGCCGGTCGGCCGGCACCCCAGCCGCAGCGTGGGCGGCGCGCACCGAGGAGTCCAACGCCGCCGCAGCCACCACCTGCGCCGCCTCGACCCGACACTTCAACATCTCGAGCTCACCCAGCACGTCGACCAGCTCGACGTCCGAAAAGCCGCGGGCGTCGAAGCCACCCAGCTGCTCGCCGAAGCGGGCCACCCGCGCACGCGTCAACCCGGCGGCGTCAGTGGCGGTTGTCTCGAACACGTGTTCTATTCTAGTACAGATCGCTGGCCGTCGCAAGACCCCCACCGCTCGCCCGCAACGCCCGCCCCCGCACCCGGTCCGGGTCAGCACCGGTACCGCAACGTCAAGGCTCGACACGCGCAGCGAGTCAGCCGCAACGTGGACCACCGCTAGATGGCGAGCGCCCGCGCGCGCAGGCTGACGTCGGCGACGGCTCGGGGGGTCAGGGGGTGGCTGGTGTCGACCCGCAGCACCGGCCCGAGGCCGAGCGGTGCCGCAGCGGCCGGGCCGGGTCCGTCCCACCAGACCAGGCCGACCTGCGGTCCGTGGATCCGGTGCCGCACGCGCGCCTCGAACCGCTCGCGGGCCAGAGTGGCCGGGACGTCGCACCAGACCTCGACCACGGACGTCGGGTCGGCGCCCGCGCGGCGCAGTCCGGCGTCGACCAGCGGCCGGGCGTCGGCGGGCCACCAGCTCTCGAGCACGGCACCGGCCGGGCAGTCGGCGAGCAGCGACCACAGCGCCTCGCTGGCCCCGGCGCCGAGCGGTGACGACGGACCGACGAGCACCGCGGCGACGTCGTCCGGCAGGTGCTCGCCGACCTGCTCCTTGACGACGTCCTTGCTCAGCAGCGGCAGGCTCAGCTCGCGAGCCAGAGCCCGGGCCAGGGTGGACTTGCCGGCGCCCGGCAGCCCGTTGACGAGCAGGACGCGTCGGGCCCGACGGTGCGGGGCGTACGCCGGCGCCGGCCACTCCTCGGCCGTGACGGCGTAGCGCTCGTGGTCGCGCCACGCCTCGACCCCGTCACCGCCCTCACCGCGCGCCGCCAGGTGCAGCATCCGCGGGGTCTCGCCCTCGTGCCGGAACCCCAGCGAGCGCAGGAGTCCGGCCGAGCGCGTGTTGCCCGGTTGGACGTTGGCCTCGACCCGGTGCAGCCCCAGCCCACCGGCCTCGCGGCGGCGCAGCGCGACGTCGACCACCAGCCGAAGGCCCTCGGCGAACAGCCCCTGCCCGACGTAGGGGTCGTAGGCGTCGTACCCGAGGGTCGCCGACGAGAACCGGCCGCGCACCACGTTGGTCACGTTGACCTTGCCGACGATGCCGTGGCCGCCGCGCGGGTCCAGCGCCCGGACGACGAAGGTACGGTGGGCGTCGGACTGCGCCCGCAGGTGGCGGGCCAGGTCGTTGGGGTCGACCGCGTTCCACCGGCCCAGGCGCTGTGCCGAGGCCGCGACGGCGAGCTGGTACGGCGCGACGTCGGCCTGGGTGACGGGTCCGACCTCGACCCGGGCGCCGGTAGCGCGCAGGCGCTGGCTCACACCACGCGTCCGCGCAGCACCACGGCCCGTGGGTGCGCCAGCACGCCGACGTCCTCGCGCGGGTCGTCGGGGTAGACCACGAGGTCGGCGGACTCGCCCTCGGCCAGCCCCGGGCGGCCCAGCCACACGCGCGCACCCCAGCAGGCGGCGTCCAGCGCGGCCAGGCGCGGCAGGCCCGCGGCCACCAGCTCGGCGACCTCGGCGGCGACCAGACCGTGCGGCAGCGACCCACCGGCGTCGGTGCCGACGTACACCGGCACGCCCTCGTCGTACGCGTCGCGCACGGTCGCGTACCGGCGCGCGTGCAGGTCGCGCATGTGGGCGGCGTAGAGCGGGAACTTGGCCTCGCCGGCGTCGGCGATCGAGGGGAAGGTGGCGATGTTGACCAGGGTGGGGACGACGGCGACCCCGCGCTCGGCAGCCGCGAGCGTCGTGTCGTAGGTGAGCCCACAGGCATGCTCGATGCCGTCGACGCCCGCGGCGATCAGGTCCGGCAGCGAGTCCTCGCTGAAGCAGTGGGCGGTGACCCGGGCGCCCGCGGTGTGAGCGGCGTCCATCGCCGCACGCAGGGCCTCCAGCGGCCAGCAGGGCGCGAGGTCGCCTGTGTCGCGGTCGATCCAGTCGCCCACGATCTTGACCCAGCCGTCACCGCGCTGCGCCTGCACCGCGACGGCGTCCGCGAGCTGGTCGGGCTCGACCTCGTCGGCGTAGCCCCGGATGTACCGCCGGGTGCGCGCGATGTGCCGCCCGGCGCGGACGATCCTGGGCAGGTCGTCGCGACCGTCGACCCAGCGGGTGTCGGCCGGGCTGCCGGCGTCGCGCAGCAGCAGCGCGCCGGCGTCGCGGTCGGCCAGCGCCTGGGCCCGGGTGGTCGCCTCGTCCACGGCTCCGTGCGCGTCGAGGCCGACGTGGCAGTGGGCGTCGACCAGGCCGGGCAGCACGACGCCGTCCACGGTCGTGACGTCGGTGGCGACGGGCCGCTCGAAGGTCAGCCGACCGCCGACCACCCACGCCTGGTCACGCTGCTCGTCGGGGCCGACGAGCACCGGTCCGGTCAGGTGCAGCACGTCTGGACTCACGGCGAACACCCTAATCCGTGCCCCCGACGCCGCTACGCTCACCGGATGAGACGCCCGGGGTCACCGCTGTGAAGACCCTGGCGACGTACATCATCAAGGGCGGCGTCGGGAAGACCAGCGCCGCCGTCAACCTGGCCCACCTGGCGGCGGCCGGGGGGCTGCGGACGCTGGTGTGGGACCTGGACCCGCAGGGCGCCGCGACGTACCTGCTCGGAGTCAAGCCGCGCGTCAAGGGCGGCGGCGCGGCCCTGGTCAGCGGCAGGCGCAGCCTGGACGACGCGATCAGGTCCAGCAAGCTGGGCGATGTCGCCGTGCTGCCCTCGGACTTCTCCTACCGCAACCTCGACCTGCAGCTGGACGACGCGAAGCGCCCGACCCAGCAGGTACGCCGCCTGCTCGAACCGCTCAGGGGCGACTACGACCTGGTGGTGCTGGACTGCCCGCCGAGCATCTCGATGGTGTCCGAGAACGTGTTCGCCGCCTCGGACCTGCTGCTGGTGCCGACGCTGCCCACGGCCCTGTCGCTGCGCCCACTCGAGCAGCTCACGGATTTCGTCGCGGCGATGGACAAGCCGCGACCGGCCGTGCGCGCGTTCTTCTCCATGGTCGACCGGCGCAAGAGCCTGCACCGGGAGGTCGTGGGCCGGCCGACAGTGCGCGGCCAGACATTCCTACCCACCAGCGTGCCGGCCGACAGCGTGGTGGAGCGGATGGCGGTGACCCGCCGTCCCGTCGTGGTTTCGCACGCGTCCAGCCGGGCGTCGCTGGCCTACCGGCTGCTCTGGCACGACTGCGCCGAGGTGCTCTGGCCGGACGGGCGCCGCTGAGCTCGGGACCCCGCGGCGGGCCGTGAGGCAGTGGCCGTGGGTCAGCGGCCGAGGAACTTCTCGAAGCCCTGGGGCAGCTGGTCCAGGCCGGCGGGCGCGTCGTCCGCGGCGGGGGCGCCGAAGGCCGACCCGATCGCCCCGGCCCGCGCGTCCTGCGCCCGGGTGAGCGCGCCGCGCTCCTGCTCGGCGCGCTTGGCGGGGTTGCCGCTCTTGCCCTTCTTGCGCACCGGGGCCTTGGCTGCCTTGCCCTTGCGGCCGGGCCCGCTCATGCCGGGGACACCGGGCATGCCGGGCACTCCCCCGCCGCGGCGCAGCTGCTTCATCATCTTCTGCGCCTCGGTCAGCCGCTGCAGCAGCTCGTTGACGTCGGACACCGACCGGCCCGAGCCGCGCGCGATGCGGGCCCGGCGCGAGCCGTTGATGAGCTTGGGGTGCTTGCGCTCGAAGGGAGTCATCGAGCGGACCATCGCCTCGACCCGGTCGAACTCGCGCTCGTCGAGGTTGTCGAGCTGCTCGCGCATCTGGCCCATGCCGGGCATCATGCCGAGCATCTTCTTCAGCGAGCCCATCTGCTTGACGGCCGCCATCTGGGCGAGGAAGTCGTCGAAGGTGAACTCCTCCTCCTCGACGAACTTGCGGGCCATCTCCTCGGCCTGACCGGCGTCGAACGCCTTCTCGGCCGCCTCGATGAGCGACATGACGTCGCCCATGTCCAGGATCCGCGAGGCCATCCGGTCGGGGTGGAACACCTCGAAGTCGCCGACGGCCTCGCCGGTCGAGGCGAACATGATCGGCCGCCCGGTGACCGTGGCGACCGACAGGGCCGCGCCACCGCGGGCGTCGCCGTCCAGCTTGGACAGCACCACTCCGGTGAAGTCGACGCCGTCCAGGAACGCGAGCGCCGTCTGGGCGGCGTCCTGGCCGATCATCGCGTCGACGACGAAGAGCACCTCGTCCGGCTGCACGGCGTCGCGGATGTCGGACGCCTGCTGCATCAGCTCGGCGTCGATGCCGAGGCGGCCGGCGGTGTCGACGATGACGACGTCGTGCTGGCGGGCGCGGGCCTCGGCGACCCCGGCCCGTGCCACCGCGACCGGGTCACCGACCGAGCCGTGCTCGAGCTCGGCGCCCTGGTTGCCCTTCTCCGGCGCGAACACGGGGACGCCGGCGCGCTGGCCGACCACCTCGAGCTGGGTGACCGCGTTGGGGCGCTGCAGGTCGGCGGCCACCAGCAGCGGGGTGTGCCCCTCGCTGCGCAGCCAGTGGGCGAGCTTGCCGGCCAGGGTGGTCTTGCCGGCGCCCTGCAGGCCGGCCAGCATGATCACCGTCGGCGGGTTCTTGGCGAACGTCAGGCGCCGGGTCTGACCGCCCAGGATCGCGACGAGCTCCTCGTTGACGATCTTGACGACCTGCTGCGCGGGGTTCAGCGCGCCGGACACCTCGGCGCCCAGGGCCCGCTCGCGCACGGCCTCGGTGAACTGGCGCACCACCGGCAGCGCGACGTCGGCCTCGAGCAGCGCGGTGCGGATCTCCTTGACGGTGGCCGCGACGTCGGCCTCGGACAGGCGCCCCCGCCCGCGCAGGTTCTTGAACGTGGCGGCGAGGCGGTCGGACAGGGTGGTGAACACGGCGGCAGGGTCCTCGGGGTCGACCGGTCAGGACCCGCTCAGCCTACGTGGCCGCCGGGGCAGGGGCCGGCGATCGACACCTCGCCGGCGTCGACCGGTTCTCCCTCTGCTCTGGCCCGCCTCCGGCCGGTAGTGTCGCGCCCTGTGTCGGCGGAAAAGATCCACGGTGAGTCGACCGACGTCGCGGCGACGTCGCCGACCTCGCCCAACCGCCTCGGATACCGTCCCGAGCTCGACGGCATCCGGGCCGTGGCCGTTCTCGGGGTGATGGTCCACCACGCCAACGTCCAGGTGCTGATCGGCGGCCATGCAGGCGTCTCGGTGTTCTTCACGCTCTCGGGCTTCCTGATCACGACCCTGCTGCTGCAGGAGCGCCAGCTGACCGGCCGCGTGGACCTGCTCGCCTTCTACACCCGGCGAGCGGCGAGGTTGCTGCCGGCGCTGGTCGTGACCCTCGTCGTCACCTCCGTGCTGACGATCCTGGCGTTTCGCGGGGACGCTGTGAAGTCCGTCGTCTTCGCCGGCGGCGCAGCGCTGTTCTACTCGGCCAACATCGTCGCGCTAACCATGAGCCACACGCTGCCGCACCTGCTCCCGTTCGGGTGGGCCTGGTCGCTGTCGATGGAGGAGCAGTTCTACCTCGTCTGGCCCGTGATCCTGGTCCTCGCGTTGCGCCGCCGCGCCGCCCGCTCGTGGCTGCTGTCCATCGCCGTCGCGGGTATCGCGTTCTCGATCTGGCAGAAGTTCCATCTCACGTTCGCAAACGGCTGGAACGACCACCTGTACGTCGGTCCGGACACCCGCATGGACGCGTTGCTGTTCGGCTGCGTGCTGGCCCTGTGCCTCAACCGGCGGAGCGGGCAGGCCGGCGAGGCAGTGGGTCGTCTCTCGCGGGTCCTGGCCGGCGCGGCCGGCTGCGCCGGTCTCGTCCTCGTCATCGGCGTCTACCACTACGGGCTCGTCGAGGACGACAGGACCTACCGGCTGGCCCTGCCTGCCATAGCGCTGGGCACGTGCGCCCTGATCCTCGCGGGCCTGTTCTCGCCGTCGTCACCGGTGTCTCGGCTGCTGCGCACGTCGCTGCTCGTGCGGCTCGGGCAGGTGTCGTACGGGTTGTACCTGTGGAACTTCGTCCTCCTGTACTTCTGGCAGCACTGGCAGGGTCAGCTGCTGACGCATCGACAGGCCGTGGCCTGGTTCGCTGCGACGTGGCTCGTCGCCGAGCTGAGCTACCGCTTCATCGAGATGCCGCTGATCGGCCGGTCGCGGCGCTACCTGCGCGCCCGGGAAGCGCGGCGACCTGCCGGTCCACCTCAGGCTCGCGGCACCTCACCGGCGTCGACCAGCACCGCGACGACGCCGGCGACCCGGGCGGGCGCCAGCGGCCCGCCGTCCGGCTCGGCGAGGTAGAGCGTGTCGACGGCCTGCCCGGCGTGGGTGGCGACGTGCGCCGAGCGGACGTCGACGCCCTGCTCGGCCAGCGCCCGGCCCACCGCGTGCAGCAGCCCCGGTCGGTCGGCCGCGCGCACCTCGATGACCGTCGCGTGCTCGGAGGCGCCGGGCACCAGGACGGCGCGCGGCTGGGCCACGACGCCGCGCGCGGGGCGGTAGGCGGCGTCCCGCCGGGCCAGCCGGTCCAGCGCGGTGCGGTCGCCGTCGGCCAGTCGGCGCAGGGCGGTCAGCATCGTCGGGGTCGGCGGCAGGTCGCCGTAGGGCGCGCTGACCCACCAGGTGTCGACCGCGACGGCGTCGACGGTGCGCACCAGCGCCGACCGCACCGACAGCCCGTGCGCGGCGAGCAGGCCCGCGACGTCACCGAACAGGCCGAGGCGGTCGGGGGCGACCACCGTGACGACGTGCAGGCCGTCCAGCTCGGTGACGTCGATCTGCGGGCCGCCCCCGTCGCGGACCACGACGGCCAGCGCGGACTCCTGGTCGCTGAGCGGCGAGGGCCCCGGCACCGGCGCACCGGTGAGCGAGGTCAGCGCCCGCCCCACCAGGTCGTCGACCAGCCGCGCCCGCCAGGCGCTCCAGGCCGCCGGCCCAGCAGCGAGCGCGTCGGCCTCGGTGAGAGCGCGCAGCAGCCGCAGGACGTCGGCCCGCCCGTCGACCGCCTGGACCACAGCCTGCACCGTGCGCGGGTCGTCCGGGTCGCGTCGGGTGGCCAGGTCGACGAGCGTCAGGTGCTCGCGCACGAGCCGCTCGACCACGTCGGCGTCGGTGGTCGCCATGCCCATCGCGAGCGCCGTCCGGCGTGCCAGCGGGGCGCCGATCGAGGAGTGGTCGCCCGCACCGGGCAGCTTGCCGATGTCGTGCAGCAACGCGGCGACGAGCAGCAGGTCGGGCCGCTCGACGTCGCGCAGGAACGGGCCGCAGTGCACGACCGTCTCGATCAGGTGCCGGTCGACGGTGTGCCGGTGCACGGCGTTGCGCTGGGGCCGCGAGCGCACGCCCGCCCACACCGGCAGCCAGCGGGTAGTCAGTCCGGCCAGGTCCAGGGCCTCCCACACCGGCACCAGCGCCGGCCCGGCCGACAGCAGCTCGAGCATCGCCTCGCGGGCGGCGGTGGGCCACGGCTGCGGCAGCTCGGGCGTGTCGGTGGCCAGGTGCCCCACGGTCACCGGTGACAGGGGCAGCCCGTGCTGCGCGGCGGTCGCGGCCGCCCGCAGCGCCAGCACCGGGTCCGTGCGCGGCCGCAGTCCGGCGCCCAGGACCACCTCACCGTCGTGCTCGACCAGACCGTGGCCGAGCGGACGCAGCCGCGGGCGGCGCGGCCCGGGGCGAAAGCGCCGGCTCGGCACCGCCTGGCGGGCCCGGCGCACCGTGGTGTCGACGGCGTACGCGATGGTGCGGGCCGCCTGCGAGACGCGGGTGAGCAGCGCGTCGGCGTCGTCCGCGCCGACCAGCCCGGCCACCGTGTCCTGCTCGGCCATCAGCAGCTGGTCGCTGCTCTTGCCGGTGACCACGTGCAGCGCGTCGCGGACGTCGAGCAGCACCGCCTGCGCGTCGTCGACCGGGGCGTGCGGGCGGTCGGCGAGCCACGAGGCGGCCAGGGCACGCAGGACGGTGACGTCGCGCAGGCCGCCGCGGCTCTCCTTCAGGTCCGGTTCGAGCAGGAACGCGGCGTCGCCGTGCCGATGCGCCCGGTCCTCCAGGGCGCTCAGCAGCTCGGGCATCCGGCGGCGGGCGGCGCCGCGCCAGTCCTCGAGCAGCCGGGCGCGGGTGGCGGCCACCAGGTCGGCGTCCCCGGCCACCACGCGCAGGTCGAGCAGGCCGACGGCGGCCGCGAGGTCGTGGCCCGCGACGTCCCGGCACTGGGCCGGGGTGCGCACCGAGTGGTCCAGCCGCATCCCGGCGTCCCACACGGGGTACCAGACCCGGTCGGCCAGCTCACCGACCTGACGGGCGCTGAGCACGTGCCCGTCGTGCAGCAGCACCAGGTCCAGGTCGCTGCCCGGGCCGGCGTCGCCACGGGCGACGCTGCCGACCGCGGCGAGCGCCAGGCCCGGTGAGCTCGCTCCGGCGGCGTCGTGCCACAGCCCGACCAGCCAGGACTCGACCAGCTCGGCCAGCTGGCGGCGGCGTCCCTGCCCGTCGTGCTGGTGCCAGGACGCCGACCGCGCGGCCGTCGTCAGCCGCTCGGCACGCAGGTCACGGACCTGCGTGCCGAACGGCGTGCCGGGATCACCCCGGGGCGACGGCGTGGTCATCTCAGATCGCGTCGAGCCCACGCTCGCCGGTGCGCACCCGCGCGACGTCCTCGACGGGCACGGTCCAGACCTTGCCGTCGCCGATGCGACCGGTCTGGGCGCTCTTGACGAGGATCTCGACGACGTCCAGGGCGTCCCCGTCGTCGACGAGCACCTCCAGGCGCACCTTGGGCACCAGGTCGACCGTGTACTCGGCTCCCCGGTAGACCTCGGTGTGCCCGCGCTGGCGGCCGTAGCCGCTGGCCTCGCTGACCGTCATCCCCTGGACGCCGAAGGACTCCAGGGCGGTCTTCACGTCGTCGAGCTTGTGCGGCTTGATGATCGCGGTGACCAGCTTCATGCCGACACCTCCTTGGCTGCCTCGGTGCGGTGGCTGGTGCTGACGGCCGCGTGGAACGCCGACCCCCCGCCGACCCCGGCCAGCTCGTAGCCGGTCTCGGCGTGCTCGAACAGGTCGACGCCGGTCTCCTCGTCCTCGGGGTCCAGCCGGAACCCGATGGTCCTGTTGATGACCGTGCCGAGGATGAACGCGATGACGAACGAGTAGACCAGCACCGAGCCGGCCCCCAGGGCCTGCTTGCCGAGCAGGCCGAAGCCGCCGCCGTAGAAGACGCCGTCCGCACTGGCTCCGCCGGCGCCGGCGACCCGGCCGGTGCCGAACAGCCCGATGTACAGGCACCCGACGATCCCGCCGACCAGGTGGACACCGACGACGTCCAGCGAGTCGTCGAAGCCGAAGCGGTACTTCAGGCCGACGGCCAGGGCGCAGATCGAGCCCGCCACCAGGCCGAGCAGCACCCCCGCCCACGGGACGATCGAGGCGCAGGCCGGGGTGACCGCGACCAGACCGGCCACGGCGCCGGACGCAGCACCCAGGCTGGTCGGGTGCCCGTCGCGCAGCTTCTCGACGATGATCCAGCCCAGCAGCGCGGTCGCCGTGCAGACCATCGTGTTGGTGAACGCCAGGCCGGCCAGGCCGTTGGCGCCCAGGGCCGAGCCGGCGTTGAAGCCGAACCAGCCGAACCACAGCAGGCCGGCGCCGAGCAGCACCAGCGGCAGGTTGTGCGGCCGGAACTGGGCCTTGGGCCAGCCGTTGCGCTTGCCCAGGACGATGGCCAGCGCGAGGCCCGCGGCACCGGCGTTGATGTGGACGGCGGTGCCGCCGGCGAAGTCCTGCACGCCCAGCTTGGCCAGCCACCCGGCGTGGTTGCCGTCGGCGTCGCCGAAGTCGAACACCCAGTGCGCGACGGGGAAGTAGACGATCGTCGTCCACAGGGTCACGAACACCGACCAGCCGAGGAACTTGGCCCGGTCGGCGATCGCGCCCGAGATCAGGGCCGGGGTGATGATCGCGAACATCAGCTGGAACATCGAGAAGACGAGCAGCGGGATCTTGTACTCCGCGCCGTTGATCGTCGTCATCTGGTTCAGGGCCTCGCCCATGCCCACGTAGCCGAAGTCACCCATGAAGCCGTTGCCGCCGGCGCCGAAGGCCACCGAGAAGCCGAACAGCGTCCACAGGACGCTCACGATGCCGATCGTGACGAACGACATCATCAGCATGTTCAGCACGCTCTTGGAGCGCACCATGCCGCCGTAGAAGAACGCCAGGCCGGGCGTCATGAGCAGCACCAGGGCCGCACTCGTGAGCACCCAGGCCGTGTCACCTGTGTCCATCGATCCTCCGCGAGGAGTGGGACCGGTCGTCGCCGGTCGTCGGGCGGATGATCGGCGGCCGTGGGGGCGGCTGCCGTTGACCATCACGCTGACGGCCGCCTGTGTCGCTGACGGACCGGTCGTGTTACGAACAGGTGACCAACCCACCCCACGTGTGAAGACCGTGTTGCCGAGCCGGCCCCGATGTTTCGCTCAGGCGAGCAGGGCGTCCACGAAGTCGGCGGCGTCGAAGGGGGCCAGGTCGTCCGGGCCCTCGCCCAGCCCGACCAGCTTGACCGGGACGCCGAGCTGACGCTGCACGGCGATGACGATGCCGCCCTTGGCCGTGCCGTCCAGCTTGGTGAGGACGATGCCGGTCACGGTGACGACCTCGGCGAACACCTGCGCCTGGCGCAGCCCGTTCTGCCCGGTGGTCGCGTCCAGCACGAGCAGCACCTCGTCGACCGGCGACTGCTTCTCGACGACCCGCTTCACCTTGCCGAGCTCGTCCATCAGCCCGACCTTGTTCTGCAGCCGCCCGGCGGTGTCGATGATGACGACGTCGGCGTCCAGCTCGGCGCCGGCGCGCACCGCGTCGTACGCGACGGCGGCGGGGTCGGCGCCCTCGCGGTCGCTGCGGATCGTGGGCACGCCGACCCGCGAGCCCCAGGTCTCGAGCTGGTCTGCGGCGGCGGCGCGGAAGGTGTCGGCGGCACCCAGGACGACGTCCTTGTCGTCGGCGACCAGCACCCGGGCCAGCTTGCCGACGGTGGTGGTCTTGCCGGTGCCGTTGACCCCGACGACCAGGACGACGGCGGGGCGGTCGGCGAGCCGGTCGACGGCCAGCGAGCGGTCCATCGTCGGGTCGACCAGGGCGATCAGCTCGGCGCGCAGCAGGGCGCGCACCTGCTCGGGGTCCTTGACGCCGTCCACCTTGACCTGGGTGCGCAACCGCTCGATCAGCTCGGTGGTGGGACCCACCCCGACGTCGGCCGCGAGCAGCGTCTCCTCCACCTGCTCCCAGGTCTGCTCGTCCAGGTGGTCGCGCGAGAGCAGGTCGAGCAGCCCCTTGCCCAGCGCGCCGTTCGAGCGGGCCAGTCGCGAGCGCAGCCGCTGCAGCCGTCCGGCCGACGGTGCGGGGCGCTCGAGGGTCGGCGGCTGGTCGAGCTCGGACAGGTGGTCGCCCGAGTCGCGGTCGAGCAGGTCGACGTCCTCGATGACCCGCTTGGGGGCGTCCCGCGGCACCGTCGCGTCGTCACCCACGCCGGGGGCGTAGTCGGTGCCGGGGCGCGGCGGCGGGGGTGCCTGGCGCGAGCCGCGGCCGCGCAGCAGGCCCACGACGGCGACGCCGATGATGAGGGCGATGGCGACGGCGATCGACACGATCAGGGTTATCGGATCCACGGGCCCACGATCCCAGACGCTGGGTAGCCTCGCCGCATGGCCCACTCCCCCGACGTCGGCCAGGACGTCGGTCCGGACGTCGAACGCGACGACGGCGCGGCGGGCCGCTCGGCCGGCTTCGCGGCGACCGGCGCGCTGCTGCTCGGTGGCGGCCTGGTCGGTGGGACCGCCCTGGTGCGGGCGTCGGTGGACGGTGCGGTCGGTGACCTCGAGCAGATCGGCGACCCGGCGACCTACCGGCTCGCGGCCGTCGCCACCGTCGCGGCCGCCGTGGGCGCGCTCCTGCTGCTCGGGGTCTCGGCGGGCTCCGCACGCGGCCTGGCGCGCGCCGTCGCCACCGCCGCGGCGGGGTCGGCCGCGACCGCGCTGCTGCTGCTCGCCGGCGTGCGGTACGCCGCACCCGACCTGGCCGTCGACCTGCCCGACGTCGCGCCCGCGCTGACGACCGGGGCGACGTCCGCGTGCGCGTTCGCCGCCTTCGTGGCCCTCGGTCTGGGGGTGGTGGCCGCGCCCGGACCGACGGGGTCGGTGCGGGTGCTCGGACGCGCTGCCGGCGGGTGCTGCGTGCTCGGCCCGACCGCGGCAGCGCTGGTCGGGGCCCGCGACGCCGGCGCGGGGTACGGCCTGGCGCTGGCCTCGACCGCGATCGGGGTGCTGCTCGTCACCGCCTGGGGACTGACCCTCGCGGTGTCGCTGCGCCGCGGCTAGGCCGGCCGGGCCCGCCGCTCACTCGCGCGCGCGCGCCCGCTGCTCGCGCAGGTCGATCTCGGTCTGCGGCTCGACCGGGGGCTGCGGCTCGACTTGGGTCTGCGGCTCGACTTGGGGCTGTGGCTCGACTTGGGGCTGTGGCTCGACTTGGGGCTGCGGCTCGACTCGGGGCTGCGGCTCGCGCGCAGCCGGTGGGACGGCGGGCGGCTCGGCCGACGTCGCGGGCTCGTCCGTGCTGGTCGAGCCGCGCACCCGCTCGCGGGCGGCGCCGGCCACCTCGACGGTCTTGTCACGGGCGGTCTGCACCAGCTGCTCACCCTGGGGGGTGAGCAGGTCGCGGCCCTCGCGGCGGGCCGGCACGGCCACCAGCGCCACGACGGCCAGCGCCAGGACGAGGGCGACGATCATCCCGATGATCACGGTGGTCATGCCACCACCGTGCCCGACCCGAGCCGTTTGCGCAGCCTCGACCCGCCGCGGGACGCGTCACGAACCCGCTCCCTCACGCACTTGCTGCACCAACTGACGCGTCCGACGCGCGGCGAGCGTCAGATGCTGCAGCAAGTGCGGGGCTGGGGGGGCGGCCTGCTCAGGCCGGCGTGGCCTCGCGCAGCCGCTGGCTGATCACCGTCGTCACACCGTCACCGCGCATCGTGACACCGTAGAGCGCGTCGGCGACCTCCATCGTCCGCTTCTGGTGGGTGATGACGATCAGCTGGCTGGACTCGCGCAGCTCCTCCATGATCACGATCAGCCGGCCCAGGTTGGTGTCGTCCAGCGCCGCCTCGACCTCGTCCATGACGTAGAACGGGCTGGGCCGGGCCTTGAAGATCGCGACCAGCAGCGCGACGGCGGTCAGCGACCGCTCGCCCCCCGACAGCAGCGAGAGGCGCTTGACCTTCTTGCCCGGCGGCCGCGCCTCGACCTCGATGCCCGTGGTCAGCATGTCGTCGGGGTCGGTGAGCACCAGGCGGCCCTCGCCGCCGGGGAACAGCCGGGCGAACACGCGCTCGAACTGCGCCGCGGTGTCGTGGTAGGCCGCCGTGAACACCTGCTCGACCCGCTCGTCGACCTCGCGGATGATGTCCATCAGGTCGCTGCGGCTGCGGCCGAGGTCGGCGAGCTGCTCGGTGAGGAACCGGTGCCGCTCCTCCAGCGCCGCGTACTCCTCGAGCGCGAGCGGGTTGACCCGGCCCAGCAGGGCCAGCGCCCGCTCGGCCTTGCGCAGCCGCTTCTCCTGCTCGTCGCGCACGTAGGGGGTCGGCGCCTGGTCGGGCTCGGCGTCCTCGCCGGGCACCGGGACGGACGGCGGCACCGGCGCGTGCGGTCCGTACTCGGCCAGCAGCACCTCGGGGTCGATGCCGAGCTCGTCCACGGCGCGCGCCTGCAGCGCCTCGATCCGCAGCCGCTGCTGGGTGCGCGCCACCTCGTCCTGGTGCACCGAGTCGGTGAGCTCGCGCAGAGCGTCCTCGTGCCCCCGCACGGCGGTGCGGACCTGCCCGAGCTCGTCCTCGCGTGCCGCCCGGGCGGACTGTGCGGCGTCCCGCTCGGTGCCGGCGGTCGCGAGCGAGGCCTCGAGCAGGGTGTCGGTGAACTCGGCGGCGACCACGACCGCGCGCGCCACCTCGGCCTCGCGCCGGCGCCGGGCCGCCCGGGCGGCCTGCCGCTCGCGGGCCTGCTGCTCCTCGTGCGCCGCGCGCTCGAGCGACTCGGCCCGGCCGCTGAGCGCGCGCGCCCGCTCCTCCGCGGTGCGCAGGGCGAGCCGGGCCTCGGTCTCGCCCTGCCGGGCCGCGCCTGCTGCCGCGTCGAGCCGGTCACGCTCGTCGGTCGAGGGCTCGGCGTGCTGGTCCGGCTCGGCCTGCGCGGCGGTCAGCCGCTGCTCGAGCTCGGCCAGCGCGGCCTGGTCGGCCTGCAGCGCGACGGTCGCGGTGGCCAGCGCCTGGTCGGCCCGGTCGACCTCGGCGTGCGCGGACCGGACGGCGGCACCGAGCTGGCCGAGCCGCTCGGCGACGGCGGCGTGCGCCGCGTCGGAGTCGTGCAGCCGCTCGAGCGCGGCCTCGACCCGGTCCTGCGCCTGGACCGCCTCCTGCTGCGCGCCGGCGAGGGCGAAGCGGGACTGCTCGGCCCGCCGGGTCGCCGCTGCGGCGGCGTCACCCGCCTCGTCGGCCGCGGCCTGCACCTCGAGCAGGCTCGGCGCCCCGGCCGACCCGCCGCGCACCAGGCCGGGAGCCAGCACGTCGCCGTCCCGGGTGACCGCTGTGCAGTCCGGCAGCGCGCGCACCAGGGCGCGGGCGGCGTCGAGGTCGGTGACCACGGCGACCCGCACGAGGAGCCGCTCCAGCGAGGGGCGGACGGCGTCCGGCGCCTGGACCAGCTCGCGGGCCCAGGCCGCACCGTCGGGCAGCCGCGGCCAGCCGGCCGGGTCGTCGGCGGGGTCGGCGGAGGGGTCGGCGGCGGGGTCGGCTGCACCGGCGGGGGCAGCCGGCACGACCAGACCGACCTGGCCGCCGTCCTCGCGGCGCAGCATCCGCAGCGCCTCGAGCGCGACGTCCAGCGAGCTGACGGCGACGGCGTCCGCGGCGGCCCCGAGCGCCGCGGCCACGGCCGCCTCGGACCCGGCCCGCACGCTGAGCAGCGTGGCCACCGACCCCAGCACCCCGCTGAGCCGGTCGCTGGCGGCCAGCACCGCGCCCCCGCCGTCCTTGCGGGCCAGACCGAGCTCGAGGGCCTCCCGGCGTGCGGTCCAGGTGGCGCGCTCGCGCTCGGCGACCCGCTCGGCCTCACGCAGCCGCTCGACGTCGGACCCAGCGGCCTCGAGCGCAGCGCTCGCCTGCTCGTGCTCGGTGTCGAGGTCCTGCTCACCGCTCTCGACCCCGGCGACCTGGCCCTCCAGCGCGCTGAACTCGCCCTCGGCGTCGCGGCCCCGCGCCTGCGCGCCCGCCCGGGTGGCGGCGAGCCGGTCGAGCTCGGCCTGGGCAGCCTCGATCCGGCTGCGCCGCGCCCCGACCTGCCCGTGCAGCCGGGCCATGCCCTCGCGCCGGTCGGCCGCGGCCCGCTGCTGCGTGGCCAGTCGCTGCTGCTCGGCGGACAGCGCCGCCTCGACGCCCACCCGGGCGGCGACGGCGGTCTCGAGCTCGGTGCGGTGACCGGCCACCTCGGCGACCAGCGCCGCCTCCTGGGCGCGCACCGACGCGGCCTGCGCGGCCAGCTGCTCGGGGTCGCGCCCGCCGCTGACCTCGTCGGGCTCGGCGGCCAGCAGACGCAGCCGCTCGGCCGCGACGCCGCGGGTCGAGCGCAGCCGCTCGCGCAGGCTGGACAGGCGGTACCAGGTCTCCTGGGTGCGCGCGGCCTGCGGGGCCTGCGCCTGCGCGGTCTGCTCGAGGTCGGCGAGGCGGGCTCGGCCCGCCAGCAGGGCCTGCTCGACGTCGGCGCGGCGGGCGCGCAGCGCGGTCTCGTCGGCGACCTCCGCCTCGAGCGTGCCGGTGAGCTGGGCCAGGTCGTCGGCGAGCAGGCGCAGCCGGGCGTCGCGCAGGTCGGTCTGGACGACGACCGCCTTGCGGGCGACCTCGGCCTGGCGTCCCAGCGGGCCCAGCTGGCGGCGGATCTCACCGGTCAGGTCGTGCACGCGGGTCAGGTTGACCTGCATCGCCTCGAGCTTGCGGAGCGCCTTCTCCTTGCGCTTGCGGTGCTTCAGGACGCCTGCGGCCTCCTCGATGAAGCCCCGGCGCTCCTCCGGCGTCGCGCGCAGCACGGCGTCCAGCTGGCCCTGCCCGACGATGACGTGCATCTCGCGGCCGATGCCCGAGTCCGAGAGCAGCTCCTGCACGTCGAGCAGCCGGCAGGAGGTGCCGTTGATCGTGTAGTCCGAGCCGCCGCCGCGGAACATCGTGCGGGTCATCGTCACCTCGGCGTACTCGATCGGCAGC
>JBBQGB010000002.1:0-105745 GCA_038322575.1 Actinomycetales bacterium
CCCCGGCCCTGACCAGCAGGGCGCACGGCTGCACGACGTGGCACTTCCGACCAGACCGCCTCCTGTGGAGACCGGTCCCGTCGGCATTCCTCGGAGTGAACCTGCCCGTGCGCGAGGGGCCGCGTCTCGACGATGTCCGACTCGCGTTCGAAGGTAGGGCAGCCCCGTCGATACGCGCTCGGGTACTTCCGGACGCGTGCATCGCGACCGACCCCACCCGCGATGAGGTCTCGGACCTGCGAGATATCGCTGGACGTGTGCCCCTGGTTCCGCAGCGACCCGTGGCGAGACTGGCGGTTCGGTGTCGCCACCCGTCGCTGGGACGGCAGGATGCGGAGGCAGCGAAACCGGCCGCGCGTCGTCGTCGCCGTTGTGGTGGGGAGGAGGTCGCGTTCGCCCTGCCTAGCCATGGCAGTCCATCCATTCGATCCGGGAGGCACCGTGAAGCTCCTGCTCACGTCCGGCGGCGTCACCAACCCGAGCATCCGCGATGCGTTGGTCGATCTCCTGGGAAAGCCGATCGCCGAGTGCGACGCCCTGTGCATTCCGACGGCGGAGTATGGGCACCCCGCCTGCACTCCCGCCTCGGTCTGGCGCTTCATCTCCGGCCAGCCGCCGTCAGCCATGATCGACCTGGGTTGGAAGTCGGTGGGCGTCCTGGAGCTCACCGCGCTGCCCACCATCGGTGCCGAGCGCTGGGTCCCCTGGGTCCGCGAGGCCGACGTCCTGCTGGTCGACGGTGGTGACGCGACCTACCTCTGCCACTGGATGCGGGAGTCCGGGCTGGCTGACCTGCTGCCGTCCCTGCCCGACACGGTGTGGGTCGGCGTGAGCGCCGGAAGCATGGTGATGACGCCCCGCATCGGGGAGGACTTCGTGGCCTGGACGGCGCCTCACGGGAGGGACACCACCTTGGGGGTCGTCGACTTCTCGATCTTCCCGCACCTCGACCACGAGCTCATGCCCGACAACACCATGGACGCGGCGCAGAGGTGGGCGGCAGACATCGGGTGTCCGGCGTACGCCATGGACGACGCGACCGCGATCAGGGTCGTCGACGGCACGGTCGACGTCATCTCCGAGGGGCAGTGGCGATACTTCCCTCTGACCGACTCCTGATCTGCCCTCCTCCGGAGCGGGAGCGGGAGCGGGAGCGGTCGTCGGTCCCGGAATGGTCGTGGGATAGCCATCTGACGACTCAGCGACCTTCGTCACCAACTCCCTGACGGGTACGGGTCCGGACTGAGGCCGCGACCGCGTCGTGGAAGGTCACGGTCCAAGCCGGCGCGGTCAGGCACCATCGTCGTATGGACAAGTCACCGGGGGGCCTCTCGCTGCGCCTGGAGGTGGTTGACGACGTCGACCTCGACGACGAGATCCGGGCCTCGGCCGAGGCGCTGTGCTATCTGACGTTCGCGCACTGGTACGACGACGAGCCCGACGAGGCCTTCACCGTCGACGACTGGCAGCACACGTGCGGCGGTGTGCGGGTCCTGCTGTTCGACGTTGACGAGCTCGTCGCGCACGCCGCTGTCGTCCCGCGCGCGATCGACCTCGGCGACGACGGCGCGGCCCGGACCTACGCCGCTGGCTACGTCGAGGGCGTAGCGGTCATCCCGAGCCGTCAGCACGCCGGTCTCGGCACGATCGTCATGGACGTGACCAACGAAGCGCTGCGCGCCGGGTTCGAGCTCGGCGTGCTCTCCACGAGCTCGTGGTCGTTCTACGAGCGGCTCGGCTGGGAGCGATGGCAAGGTCCGTCGTACGTCGTCCGCTCAGGCATTCGCACGCGCACGCCCGATGAGGACCACGGGCTCCTCGTGCTGCGGTGCGACGCCTCCAAGCACCTCGACCCCGCAGCGGCGATCACCTCCTGGGAGCGAGTCGGCGACGACTGGTAGCGGCCCGGCGGCACACGCACGAACGCGCCGACGGCCGGAGGAGCAGGCCGTCGACGCGTTCGCGCCGTCTGACTCAGTGCAGGTCGTGCCGGTCGTGCAGGTCGTGCCGGTAGTGCCGGTCGTCCGAGGTGATCAGGCGGCGGGGAACCGCACGATGTTGACCGGCACGGTTCCAGGGCCCTGAGCAGCGGCACCGGTGTTGTTGACGACGTGATCGATCGTGCCGACCCCGCCGAGAGAGACGGTGAGCACGTCGTGGAGCACGACGCCCGGAGTCTCGGGGACCTCGAAGGACCGTGTCGCGTGGATCGTCGGGTCGACGTTGAAGAAGCAATAGCTGCCGAGCCCCCACGCCTCGTGATGCTTGACCTTGCTGGAGACCTTGTACGCCGCGTAGCCGAGGACGCCGTCGTGCGACCACGCCGCCTGGTCGGGTGCGTCGTACGGCAGCTCGTTCTGGAAGAACACCGTGCGACCGTTCTCGCCGTTCCAGATCACGTTGTACTTCTGGAAGTGCTCGACGAACAGGCCGTACGCCGACACGTTCGCGCCGTTGACCACGAGGCCGGTGTCGGCAGTGTTGACGGTCCATCCGACGCCGTTGCCGTGGTCGGCCCGCCACAACCAGATGTCATCGAGGATCACGTTGTCGCTGTTCACCACGACGCTGGTCGTCGCCTTGCCGGCCGCTGCGCCGCCGATCCGGACGAACACGTCCTGGAGCGATGTCGGGTTGTCAGCACTGCCCGACGCCTTACCCTTCTCGCCGACCCGGATGAGCACCTTCGAGTTGACCGCGCCCGCGTCGACCATGAAGCCAGCGAGCTTCACGCCGGCGACGTCGCCCACCTCGACCACGGCGTTGCCCCGGTCAGGGATGAGGGTCGCGAGGCCGAGCCCGAGCACGATGGTGTTGCGACGCTTGATCTCGAGCGCGCTCCTCAGGTGATAGATGCCCGGTGTGAGGAGCAGGCTCTTGCCACTCTCGAGCGCGTCGTTGAGCCGCGAGGAGGAGTCACCGGGCTTCGCGACGTAGAACGACGAGAGCGGGAGCGAGCTTCCCGGGGTCGAACCGCCGGCCCACGTGGTGCCGGTCGAGTTGCGCTGCAGCGACGGGACGAACACCCGGTAAGCGCCGTCGCCGTCGACGTAGAGATACGGCTTCTCACGAGAGATGGCCGTCGTGTCGAGGGTGGTGTAGGGCTGCCCGGCACCCGTGTCGGAGAACGACTGGGCCGGCGCGCCGGCAACGCCCGAGAACACCTGGTTCCACACGGCGTTCGACCAGCCGCCGACGCTGCTGTTGCGGACGTAGAACTGCTGCTGCGACCCGTTGATGGCGAACCCGGTCTGCGAGTCGGCCATGTATCCGCCGCTGGCGAACTGCGGGCCGGCGGTGCAGTAGTCCATCAACGTCAGGTTGCCGCCCGTGATGTTGACCCGGCGCATCGGCGACGCCTGCGAGACCGCCCAGAAGTTTCCGGACGAACGGCAGTCGGCGGCACCGGCGACGTTGATCGTCAGGTTGGACAGCGAGCGCCAGAAGTTGTTCAGCGCCAGGCAACCGTCCTGGTCGCACTGGTTGTAGACGTCGACGTGGCCGTTGATCGTGACGTCGGTCGGCGAGGCACCCAGCCCGGCCACCTCGGTGTAGTAGCCGACCTGGAACACCAGCGGTCGTGCGAGCGTGCCGTACGTGCCGGGCTTGAACAGCAACGCGTACCGCGCGGTACCGAACTGGTTCGGCACCTGCTCGGCCGCCACCTTGTCGACCGCGGCCTGGATCGTCTCGACCGGCATGCTCGGGTCGAAGACGAGCACGTTCGGGCCCAGGTCGGGGCCGGTCGTGGCGGCGGACCGTGAGACCGGCGCAGCGATGGCTGCGCCGGTCGTCGACGCCGTCACCGCACCGATCGACAGCAGCCCGGCGACGGCGAGGGCGAGCCCACGCGTCCGCCGTCGGCGGGTGGGTGGGGCGGCGGGGGCAGCAACGCTGCGGGACGAGGACATCGACAGGTCACCTTTCGGACGGGGCGACCCGGCGCACGCGGTCACCCGCGAGGCGCGGCACTGGGCCCGCGAGGTCCCGCAGGTATAGCACCGACCGGATCCCGAGCGCACCTACCGCACGCGCGCCCGACCGGCGACGTCCGAACGGGTCGACCTCAGGTCAGGTCGAGGATCCGCTCGCGCACGGCGTACACGACGGCTTCCATCCGCGAGTGCAGCTGCAGCTTCTCGAGGATGTTGCGAACGTGGTTCTTCACCGTGTTCTCGCTGATGAACAGCTCACCGGCGATGTCGCGGTTGGCCATGCCGCGTGCGACGAGCTTGAGCACCTCGAGCTCGCGCGTCGTCAGGCGCGGGACGGGCAGGGCAGGGCGCTCGTCGCTCTTCTTGATCATCGTCGCGAACTCGGTGAGGAGCTTGCTGGCCATCGACGGGCTGATCAGCGACTGGCCGCCCACGACCGCCCGGATGCCGTCGGCGATCTCCTCGCCCGGCACGTCCTTGAGCAGATAACCGTTGGCGCCGGCGCGAACCGCCTCGTACAGGTCGGACTCCTCGTCCGAGATCGTCAGGATGACGATCTTGGTCGAGGGGACGACGTCCTTGATGGCGGTGCACGCCTCGATGCCCGAGCGGCGCGGCATCCGGATGTCCATCAGCACGACGTCGGGCAGCAGCTCCTCGGCGCGTCGGATCGCCTCGGCGCCGTCGCCGGCCTCGCCGACGATCTCGATGTCGTCCTCTTGCCCCAGCACCATCTCCAGGCCGCGGCGGTACAGGGCGTGGTCGTCGGCGACCAGCACCCGGATGCGCTCGGACGGGCGTGCCGGCGTGACCGCATCCGCTGTGGTCTCGCTCACTGGCCGTCCCCCTCTATCGGGCGGATGCCCGGGATGCGGCCATTCTGGCACGCCCGTCCGCGCTGTCAGCCGGTTGCTGAGGTCGGTGCGACCACCGTCGGCCGGTGCGCGCTGCCGTTGGCAGCCGGCGCCTCGGCGCCGGACAGGTCCAGCGGGATGTCGAGGTGCAGCACGCCGTACTCCCAGCCGCGCCGGCGGTACACGACGCTCGGGCGGCTGGTCTCGACGTGCACGAACAGGTAGAAGTCGTGCCCCACCAGCTCCATCTCGTACAGCGCCTGGTCCAGGGTCATCGGGGTCGCCTGGTGCACCTTCGTGCGGATCTGCAGCGGGCCGTCGTCGGGAGCGGGCTCGTCCTCGGCGGGCTCGGCGGGCTCGTCCAGCACCATCGACCTCGCGGTGGCCGAGGCGACCGACTCGGGGGCGTGCCGGCCGCGGTGCACGACCTTGCGGTCGTGCGCGCGTCGCAGCCGCTCGAGCAGCTTGGAGTACGCCAGGTCGAGGGCGACGTAGGGGTCCTCGGCAGCGGCCTCGGCCCGCACCACGGGCCCCTTGCCGACGCAGGTGATCTCGACGCGCTCGCAGACCGGTGACTGACGCTTGTTGGTCTCGTGCGAGATGACCACGTCGAGGCGCTGGATGCGCGGCGCCAGCTGGGGCACCTTCGCCAGCTTGTCCTCCAGGTGCCGCCGGAAGCGGTCCTTGACCTCGGTGTGTCGCCCGGTGACCACGATCTCCATGGGACCTCCTCGTGATGGGTTGCGCGACGCCAGCAGGCGCCGCGCGGACCGATCCTCCTGACCGTACGCCCGTTGCGCCCTGCGTGGGCGACGTGTCCCCGGACGGCTCAGTCGGCCCGCCGGACGACCCCCGCGCGATCGAGCGGACGACGCAGCTCGGTGGCCGCGACCGTGGCCGCGACGACCGGGCCGGCGCCGGCCTCCCGCAGCACGCGCGCGGCCTCGAGCAACGTGACGCCCGTGGTCACGACGTCGTCTACGAGCAGGCAGGGACGCCCAGCCACCCGTGCGCGCCAGCCCGGCGGCACCCATAGGGCACCGCCGAGGTTGATCGCCCGCTCGCGCGCGTCCAGCCCCGACTGGTCGCGGACGCCGCCCCGCTGCCGCAGCACCGGCAGCACCCGGGCGGCCGTGCCGCGGTGCCGCAGCCCGACGGCGGCGTCGCGCGCCAGGTCGCGCACCGGGTGGCGCCCCCGGGCCCGCCGGGCGGACGCCGAGGACGGGGCGGGCACGATCACCAGGGCGGCCGTGGAGTCAGGCCCGTCCGCGTCGTCCGTGGCGATCTCGCCCAGCGCGCGGCGCGCGGCGCGGCACAGGGCCGTCGCGAGCACCGGGGTGAGGTCGGGTCGGTCGCGGTCCTTCCACGCCACCAGCGCCGTCTGGACGGGCCCGGCGTACGAGGCCGTCGACCACACCGGCAGCGCGCCGAGGTCGCGGCGCCGGGGTGGGTCGCCCAGGTGGGTCGCGCAGCCCGGGCACCAGCGGGTCCGGCCGGTGCCGCAGCCGGCGCAGGTGCGCGCCAGGACCAGGTCGGCGAGGTCGGTCAGCGCTGCCGACCAGAGCCCGGGTTCCTCACGGTGGCGGGCGGCGGAGGCCCTCACTCGGGGATGCTGACCGACCGCCCGACTCCCACGGTCGCCCACCCGGTGCCGCTGCGGGCCAGCACGGTGCCGCGGTCGGTGGTGAGGTAGACCGCCCGCAGCCCGTCACCGGCGGCGACCGCGACCGCGTCCGGTGCCGCGGCGAGCGCCGTCGCGGGACCGCCGACCACGACGACGTAGGGCCGCGTCACGTCGTCGCCGGCACCGCGGGCGAGCACCACGAGGTCAGTCCCCGCGGCCCAGGCCGCGTCGCCGACCAGGCGCAGCGAGCGCGCGACCTCCAGGGGCGCGGCCAGGGCCTGCGGCTCACCGCCGGCGCCCCGGCGGACCCCGGCGACGTCGAGGCGCCGGTCGCCGTCCGGCCCCTGCGAGACCACCAGCACCCGGGCGCCGTCGCGAGCGAGGTCCAGCGCCCGCACCGTCCGGCCCGCCAGCCAGTCCGGTGTCAGGGTCTGGGCGCGGGGGGCCACGTCGCGCACCACGGTGCCGACCACGACCCGCAACCGGCCGGGCTGGGCCAGATCGGCCGACCACACCGCGCCGGTCGCGTCGATCACCGGGTCGACCAGGTCGCGGCCGGTGAGCAGCACCGTGGGGCGTCCGCCGGTCTGCGTGCGCACGAGGCGACGTCCGGTGCTCTCGACGCCGACCACGAGCGACCCGCCGGCGCCGACCGCGAGCGATCGCAGCCGCACGCCCGGCGACAGGTCGGTGGCCCCGCTCGGGTCCAGCTTCCCGCTCACCGCGTCGATGCGGACCAGCCGGTCGCCGGACAGCACGACGGGGTCGCCGGTGACGCGGACGTCGTCGCGGAACCCGGTGTCGCCGTACACGCTGGCACTGGTGACGCCGGGCACCCGGAAGGGTGCTCCGGCGACGGTGAGCTGCACCTCGGCCACCGACGGCAGCCGACGCAGCGTCGCGGTCAGCTGTGCCCACATCATCTGCCGCATCGCCGGCGTGGCCGTCAGCGCCTGGGCGGACAGGTCGACCTGGGCCACGCCGCCGGTCGTGGGCACCGCGTCGACGGCCAGGGTGGTGCCGAGGGGGAAGCCGGTGACGACGGCGGCGCCGAGGTAGTCGGGCGGACCCAGCAGCAGCTGGCGCACCAGCGCGGTGGCCAGGCTCGGGCGCGCGCCGGGCAGCCAGCGCAGGTCGGGCACCAGCGTGGTGGTGCCGGCGGCGACGAAGCTGACCGGCAGCGGGCTGTAGCTGCGCGGGAGGGCGAACTGCGGCAGCCACGACCCGAAGGCCCCGTCGACGACCGAGACGCGCCACTGACCGCCGGTGCGCACGGCCGTGAACACCGCGTGGGCCGTCGTCCCCTGCCGCGCCTGGGCGAAGCGGCCCTGCTCGTCGATGGTCGCGAGGACCGGGGTCGTGACGTCGACCCGCACCGGCGAGGTGGTGCCGCGGACGGTGATCGTCAGCGAGGAGTCGTCCGGGTAGACGACCACCCCCCGCGACGGCTGCCACGATCGGACCGCCGACCCCACGAGGAACGATCGGGCCACCGACTGGTCGTCGTCCGAGGACCCGCCGGCCCGCAGGAACCCCTGGACGATCTCGTCCGGCCGGGCGCCCGGGCGGGGGCCGAGCGCCGCCACCCGCAGCGGCTCGGGCGCCGCCTCGACGAGCTCGCGCCCGGGGCCGGCGACGCCGGAGTCGGGGATCGCCCCGCACCCCGCCGGTGCCAGCAAGGCCAGCGCCAGCGCCACCAGGACGGCGAGGCGGCGCGGGCCCGGCGTCCGCTCAGCCACCGCGGACCGCCCAGGACGGGGCGGGCGGCAGGCCGCGGTCGGTGCGCGGGGTGATCCGCAGGTACGGGCCGCCGACGACGAGCTCGTCGGCGGGCGGGCCCAGCGGCAGCGGCGACGAGGTCAGCTCGACGCCCGCCTCGCGGGGCAGGGTGAGGCGAAAGCACGACCCCTGGCCCGGCTCGCCCCAGGCCTGCAGCCAGCCGCCGTGCAGCCGGGTGTCCTCGCTCGCGATCGCGAGGCCGAGCCCGGTGCCGCCGAGGGTGCGGGCCCGCGAGGGGTCGGCGCGCCAGAACCGGTTGAAGACCAGCGCCGACTCCCCCGGCTTCAGGCCCACGCCGTGGTCACGGACCGAGACCGCGACCCCCTCGGCGTCGGCGGCGGTCGTGATGGTCACCGGTGCGCCGTTGCCGTGCTCGAGCGCGTTCACCACCAGGTTGCGCAGCACCCGCTCGATCCGGCGGGCGTCGATCTCGGCGACGCACGGCGTGGCGGCGGCGACCAGCTGCAGGCTGCTGCCGCCGCGGGCCAGCGGCGCGGCGGCGTCGACGACCCGGGCGGCGAGGTCACGCAGGTCGACGGGCTCGAGCTCGAGCACCGCGCCGCCCGCGTCGATGCGGCTGATCTCGAGCAGATCGCCGAGCAGCAGCTCGAAGCGGTCGAGCTGCTGCTGCAGCAGCTCGGCGGACCGCGCGGGGGCGGCCTCGAAGTCGGCCCGCGACTCGTGCAGCACGTCCGCCGCCATGCGCACCGTCGTCAGGGGTGTGCGCAGCTCGTGCGAGACGTCGGAGACGAACCGCTGTTGCACGCGGGACAGATGCTCGAGCTGGCGAATCTGGGTCTGCAGGCTGATCGCCATGGCGTTGAACGAGCCCGCGAGCTTGGCGAGGTCGTCCTCGCCGCGGCTGTGCATCCGCTCGTGCAGTCGCCCGGACGCCAACCGCTGGGCCACCAGCGACGCCTGGCGGACGGGCGCGACGACCTGGCGGGTGACGACGAAGGCGACGGCGCCGACCAGCAGCACCAGCGCCGCCCCACCGCCGAACAGCGTGCGGCGCACCAGGTCGAGGGTGTTCTGCTCCCGCTCGAGGCTGAAGACGAAGTACAGCTCGTACTCGCCGCCGACCGGCACGCTCACCTTCGACCCGATGGCGATGCCCGGCACGCTGCGCGTCGACCCGACGTCACGGATCCGCACGAACTGGGACTCCTGGCGACCGGTGCGCTCGACCCGCTGCCTCAGGGCGGCCGGGATCACCGAGGGCGCGACGTCGCGCGAGCTCAGCTCGGGCACCGTGCCCGGTCGGGTGTTGGTGGGGGCCCGCAGCAGGACGACGTCGCGCGAGCGGTCGGGCTCGGGTGAGGCCAGGCGCGGCAGCAGGTCGTTGACCAGCAGGTTCAGGCCCAGGTCGTCGGTGACGGTGTCGAAGCGCACCTGCGCGTCGCGCTGCCCCCGCTTGCTCTCGCCGCTGGCCACGACGAGGCGGTCCTGCACCAGCCCGTCGCGGATCCGGCTGAACAGCAGGGTGCCGATGGCCGCGACCACGACCAGCCCGAGCAGCATGGTCGTGGCGACGACCCGCAGCATCAGCGACCGGCGCCAGCGGTGCAGCAGGCCGGACCAGGCGCGGTGCGCCCCGCGACCCACCGCCGTCCCGCGGGTGCTCACCCCGCGGTCCCCGCCCGGTAGCCCACCCCGCGCACGGTGACCACGACCTCGGGGTTCTCGGGGTCGATCTCGATCTTGGAGCGCAGCCGCTGCACGTGGACGTTGACCAGGCGGGTGTCGCCCGCGTGCCGGTACCCCCACACCTGCTCCAGGAGCACCTCGCGGGAGAACACCTGCCAGGGCTTGCGGCCCAGGGCCACGAGCAGGTCGAACTCGAGCGGGGTCAGCGAGATGGTCTCGTCGCCGCGCCGCACGGTGTGCCCGGCGACGTCGACGCTGAGGTCACCGATGTCGAGCCGCTCGGTGGGGGACTCGCCGGTGCTGCGCAGCCGGGCCCGCACCCGCGCGACCAGCTCCTTGGGCTTGAACGGCTTGAGGACGTAGTCGTCGGCGCCGGACTCCAGGCCCACCACGATGTCGACGGTGTCGGTCTTGGCGGTGAGCATGACGATCGGGACGCCGGACTCGGCCCGGATCCGCCGGCACACCTCGATCCCGTCGACCCCGGGCAGCATCACGTCGAGCAGCACCAGGTCGGGTCGCACCTCGCGGAACACCGCCAGCGCGCCCTCGCCGTCGCCGCAGTGCACCGGGTCGTACCCCTCACCGCGCAGGACGATCCCCAGCATCTCGGCCAGGGCGACGTCGTCGTCGACCACCAGCACCCGGCCCTTCACCCGCCCACCTCAGCTCGCACCGCCCCATCGTCGCACCCCGGGCCGGCACGCACCCGGTCTTCCACAGGGGGCGCAGGTCGGCGGCAGCCCCACGCCTGTCGGTGCCCCGTGACACGATGACCGCAGAGCCGCCGACGGGTGCACCGGCACGACAGCGCGAGCGGCTGGGCGAGGGGGCAGGGGTGAGCGAGCGACCGACGGACGACGGATCCTGGCGTGCGCCGGGCGACGCACCCGCGTGGGGCCCGCCCTCCGGGTGGGGACCGCCTGCTCCGGCCACCTACGGCGCCGGGCCCGGGACGCCGACGGACACCCCGCCCGGCCAGGTGCCCGACGCCCCGTCCTACGGCTCCGCACCCGGTGCCCAGCCGTGGCGGCCGCCGCCGCAGCCCGGGGTCGTGCCGCTGCGGCCGCTCGGGCTCGGTGAGCTGCTGGACGGCTCGGTGCAGACCATGCGGCAGAACCCCCGGGTGATGCTCGGGCTCTCGGCGGCGGTGATGGCCGTGGCCGCGGTCGTCTCGACGGTGTTCATGGTGGCCGGGCTGCCGCGGCTGCTCGGTGTCGTCCAGGACCCGCAGGGCCGGATCGGCGCCCAGCAGGTCGCCGACCTGGTCGGCGGTGGGATCGCGGGTTTCGTCGTGCCCTCGGTGCTGCAGGGCCTGGCGGTCGTGGTGCTGTCCGGCGTCCTGATCGTGGCCGTCAGCGAGGCCGTGCTGGGCCGCCGGCCCAGCGTCGCCCAGGTCTGGGCCCGAGCCCGGCCGCGCGTCCTGGCGCTGCTCGGCCTCAGCCTGCTCACCGGTCTGCTCAGCGTCGTCGGGTTCGCCGTGCTGATCGGCCCGGGCGTGGCCCTGCTGGCTGTGTCGGGGCGGGCTGCGGCGGTGGCGCTGCTGATCGGCGTGCCCGCCGCCGTCGTGCTCGCAGCGCTGCTGTTCGTCCGGCTCGCGTTCGCGGCGCCCGCGCTGCTGCTCGAGGACCTGGGGGTCGTCGCGTCGATGCGACGCTCGTGGCGGCTGGTGCAGGGGTCGTGGTGGCGCGTGCTGGGGGTGCTGGTGCTGACCTCGATCATCGCCGCGGTGGCCAACGGTCTGCTGCAGACCCCGTTCTCGATCGTCGGGGCGGTGATCGGCTCGGCCCTGGGGTCCAGCGACACCGCGGCCGACGTGACCAGCTCGCTGGTCGTGACGACGGTCGTGGGCAACATCGGCACGGTCATCGCGAGCACGGTGACCGCACCGTTCTCCGCCGCGGTCACCGCCCTGCTCTACATCGACCTGCGGATCCGCCGCGAGGGCCTGGACGTCGCCCTGGCCCGCGCGGCGCAGCAGTGAGGTCGGTCGCCGGCTCCCTGCTCGACCCCTCGCGCGAGGTGGCCCGCGAGTGGGCGCGCCGCGAGCTGAGCGACCCGGCGTACGCGCGCGCCCGGCCCGGCTGGGTCACCCGGTTCGCCCGCTGGCTGCTCGCCCGCCTCCAGGACCTGCAGGTGCCCGACGGGCTGGCCCCCGGCCGCACCGTGGGGCTGGTGCTGCTCCTGGTGCTGCTGGCCGGCGTCGTCGCCGTGGTGCTCACCCGCACCGGCCCGCTGCGCCGGGCGGGTCGCTCGAGCCGGGCGGGCGCCGTCCTGGACGAGCGGCGGACCGCGCAGGAGCACCGCGTCTTCGCCGACCTGGCCGCTGCCGACGGGCGGTGGACGACGGCCGTCCGCGAGCGGTTCCGGGCGGTGGCCCGCTCGCTCGAGGAGCGCACCGTGCTCGACGAGCGGGCCGGCCGGACCGCCCTCGAGACCGCCACCGAGGCCGGTCGGGCGATGCCGGCGGTCAGCGACGACCTGCGCTCGGCGGCCCGGCTGTTCGACGACGTCGTGTACGGCGGGCGTCCGGCCACCGCCGGGCACGACCAGCAGCTGCGGCGGCTCGACGACCACGTGGCGGCGGCTCGTCCGGTGCTCGAGCCCGCCGCGGCGCCCCGGTGACCGTGGCCCCGGCGACCGCGCCCCTGCCGGCAGCCCTCGCCGCCCCGCCTGCCCGGCCCGCCGGTCGCTGGCGCCGGCTGCGGGCACCGCTCGCGCTCGCCGCCGCGGTGCTGCTCGCCGCCGTCGCGGGCCTGGCCCTGCTGGGGCCCGCCGGCGGGGGCTACCTCGACCCGGGCAGCGTCGCGCCCGACGGTGCCCGCGCGGTCGTGCAGGTGCTGCGCACGCAGGGCGTCGACGTCCGGGTGCGCACCCGGTTCGACGACGTCGCCCGCGACCTCGCCGGCGCCGATGCCACCGTCGTGGTCGCCCGCACCGACCTGCTGCTCGGGCGCCGCGCCGCCGACCTGCGCTCGGCGGTGCAGGACGCCGGCGCCGACCTCGCGCTGATCGGTCCGCAGCAGGCGCTGCTGACCGACCTGGGGCTGCCACTGGTCGTGACCGGCACCGAGCCCGACGACTCGGCGGTGCGTGACCCGTCCTGCTCCGACGTCGTCGCGGCGCGGGCCGGGTCGGCCCTGCTCGGCGGGCTCGCCTACCGGGCCGCGGGTGACGGCGCCGTCGTCACCGCCTGCTACCCGGTCGCGGCCGGTGCCGGGCTGGTCTCGCTCACCGGGCCCGGCGGCGGCCGGACGACGGTGCTCGGCTCGGGCGACGCGCTGACCAACGAGCGGCTCGCCGACGCCGGGGACGCCGCGCTGGCGGTGGGCACCCTCGGGGCCCGCGCACGCCTGGTCTGGTGGACGCCGAACCCCGCCGACACCGGGGTGGGCCCCCCGCCGAGCCTGCGCGACCTGCTGCCGCCGGGGGTGCTGTGGGCCGCCGGTCAGCTGGTCGTGGCGCTGCTGGTCGCGATGGTGTGGCGCGGACGCCGGCTCGGTCGGCTGGTGCCCGAGCCCCTGCCGGTCGTGGTGCGCTCGGTCGAGACGACCCTGGGCCGGGGCCGGCTGTACCGGCGGGCGCGAGCCCGCGGGCGCGCGGCGTCCGTCCTGCGCGCCGCCGCCGTGGAGCGCGTCGCGGTCGCCTGCCACCTGTCCCGCTCCGCCGACCCCCGCGAGGTCGCGGTGGCCGCGGCCGTCCGCACCCGCCGTCCGGTCGCGGACGTCACCGCTCTGCTCCTCGGCCCCGAACCCGCCGACGACGCCACCCTGGTCACCCTGGCCAGGGCCCTGGACTCCCTCGACACGGAGGTACGCCGCGCATGACCGACACCACCCCTTCGCCCGTCCTCGCGCCGGACGCGCCCGACGCCGAGCAGGCTCGGGCCGCCCTGCAGGCGGTGCGGGTCGAGGTCGCCAAGGCCGTCGTGGGGCAGGAGGCCGCCGTGACCGGGCTGGTGATCGCGCTGCTCGCGCGCGGGCACGTGCTGCTCGAAGGCGTTCCCGGGGTGGCCAAGACGATGCTGGTGCGCACCCTGGCCGCGACCCTGCGCCTGCAGACCACGCGGGTGCAGTTCACCCCGGACCTGATGCCCGGCGACGTCACCGGCTCGCTGGTCTACGACGCGCGCACGGCCGAGTTCTCGTTCCGCGAGGGCCCGGTGTTCACCAACCTGCTGATCGCCGACGAGATCAACCGCACCCCGCCCAAGACGCAGGCCTCGCTGCTCGAGGCGATGGAGGAGCGTCAGGTCAGCGTCGACGGGACGCCGCGGCTGCTGCCCGAGCCGTTTGTCGTGTGCGCCACGCAGAACCCGGTCGAGTACGAGGGCACCTACCCCCTGCCCGAGGCCCAGCTCGACCGGTTCCTGCTCAAGCTGACCCTGCCGGTGCCCCCGCGCGAGGACGAGGTCGAGGTGCTCACCCGGCACGCGGCCGGCTTCGACCCCCGCCACCTGGCCGCGGCCGGGGTCACCGCCGTCGCCGGCCCGGCCCACCTGGCCGCCGGCAGCGCCGCCGTCCGCACCGTGCAGGTCGCCCCAGAGGTGGTCGGGTACGTCGTCGACGTGGCCCGCGCCACCCGCAGCTCGCCCTCGCTCTCGCTCGGCGTGTCGCCGCGCGGGGCCACCGCGCTGCTGTCGACAGCCCGCGCCTGGGCCTGGCTGGCCGGCCGCGACTACGTCACGCCCGACGACGTGAAGGCGCTGGCCGGCCCGACCCTGCGCCACCGGATGAGCCTGCGCCCCGAGGCCGAGCTCGAGGGCGTCAGCGTCGACGCGGTGCTCGACGGGGTGCTCGCCTCGGTGCCCGTCCCCCGATGAGCCGCTGATGGCGCTCACCGGCCGCGCCGCCCTCCTCGCCCTGGTCGGGGTGGCCTACGTCGGGCTGGTGCAACCGGCCTGGGCCGGGATCGGCGTCTGGGCCCTGGTCGTGGTCGCCGCCGTGGGTGTCGACGTGGCCCTGGCCGCCTCCCCCCGCGCCCTGTCGATCCAGCGGACGCCGACCGGCGCCGTCCGCCTGGGTGAGGCGACGTCCTCGACACTGACCCTCACCAACCCCGGCGGACGACGCCTGCGCGGCACGCTGCGCGACGCCTGGCAGCCCTCGGCCGGGGCGACCGGCGAGCGGCACCGGCTCGACCTGCCCGCCGGTGAGCGGCGCCGGGTGAGCACCGAGCTCGCCCCCACCCGCCGCGGCGACCGACTGGCCGACCGCGTCACGGTTCGCTCGCTCGGCCCGCTCGGCGTCGCGGCCCGGCAGCGCTCGGTGCCCGTGCCCGGGTCGGTGCGGGCGCTGCCCCCGTTCACCTCCCGCAAGCACCTGCCGAGCCGGCTGGCCCGGCTGCGTGAGATCGACGGCCGCTCCGCCGTGAACGTGCGCGGCCAGGGCACCGAGTTCGACTCGCTGCGCGACTACGTCGACGGCGACGACGTCCGCAGCATCGACTGGCGCGCCACGGCCCGTCGGCGCCAGGTCGTCGTGCGCACCTGGCGCCCCGAGCGCGACCGCCGGGTGCTGCTCGTCCTGGACACCTCGCGGACGGCGGCCGGCCGGGTCGGGGACGCCCCCCGCCTGGACGCGGCCATGGACGCCGCCCTGCTGCTGGCCGCGCTCGCCTCGCGCGCCGGTGACCGCGTCGACCTGATCGCCGTCGACCGCCGGGTGCGCGCCCAGGTGCTGGGCGCCGGGGCCACCACGCTGCTGTCGTCGCTGGTCACCGCGATGGCGCCGCTGGAGGCCGAGCTGCTCGAGGCCGACTGGGCCGTCGCCGTCTCGGCCGTCCGGGCTCGGCTGTCCCGCCGGGCGCTCGTCGTCCTGCTGACCCCGCTGGAGGCCGCGGCGGTCGAGGAGGGCCTGCTCCCGGTGCTCGCCCAGCTCACCCGTCGCCACCAGGTCGTGGTCGCGTCGGTCGCCGACCCCCGGGTGGCCGCGATGGCCCGGGCGCGCGACGACGTCGACCAGGTCTACGACGCGGCGGCCGCCGAGCGGGCCGGGCTCGAGCGCGCCCGGGTGACCCGGCTGCTCACGCGCCTGGGCGCCGACGTCGTCGACGCCACCCCCGACCAGCTGCCGCCCGCCCTCGCCGACCGCTACCTGGCCCTCAAGGCCGCCGGTCGGCTGTGATCGGCCGGGCCGCCGGCGTCCCCGCGGCCTGGGCCCGGGCCCGGGCCCGGGCCCGGGCGAGCCTCGACCGGCACGAGCGGCACCGCGAGCAGCGGCAGCAGCGCGACGACCCCGAAGGTGAGGGCGTACCCCGCCCCGCCGATCAAGGCACCCACGATCGGCGCCACCGCCGCGGCGGCGAGGAACTGGGCGGTGTTCTGCGCGCCCAGGGCGCGACCGGCCCACCACGGGCCGCCGATCTCGGCGACCGAGGTGAAGGCCAGCCCGTTGTCGGCCACGGTCACCACGGTCGCGACGACCAGGAGCACCACGGCCCACGGGCCCGGCAGCGGGTCGGTGATCGCCAGTGCCGCCATCGTCACGGAAGCCGCGGCCGCCACGGTGCGCAGCGGGCGCAACCGGCTGCCCACGTGGTCCGACCAGACCCCGGCCGCGAGGCGCCCGACCGCCCCCAGCACCTGGGCGACGGCGACCAGCGCGCCCGCCGCGGTGAGCGTCCAGCCGCGGTCACCCACCAGCCAGACCAGGGCGAACGTCATCACGGTGAACTGCGGGACCACGAGCAGCACCGAGACCGCGTGGATGCGCACCAGCCGCCGGTCGGCCCGGTAGGGGTTGGCGAGCTCGCCGGTGCGGGCGGCCGCGACCCGCGAGGCGCGCGGCGGATCGACCACGACGAGCCCGCACACCGCGGCCACGACGCCGGTGGCGACCGCCGGCAGCAGCAGGGCCGCACCGATCCCGGACGCCGCTGCGACGCCCGGCAGCACCAGGGCCGCGACCGCGACGCCGAGCGGCTGCGCAGACTGCCGGATGCCCATGGCCAGCCCGCGTCGGTGCGGCGGGAACCACCCGACCACGACCCGGCCGCTCGCCGCGTTCGCGCTCGCCCCGGCGGCCCCCGCGAGCAGCAGGAAGCCGCCCAGCGCGGGCCACGAGCCGGCCGATGCGGCGGCCGCCGCCGTCGCGAGGCCGGTCAGCCCGAGTCCGAGCACGAGCACGAGCCGGTCGCCCCACCGGTCGGCGAGCGCGCCCCAGGCGATCAGCGCCAGCATCGCCCCGACCGAGGGCAGGGCCACCAGCAGGCCCGCGCGGGCCAGGCTCAGGCCGTACCCGGTGTGCAGCACCGGCAGCAGGAACGCGACACCGTTGACCAGGATCGTCGAGCTCGCCTGGGCTGCGACGGCGGCCGCCAGCATGGTCCACCGCCGGGCCGCACCGACGTCCGTCACCGCGGTGGTCACGCTCTCCCCGTATCAGCTAGTGAGACCGCCGTCTCGACATGCGGCCAGGTCGAGCCTAACGCCGCCGTCCCCGCGGAGTGACCCGAGTGGCTGAGACGCTCCTCACCCCGCCACCGGCAGCGCGTCGCCGACCAGGTCGGCGTCCAGGTCACCGGTGAGCCCCGCCCGGGCCGCCCGGCGGCCGAGGGTGAACACGTAGGTCAGGAACAGCGCCTCCGCCAGCGCACCGATGCCGATCCGCGCCCAGGTCGGCAACGGTGAGGGGGTCACGAAGGCCTCGATCACCCCCGAGACCGCCAGCACGACGACCAGGCCCAGCACCACGGACGCGGCCGCCCGGCCCTCGGCCCCCAGCGCCTGCGCGCGGGTCTGCGGCCCCGGGTCGACCCAGGCCCAGAACAGCCGCAGGCCGGTACCGGCCGCGACGAACACCGCGGTCAGCTCGAGCAGCCCGTGCGGCAGGATCAGCCCGAAGAACAGGTCGAGCCGGCCGTTGGCGGCCATCAGGCCACCGACCAGGCCCACGTTGACCGCGTTGTTGAGCACGACGTACACGACCGGCAGCCCCAGCACGCCCGCGGCGATGCACAGCGCGGCCACCCAGGCGTTGTTCGTCCACACCTTCGCCGCGAAGCTGCCCGCGGCGTACTCGGAGTAGTACGACGCGAAGTCGTTCTGCACCAACGCCTTCACCTGCGCAGGCGAGGCGACGGCGGCCTGGGCCTGCGGGTCCGAGGCCACCCACCAGCCCACGCCGACGCCGACAGCCACCGACGCCAGCGCCGCCAGGCCCCACCACCGGCGGGTCCGGTAGAGCGCGGCGGGGAAGGTCTGGACGAAGAACCGCGCGACGTCGCGCCAGGCGGGGTCGTGGCTGCCGGTCGCCGCCGCCCGGCCACGGGCCACCAGGGTCGACAGCCGCGCGACCAGCGCGGGGTCGGGCGCGGCCGACCGCACGACGGACAGCTGGGTCGCCACGCGCTGGTAGAGCGCGATCAGCTCGTCGGCCTCCTCGCCCGTGAGCCGCCGCCGCGTGGTCAGGGCGTCCAGGCGCGCCCACTCCTCGCGGTGCACGGTGACGTAGGCGTCCAGGTCCACGCGGTGAGCGTAACCTTCGGCCATGAGCGAGGTGGTGACCGGCGAGGGCGTCCGCCTCGACCTGCGGCCGGCCACCTTCGCCTCGCGGGCGATCGGTGGCGTGATCGACCTGGTGGTCCAGGGCGTGGTGCTGGCCGGGCTGCTCTTCGCCTCGGACCGCCTCGTCACGGGTCTGGACGGCGCCGCCGCCGCAGCGCTCAGCCTGACGCTGGTGGTGCTGGTCGTGGTCGGGCTGCCCACCGCCGTCGAGACCCTCACCCGCGGCCGCACGCTCGGCAAGCTGGCGCTCGGGCTGCGCACGGTGCGCGACGACGGCGGACCCATCCGGTTCCGGCACGCCCTGATCCGCGCGCTGGTCGGCGTGGTCGAGATCCTGCTGCTGATGGGCGCGCCGGCGCTGATCTGCTCGCTGGGCTCCCCCACCGGCAAGCGCGTCGGTGACCTGGTCGCCGGCACCTACGTCGTGCGCGAGCGCGGGACGGTCACGGCGGGCCCGGTCGCCCAGGTGCCGCCCCACCTGGCCGGCTGGGTCACGAACGCCGACATCGGCCGGCTCCCCGACGGCATGGCGCTGTCGGTCCGTCAGCTGCTCGGGCGAGCCCCGTCGCTGCACCCGGCCTCGCGCCAGGCGCTGGCGCTGGCGCTGGCCCGGTCGGTGGCGCTGCACGTGTCGCCGCCACCGCCGCCGGCCACCCACCCCGAGGACTTCCTGGCCGCCGTCCTGGCCGAGCGACGGCGCCGCGACGAGCTGCGGCTGGCGCGCGAGCAGGCGGCGCGCACGCGGCTCGCAGGCCTGGACTCGGTCGACGCCTCGCTCGCCCGGGTCACCACCCCCTAGCCGCACTTGGCGCACAAAGTGCCGCCACCCCCGAAGGCGTGGCGGCACTTCGTGACGCAAGTGCGGGGTGGTGGGACCCGCGGGGCGGGTCAGTAGCGGTAGTGCTCCGGCTTGTACGGGCCGGCGACGTCGAGGCCGAGGTACTCGGCCTGGACCTTGCTCAGCTCGGTCAGCCGGACGCCGAGGGCGTCCAGGTGCAGGCGCGCGACCTTCTCGTCCAGGTGCTTGGGCAGCACGTAGACCTGGGTGTCGTAGTCCGAGCGCTTGGTGAACAGCTCGATCTGGGCGATCGTCTGGTTCGCGAACGAGTTCGACATGACGAAGCTGGGGTGCCCGGTGGCGTTGCCGAGGTTCAGCAGACGACCCTCCGACAGCATGATGATGCTGTGCGCCGGACGGTCGGCGGTGGCCTCGAAGTGCCACTCGTGCACCTGCGGCTTGATCTCGACGCGCGTGACGCCGGGGAACTTGGCCAGCCCCGCGATGTCGATCTCGTTGTCGAAGTGGCCGATGTTGCCGACGATCGCCTGGTGCTTCATCCGCGACATCTGCTCGGCGGTGATGACGTCGAAGCAGCCCGTCGCGGTGATGAAGATGTCGGCCGTCTCGAGGACGTCCTCGAGGGTCGCGACCTGGTAGCCGTCCATGGCCGCCTGCAGCGCGCAGATCGGGTCGATCTCGGTGACGATGACCCGGGCGCCCTGGCCGCGCAGCGACTCGGCGCTGCCCTTGCCCACGTCGCCGTAGCCGGCCACGACCGCGACCTTGCCGCCGATCAGGACGTCGGTGGCCCTGTTGATGCCGTCGATCAGCGAGTGCCGGGTGCCGTACTTGTTGTCGAACTTGGACTTGGTGACCGAGTCGTTGACGTTGATGGCCGGGAACAGCAGGGTGCCGGCCTCGGCGAACTCGTACAGGCGGTGGACGCCGGTCGTGGTCTCCTCGGTGACACCGAGGATGCCGTCGGCGATCGCGGTCCACTTGCCCGGCTCGGTGGCGAGCGACTCGCGCAGCACCGACAGGATCACGCGGTACTCGTCGCTGTCGTCCTCGGTGGTCGAGGGGACGACGCCGGTGCGCTCGAACTCCTTGCCCTTGTGCACGAGCAGGGTGGCGTCGCCGCCGTCGTCCAGGATCATGTTCGGGCCCTCGCCCGGCCAGGTCAGCACCTTGACGGTGCAGGCCCAGTACTCCTCGAGCGTCTCGCCCTTCCAGGCGAACACGGGAACGCCCTGCAGGTCGTCGACGGTGCCGTTCGGGCCCACGACGACGGCCGCGGCGGCCTCGTCCTGGGTCGAGAAGATGTTGCACGAGGCCCAGCGCACCTCGGCGCCGAGCTCGACGAGGGTCTCGATCAGGACGGCGGTCTGCACCGTCATGTGCAGCGACCCGGCGATGCGGGCGCCCTTGAGCGGCTGGGTGGGGCCGAACTCCTCGCGCAGGGCCATCAGGCCCGGCATCTCGTGCTCGGCGAGGCGGATCTGGTGGCGGCCGGCCTCGGCGAGCGCGAGGTCGCGGACCTGGTAGTCGAACGTGGTGCTGGTGGTCATGCTGATCCCTTCGTGGGGTGGGTCCAGACGTGGTGGCGGGTACGTCGACACCGGGCCTGCGAAGCGCAGACCGGTGGGCGCACCCCGGCGCGGCCCCTCTGGGCCGACGGCATCACCGACGCCGGAACGTCTCCATGCTAGCGGGTCGAGGGCTGGACGCCGCTGTGCGGCGCGATGCTGCGCAGGGCCGGCTCGAGGTAGATCTGCCGCGCGATGGGCTCGACCGCGCGCACCCGCTGCTCGGCCGCGTCGATCGCGCGCGCCACCTCGGCAGCCGACTCGCCGGCGTCCACCTCGATCTTGGCGGCGACGAGCAGTTCCTCGGGCCCCAGGTGCAAGGTCTTGAGGTGGATCACCGAGACGACCCCGTCGCCGACCAGGGCCGCCTGGATCCGGCGCACCGCCTCGGGCGCGGCGCCCTCGCCGATCAGCAGCGACTTCATCTCGACGGCCAGCACCACGGCGACGGCGACCAGCAGGACGCCGATCAGCCCGGTGCCGACGGCGTCCCAGCGGCCGTCCTCGGTGACCAGCGTCAGCGTGACCCCGAACAGGGCGAGCACCAGGCCGATCAGCGCGGCAAGGTCCTCGAGCAGCACGACGGGCAGCTCGGGGGCCTTGGCCGTGCGGACGAACTCGACCCAGGGTCGGTCGCCGCGGACGTGGTTGGACTCGACGATCGCCGTCCGGAACGAGTAGCTCTCCATGCCGATGGCGGCCACCAGCACCGCGATCGGGACCCACTTCCACGCCTCGATCGGGTGCGGGTCGAGCCACTTGTGGTACGCCTCGTACAGCGCGAAGAGGCCGCCGATGCTGAACAGCACGATCGAGACGACGAAGGCGTAGACGTACCGCTCGCGGCCGTAGCCGAAGGGGTGGTCGGGTGTCGCCGCGCGCTTGGCCCGCTTGCCGCCGATCAGCAGCAGCACCTGGTTGCCCGAGTCGGCCAGCGAGTGGATCGACTCGGCCAGCATCGAGCTCGAGCTGGTCAGCAGGAACGCGATGAACTTGGTCACCGCGATGCCGATGTTGGCCGTGAGGGCCGCCACGATCGCTGTGTTGCCGCCGCCGGTCGCCATGGCGTGCAGCCTAGGTCAAGGGATGGTCAACGACGACCTCGACCGGCTGGATCCGCCCCGGCTTGCCTCCCAGTACCCCCCAGGGGTAAAATCGTCAACACCCCTAGGGGGTATCGACCAGAGGAGCGGCCGTGACAGCAGCACAGGACCCACCCGGCTACGCCGACAGCAAGGACGCCCAGCTCAAGCGGCTGCGGCGGGTCGAGGGCCAGGTGCGCGGCATCGCCCGGATGGTCGAGCAGGACCAGTACTGCATCGACGTCCTCACCCAGGTCTCGGCCGCGACCAAGGCCCTGCAGGCGGTGGCCCTGGGCCTGCTGGACGAGCACCTGGCCCACTGCGTCGTCAACGCGGTCGCCGTCGGCGGCGACGAGCGCGACCGCAAGCTCAAGGAGGCCTCCGAGGCCATCGCCCGCCTGGTGCGCTCGTGACACCGGACCACCACACCACCGAGGGAGTCACCATGACCGACACCATCACCACCGCCTACGCCGTCACCGGCCTGACCTGCGCCCACTGCGCGGGCGCCGTGACCAGCGAGCTGACCGCACTGCCCGAGGTGCAGGCCGTGGACGTCGCGCTGGTCGTCGGCGGGACGTCGACCGTGACCGTCACCTCGAGCACCGCGCTGACCGACGTCCGGGTGTCCGAGGCGCTGGACGAGGCCGGGGACTACGAGCTGCAGCGATGAGCCGGACCTCGGCCGCGCCGTCCACGAGCAGCGTCGACCTGGTCATCGGGGGCATGACCTGCGCCTCGTGCGCGGCCCGGATCGAGAAGAAGCTCAACAAGGTGCCGGGGGTGGTGGCGAGCGTCAACTACGCGACCGAGCGGGCCAGCGTCGAGCACCCGGCGGGCGTCACCACCGACCAGCTCGTGGCGGTCGTCGAGGCGACCGGCTACACCGCCGCCCTGCCCGCTCCCCCGGCCGCCGCTGACCGCCCAGGGCCCGACGACGCCACCGCGGCGCTGCGGCACCGGCTGCTCGTCTGCGTGGCGCTCACCGTGCCCGTGGTGCTGCTGGCCATGGTGCCGGCGCTGCAGCTCGCGAACTGGCAGTGGCTGTCGCTGACCCTCGCCTCGCCCGTGGTCGTCTGGGGCGCCTGGCCCTTCCACCGCGCGGCGTGGGTCAACGCCCGGCACGGCGCCGCCACGATGGACACGCTGATCAGCGTCGGGGTCGGCGCGGCGTACCTGTGGTCGCTGTGGGCGCTGTTCGTCGGGGACGCCGGCGCGCCGGGCATGCAGATGACCTTCACCCTGCTGCCCGAGCGTGGCGGCGGGGCCGACGCGATCTACCTCGAGGTGGCCTCGGCGGTCACCGTGTTCATCCTGGGCGGTCGCTACCTCGAGGCCCGCGCGAAGTCCAGCTCGGGGGCGGCGCTGCGCGCGCTGCTCGACCTGGGGGCCAAGGACGTCGCCGTCCTGCGCGACGGCGTCGAGGTGCGCGTGCCCGTCGGTGCGCTCGTCGTCGGCGACCTGTTCGTGGTGCGTCCGGGCGAGAAGGTCGCCACCGACGGCGTCGTCACCGACGGCAGCTCGGCGATCGACGCCTCGCTGCTCACCGGCGAGCCCGTGCCGGTCGAGGTCGGTGTCCGCGACGCCGTCACCGGCGGGTGCGTCAACGCCGGCGGCCGGCTCACCGTGCGCGCCACCCGGGTCGGGGCCGACACCCAGCTGGCCCAGATCGCCCGCCTGGTGCAGCAGGCCCAGAGCGGCAAGGCCGAGGTGCAGCGCCTGGCCGACCGCGTCTCGGCGGTGTTCGTGCCCGTCGTCATCGGGCTCGCGCTGCTGACCCTGGCCGGGTGGCTGCTGTCGGGTGCGTCCGCGAGCACCGCGTTCACCAGCGCCGTCGCGGTGCTGGTCATCGCCTGCCCCTGCGCCCTCGGCCTCGCCACCCCGACGGCGCTGCTCGTCGGCACCGGTCGTGGCGCCCAGCTCGGCATCGTGATCCGCGGACCGCAGGTGCTCGAGTCCACCCGCAAGGTCGACACCGTCGTCCTGGACAAGACCGGCACGGTCACCACCGGCCGGATGAGCGTGCTGGACGTCGTCGCCACCACGGGCGCCGAACGCGCCGACGTCCTACGGCTGGCAGGGTCGGTCGAGGCCGCGTCGGCCCACCCCATCGCGGCCGCGGTCGCGGCCGCAGCGTTGAGGGACGGCGCCCTGTCGACGGTCACCGACTTCGCCAGCCACTCGGGCACCGGCGTCTCGGGCACCGTCGACGGTCACCAGGTCGTCGTCGGACGACGCACGCAGGTGGCCGGCGAACCGCCCGCCGACCTGGTGGCCGCCGCCGACGCCGCGGAGGCGGACGGTCGCACCCCGGTCTGGGTCGGCTGGGACGGCGCACCCCGCGGGGTCGTCGTGGTCGCCGACACCGTCAAGGACACCTCAGTCGAGGCCGTCGCGGAGCTGCGCGACCTGGGCCTGCGACCGGTGCTGCTGACCGGCGACAACGCGCGGGCCGCCGCGGCCGTCGCCGCAGCCGTCGGGATCGACGCGGCGGACGTCGTCGCCGAGGTGCTGCCCGCCGACAAGGTCGAGGTGGTGCGCCGGTTCCAGGCGCAGGGCCGGGTCGTCGCGATGGTCGGGGACGGGGTCAACGACGCGGCCGCGCTCGCCGCCGCCGACCTCGGCCTCGCCATGGGCACCGGCTCGGACGCCGCCATCGAGGCGTCCGACCTCACGCTGGTGCGTGGTGACCTGCGGGCCGCCGCCGACGCCATCCGGCTGGCGCGCGCGACCCTGCGCACCATCAAGGTCAACCTCTTCTGGGCCTTCGCCTACAACGTCGCAGCCATCCCGCTGGCCGCCGCCGGTCTGCTGAACCCGCTCATCGCCGGTGCGGCGATGGCCTTCAGCTCGGTCTTCGTGGTGAGCAACAGCCTGCGACTGCGCCGTTTCACGCCGGCGGTGAGCTAGCGACGCGGACCGGCGGGCCCAGGATCATCTTCGACCCCCTCGACCCCCTCGACGACCTCGGCGCCGAGCACGTGGTGCAGGAAGCCGATCGCCTGTCCGAGCGTCGAGAACCCACTCGCCCCCGTGTCCGCCTGCGTCGCAAGGTCCTCGATCTCCTCGTCGGCGGTCGCGGGGAGCGTGGCGTCGGCGTCCAGTCGCGCCGCGTCCTGCCGGTACGTCTCCTCCCGCTCGGCCCGCGCCACCTGCTGACTGTGCTGGTCGAGCAGGTCGAGCTCCTCAGTGGCCGGCACCAGCGCGTTGAGCGCGGCGAGGGACTGGTCTGTCCCCGGCTGATCGTCGGGTCCCTCCCATGCACCCACAGGCCCAGCTCCTCTGTGGCAGTAGCAGTGACGCCTGGTGCGGCCCTGGGCAGATCCTGCCACGACTGCCTCCCGGTCGGGCAGGAGAGCTCGACCGGGGCAGGAGCGAGGTGTGCGGGCTGCGCCGGGACCCCGGCCGGTACGGGCCGGCCGAGTTCATCGTCCCCGGCCTCGCCGTCCACCACGACCTCGAGGACCTCATCGCCCTCGCCGACCAGTTCGCCTACTCGTCAGTTCCGACGAGGACGACACGTGGAGCCGAGGTGCCCGGAACCTGGCGACACGGCTCGACGCCGCCGGAGCGACCCACGCGCGCGTCGAGTTGGTGGCCTACATCCGCTGTGGCTGAGGGGTTCTGAGCCATCTGGCGGGTAACCCGTCGGTGGCCGCTCTGCAGCACCGATGGGTGATCGGGGCAACGGCGCGTCAGATCTGACGCCCCGTTGCCCCGTTACAACGTTCGGTGGTCGAGGTCCTACCCGTCGGGTGACCACAGCGGTGGCAGGGGCACCCCGCGTCGGCCGGTCCAGAGGGGTGGGTCGAACACGGGTCGGCCGGTGGGTTCGTCGATCCGCACGCGCCACCGGTCTTCGTGGTCCTCGTCGTGCAGGACCCGTTGGTGGTGGAACCGGCACAGCAGCACCAGGTTCGTGAGGCTGGTCGGTCCGCCGTCGGCCCAGTGCCGGATGTGGTGGGCGTCGCAGCGGGACGTGGGGGTGTCGCAGCCGGGGAACGCGCACATCCTGTCCCGGACGACCAGAGCGGCCCACAGCGGGGCCGTCACGGTGCGGGTACGGCGTCCGACGTCCAGCACCTCGCCCAGTGGCCCGATAGTGACTGGGGTGATGGTCGCGTCGCACGCCAGGCGGCGGGTGGTCTCACCGGAGATGACCCCGCCCCAGTCCAGGGCGGATCCGCCCGGCTCACCGGCCAGGGTCGCTGCGCCGGTGACGACGGTCAGGTGCGCCCCGGGGCGTCGGACGTCGGTGGGTTGTTGGCAGTCCAGGTGGTGTCGCATGATCTCGACCATCGCGTCCAACCGGCGGCGGGCCGGGGTGCGTCGTTCGACCCCGTCGGCGCCGGGGTTGGGTCCGGACAGCGGTTCGATCGCAGCGCAGATGATCGCGAGTGACTCGGGGTCCAGGTCACCCCTGGCGATCCCGGCGCCATACAAGGTCGACGCAAACGTGATGCCGGCCCGCTCACGCTGCTCGGTCTCGTCCCTGGCGACGCCGTGCGGGTCGACGTGGCAGGCGAAGTACCGGCCTGCTCGGGCCAGCTCGGCGGGGTTCAACGCCGCTGCGTGCGCCACGAGGGTGGCCTCACCCGCGGTACGCACTTCCGCCGCCAGGGCGGACGGCAGGTCGGTGATGACCTCGGCGATCACCTGCGCCTGCCCGATCCCAATCACCCCGGCCGCGACCGCCGCAGCGGTAGCCGCACACGTCGTCCGCAGGGCGGCCGCCGTGTCGACCGCGCGCGACGCCTCCGACGGGGAGACCAGGCACGTCCCACGCAGGAACGCCTTCGTCGACCCGGCGCCCACCACCTGGGCGGCGCCGCGGGCGTGGGCCTCACCGACCCGCCGCAGCCACTCGCCCTCGGCCTGGTCGATCAGGCGCCGCAGGTCCGCGACGTCGGTGAGCAGGCACCCGGAGTCCACCCCGTGCAGGTCCTCGCCCTGCAGACCCGCGACCGCGTGGCGCAACGGCGTGAGCGTCTCGCTCAGGTGCCCGCTTGACTGGTCCATGTCTCACACGCTAGCGGCCACCACCGACAGTCCCGAGGTCCTCAAACCCGTTCTGGCACAACGGCTTTCGAGAACTTCGAGCAGCTTCTGGCTACCGTCAGCGACGGAGGCGACACACAAGTAGGCTCGGCAGGTGGCAGGCGCGGCGATCGACTTCACCTCGGACGTCCCGATCGAGGGGACTCCCGAGCCCGCCTGGGTGCACGGTGCTCCGGACGAACCTGCGATGCAGGTGCACCGCCACGACGAGCACACGTTCGTGATCAGGCAGAGCAAGAACATCAGCTACGAGGGCCCGTTCCTGTTCCTGCTGTTCGGCGAGAGCCGGGCGTTGCTGCTGGACACCGGGGACGAACCCGACCCCGAGCGGTTTCCCCTCGCACGCACCGTCGACGGGCTGCTGGCCCAGTGGCTGCAGGCTCACCCTCGTGACCGGTACGAGCTCGTCGTCGCGCACACGCACAGCCACGGTGACCACCGGCGAGGTGACCCACAGTTCTCCGAGCGCGCCGGGACCGTGCTGGTGGGGACCTCGCTGGACGACGTGCAGGCGTTCTTCGGCATCACCGACTGGCCGAGCCAGGTCGTACAGCTGGACCTGGGCGGCCGCGTGCTCGACGTCGTCGGCGTCCCAGGTCATCACGAGGACTCGATCGCCGTCTACGACCCCTGGACCGGCTTCCTGCTCACCGGGGACACGGTCTACCCGGGTCGCCTCTACGTCGCCGACCATCCGGCGTACGTGGCGAGCCTGGACCGGCTGGTCGACTTCGCTGCCGGCAGAGCCGTCACCCGGGTGCTGGGTTGCCACATCGAGATGACGCGGACGCCGGGTGTGGACTACCCGCTGGGCTGCCGCTATCAACCGGACGAGCCTGCGCTGGCCATGCACCCGGGCCGTCTCGTCGCGGTCCGTGACGCGGTGCGCGCGTCAGGGAAGGTCGGGCCGCACGTCTTCGACGACTTCGTGATCTGGAACCGCGCCCGGTTCCGGCTGGTGCTCGTCCACCGACTCCGAACCCTCCAAGACCGGGTACGCACCCGAGAGAGACTGTCGCGCTGAGGTTCAGTTCGCCCCGTTGCCCTGTCTCGCCTGGCCGTCTGACCGGCGATGAACCGCACCCTCTACGGCGCGGGTTCTAGGCCTGAGGAACGAGATGACGTCGGGGGGCTCACTGTTGCTCGGGACCCCAGTCGGGCGCGCTCTCCCACTGGGGCGTGTGAGTGAGCTGCCGCACGTCGGTGCCGTTCACGCGGACCGTGAAGACATCCGGCTGTCCGGCCCGACCGCTGCGGGAGTAGACGATCCTGTCGCCCTCCGGGGAGAACGAGCTCGACAGGAGCATGGTTCGACCACTGACGTGGGTGACCTGCCGCCGTCCACGGCCACTGGGGTGCACGAGGTACAGCTGCGAGCCGAGGAAGTCACCGTTGTCGGGCGAGCGGAACAGGATCCAGCGTCCGTCCGGCGACCAGTCCGGATGGTCGCCAGCGCGCAAGGACCAGGGTGTGATCTGGTGCAGGTCGGTGCCATCCCTGTGCACGGTGAAGATCGCGGTTCCGCCCGCAGGATGGGCCAGCGGCGAGTTGCGACGGACGAAGGCGATTCGCCTGCCGCCCGGGGAGGCCACCATCTCGATGTTGTCGCCGGCGAACGGACGCGATCGCAGCACGACCTGCGAGTGCCTGCCCGACAGGTCGCGGATGACGATGTCGGAGTGCTCGATGAAGCCCTCGCCGCCGGCGAACTCGCGGACCCTGCCGGTCGCGCGCGTGAAGACGACGTGACGGCCGTCCGGCATGAACGCGACGTCGCTCTCATCGGCACATCTGGTCTCGATGGCCGGCGGCTTCGCGGTGCAGGGCGGCGTCAGGCGGCGCACGTGCGTCCCGTTCGGCCGGACGACGTAGATCGCGCAGACGGTGTCCGGCGCGCACCGCCGGAAGGCGATCAGGGACCCGCCCGGTGACCAGTCCGGCTGGTCGTCGACCGTACCGGCGGCGGGGAACGTGACCTGACGAACGCGGGTGCCGTCAGGGCGGACCGTGAAGATGGCCCCGGTCGACCTGTCGGCGTCCAGGTACCTCTTGAACGCGATCCTGCCGTCGTCCCCGGGGGTGGTGGCTGCAGCGGGGGCGGCCACCGCCGCGGTGAGTGCGAGGATCGGGGCCGCGAGCAGAGCAGCGGCGGGTGAGACGAACCGGATGCGGCGAAGTCCTGCCATGACGGATCACCTTCGACACTGAAGCGCCCGACGTCCTGATGGGTCGCAGACTGTAGACCTGGTTGCTCACCCGGTCAAGGTGTTTCCCCCCTTCACTCGGCACCCGCCCGGACGGGACGTTCGGCCCTGACGTCTTGCAGGCGCGGACGTCACGCTGGAGCCCATGAGGAGCCGCACCCCGCCACACCGGCAGCAGCCGGGCGGGGGCTGCGGCCGGGCCCGGGTGGGCCCGGGCGGCTGGTCGTCGTGACCACCGTGGCCCGCTGGGTGCTGGTCGGGGTGCTGACCCTGCACGGACTCCTGCACCTGCTCGGGGTGGTCAAGGGATTCGGCTGGGCGCAGGTGGCGCAGCTGACCCACCCCATCGGCGCCGCCGCCGGAACGCTCTGGCTGATCGCGGCGCTGGCCGTCCTGGCCAGCGCGGGCTTCCTCGCGGCCGGCGGCGGGTCCTGGTGGTGGGCCCTCGCCCTCGGTGCCGCGGCGATCTCCCAGGCAGCGGTCGTGACCTCGTGCGCTGACGCCAAGGCGGGCACCGTCGTCAACGTCGTCCTGGTCGTGGCCGCCGTGTACGGGTTCGCCGCTGCGGGACCGACCAGCTTCGGTGCCCAGTGGGCTCAACAGGCGACCGCACTTGCGACGTTCCACGGTCGCATCCGCGGCGATCCTGGCGAGGCATGGATGCCGTTCACGGGCAGGCAGGTCACCACGTTCGGCCCGCGACCCCAGCGGGCGTTCCTGATGGACGCCACCAGATCCGGTCTGCCGGTCACCGTCCTGCACCAGTACGTCGGCGCCGGGCCCACCATGCGGTGAAGGTGCTGTCGGTGGTCACCCTCGTCGACGCGGCCGGGCCGCAGCTGGACCGCGGCGAGACCGTCACGGTGTTCAACGACCTGGTCGTCCTCGCCCCGGGCGCGATCGTGGACGCACCCGTCCGGTGACCACCATCGAGCCCGAGCACGTCCGGGGGGTGTTCACCAACGGGGCACGGACCGTGTCGGCGGCTCGCACCAGGCGACCACCGCGTGAGGTCGTCGACTACGGACCTGGGGCCAGCCAGAGCGTCCGGGCGGCCCGGACCCCGCAGGAGTCGGTGAGCGCGTGCGCCTGCGAGACGGCCGCCAGGGAGCCGGTGCGCTGGGCGATCCAGCCGTAGCCGAGGCCGATCGCGGCGGCGGCGCCGACCAGCGTCAGCCGCCGGCGGGACGTCGTCGTCCGCGCTGACGACGGAACCAGGTGCCAGGCGGTGAACCCGACGGCGGGCCAGAGCCAGCCCCTGACCGGGTCGTCGGGGAACGTCGCGACGGGGACGCCTCGCCAGAGCGCCTCCTCGGCCAGCGCGTTCGTGACACCGATCCCCGGCGGCGACGGCCACCGCGGCCGGACCGGAGGCGCGCGCGTTCGGCAACCACTGCGTGGCGAAGGCGCCCAGGGGTGGTGCAGCGAGCACCGCCGCCGCCGCGCGCGGTGTGGGCAGCACCCGTTCGGGTCTGCGCCACAGCACGGCCAGGCGCCGAGGACCGACGATCACAGCGGCCGACGCCCAGCAGGTGGCCCAGTAGATGGCGAACCCGGCCTGGTAGCCGCGCTCAGCGCCGAACCGGCGGGTGGTCGCCGTGAACACCGCCTTCATGGCCAGCGGCGTCACCGCCGGCACGAGCACGGCGAGGTCTCGGCGCCACCAGACCGGGGTCGACGTCCCGCCCGAGGCCACGGATCGAGACGGCCTCGGTGACGGGCTCACGGCGACGGCAGCCGCCCGAGCGCGGCGACGACGGCGACGGCGTTGACGACGGTGTCGCTCAGGTCGACCAGATGCTCGGCGGCGGCGGCCGACGTGGGCTCGATCAGCACCCGTGACGATGGTCTCGCGACGGCGTCGGTCCAGTGCAACCCCGGGGCGTCATCCTCGAGGACGACCGTGCCGAACCGCAGTTCCGCGGGATCAGCGCCGTCGAGCAGGTCGGCGGGGACGGCCACCTCGAACACCTCCAGCTCCTCGTCGACGTCGAGGTGCGGCTCTGCGGCCCGGAACGCGTGCGCCGTCACGGACGACGAGCTCGGTGCGGCACCCAGGATGCGGTCGCCCCGCCACACCACGTTCGCCCGGGCGCCTGCAGCAGGAGCCGCGCCGAGCAGCGAGCCGCGCACCGGGGCGATGCCGATGATGACCTGCGAGCCGTCGGACCGGCGGGCGACCGTCAGGCCGACCGCACCACCCTCGCCACCCGGTGGCTGGCCACCGCCCGCCGGCCGCCCGTCGTGGTCGATGGCGTACGACAGCGCGGACGACACGGCGTCCTGGCAGACCCGGCAGAACCGCGGCTTGGTGGTGGTGGCGTCCCTCATCCGGCACATGTCCGAGGGCCGGTAGACGCCCTTGAGGAAGGTGCGTTCGCCACCCTCGAACAGGCCGACGTCGCGACTCGACTCCCAGCCCGCCGGTGGCGGGACGGGAGTGGGCACCGGGGTCGTGGCGGCGATGAGCTGACGCCACTTCACCTTCGTGCGGTCCGACTCCGCGGTGAGGTTGGGCGCACCTGGCTCCGTATCGGCCGGCCAGGTCTGGATCTTCCCCGGTGCGGTGAAGTCCTTGCCCACGTACTCGTCGTCGAGGCCGAAGCAGTGCCCGAGCTCGTGTGCCAGCGTCCAGGCGTCCAGCCCGCTGCTCAGCGCCATCATGTGCGAGGACCACTTGCCCCACACGGTGTCGGCCCCCGTCGTGTGCGCCTGGACCGCGACCACGTCGCCGTCCAGCCCCCAGACGCGCACGGCCTTGGCGATCCGGCGGTAGACGTCCTCGGTGTACGTCGCGAAACCCGCGTCGCCGAACGTCCCGCTGTAGACGAGCCCGATGGCGTTGTCCCGTGGTGCCTCCGGGGTGCTCTGCTGGTCGTCCTGCGACACCAACCCGACGCGGACGACCCGGAAGCTGGCCTTGTTTTCCGCGTAGAAGTCGATGCCGAACAGATCGGTGAACAGGGCGTGCACCGTGTCGACGAACTCGTGCTGGCTGCCGATCCCGTACCCGTCGGCGAGGACGACGATCGTCACCTTGCGGTTCACGCCGGGGTTGTCCATGACCGTCGCGACCGACGCGCCGTGCCAGGGGACCCAGGCGGCGTCGCGGTTGGTCTCCAGCAGCTCGCGCAGGCTGTGGGTGCCGGTGCGGGCGAACAGGTCGCGAAGGTCGACGGGCAACGGCGTGTGGGTGTCGGCGAGGAAGGCGCGAAGGTCCAGGGAGCCGCTCACGTCGACCTCACCGTCCTACGAGGACCTTGACGAGCCCCTGCCCCGCGTCGAGCGCGGTCAGGGCGCGCCCGACGAGCGAACCCGCCACCCGGCTCGCATCGTCCACCCGCATCGCGTGGCCCGAGGTCGCGCTGGTGGTCAGCAGGTCACCGATGCGCACCGGGCCGCGGTCGGCGTCCACGCGGACGAACGCCTTGCCCGCCAGGGCGATGGGTGCGCCGACCTGAGTGTCGTCGAGCACCACGGCCGGTCGCAGGCCGCCGGCACCGGACACGATGCCGGCGACCCGGGTGTCGTAGTCGCGGACGCACGGGGTGATGCGGCCCTCGTCGTCGAGGACGACGCAGTCACCGGCCCGCACGCCCGGTGCCGCCGCCATCTGCTCGGCGTAGTCCGCGTTGGGGCAGCTGACGTTGTCCGCCGTCAGGTGCCCGGTGACGACGACGGGACCCTCGAAGAGCCCGGCATTCCCGCCGGCGGTGTTGTGGGCGAAGATGCCGGCCGAGGTGGATGAGTGGGTCTCAGCGAAGATGCCGTGCATCTGCTCGCTGACTCCGACGACCCCGGCGTTCTTGACGCTGTGCCCGAAGACCCCCTGGAACTCGGTCGACTCGCCGACCACCCCGCGCCGCCCGCTGCCCACCACCCCGTCGCCGTCCGGGCTGGTGCCGACCACGCCGGTGCCGCCGCTCTTGCTCTCTCCCCAGACGCCGGTGCCGGTCTTGTCGCAGACGCCCACGATGGCTCGGCCGGTCTGGACCTCTCCCCACAACCCCGTGCCGTCGGCGTTCACCGCCCCGACCACCGCGCGCCCGTTGACGACCTCGCCCCACAGGCCCACACCGGTCTGGCTGACGCCCACTACCGCCCGACCGTTCGGATTGGCCGACGCCCACAGCGCTGCGCCGTTGGCGGAGTTGTCGGCCACCACCCCCGCCTTGTTGGCGTCGTTCGACGTGCCGCTCACCGTAGCCATCGCCACCACCTCCTTCGAGCTTCCGGCGCCCACCGCGCCGGTCAGGCCAGGTGCTGATGATCGTGGCGTGGGCGACGCCGACCGGAAAGCGCTGTTGCCGTTCAGACATCGGCCATTGACACCGCCGCGGGATCGTTGAGCGCCGATCGCAGGGCCTGGACCACGGCCCGCACCGAGGCTCGACGATCCGCCCGACGGTGGTCGGCGTAGTGCCACGCCCCGGGTGCTCCGACCAGCTCCACCCGGGAGTACGGGCCGGGGACGGCGATCCGGGTCATCGGCGCCATGGGCGTCGAGACGATGCGCTCGTCCGGGCACGGGACGCTGTTCAGCGTGACGTCGACACGCTCGTCGCGCAGGGACTGCCACATGTCGTGGAACGACACCCCGACGAACCGCACGTTGACACTGGGATCCGACCGGGCGAGCTCACGCATCAGGGCCATGGCGGTCGGCGCTGCTGCTGACGCCGAGGCCACACCGGGGAAGCCGACCAGGACCGGCGGGACGCGAGCCGCCGAGCGTGCCTGCTCGACCGCTGCCTGCGTGGCGGCCAGGATCCGTTCCGCGCCCTGCGCGAGCTGCAGGCCCGCCGGCGTGAAGCCGCGGACCCCGCCCGCGTCCCGCCGCACCAGACGCTCGCCCACCGCCGTCTCCAAGCGGCGCACGGCCCGGCTCAGACCTGACGGCGTGAGGTGTGCGGCCGGCGCCGCCCGCCGGTAGCTGCCCTCGCGCACCAGGACCAGGTACGCCCTCAGGTCCGCGAGCTCCAGGTCCATGGCGACCTCCGTGGGTCCTCGGTGCGGCGAGGTGGCGAAGACGGGCGACGGGGGCCCGTCGGCGTCCTCAGTCGGTGACGCGCCGACCCAGCCAGATCGGTCGTGAGGGGTCGCCCGCTTCGAGGGCGACCCACACCCCGTCGCCGACGGTGGGGCCGTCCTGGGTCTGCTGTGCCGGCAGGCACGCAGCAGCCCACACCGGTTCGTCGCCGCTGAGGTCCGGAACCCGAACCAGCAGACGCTGTTGCCCGAGGGGGTCTGCATCGTCGAGCACGCTCGCCCGGTGGACCCCGTACGCGGGACGGACCGGTTCCTCGTTCACATCGGCGTCGATGCTCACGCGCCCCTGCTGGAGCAGCACCGACGAGGGCCCGCCACCGCGCCGGTAGCGCACCTCGACCGAGCTGCCAGGTGGCGGTCGTCGACCGTGCACGTCGTCGCCGAACTGGATGACGCTCGCGTCGCCGTCACCTCGGCTCACGACGAAGTGGGGGTCCTGCGCGCCCGAGCCGGCGAGGTCCGCAACCTGCTGCCAGGAGTGTCCGTCGATCGCGACCTCGACCTCGGTAGGACGTCGACCGCCCGGGTGAGCGTCAGCGGCGAGAGGCTCGGCGGACCCGGTGAGCAGGTCGCCCACGAAGGCGAACAGCTGAAGCAGCGCCACGCCGGGATCGCTCCCGGCCGTGTCGGTCCAGTCCCGCAACCCGGTCCGGGCCCGATCGACGAGCGCCTCGAGCTGTGAACGATCGGCAGGACCTCGGTCCTGGCTCATGTGCTCGACTGTCTGCTCATGGTCACCATCATCGGCGCAGCGACTGCTGCTGACCAGGGACCCGGACGCAGAGTGCTGTGGTGACCTCAGGTCGGCACCGGGAGTGGGACAGTCGCCACGAGGTGGGTCGGCCCGCCCGTCGGGCTGTCCACGGTGAGCGCTCCGCCTGCGAGGGTGACGCGATCGGCCAGGTTCTGCAGACCGTGGCCGGCTGCCACGGTGGCGCCGCCGACCCCGTCGTCGCCGACCTCTATCCGCAACGTGGTGCCCACCCGGACGGCGACGGTCGCGTGCCGCGCGGCCGAGTGGCGGGCGATGTTGGTCAGGGTCTCCGCGGTGACGAAGTAGACCAGCGCCCGCAGCGGCTCCAGCAGCTCGCCCAGCGGCCCCTCGATCGTGAGGTCCACGGGCAGCGGCCCGTTCGCGGCCAAGGCGCGCAAGGCCAGCCCGAGTGGGCGGTGGGCCACGGCGTCCGGCAGCAGACCACGCGCCAGCCGGTCGAGCTCACCGTCCACCTCGTCGAGATACGCCACGATCGACGTCGGAACAGCGGGGTGGTTCAGGAGTGTCCGCACCCGCGCGAGCCGGCGCCGAGGGCCGGCTTCGAGTCGGGCTGCCAAGGCTTCGCGTTCCTGCGCCTCGACGGCCAGGATCCGCGCGACGGAACGGTGGATCTCCTCGGCGGTCCGCCGGATCTGGGAACCGACCCTTACCCGCTCCAGCACCAGGACGGCAGCGCGCGCAGCGGCTGCCGACAGGTCTGGGTCAGGGTTCGCCTTCGGGCCGTGAACCAGCGCGATCGACCCGCCGCCGGGCACGGTGGCCAGGGTCGCCCGGTGCACCAGCTCGTCGAGGGCGGGGGGTGCGACCGGACGCCCGGTGTCGTCGCGCCAGCCCGCGTCGGACGCGAAGACCAGGATCTGCAGATCCGGATCCTCGAGGGTCTGCGCGATCGTCGCCGAGAGCGGGCTTGCCGGCCGGGCGTCCTGGCTGAGCTCGGCGACCATGCTGGACATGCCGCGATCCCTGTCGGTCCGGTACCGAACGGCAACCGCTCCCGCGGCCAGCAGGAGCACGCCATCTCCCGCGACGGCCCCGAGGGTGCCGGCGTCGGTGCCGGCCCAGGTGACGGCCAGGGCTGCCAGCACCAGCGCGGACAGGAGGTGCCGTCGAGCGAGGAGGGCCCCGAGCACGGCCGCGACGGCGGCTGTGGCGAGCCCCGTCCACCGTGAGACGACCAGCGGCGGTCCGTAGGCCGCCAGCAGGAGCGGAAGGCACCGGCGCCCGGTGCCGATCGAACCGGCGAGCAGGTGGAGAACCGGACCGCGGTAAGCCAGGACCAGCGGGCCCGCCACCAGCTGCCACCACCCGTCCAGGGTCGGCGCGACAGTGGCGACGAACCACAGGAGTGCGACCAGCAGCGCGATCGGGTCCACCTGCCCGCGTCGACGAGCCAGACCCACGACGACGAAGGCCGCACCGACGACCCAGTCGCACAAGCCCACGCGGGGGGACTGGCCTGCGACCACCTCGACGGCGGCTCCACCGACCAGCACCGCCCAGGCGGCGGCGTACCTCAACGCACCTTGTGCCATGGCTGCTCGTAGAGCGGGACCGTACCTCGGTCCTGGACCTGGACGTGGCTGAAGGTCAGCGTGCCGGCATAGAAGCTCCACCGAGCCCGCTCGGGTGGCAGCGTTACCCCGTCCGGGCCCGGAAGGTAGCTCATGCTGAGTCGATCCCCTACGACGGTGTACCGACCCGACTGCGGCCCCTGGTCGGGGTAGTCGGGCTCCTGGGTCTCGACGAAGGTGCCGTCCGGGCCGAACACCCAGGTGTAGACGACGTCCTCGGCGAAGTCGGGCCCGTTCAGGCCACCCGCGGCGAACTGCTCGGCCGTCACGGTCTCTTGGTACGTGCCCGGGGGAATGGACGGCCCGGCCGGCGGCGCCGGTGACGGGCTGGGATGTGGCTGAGCCGACAGATGCATCTCGCGGGCCTGTGCGGCGGACGTCGCCAGCCTGCAGCCCGGGGGCAGGACCGAGGCCATGTCGCCGGATCCTGCCTGCAGCGCAACGGCTCTGACCCGACCGACGATGGCGCCGGCGGGTGCAGCCTCGTGCCTCGCCGCCGCCGAGCGCCACGCGGCCAGGGACGAGGGCAAAGGCGCGACCACGACCAACCCGTTGCCGCACAGCACAGACAGCTCGGCAGCCTCGTCGGCCGCGAGGCGACTCGCCTGCCAGGCGACGGTCTCGGCAGCCGCGCTCGAGATCGCTTCGCGGTCACCGACCGACAGCTTCTGCCACGCCCTGGACGACGCTGCGAGGACTTCGAACTTGGGGATCAGCGCGAACGACGAGAGGTACGGCGCGCTCAGGTTGTAGCCGTTCTGGCTCAGGTACACCGGCGCCGTCTCCGCTCCATCGAGGGCTCCGTCGTGCAGAGCCGCGCGCACGTCGGCGGCCGTCATCCCCTGCACCGGGTCGGCGCCGAGGGCGGCCACCAGGGCCATCGTCCGGGCGCTGTCGCTGACGCGGATCCGCAGCCCGGACAGATCCGACTGGTGGACGACGGGCTCGCGGGTCAGCAGCCGCCGAGGTTCGCCCGGTATCAGCCCAAGACCGACCGCGCCGTAGGCGGCCATGTCCTCCAGCAGCTTCCGCGCGATGTCGCTGCGGGCGAGCGTGGTGGTGGCGATCGTGGACGTGGCGGCGAACGGCGCTTGCAGTGCGACGAAGCCGGGGTCGCCGGCGGCCGCCCAGTCACGCGAGGGGATGAGTGCGAGGTCCACCGCCCCGGCCTGCAGATCGGGTGCCAGCAACGCCGGGCCCCCGCGCGTCTCCGAGTAGTACGTCGTGCGGTCGACAGCCACGGCCATCCGGCCGGCCGTGGTCCGGTCCAACGCATCGATGAAGTGGGCGAGCGACGGCTCGCCCGGGTCGGCCGCCCCCAGCCGCAGCGCCACGATGGCACCACGTCCGCCCAGCTTGTCCACGACCGGGGCGCCGCAGCCGAAACAGACGGCCGCCCCCAGGAGCATGACGACGACAACCCGCCCGGTCACCGTGGCGCGACGGCTCATGGCGACAGTGTCGTCCTCGACGCGGCCGATGGCATCGGTGCGTGCACGCAGTCGGTGGTGACCAGTCGCACGAAGACACGGGGTCCTCGCCGCTGTCACCATGACCCATGGCCTCCGAGTGGCTGCGGCTCGTCGTCGCCATGGTGTGTGCGGTGGCGGCGCTGGCTGTGCTGCGTCGTGGGTTGGCACCCGCCCCGGCGCGGCTGCTGCTCGCCTGTGCCGTCCTGCTCGCCGCCTCAGGTGCACCGGACACGGCGTCGGCCGCCCCTTTCGTCATCTCGATGGTCACCACGGCGGCGGCGCCGTTGTGCGCAGCCGTGGCCGCTCTGTGGTGGCCGGTGCGCCCGCCGACCCCACGGCTCCTGGTCCTGGGGGGTGTCGCGCTGGCGGGCGGCCTGTCGGCTGGGCTGCTGCGCGCCGTCGCCTTCGACCCCGCGGCGCAGGGCTGCTTCCGGTGCCCGCACAACCCCCTCGCCGTCGTCACGGCAAGCAGGGACGTCGCGTTCCTCGACCACGCCGCCTCGTCCCTGGTCGCGGTGGCCAGCCTGGTGGTGGCCACCGCCACCGTCGTTCGCTGGTGGCGGTCGGCGCGGCTGGCCCGCAGGACGGCCTGGCTGATCATGGCGGGCGGAGCGTCGGTCGCCACGCTCGGCGCGGCGCAGTCCATCACCGTACTGACCCAGCCGCCGGGCCTGTTCGATGCGTGGGAAGGTCGGATCGACACGGCTCAGCTGCTGCTGCTCCTGGTCCTGGCCGGCGGCGTGTGGTGGCGACTGTCGATGCCACGCCGCACCGGCCACCGCGTCGCGATGCGAGTGCTGGCCGCGACGCCGGACCCGGCGCGTCTGGTCGCCTCTCTCGCCCTCGAGATCGCCGACCCGGACCTGGTCGTCACCTATCGCCGGTTGGACGGCTCCCGGATCGACATCGACGGGCGACCGGCTGCCGCACCCGACGACCGCTCGGTGCTGCGCCTGACCCGTGACGGTGCCCCGTACGCCGAGCTCTGGTGCGCCACCCGCCTCGCTGCCGAGGCGGACGTCGTCCGTGCAGTGGCGAACTCCTCGGGGCTCGCCCTGGAGTACGTGGCCGGCCAGGCCCGCCTGCGGGCCGAGACCCTCGAGGCCACCCAGGCCCGCCGCCGGGTGGTCACGACCGCGGACGCCGAGCGTGGGCGGCTGGAGCGAGACCTGCACGACGGAGCGCAGCAGGGACTGATCGCCCTGAGTGTCCAGCTGGCGGCTCTGGCGTCTGACGTCGAGGTCGCCGAGGCGCAGCGCGAGATCGGCCTGGCGTTGCGCGACCTGCGCACCGTGGCGCACGGGCTGTTCCCCGTCAGTCTCAGCGAGGCCGGGCTGGTGCCCGCGCTGCGCGAGCTCGGTGACCACACCCACGTGCCGCTCGTCGTCGAGGGCGCTCTCCTCGGCCCGGTGGGCCTACCGAGGGACCTGGCTCTGTACACCGTCGTCCTGGACGTCGTCACCGTCACGCCCCAGGCTCCCGGTGCGGTGGTGCGGGTGGTGCTCGACGAAGGCGCAGACCGGATGGCTCGAGCCCGGGTCTTCGCGACGCCGTTCGACCTGACCCGGGCCGAGCGCCTGCTCGTCCGCGCGGAGGACCGGGTGACCGCCCTCGGTGGCTCGCTGACCGTCGGCGCCACCGGGGCGACGCTCGTGGTGGAGGGACGGATCCCGTGCGCGTCGTGATCGCCGAGGACATGGCGCTGCTGCGGGCCGGACTGGCTCAGCTGCTCACGACAGCGGGCATCGAGGTCGTCGGGGCGGCAGCCGACGCCGAGGCGCTGCTGTCACTCGTGGCGGCCCACCGACCCGACGTCGCCCTGGTCGACATCAAGCTCCCACCGACCCACACCGATGAGGGCCTGCGCGCGGCGGTCACGATCCGCCAGGAACACCCGTCGACCGCGGCGCTGCTGCTGTCGAGCTACCTGGACGTGCGCTACGCCTCTACCCTGCTCGAGACCGGGGCCGGCGCGTGCGGCTACCTGCTCAAGGAGCGGGTGGCGCATCCGGACGTGCTCGAGGACGCGCTACGTCGGGTCGGTGCGGGCCAGTGCGTTCTCGACCCGGCCGTGGTCACCCAGCTGCTGGCCCGCAACCGCGTCAGGGGGCCTCTCGACGACCTGACCCCCCGCGAACGGGAGATCCTCGACCTGATGGCGCAGGGCCACTCCAACACGCGGATCGGCGCACTCCTGCACCTGAGCCAACGCACCGTCGAGTCGCACGTGCGAAACCTGTTCGTGCACCTCGGACTCGAGGACTCGCCCGACAGCAGCCGCCGCGTCCTGGCCGTCCTCACCTACATCAAGGGCTGAGCGGCCCCCTGCGTGTGCGCACGCAGGGACGACCGGTGATCGCACGCATGCCCCGGGCCGCCACGGTTCCTAGCGTCGAAGGATGATGCGACGACTCGCCCTGCTGATCCTCATCGTGCTCGTCGCCGGGACATGGAACCCGGCGGCCCCGGCCACGGCAGGCTCCTCCCCGGTCAGGGAACGACCGGTCGACGCCACCTTCGGCACCGCGCTCCAGGGGTCCGCGCCCACCGGGCACGGGCCGGCCGCGACGGCCTACGACGCCGGTACCGACACCATCTACGTCGCGAACGGCTTCGGCCCGAACAAGATCCCCAACCCGGGTGGCAACACCGTCTCGGTCATCGACGGTCGGCGCTGCGACGCCCGGTCGGTCGCCGGGTGTCGCGGGCCCTGGCCCACGGTCACGGTCGGCAACGAGCCCAGCGCCATCGCGGTCGACCCCGACCACCACACCATGTACGTCGGGAACAACACCGACCGGACCGTCTCCGTGGTCGACCTGCGCCACTGCAGAGGTTCGGACACGTCGCTCTGCCGAACCCGTGCGACGGTGCCGGTGGCGGCAGGCACCGTTGGCATGCACCTCGATGCCGTCCAGCACACGGTGTACGTCGCCGGTTACGACTCCGACACCGTCTCGTTGATCGACACGACGACGTGCAACGGCATGACGCCGAACCGCTGTCCGACCACGCAGGTCCCGGGTTTCGCGACGTCCGACGGGCCCGGCGACGTGGACGTCAACCAGCAGACCCACACGGCCTACGTCGCCACCCTGCTCGGCTTCGACGCCTTCGACACCCGTACCTGCAACGCAGACACCCAGGAAGGCTGCGTCGACCTCGGCCACTTCACGATCTGCGACGGGTGCTACGGCCCGTTCGGTGCCCGGGTCGACGAGTCGACGAACACGATCTACGAGGGCGACGGCGACCAGCGGGTCGTCGCGGTCGACGGCCGGTCGTGCAACGCGGCCTCTCTCGCCGGCTGCGCAACGGCCCCCTACGGCACAGTGGACCTGCACGGTCCTCGGTACGCGCACGTGCTCGGTCTCGTGGTGGACGCGGCCCGGCACAGCGTGTACGTCCTCTCCCACAAGGACGACCACGTCGTCGTCATCGACACCACGACGTGCAACGGCTCGCACCGCGACGGCTGCGCCTTGCTCGTCCCGGACGCCGTGCACACCGGCACCAACCCGCAGGGCATCGCCCTGGACGCGGGCACGCACACCCTGTACGTCGCGAACCTGAACGCCGACGACCTGTCCGTGATCGACGCGGCCCGATGCAGCGCACCGGACCGGTCGGGTTGCCGCCGGCTGCCCGACCGCGTCCGGCTCGACACGCCCACCGCGGTCGCGGTCTCCGAGAGCGCGCACACGGCCTACGTCGTGACGGGAGACCGGATCACGATGGTCGACCTGCGCACGTGCAACAGCGCCCGTGTTCTCGGCTGCGCCGGGCCGCACACGAGCCTGACCGTCGGTGCGGAGCCGATAGCGGTTGCCGTGGACGAGCCCCGCCACACGGCCTACGTGGCGAGCAGCGCTGGCACCGTGTCGGTCCTCGACACCCGTCGATGTGCTGCGACCACGGGCGGGTGCACCGTGACCGGCGCCCTCGTGCTGCCACCGGGCAGACCCGGCGACATCGTCACCAACACGACCACCGGGACCGTCTACGTCGCCGTCAGCGAGGCCGGTGGGACCGACGTCGTCGTGGCGTTCGACGCATCGACCTGCGACGCCACCACCACGACCGGATGCCGTCAGTCCGGGGGGGTCCTGCCCATCGGCCCCGCGAGCGACTGCGGGAACCCGCAGGCCACATCGCGGCTCGTCCTGGCCCTCGACCGGCCGACGGACACCGTGTTCGCAGCGCAGAACCCCTGCGACGAGTCCGTGGTGGTTGACAGCCTGCGCGTCTTCGACGGCCGGCACTGTCACGGCGGTGACCTGTCCGGCTGCCACGCGGCCGTCGCGACGGTGCGCGCCGGGCCAGACCCCTTCGGGCTGGCGGTGGACGAGGCGACCCGAACCCTGTACTCCGCGCTGCTGGGGGACGGCGAGCGAAACGGTGCCGTCTCGGTCATCGACGTACGCGCGTGCAACGGCACGGTGACCTCCGGATGCAACCAGGTCGCCCGGCTCGCACCGTCGGGTTTCGGGTCTGCGGGCGTCGCTGTCGACATCGACCACCACGACGTGTACGTCACCAACGAGGAGGACGCCAGCGTGTCAGTCATCGACGGAACCACGTGCCGCAGCGGTCACACCACTCGATGCGCGCGGACGCCGACGTACCTACCGACAGACGACTACCCGGGGGTCTGGATCGCTCTAGCACCCTCGGTAAGTACGGCGTACGTCACCAGCCCGTCGATGGGGACCTTGTCGGTCCTGCCGATGCGCCGCTGAGATGCTCCTATGCCTCGTCAAGCGATGAGGGCGGGAGGTCGAGGACGGTGCCCGCCTGATGACGATGACCGCGGACGGCACCGACGTCCGGGCGCTGGTTGCGGATGTCGATGCGTTCGACCCCGAGTGGTCGCCAGAGGCCGCGACCATCGCGTTCACGAAGGGTGGCGACGCCGCGTTCCAGCCCAGCTACTCCCCCACCGGACGCCGCATCGTGTTCTGCGAGAAGGGGGTCGACGGGTGCGGCCTGTTCCTCTTCGACCCGACTGGCCGGCAGATGGTGACGTCGGTGCGTGCCACCATCCCTGGGTGCCGCCGTGCGGCTGGCCGTCCCGATTCGGGCCCGACGCCCGGACGACGTCAGTCGTCCAGGGATCGAAGGTAACCGGCGAGCCTGGCCTCGTCCTGGCCCAGCTCCTTGACGTCGAACCCGAGTTCCACGCTGGCCTCCTTCGACGTGAGGTCGAAGCGCTGGGTGTCGGACGTGACCTCGACGAGGTCGAGATTCGTGATCGTCGCGAGGAGCAGCGTCGCCTGCGTGGTGAAGTCGATGGTGTCGAACGGCTTCTGCAGCGCGCTGTAGGCCACCGTCACGGAGTACGGAGCATCGGCGGTGTGCAGGGCGAGCGTGTGCGTGCCGATGGAACCGAAGCCGGCGTCGGCGGCCAGCGCGACGACCTTGGAGTTCTCACCCACGTGAGAAGTCCGGTCCTGCCACAAGCGGTGGGCCCGTCCTGCCGCATCCGTCGGATCCGTGACCGGCTCGCGGCCCGCGGTGCAGGCGGTGAGAGCCACGGCCGCCAGCAGCACCGCGCACATCGGTCGTCCAAGCACAGCATCCCCCTCGGTCCCTGTCTGAAGCGCAGCACACCGCCGTAGCCCCATCGTCGGCCTCGCCTGCTGGCCCTCACCGACGGTGCTCTCGGCTGTTCTGACCCCCCAGTTCGCGTGGACGGTTACCGTACGCGCGATGTCCGAGTTGTTGACCACCAGCATCGTCTCAGAGTGGCCCGGCGATCTCGTTCGCCGGTGCGGGACGGTGCTCGCCGAGTACGGCGCCCTGACCCAGGACTCGGGGAACGTGTCCTGGTTGGTGGACGTCGGGCCGGGCCGGCTGTTCGTCAAGACAGCCGGCGTGCCCGGTCCAGCCAGCCCTGGTTCTCCTGTTCCGTACTTCGACCACGGCGGCCGGGTCGAGCTTCTGCGCAACGCGGCGGACCTGGCGGCGTCGTGCACGCATCCGGCGTTGGCCCGCCTGTTCAACGTCATCGAGACTCCTGCAGGTCCCGCACTGGTCTACGCGGCCGCGCCTGGGGAGCTGGTCCACGTCCCGCGGGCCGAGCGCGACGAGCCGACGTCGGCCTATCGACGTCTCGCGCATCTTCCAGCAGGGCAGCTGCTGGCTGTGTTCGACGCTCTCATCGACCTGCACGACGTCCTCGCCGCTGCTGGCTGGGTCGCCTGCGACCTCTACGACGGCTGCCTGATGGTGGACTTCGCGACGGCTGCCCTCACGGTCATCGACCTGGACACCTACCGTCGTGGCCCGAGCGTCAACGACATGGGCCGCATGTTCGGCGACTCGCGGTTCATGGCACCGGAGGAGTTCGAGCTGGGTGCTGTCATGGACCAGCGCACCACCGTCTTCACCCTCGGCCGGCTCGCCTGGCACTTCGGGACCCGCTTGAGCGAGCAGGCGGAGACCTTCTGTGGCCCGAGTGCAGTCGCCCACGTCCTCATCCGGGCCTGCCAACCGTCGCCGGCCGACCGGAATGCCAACGTCGGCGCCTTCGCGAGCGCTTGGCGTGCCGCGAGGCTTTGCGCCGGTGAGGGCTGACCCACTCCGCAGGACGGGGGGGTGCTCGACGTCGCACTGGACCGTCGAACGGAGGTTGTTCTGCATGATCTTCGCTACGGCAGCGCCAGGGACGCGCGGGTGGCCTAGGAGGGCTTGGTGGCCTGCCCGTCGAGCCACAGCTCGGTACTGGCATCGGCGTGGGCGCCCGCTGCGCCGACGTGCTTGGCGGAGAGGGCGGCGCCCTTGGTGATGACGTGCACCATGGCCATGCCGTGGCCCCGACCGAGACCGTAGGAGACGGCCAGCCACTCAAGGATCGGGCCGGCGTTGGTGGCGGACCCGAACCCCTGGGCTTCGGCCTCAGTGACGAGCTGGCGCGGTGTCTTGCCGGTCTTGGTCTCAACAGCATCGAGATAGGCCTGGAACGACATGGTGGTCGTCTCCTCGTTTGATCGGGGGGCGGGTCTACCGCCCCCGGGCGTCGCGCAGGTCGGCCACGTGCGGCGAGGTGGCCGGGTCCAGCCCCAGACCGAGAGCCAGGTAGGTCGCGGCGAAGTCGGTGCGGGCCACCAGCCCGGCCAGGCGGGTCAGGTCGTGGCCGGGGTCGGCCGACACCTCGGTGACCCGGACGCCGACCTCCTCGGCCATCGTGCGCACCCGGTCGGCGAGCGCGGAGCGCTCGAACGCGGCCTGGTCGTCGACGTCCGGTTGCGGCGCGGGTTCGCGCAGCATCAGCAGCCGCAGCGACGCCGACCGCTCGCCGTCGACGAACGGGTCGGCGAACAGGTCGTCCTGCCCCGCGGTGAACGGGCCGTCGAACGTGGCGACCACCTCGCTGGCGTCGTCCGGAAGCGAGCCGTGCACGGCCGGCGTGCGGGCCGTGCGGGCGAGCATCGCGGCCGCCCGGCGCGCGGCGACGCCGGTGACCTCGCCGTCGCCGAGCACGACCGGGACGGTGCCGGCCAGCTGCACGGCGAGGCTCTTGGCGGGGTTGACGAACACCTCGGAGGACGGGCGGCACTGCTCCGCCTCGGCGTCCAGCCGGTCGGCGGTGGCCGCCAGCACCGAGTCGGGGACGTCGACGGCGCCCAGGGCGTGCGCCGCCCGCAGCACGGGCACGAGCAGCGACCACAGCCCCGTGCGCGAGCTGGTGCGGACGCCGGACGCCGAACCCGCCGGCACGTGCACCCCGCGGGCCCGGGCGCAGACCTCGGCCAGCGGTGAGCCGGCCGCCCCGACCGTCAGCAGGCGCGCACCGCGGCGGCCGGCCTCGGCAGCCAGAGCCAGCGGCCCGGCGGCGCGTCCGGACAGCGACACGGCGACGACCAGGTCGAGCGGCCCGACCCAGCCCGGCAGCGGCGGGCTGCGGCGCACGCTCAGCGGCAGCGGCGAGCCGCCACCGGCCAGCATCGCCAGCACCTCGGCGACCAGCGCCGAACCTCCCAACGAGGCGACGAGCACCGAACGTGGCCGGTCGTCGTCGGCGATGGTGCGCACCCCGGCCTCCTCGCTGCGCACCACGGCCTCGCGCACCTGCGCGCCGGCGCTGGCCAGGGCCCTCAGCACCTGGGCGGGGTCGGCGCGGGTGAGGGCGGCCGCGTCGTCCAGCAGCTGCTCGTCGACGGGTCGGCTCACGCTAGGCCTGCTGGGCGGGGGCGGCGACGGCCTCGTCGACGAGCAGCACCGGGATGCCGTCGTCGACGCGGTAGACCAGGCCGCAGGTGCTCGACGTGCAGGCCAGCTGCGGCGAGCCGGCGTCGTCCGCGGTGTCGCGCAGCTCCGCGTGGCACTGGGGGCAGCGCAGCAGCTCGCGCAGCCACGGCTCGATGCCGGCGGGGGGCACGGGTGCGGTGCCGTCGGGTGACGCGGTCATGGAGGCCTCCGGTGGTGGTGACGTGGGGTCAGGCGCGGATGACGGCCAGGGCCGCGTCCCGCACGCGGTGCATCGTGGCCTCGTCGGCAGCCTCGACGTTCAGCCGCAGCAGCGGCTCGGTGTTGCTGGCCCGCAGGTTCAGCCACCAGCGCGGCCGACCGGCGTCGTCGTCCAGGGTGAGGGTCGTGCCGTCGAGCTCGTCGACCACCACTCCTTCGTCCGCGAAGGCGGCGCGGACGGCGGCGGTGCGCCCGACGGCGTCGTCCACCGTCGAGTTGATCTCGCCGGAGGAGACGTAGCGCTCGTACGCGGAGCCCAGCTCGGACAGCGGCGCGTCCTGCTCGCCGAGCGCGGCGAGCACGTGCATGGCCGCGAGCATCCCGGTGTCGGCGAACCAGAAGTCGCGGAAGTAGTAGTGGGCCGAGTGCTCACCGCCGAACACGGCGCGCTCGGCGGCCATCTGGGCCTTGATGAACGAATGCCCGACGCGGGTGCGCACCGGGGTGCCGCCGGCCTCGACGATGATCTCAGGCACCGCCCGCGAGCTGATCAGGTTGTGGATGACCACCGGTTCGCGGCCGGCGGCGCGCTCCTTGGCGATCTCACGCGCGGCCACCAGGGCGGTCACGGCACTCGGGCTGAGCGGCTCGCCGCGCTCGTCGATGACGAAGCAGCGGTCGGCGTCGCCGTCGAAGGCCAGGCCGATGTCGGCACCGTGCTCGACGACCGCCCGCTGCAGGTCGACCAGGTTGGCGGGGTCCAGCGGGTTGGCCTCGTGGTTGGGGAACGTGCCGTCGAGCTCGAAGTAGAGCGGGACGACGTCCAGCGGCAGCGCAGGCAGCCCGGCCCCCTGCTCGAGCACGGCGGGGACGGTGAAGCCACCCATGCCGTTGCCCGCGTCGACGACGACCCTCAGCGGGCGCACGCCGGACAGGTCGACCAGGCCGCGCAGGTAGCCCGCGTAGCCGGCGAGGGTGTTTTGCTCGGTGATCGCGCCGGGCCTGGACCCGGACGGGACGCCGTCATCGAGGTAGCGCTCGGCCAGCTCGCGCACCTCGACCAGGCCGGAGTCCTGGCCGACCGGGCGGGCACCCGCACGGCAGAGCTTGATCCCGTTGTACTGGGCCGGGTTGTGGCTGGCGGTGAACATCGCGCCGGGGGCGTCCATCGAGCCGGACGCGTAGTACAGCCCGTCGGTGGAGCACAACCCGATCAGGACGACGTCGCCGCCCTGCGAGGTGATGCCCTCGGCGAACGCGCGCGACAGGGCCGGTGAGGACGGCCGCATGTCGTGGCCGACGACCACCCGGCGCAGCCCGGCGTCGGCGTCCGCGTCGTCGACCCCGACGACGTGGGCGAACGCGGCACCCAGCGCGCGGGCGACGGTCTCGTCCAGCTGGTCCGGGACCAGCCCGCGGACGTCGTAGGCCTTGACCAGTGCGGCGAGGCTCGGCACGCGGGGCTCCCGATGACGGGTGGTGCGCACCGGGTGCGCTGGACGCGGGTCAGCCTAGTGCCCGAGGCCGCCCCTCCGACGCGGGCCGACGCCGCGGTCAGCAGACCTTGCGGGTGCGCTGCAGGACGTCGGTGACGGCCAGCTCGACACCGTGGTGCGACCAACTCTTGTGCGCGCAGACGTGGCACGAGGTGAAGTCCACCGGGGTGCCGTCGGTGAGGTTCATCGACAGCTGGGTGATCCGGACGCTGCCGCACTCGGTGCAGCCGGCGGCCTCGCGAGCCTGGCGCTGGGTGAGCGAGCCGAGCGGGATGGCGGTGCGGGTGACGGTGGTGGAGCGGGCCATGGGGGTGCCTTTCACGACGGACGTGCACGAAGGATGACGATGACGGGTGCGCAGGATGCGTGCGTGCCGCGAGAAGGGGCGACGCAAGGCTTCTCGGCGGTTCGGCCGGATCCCTTGAGCAGTCGGCGTGTCGCGACATATCGGACACGCACCGGAGGGCGGTCAGCCGACGTCGGGGTCGCGCAGCACCCGCAGGTGGCCGCGGCGGCCGACCTCGACGGTGCGCGACGGCGCGGGCTCCGGCGGACGGGCCGCCTCGCGGACGGCGTCCGCGAGGGCCAGCAGGTCGTCCCGGCTGGGGCCGGCCGGCTCGCTGACGTCGGCCAGGCGCAGGACCTCCCACCCCCGCGGGGCGGTCAGCCGCTCGGCGTGCGCGGCGCACAGGTCGTAGCAGTGCGGTTCGGCGTAGGTCGCGAGCGGGCCGAGGACCGCGGTGGAGTCGGCGTAGACGTACGTCAGCGTCGCCACGGCAGGGCGGCTGCAGGCGGTGCGGGTGCACCGACGTCCGGGACTCACGTCTGCGGACGCTACCGGCCACCACCGACGGTGGGGCTCATTGGCGCGTTGACCGCTGCCCGTGTCGGCGCGGTCCTAGGCTGGGTGGGTGCTGCGCAGCAGGCCGTGGTCGGCGGCCGACCGACCCGCCACCGCCCGGGCGCCCGGGGCGACCCCGGGCGCGCGCCGTCGCGACCGCCGGGGCCGGGGGCTGCGCGGTCCGCTGCTGCCCGGGTCGCTGCCGGGCCACCGCACCCGCAGCGAGGAGTTCGACGACCTGGTGCTGGACGCGGTCGACCGGCTGCGCCCGCGGTGGGGCGACCGGCTGGCCGGCGTCGAGTTCGCGGTCGAGGACGTCCCGCCCAGCGACCCCGCCCCGTGGGAGCACGGTGAGGTGCCGCTGGGTCGGCTGTTCCCGGCCGACGGCGCGCTGACGACGCTCATCGTGGTCTATCGCCGCCCGGTCGAGACCCGCGCGCTGGACCGGGCGCTGCTCGCCCCGCTGGTGCACGAGGTGGTCGTCGAGCAGGTGGCTCACCTGCTCGGCGTCGAGCCCTCGGCCGTCGACCCCACCCTCGACCAGGACTGAGCGCGCGCCGCGTCAGCTCGCGGGCAGCACCACGGGGTCGACCCAGGTGGTCGCCAGGTCGGTGAGCGAGGCCGCCGTGATCAGCCGACCGTGGTCGGTGCCCTCGCGGTTCAGGTAGGTGGTGGTGCGGGCGGCGACGACCTCGCCGGACCGGCTGACCGGGCGCAGCCAGGCGCTCTGCCCACCCGGCAGGGCGGTGAGGATGCTGGTGCCGCCCGGCACCCGCAGGGTCGTCGTCGTGGCGGCGCCGGTGTCGTCGACCGCCGTGAGGTCGACGGCCGCGTCCCCGCGGGGGGCGGTGAGCTCGAGCGTCGTCGACCAGCGCTGGGTGGAGCGGACGGCGGCCAGCCCGGTCAGCGACCGCAGCGGGGTCGTCGAGGCCAGCCAGGCGAGGTCCGCGGGGCCGTCGGCGCCGCCACGGGCCACCATGGCCCCCGCGACGACCGGGACGTCGGCCGTGACCTCGGCGCCGTAGGTGCCTGGCGGCAGGTCGCCGAGGTCGAGGTCGAGGGTGCCGCCGGCCGGCACCCGGACGGCGGCGCCGCCGGGCGGGTCGACGACGCCCGTGGGCCCGACCAGGCGCACCTCGCCGACGGCCTCGGCGGTGCCGGGTGCGGCCAGCCGCAGCAGGGCGCGCCCGTTGACCGTCAGACCCGGCACCAGCACGCGCCGGGCCGGTGCGACGGACGGCGCGACGTCGTCCGCGCCGCGCGGGGTGGTGCCGGTGAGCAGCGTGTCGTGCAGGGTCGCGGCGACCGACCCACCGCTGGCGTGGACGTGCACGACGGGTGCGGCCACCCCCGGGGCGAGGGCGTCGAGCAGCAGCACCAGCCGCGAGCGCGCGGGCACGGCGACGGCGCTGCCCGGGGTGGGCGGCACCGGGCCGGTGGCCGAGAGCACGTCGACCCGCACCTGCACCGGGGTGGCGGCGGGGTTGACGAGCACCAGGCGGCCGCGGCGTCCCTCGTCACCACCGCCGCCGACCAGCCAGGTGTCGACGGCCGGAGCAAGGCACGGCGTCGAGGTCAGGCCCCGCAGGTCGCCGGTGGTCACCAGGGTGGTCTGCTCGGCGGTCAGCCCGGGCGCGAGGCCGTCGTCGGCGCTCACCAGCACCGCCGCGGACCCGCCGACGCTGCCGGTGCGGTGTCGAACGCCAGGGTCCAGCGCCGGACCGGCGGCGCGGCCCGCCGTACCGGACGTCGGCAGCGCGGTGGCCGTGATCGCTCCCCCGCCTGCGGCCCGGGTCAGGTCGGCCGGGGGCGAAGCGGCGGCCAGCAGCGCCGTGGCAGCGTCCGCGGTCTCGGGGCCGGGGCAGGTGAGCGCGGCCTCACCCACGGGACGCGGCTGCGGCGCAGGCGGTGCGGCGGCCAGGCGCTCGGTGGTGGTCGACAGGTCGACCCGCACCGCCTGCGCACCGGGCACCAGGAGGGCGGCGGCGACCAGCCCGGCACCGATTGCGGTGACGCCGAGCAGCCGCGCCGGTGACGCGAGACGGCTCATGGCCGCGACCCGGGCCGTCGCGGCGCCTCGCGGCGCGCACCGGGCAGGGCCAGCACCAGCAGCACCAGCGCCAGGCCCCCCTGGCCCAGCAGCCACGCGTGCCGCACCGGGTCGACCGCACCCACCACGAGGTGGCCGGCGGCGGCCGGCAGGGCGAACGCCTGGCGCCACGGCGCCTGCGGGTCGGCGACGGCACGCAGCGACCGGCCGTCGAGCTCGGCCCGCCACCGCGGGGAGGCCGGCTCGGCGAGCAGCAGCCGCCGCGGCGCGTCAGCCGCGGTCGCGATGGTGGTGTCGACGGTGGCGTGCGCACCGGCGACGGGCAGCGGGGTGCTGCCGCCGGCCGTCCCGATGCTCACCCGGGCCAGCGGCTCGTCGACCCGCCACAGCGACGACCCCCGGGTCGACCCGAGCCGGGTCAGGCCCGCGAGGGTGTCCAGGGCCGCCGTGACGCGCGGCGGCGCCGAGGGACGCACGACGACGAAGCCGACGGCCAGCGCCCGCACCTGGTCGGCAGCGGGGGTCTCGCCGACCATGGCGGCGACGGCGGCGGTGACCGGGCGGTCGTCGGCAGCCACGGCCAGGTCGCGGGCCCACGGGCCCGGCTCGGCGCCGTCCAGCTCGGCCGTCACGGCGCCGCCGGTCGTGCCGGCGACGACGAGGGTGCGCAGGGCGGCCGGGCCGCGCGCCGCGTCGACCGCCACCGCCGGCAGGGTCTGGGTGCTGCGGTGCAGCAGGACCGCCGGGGTGACCCCGGGCAGCACCCAGGTCACCGCCGCGGCGAGCGGGGCGAGCACCGCGGCGAGCACGAGCGGGGCCACCACCAGCTGGCGCCAGCCGAAGCCGTGCACCGCGAGGCGGCGGCGCAGGCCGTCGGCGCCGGCGACCGCCGCCGTCACGGCGGCCAGCAGCAGCAGCGTCAGGCCGGTGCCGGCGTCCGGGTGCAGCGGGCCCTGCAGCGCCGTGGTGACGACGACGTGCGGGGCGGCGATCGCGGCAGCCAGGCCGAGCAGCCCGACCAGCCACAGCCCCGCCAGGGCCCGGCCGCGCGCGCCGGGCCGCAGCAGGCCGGCGAGCCCGACGACGAGCACCGGCGCGAGGATCGCGAGCGCCACCCAGGCGGGCCAGCCCGCCGGCAGCGGCAGCGCCGCGGCCAGGTCGCCCAGCGCCCCCTGCGGTCGACCGGAGGACAGGGTGCCGGGGCCGGCCAGCAGCCGGCGCGGATCGGCGGCCAGGGTCGACAGCCACGGGCCGAGCAGCGCCGGGGTCAGCACCAGCAGCGCGAGGGCCCGCAGCCGGGCGCCACGGGCGAGCAGCAGCCCACCGACGGCGACCAGGGTGAGCACCAGCAGCAGCGCGGGCACCGCCACCACGATCAGCGCACCGGCGAGGGCAGCGACGCAGACCGCGCGCCAGGCGCCGGTACGTCGACGGGCGAGTGAGCGGGCGGTGGCCGCGGCGACCACCGGCAGCAGCACCGCTGCGGCGACCGGGCCCAGGCGGCCGCCACCGACGGCGCCGGTCACGACCGGCCAGACCCCCCAGACCAGCGCGGCCCAGCCCCGGGCCCAGCGCGAGCGCGCGACCAGCCCGGTGGCGACGTACGCGCTGACGGCCGCGAGCACCGGCGCACCGAGCAGCAGCAGGTCGACGGCGCGGGCCCCCGCGGGGTCACCCGTCACCGGCGCCAGGGCGGCGACGACCCCGGCCCGGACGGCGGCGGCGGGCGAGGCGGCCGACGTCCCGCCGAGGCCCGGGCCGGCCCACGGGTCGACGGCGGCGTGCCACAGGTCGCCGGGCCGGCCGGTCGGGGCGAGCAGCTGGCCGCCCGTGAGGGCACCGGAGCCGCCACCCACCCGACGGGCGACCAGCGCCGTGAGCGCGGCGACGGCGAGCAGGACGGTGGTCATCGGGTGGCGCAGCACCCGCCGCGGCCAGCGCACGGGCGCGAGGCGGACGGGGTCGGCCTCGTCAGCGACCGGTCCGGTCTCGGGCCCCACCAGCGGGGTGCTGTCGGCTGCGTCGTCGTGGTCGGCTGCGGCGTCGCGGGCGGCCAGCCCCCCGAGCCGCTCGGCGCCGTGCCGCAGCCACGCCAGGCGTGGGCCGAGCAGGCCCGAGACGTCGCGCCGGCGCACCCGGCGGGTGCCGCGGGCGCGCCACCGCGAGCCGAGCCAGGTCCACGGGGTCGCGGTGACGGCCAGGGTCACCAGCAGCTCGTCGGCGGCGCGCCGCGGCGCCTTGGCGAGCAGCAGCCCGAGCGACCGGGCCACTCCCCCGACCAGCAGCCAGGCCCACAGGACCGGCAGCGCGGGCACCGAGCACCGGGCGAGGGCCACCTGCAGGGCGGCCCGACGGTCGACCCGGCGCAGCGGGGCGCGCACGGCGTCGACCTCGCGCAGCCCGCTGGTCGCGGCCTGGGCGTCGGCGACCACGGCGCGCGGGGCCAGCACCACCCGGCGTCCGGCCAGGTGCGCCCGCCAGCACAGGTCGATGTCGTCGCGCAGCAGCGGCAGCGCGGGGTCCAGGCCGCCGAGGTGGTCCCACAGCGCCCGGTCGACGAGCATCCCGGCGGTACCGACCGCCAGCACGTCGGTGCGGTGGTCGTGCTGGCCCTGGTCTCGCTCGTCGACCGCGACGCCGGTGACCCGCCGCCCGCCGCGGCTGACCGTCAGGCCCGCCTCGAGCAGCCGGGTGGGATCGGCCCACGACACGAGCTTGGGGCCGACGACCCCGACCTGGGCCGAGGCGGCGGCGGCGTCCAGCAGGTGCTCGAGCGCTCGGGGCTCGGCGGCGCTGTCGTCGTGCAGCAGCCAGACCCAGTCCGTACCGGGCGTCTGACCGGCGTCCGGCGTGGTGTCGTGCGGCCCGAGGTGCTCGAGCCCGGCCCGGACGGCGGCGCCGAAGCCGGTGCGGCGGCCGACCTCGACGACGTGGCCGGCCCCCAGGTGCTCGCGCAGCAGGTCGGCCGAGCCGTCCCGCGAACCGGTGTCGACGCCCACGACCGCATCGACCTCGCGGGACTGCGCGGCGACGGATGCGAGGGTCCGCGGCAGCCAGCGCGCCCCGTCGTGGGCGACGACGACGGCCACCACGTGCGGCCGCTGCGCGCGGAGCCGGCGCTGCGGTGGGACCGAGAGCCCGTTCGGCGCAGGCGTCGTGAGGGTCATCGGTCTGCTGGTCCGGCGGTGAGCCGGATCAGACCGCCAGCTTCTTCAGCCGACGCCGCTCCCGCTCCGACAGGCCCCCCCAGATGCCGAACCGCTCGTCGTGCTCGAGCGCGTACTCCAGGCACTGCGCGCGGACGTCGCACGAGACGCAGACCTTCTTGGCCTCGCGGGTCGAGCCGCCCTTCTCGGGGAAGAACGCCTCCGGGTCGGTCTGCGCGCACAGGGACCGCTCCTGCCAGGACAGCTCGGGGTCCTCGCGACCGGCGGCGAGCTCGATCGCCGCGCTGGTGGCCGGCGCCGGCTCGACGTAGGACCACGACGTGACGCCGTCGATCCGGTCCAGCTCGCTGACCTGCTGGCGTGCGGTGCGTGCGCTGCTGCGCGTGGTGTGCTCGTGCACGACCCCTCCTCGACCCTCGGTGCCCGCGTTCCGTCCTCCCCAGGACGGGCGTGACATGTAGGGAATTACACGCGTGTCATGCACCCCACGTCAAGCCGGAGGGTGATACTCACGCTGAGCCACCCCGGGGCGAAATTATCACTGTGCGTGATGTCAAGGGCACGGACCGTCGACTTAGGCCGCCTCGAAGGACCGCCGCGACAGACCCATCCGGTAGCCGTCGATGGTGGTGCGCGACGGAGCCTCGGGATCGGCGGCGGCACCCAGGGTGACGAACAGCGGGGTGAAGTGCTCGACGGTGGGGTGGGCGTAGGGCAGGCCCGGGGCCCGCGCCCGGTAGTCGGTGAGCTGGTCGACGTCACCGCGGGCCAAGGCGTCCGCGGCCCAGGCGTCGAAGTCGCGCGACCACGACGGCACGACCTCGCCGCGCCACATCTCGCGGGTGAGGAACGGCAGCCCGTGGGTCATGAAGCCCGATCCGACGACCAGCACGCCCTGCTCGCGCAGCGGCCGCAGCCGGGCACCGAGCGCCAGCAACCGGTCGGGGTCGTGCGTGGGCAGGCTCAGCTGCAGCACGGGGACGTCGGCACCCGGGTACATCACCATCAGGGGGATCCAGGCGCCGTGGTCCAGGCCGCGGCTGGGGTGCTGGTGCACGGGCTCGGAGTCGGGCATCAGCGCGGCGACCGTGCGAGCCAGCGGGCCGGCGTCCGGCGTGTCGTAGCGCAACGTCGAGAAGCGCGGGTCGAAGCCGCCGAAGTCGTACACCGGCGTGGTCGCGGCCGTCGGGGTCGACAGGGCGAGTGGCGCGGACTCCCAGTGGGCCGACACCACCAAGATCGCCACCGGCTTGGGCAGGGTCTGCGACCAGCCGAACAGGTCGTCCATCCAGGCGGCGTCGTCCAGCAGCGGCGGCGCCCCGTGGCTGACGTACACCGACGGCAGCGGTCCGTCGTCCGGCGTCCACACCCGCTGGGTGCGAGAACGGGGGGCCGCGGCGGTGACGAACGCGTCGTACGCGCCTGCCGCGACGTAGGTGCCGGTCATGACTATCCCCTGACTGGTTGAGCGATAAACTAGATCGTAGAGCCGTTCACCCGGGGGGTCAAGGTCACTGGGACACTTCCCCCATGCAGATCACCGTCCTGGCCGGCGGGGTCGGGGGCGCCCGGTTCGTGCGCGGGCTGCTCGCCCACCTCGCCGGCTCGCCCGATCCCGCGCACCGGGACGCCGAGGTCACCGTCATCGGCAACACCGGCGACGACATCACGCTCTTCGGGCTGCGGGTGTGCCCCGACCTCGACACCGTGATGTACACCCTCGGCGAGGGCATCCACGAGGAGCAGGGCTGGGGCCGCGCGGACGAGAGCCACGTCGTCCAGGGCGAGCTCGCCGCGTACGGCGCGCAGCCGCAGTGGTTCGGGCTCGGCGACCGCGACATCGCGACCCACGTGGCCCGCAGCCAGCTGCTCGCCCTCGGCATGCCGCTCTCGCAGGTGACCGCGGTGCTGTGCGACCGGTGGGGGCTGCCGGCCCGGGGCGTCCGGCTGCTGCCGATGAGCGACGACCCGGTCGAGACGCACGTCGTGGTCGACGACGAGGACGGCCGCCGCGCCGTCCACTTCCAGGAGTGGTGGGTGCGGATGCGCGCCGCCGTCCCCGCACAGCAGTTCGTGGCCGTCGGCATCGACACCGCGACGGCGGGTCCTGGTGTGCTGGAGGCGATCCGGGCGGCGGACGTCGTCCTGCTGCCGCCGAGCAACCCGGTGGTGTCGATCGGCATCATCCTGGGGGTTCCCGGGGTCCGGGACGCGCTGCGCGGAACGCGCGCCCCCGTGGTCGGGGTCTCGCCCATCGTCGGCGGCCGTCCGGTGCGCGGGCACGCGGACGCGTGCCTGAACGCCATCGGGATCGAGACCACCGCCGGCGCCGTCGCCGGCCTGTACGAGGACTTCCTGGCCGGCTGGCTCGTCGACGACGCCCTGGACACCGACCTCGGCACCGTGCGGCAGCGAGCGGGTCTGACCGTCCGGTCGCGCCCGCTGCTGATGACCGACGTGGCCGCCGCGGCCGCCATCGCCGGAGCGGCGCTCGACCTCGCCGCCGACCTTCGGCCGCAGCGCGCCGGTGTCTGAGCCGCCTCTCGACGTCGTTGCGCTGCAAGGCATCGGCGAGGTCGTCGCCGGTGACGACCTCGCGGCGGTGCTGCTCGCGTGCTCCGTCGAGCTGCGCGACGGCGACGTGCTGGTGGTGTCGTCCAAGGTGGTGTCGAAGGCAGCGGGACTCAGCGGGCCGGCGTCCGAGCGCGACGCGCTCGTCGAGTCGCAGACGGTGCGGGTCGTGGCCGAGCGACGGACGCCACGCGGGCTGGCCAGCGTCGTCGAGTCGGCCGCCGGTCCGGTGATGGCGGCCGCCGGGGTGGATGCGTCGAACGTCCCGGTCGGCGCCGTCCTGCTGCTCCCCCCGGACGCCGACGCCACCGCCCGCGAGCTGCGGGCCCGACTGCGCGAGCTCGGTGCACCGGTCGTCGCGGTCGTCGTCACCGACACGGCCGGACGCGCGTGGCGCACCGGGCAGACCGACTTCGCCCTGGGCTGCGCCGGCCTGGTCGTCACCGACGACCTGCGCGGCACCACCGACGCCATGGGCGCGGTCCTCGAGGTGACCGAGCGGGCCATCGCCGACGAGGTCGCCGCCGCCGCAGACCTGGTCAAGGGCAAGGCTTCTGGCGTCCCGGCGGCGCTGGTGCGCGGGCTCGGCGCGTTCGTGACCGAGGACGACGGCCCCGGGGCGGCATCGCTGCTGCGCCACCCGGCGTCCGACTGGTTCAGGTACGGCCACGTCGAGGCGGTCCGGTTGTCGCTGGGCGTGCCGCGCGGAGCAGCCGAAGCGCCGTCCGTCGCTGCGGAGTCGTTGCAGCACAAGGCTCAGCGCGCTCTGGACGTGGCGGTCGCCGGGGCGCCCGGCCCGCACACGTGCGCCGTCCTGATGGACGACGGGTCGTGCACGGTGACCGTGACGGCACCTGACCAGTACGTCGTCGGGTGGGTCGTCGCACGGCTGGCGGCGGCGCTGTGGAGCGAGGACCTGGAGGGCGCGGTCGAGCGCGACACCGACGCGGCTGGCTGCCGCGTGTGGGTACGGTCGGTCGGGTGAGCACCGACCCGATCGCGTACTGGGACGACCAGTCGGCCACCTTCGACGACGAGCCCGACCACGGACTGCGTGACCCCGCCGTGCGCCAGGCGTGGCGCGAGCTGCTGGTGCCGCTGATCGGTCCGGGGTCGAGGATCGCCGACATCGGTTGCGGCGCAGGCTCGCTGAGCGTCCTGCTGGCTCAAGCCGGCCATCAGGTGAGCGGCATCGACCTGTCACCGAGGATGGTCGAGGCCGCGACGGTGAAGGCCACCGCAGCAGGCGCCGCCGCCACGTTCGCCGTCGGCGACGCGCAGGACCCACTGCTCGCCGCAGCGTCATTCGACCTGGTGCTGGTGCGTCACGTGCTGTGGGCCCTGCCCGATCCTGTTGCGGCACTGCGTCGGTGGGACGACCTGCTGCGGCCGGGCGGGTCGATGCTGCTGGTCGAAGGCAGCTGGTCGACCGGCGCAGGCCTGACCGGTGAGCAGTGCCGAGCCCTGATGCTGCAGGTGCGCCAGACCGCAGAGGTGCGTCACCTGGACGACGCCACCCTCTGGGGCCGCGCGACCACGGACGAGCGCTACCTGCTGCTGTCCCGCTCCTGACCGGGCTCACCGCTGTCCTTCCCGCGCGCGCCACGGAGGACGAGAGCACCTCGCGACGGCCGACACCGAGGGTGCTCCGCCGGAACGGCTGGTCAGCCGGCGTGTTGGAGCAGGACCTCGAGGGTCCACTCCTCGACCCACGAGGAATCGACTCTGTAGTGACCGGGTCGGCCCCGCGGTAGGGGCCTGGGTGTCGGTGGTGCGGTGGAGTCGTACGTGGCGCCGGTCGGAGTGGTCAGCGTCACGGTGTGCCTGGCTCCGTCGCCCGAGGTGGTGGTCGCGGCCCACCCGGACGCTGCCTTGGCCTGGTTGCACGCCTCGCACAGGCCCTGGGCGTTCTCCGCGGTGGTCGGCCCGCCCTCGGTGTGGGCGCGGACGTGGTCGACGTGCCGGATCGGGGCGTCGCACCACGGGGTGCGGCAGGTGCGGTCGCGCAGCCGGATGAGCTCGGCCAGCGCCGGTGGGAAGCACCGCGACCTCGAGTCCATCGCGACCAGCGCCCCGCTGGTCGGGGTGGCGTACAACCGGCGGATGGCCACCTGGGCACCCGGGGCGGCGCCGGCTACCTGCCGCGCGAGGGCGCCGGGTACCACCCCGTACCCCTGCACATGGGCGATGTCATCCGTGCCACCGGTGCGACCGGTTGTGCCGGGGCTACCGGTGGCGGCGGTTCTGCCGGTGCCGACTGCATTCTTGGCGCCGGAGGTGCTGAGGGCACTGGTGGTGCCGAGCAGGACCTCGTCCGAGATCACCACGTTCACCGTCACCGGCACCCGCGGCGCGCCGCCGTCGGGCTGACCCAGGAGGCGGGTGGCCAGGGTGTCGGCCATCACCTGACCCCGCCCCCGCTCATCACCCCCAGCGCGGGCGGTGTCCGCAACCCGGGTCAGCTCGGCGAAGACCCCCACCCCAGTCACGACCGGCAGCAGGGCGGTCAGGTACGTCATGGCGTCCGGTGCCGGTCGCAGCGAGACCGACCGCTGCGACTCCGCCCGCCGGCGCCGGGCCACCACTGAGGCCGGGTCCAGGCGGTACGCCAGGCGGCGCAGCTCACCGACCAGCTCACGCTCACCCCACCGCGCCCATGTCTCGGGCTGGGAGCCGAGCTCCTGGTCGACCACCGCGCGGTGCTCCCGCGACAAGCAGGCGGTCTCGCGGGCCACCACGGTCGCCCGCCACTCGCTGACCAACCCCGCCCGCAGCGCGCCCAGGGTGCACGGCAGCTCACGTGTCAGGACCCGGGCCAGACCCAGGTGCCGCTCACCCCGGTGGTGGGACTCCCGACGCGCCAACGCCACCTGCAACCCCACGCCCAACCCCTGCCGATCTGAAGGCACCCCCGCCGCCGCATGAGCGGCCCGCACCGAGGCATCCAGGGCAGCCGCAGCCACGACCTGCGCCCCCTCGACCCGGCACTTCACCACCTCGAGCTCACCCAGCAACGCGACCAGCTCGCCGTCCGACTCCGCACGCAGGTCGAGGCCAGCGAGTCTTTCACCCAGCCGAGCCAGGTCACGGCGCACCGCAGTCGGCGACGCCGAGGCTGGCAATGAGTCGAACATGTGTTCTATTCTAGACCCAGACGTCGGCGGCTGCAAGACCCTCACCGCACCGATGAGCGCCCATCTCCCCGGTCCCAGGCCGGCCGGCTCAGCAGCGCGCGTAGACGTACCCGGCCGCTCCCGGGCGGGTCAGGTCGCGGTCGCGGTAGACGATCGAGGCCCGACCGCGCCGCAGCCGGCAGGCAGCCGTGAAGGAGCGCCGACCCTGGTCGGCGTACTCGATCTCGATGACCCGCCGTCCGTAGGCCGCGGCGTAGGCCCCGCACTCGTCGTACACCTGGCACTCCTCGGCGACGGCGAAGTCGAAGCCGATCCGCGGTCCGCGGGCCGCCAGGTCGGCGGCGTTCTTCTGCGCCACCGCCAACCCGCGCGCGTGGGCACGGGCCGTCAGCAGCCGGGCGAGGTCGATCGCGTCCGCCCGGCGCAGCAGGCCCCGCGAGCGGGTCCAGGAGTCGAGGTTATCGGGCTCGACGGCGTCGAACCCCGACCTCGCGCACCCGTCGATCCACGCCCCGACGATCCCCGCGAGCGCCGCCCGGCGACCCCGGGACCGCGTGTCCAGCAGCACCTCGCCGGGCCAACCGGGGTCGGTCACCTCACGGCCGCCCGCGTCGTGCAGCAGCAGCCCGCGGTGGTGTGTCCGCCACCACCGCCGGTCGGCGGCCTGGCTCTGGAACGCGTTCAGGTAGCAGATGCCGTACGCGCCCGCCGCGGGTCGCTCGGACCGGTCCCGGCCGACGATGCGCACCCCGGCCGGCGCCGGGTACGCGCCACCGAGCTGGTAGTCCGCGGCTCCGGCGGGCGGTGGCAGCACCCGCACCGACGCGACACGCGACTGCTGGGCCGGCGCCGGGGTCGGGGCCGGCCCGGGCGCGGCCGTCGACGCAGGCACGGCGAGGAGCACCAGCAGTCCCGCGGGCACGGACCGCACCCACCGACCGCGCCCCCGCCACCGTCCCCGCACCCGCTGATCGTGTCAGCACCGCCGTCAACGGCGCGGCAGGTGGGTGCGCGGGCTCATCCGCGGCCCCCGCCGCGGGCGGGTCGCGCCGGCCAGCTCGAGCAGGCGCTGCACGCGGTACCGGTGCGGGCGGTAGGGCTCGAGCAGCTCGGCCAGGCCGTCGTCGTCCACCGGGGTTCCGGTCAGCGCCCAGCCGATGTTCTTCGCCTGGTGGTAGTCACCGAAGCTGACCGCGTCGGCGTCGCCGTGCGCCCGCTGTCGCACCTCGGCTGCCGTCCAGACACCTACTCCCGCAACAGACCGCAGCCGACGCTCCGCCTCCGAGTGATCCAGGTCGACGGTCTGCTCCAGGCGGCCGGCGACCTGGGCGGCGCGCACCGCGGTGGCCGAGCGCGCGCCGTCGACGCCCGCGCGCAGCCACTCCCAGGACGGGATCTGGGCCCACTGCTGCGCGGACGGGATGACGCGCATGCCGAGGTCGCGACCCGGCCCGGGCGCGACCTCGCCGAACCGCAGCACCAGGGTGCGCCAGCCGGCGAACGCCTCCTGCCCGGTCACCTTCTGCTCGATCGCGGCGGCCACCAGCGCCTCGATGACCAGACCGCTGCGCGGCACCCGCCAGCCGGGGGCGTGCCGCCAGGCGTCGCGCAGCACGGGGTGCTCGGGGGCGAACCCGTCCGGGTCGTCGCGCGCTCCGAGCAGGTCGGGCACGGCGTCCACGGCCCAGCCGGCGCCCGTGCCCCACGCGGTGACCCGCACCTCACCGTCGGCCGGCGCGCTGGCCAGGCGCAGGGTGGCCGGGCCGAGGGGCGTGCGGCAGGTGCGCCAGACGGTGCCGTCCCGCTCGAGGCGGTACGCCGGGTCGCCCCCGCCGCGACGCAGCGTGGCCAGCGTCGCGTGCACCGCCACCGGCCGATCGGGCCGCCAGCTGCTGTGCAGGGGCGGCGGTTCGGGCTCGCCCTCGACCGCGGTCACGCCGCAGTCTCGCACCCGCCGCACCGAGGCAGCCGAACGCGGGAGGGCTGAACGGGTCAGCACCTAGACTCGGCGGGAACCGACGGCGGGTGACCGCGCGTTGACCGGCCGGCAGCCCGAACGGGCTCAACACGACCAGGACGAGGGACGACTGCACGTGGCCAAGACCGTCGACAAGGACCGCAAGGCGAAGATCGCCGAGATGCAGCGGCAGGCGAAGGCGGCCGACCGCCGCCGCACCCTCACCATCGTCGGCGCCGCACTGGTGGTCGTGGCCCTGATGGGCGGGGCCGTCACCTACGCGATCGTCTCGGACGACAACCGGGTGCCCGGCGGCGACCTGGGCGCGCTCGGCGTCAGCGCCGCGGCTGCCTCCTGCGACCCGGTCACGAGCGACCCCGCCACCGGCGGCGGCACCCACGTCGGCCCCGGCACCGACACGCCCAACGAGACCACGGTCAAGTACTCGACGGTGCCCCCGACGTCCGGGCCGCACTACGCGCAGTGGGAGTTCCCGAACCGCGGCTTCTACACCGCTGCCGACCGGCCCAAGATGGAGACCCTGGTGCACAACCTGGAGCACGGTTACACCGTCCTCTGGTACGACGGCTCGACCTCGGCCAAGCAGCTGGCCACGCTGAAGGCGATCGGCAAGCAGGCCAACGCCTCGCCCGAGGCCAGTGAGAAGTTCATCGTGAGCGCCTGGGACACCGCCTACGGGACGTTCCCGGCCGGCAAGCACTTCGCCCTCTCGCACTGGTCGGCCGACGCCAACGACCTGAAGAAGCAGTCCGGGCACCGCGAGATGTGCGGTGACGTCTCGGGTGCGGCGGTCGAGTCGTTCATCAAGGCCTACCCGCGCACCTCGGCTCCGGAGCCCAACGCGCAGTAGGGCCCAGGGCTCAGCGGGCAGGCGTCGGGACCGGCCTCGGCGCCACCCGCAGGGCCGGCCCGGCGGGACGCAGCGGTGAGGGGCTGGCCACCCAGACGTACGTCGGCACCAGCGGCAGGGTCGCCGCGAGCGCGCGCTCGGGCAACCGGCTGACCATCGCCGGCACCATGTCGTCACCGGAGAACGCCGCGGGGTCGCCGAGGACGGGCAGCGTGTAGTCCACGACGTGCCACCCGGCCAGCAGCCGCTGCAGCCCGCGCCGGGTGCGGAACCGCTCGTAGTAGCTGTCGGCCCGCCCGAACGCCCGCACGTAGCGGTCGGCCGCAGCGGGCGGCAGGTAGGACAGGAAGGGCAGCTTGTAGTGCGGCTCCATGATGCCGAGCCGGTTGCCGAGCCCGAGGTACAGGACGCCGTCCGGCTTGAGCACGCGCTTGACGTCGGCGATGACGGCGTCGGGGTCGACGACGTGCTCGTAGATGTGGTTGAACACCACGACGTCCAGCGAGGCGTCCGGGAAGGGCAGCGCCTGGCCCGCCGCGCAGACGAACTGGACGTGGTCGCCGAAGCGGGTGCGGGCGGCGCGCAGCCCGGGCACGTCGATGTCGACGCCGTAGGTGCGGGCCGCGCCGGCACCGGCCAGCTCGTCGGCGATGAACCCGGCCGAGCAGCCGACGTCGGCCGCGGTCAGCCCGCTCAGGTCGGCCAGCCCGCGGACGTGCCGCAGGACGGCGAGGATCTTGGCGGCCTTGCGGCGGCGGCCGGCCTCGTCGAGCATCGCGGCCATCTGCTCGCTGTACGCCAGCTGCGCCTCGCGCCCGCCCGTCTTCGCCGTCGCCATGCGCGGCACCCTACGACACCCGGCGGGGGGTGAGCAGCCGGTGACTGCGGGCGTAGCCCCAGCCGACCGCCGCGGCAGCGACGTCGGCCAGGGTGACGATGAACCGCGACAGGAACACCACGCTGAGCACGACCGAGTGCGGCAGCTGGTCGACCAGCAGCAGGCCCAGCAGGAACTCACGCAGCCCCAGCCCCGCCGGCAGCAGCAGCGCGAGCATGCCCAGCGAGGCCGCGAGCGCGTAGCCGAACACCGACGGCAGCAGGGTCGCCGACGCGTCGCCGCCCAGCGCGCGCACCAGCACCCAGACGTGCAGGCCCAGTGCGAGCCAGGCCAGCACGAAGTACGCCATCGTCACCACGATCGCCCGCCCCGACAGCGGCTGCTCGAGACCGGGACGGCGCACCAGGCGCAGCGCGCGGTCGATCAGCCGGTTGAGCACCCGCGGGTGCAGCACCACGACTCCGGCGACCGCCGGCACGAGCAGCAGCAGGTACGCCGGCCCGCCCCCCGCCGACAGCAGCCCCGGCAGGGCGACCAGGCCCACCGCCAGGCCCGCCATCGCCGACATCAGCACCGACAGCAGGCCCACGACGGTCGAGCGCGCCCGCGGCACCCCGAGCCCGGCGGCCACCTCGGCCTGGGCGACCACGGTCCACACGCTGCCCGGCAGGTACTTGCCGAGCTGGCCGACGAACAGCACGCCGGACGCCGGGGCGATGTGCAGGGGCGACCCGAGGTCGGCCAGCAGCGCGCGCCAGCCGAGCAGGGTGAACACCAGGCCCAGCAGCGCGAGCGCCGACGACAGCGCCAGCGCGGACGGCGGCACCCGGCCCAGGTCGTGCCGCACCGTCGACCAGTTGCGGGCGATCGTGTAGGCCACCGCGAGCAGGACGAGGACGAACAGGACGATCCGGGCCACCGTCAGGACGCGGGCGCGGGTCACCCCTTCGGTCCCGGGCCACCCACGACGGCGTCGACGTACGCCGTCCAGGGCAGGTCGAGATCGGGCGGCCGGACGTTGGCGGCCAGGGCCGCGACGGCGCCCGGCTCGGTCAGGCGGCGCAGCGCGGTGACCAGGGCGGGCACCGAGCCGGGCTCGACGACCAGCCCGTCGACACCGTCGGTGACCTCGGTGGTGAAGGTGCCGACCGCCGTGGCCAGCACGGGCAGCCCGTGGGTGAAGCCGAGCAACGCGTTCTGCGACGCGGTGGCCGACCGGTAGGTCAGGGCGAGCACGTCGTGGGAGGCGAGCAGCCCGGCGATCGCGGTGGACGGCACGTAGCCGCCGCGCACCTCGACCCGGTCGCCCAGCGCGGGGGCGGCGGCGAGCTCTCGGACGCGGGCACCGGCAGCGCCCCACAGCTCACCGGCGACGGTGAGGGTCAGGCCGGGCACCTCGGCCAGGGCCTCGAGCAGCAGGTCGACGCCCTTGTACTGCCGCACCATGCCCAGCGCCAGCAGCCGTGGTGGGCCCTCGTGCGGCGCGCGCGTGGCCGGCGGGCCGCCGGGCAGGTGCGCCGGCAGCGCGGCGACCCGCACGTCGCGAGCACCGAGCTCGCGGGCCTGGCGGGCCTGGTCCTGCGAGTGCACGAGCGCGGCGTCCACCTGGCGCAGCATCGTGCGCACCAGGGTCGCGGCGCCCGGGTGGGTCTCGTGCGGCAGGACGTTGTGGGTGACGAGGACGACCCTCGGGCCGCCCGGACGCCGCAGCGCCCGCACCAGCGCGAGGTGGGCGGGGACGACGGCGGGGATCACGTGCACCAGCACCACCAGGTCGTACGCCCGCAGCCGGCGCCCGACGCGCACCCAGGTGTCGGGGCGGGCCCACGACAGCGGCCGGGTGGTGCGGGCGTACGGCGCGAGGTCGGGGACGCCGTCCGGCACCGCCTGCTCGCCCGGGTACAGGCGCGATGGGTACAGGTGCGACCACGACACGAGGTCGGTCTCGTGGCCGGCGGCCGCCAGCCTCGCGGCCAGCTCGGTGGTGTGAGCCGCGACGCCGCCCTTGTACGGGTGGGTCGGGCCGACGACCGCGATCCGCACCGCTAGACGCCGTCCCGGGAGCGCACGACGAGGTCGGACAGCAGCGCGAGCGAGCCGATCATCAACCCGGTGACGACCAGCAGCACCGTGCTCGCGGGGAAGTAGAACGGGTGGCGCACCATGTCGACGACACCCTTGACCAGCCCGACGACGATCAGCCACAGCGCGGGCGGCATGAGCACCTTGAGCGGCTCGAAGTACATGACCATCCGCAGCACCTGCAGGATGTAGCGGTAGGCGTCCTTGACGAAGTGGAACTTGCTCGAGCCAGCCCGCTTCGCGTAGTCGATCTCGACGTACTTGATGTCGTGCTGGTTGGACAGGAACGACAGCGTGATCGTCGTGACGCAGCTGAACCCGGGCGGCAGCAGGCGCAGGTAGGGCAGGGCCACCGAGCGGCGGAACGCGCGCAGGCCCGAGTTCAGGTCGGGGATCTTCTGGTTGGTCAGCCGCTCGGCGACCTTGCGGATCAGCCACTTGGCCGGCACCCGCAGGATCTTGTGGGTGCCCTCCTCGGTCAGCCGGGCCCCGACGACCTGGTCGTAGGACGGGTCGTCGCGCAGGATCCGCAACAGCTCGGGGATGCGCTCGTTGGGGTAGGTCATGTCGGCGTCGGTCCACACGACGACGGCACCGCGGGCCATCTGCGTGCCGATCCGCCGGGCCGTGCCCGACCCGCCGTTGCGGCGGAACGGCACGACCTTGACGTGCGGGAAGCGCAGCTCGGCCTCGCGCAGCACCTTCAGGGTGCCGTCGGTGGAGGCGTCGTCGATCGCGAGCACCTCGTAGCTGAACTCGCTGGCGTCCAGGGCGGCGCAGATGCGCTCGACCTCGGCCATCACGTGGTCCTGCTCGTTGTAGGCCGGCAGGATCACCGTCGCGTCCACCGGCACCGCAGTGGCCGGGCCCGACGGGGTCGGCGTGGGCCCGGGCAGGATCGTCGTCGCCGGCGCGCTGGTCAGGATGTCGTCGCTCATGATGGGCCCGAGGATACCGGCCCCAGCCACAGGTCGACGTCGAGCGACGCCGACCCGCCCGGGCGCCGGGTCAGCAGCCGCTGGTCCTCGACGGTGCGCAGGTCGACCACCTGTCGCGGCGCCGCCCCGAGCTGCTCGAGCGCTGCGGCCGAGTCCGCGCTGACGAGCACCGGACGCCGTCCGGCGGCGCGCACCCCGGCGACGACGGTGCGCACGGTCGCGGCGTCCGGCGTCCCACCGCGCGACCGGACGACGACGCTCGGCACCCCGCAGACGCCGCGCAGCACCTGCGGCCACTCGTTGGCGCCCCGCGCGTCGACCAGGACGGCGGTGTCGCGCGGGCCCAGCGCCGCGCAGGCCCGGCCGACCGCAGCCACCTCGCCGCGCTCGGTGCGCTGCCCCGCCACCGGCCAGGTGGCCGCCGCCGCCGGCCCCACCAGCAGCCCCAGCCCGACCAGCCCCACCACCACTCCCCCGACCCGCCCCCCGGACCGCACCTTCGCCGCAAGGTGCCGGTTCCGGGGCCCGTACGACGCACTGTGTGGCGAAGGTGCGGTCAGCAGCGTGACGTGGCGGACGGCGGCGGTGGCCAGCAGCACGACGGTGGGCAGCACGACGGGCACCAGGCGCCGGTCGGCCCACGGGTGGTCGGGGGTGATGCCGGGCCGGTAGAGGGTCAGCGCCGTCGAGGCGACACCGACGAGCGCGGGGACCAGCCACGCGGGCAGGGCCGCGGCGTCCCGCAGCGCGACGCCGAGCCGGTGGGCCAGCAGCACGGCGGCGGCCAGCGCCAGCAGCAGCGCGGGGACCCCCACCCACCAGGCCGTCCACCCGAGCGTCGCCTCGTCGTACGTGCGGCCGCCGTCGACCGCCAGTCCCTGCGCCAGCTGCAGCCCGGCCACGACGCGCGCGCCGGGGTCGGCCGCGCTCTGCCGCACCCCCAGCCACAGCGGACGCGAGGCGAGGACGGCGAACCCGAGCAGCGTCGCGGCTGCGAGCGCCGTCGGCAGCCGGGTGACCACGGCGGCGGGCCAGCGCCGCACCCGCAGTGCCGCAACCGATCCGCCGGCCAGCACCACGACCGCGGCGACGAGCGGCAGCAGCGAGCCCGCCACCGCCCCGAGGTACGGGCGCGACAGCAGCAGTGCGGTCGCGAAGGCGTACGCCGTCGCCAGTCCCAGCCCGGCCAGCAGCGGCCGGGCGACCTTCGACCGGCGTGCCGCGAGCAGCGCCACGACGGGCAGCAGCAGCGCCGACTCGCGCAGGGCGTCGATGCGCACCAGCGCCACGCCGCCCGCGAGCAGCCCCGCCAGCAGCCCCAGCCGTCGCACCGCCCGCACGTCGGCCGACGGGGACGTGGCCGCCACGATCACGCTCGCGGCAGCGCAGCCGACCAGCAGCGCGAACGGCTCGGAGTACGTCGAGCGTCCGGCGTGCAGCACCGGCTGGGTCAGCGCCAGCCCAGCGGTCGCCGCGACGGCCCACGCTGGTCCGACCAGCCGACGCGCGAGCCCGCCGAACGCGAGCAGGGCCAGGCCCAGGCCGACGGCGGGCACCAGCAGCAGGCCGGCCCAGCCGCCGGCCCACCAGCCGAGCGACAGCAGCACCGGGGTGGCAGGCAGGAACTGGGGCACGACGCGGGTCTGCGCCCCGGTCCCGCGGGCGTAGAAGCCGGGGCTGGCGACCGTGGCACCCGGCGTCGCGAGGACGTCCGGACCGCCCAGGGCGGCCACGTCGACGTCGACGACGAGCCGGTGCGCCGTCGCCAGGTGCTGCGCCGAGAGCGCGTACGTGCCGGCGTCGCGGCGCAGGACGACGTGCTCGGCGTGCGTCGCGCCGGCCCACACCCCGGCGGCGAACGCGACCGCGACGAGCGCGAGCGCCGCCCAGCGCGGTCCGGCGACGCCGGGCACGGTCCGCGAGACCCGCAGGGCCACGGCGAGGGCGACCAGCAGCACCGGCAGCGCCACCGCCGGCCGCCACACCCCCCACGCGACCAGGGGCACCGAGAACGTCGCCGCCGTGACCACCCAGGTGGCGGCTCCCACCCCGGCACGGTCGACGAGGCTCACGCCGCGACGCTATAGGTTGGCGCGCATGCGAGGCATCATCCTGGCCGGCGGTTCGGGCACCCGACTGCACCCCATCACCCTCGGTGTCAGCAAGCAGCTGGTCCCGGTCTACGACAAGCCGATGATCTACTACCCGCTGTCGATGCTGATCATGGCCGGCATCCGTGACGTCCTGATCATCACCACCCCGCACGACGCCGACCAGTTCACCCGGCTGCTCGGCGACGGCAGCAACTTCGGGATCTCGATCACCTACGCCGTGCAGCCGAGCCCCGACGGGCTCGCGCAGGCGTTCGTCATCGGCGCCGACTTCATCGGCGGCGACAAGGTCGCCCTGGTGCTAGGCGACAACATCTTCTATGGCCCGGGCCTGGGCACCAGCCTGCGCCAGCACACGGACCTGGACGGTGCGCTGGTGTACGCGTACCGCGTCGCCGACCCGACGGCGTACGGCGTCGTCGAGTTCGACGAGTCCGGCACGGCGATCTCGTTGCAGGAGAAGCCTTCGCAGCCGCGCAGCGACTACGCCGTCCCCGGTCTGTACTTCTACGACAACGACGTGGTGGGGATCGCGAAGAACCTCGAGCCCTCACCGCGGGGTGAGCTCGAGATCACCGACGTCAACCGCACCTACCTCGACGCCGGATCCCTCGCCGTGCAGGTGCTGCCGCGCGGCACCGCCTGGCTCGACACCGGCACGTTCGAGTCGCTGATGGACGCCGGCGAGTTCGTCCGCGTCGTCGAGGCCCGCCAGGGGCTGAAGGTCGGCTGCCCCGAGGAGGTCGCCTGGCGCGCCGGGTTCCTCACCGACGACGAGCTGCGCCAGCGTGGCGAGAACCTCGCCAAGTCCGGCTACGGGCAGTACCTGATCGGCCTGCTCTCACAGCGCCAGCACTGACGGCGCGGCGACCGCGAACCGCTCGCGCCAGTCGCCGATCGGCTCGACGCCGACAGCGCGCAGCGCGTCGTGGCCCAGCACCGAGTACGCCGGGCGCGGGGCCGGGCGCACGAACGCCTCGGACGTGGTCTCGCGCACGCGCTCGGGGTCGGTGCCGACCTCGTCGGCCACGGCCCGCGCGAAGCCGTGCCACGACACCTGGCCGGACGACGTCGCGTGGTAGCTGCCCGCCGGGGCCCCGGCGTCGACCAGCGCGAGCACCAGCGCGGCGACGTCCATGGTCCACGTCGGCTGGCCGACCTGGTCGGCGACGACGTCCAGGGTGTCGCGCTGGGTCAGCGCCCGGGCGATGGTGCGCGGGAAGCAGCCGCCGTGGGCGCCGTACAGCCACGCCGTCCGCACGACCAGCACGTCGTCGTGCTCGGCGCGGGCGGCCCACTCGCCGGCGGCCTTGGTGCGCCCGTACGCCGACCGTGGCGCCAGCGCCGCGTCCTCGGCGTACGGCGCACTCGCCGTGCCGTCGAACACGTAGTCGGTCGAGATCGTCACCAGGCGCGCATCCGTTGCAGCACATGCCCTCGCGAGGTTCGCCGCGCCGACCGCGTTGACCGCGAACGCCCCGGCCTCGTCGGTCTCGGCGTCGTCGACGGCGGTCCACGCGGCGCAGTTCACCACCACGTCGTGGTCGCGGACCGCAGCAGCGCAGGCAGCCGCGTCGCGCACGTCGAGGTCGTCGCTGCCCACGGCGCCGGCCCGATGACCGGCGTCCAGCAGCGTCCGCACGACGTCGGTGCCGAGCATCCCCCGCCCGCCGGTGACCAGGAACGACAGCGGCGACGGAGGGGTCAGTGGGGTGCTCACGCTCGCTAGTGTTCCAGCATGCAGATCACCCCCCTGTCGATCGAGGGCGCCTGGCGCGTCGAGCCCCGCCTGTTCCGCGACGACCGCGGGACGTTCCTCGAGTGGTTCAAGGCCGACGTCTTCGAGCAGGCCGTGGGCCACCGGCTCGACCTGGCCCAGTCGAACATCTCGACGAGCACCGCCGGCACGGTCCGCGGCATCCACTTCGCCGAGCTGGCCCCCAGCCAGGCGAAGTACGTCACCTGCGTCAGCGGGGCGGTGGTCGACGTGGTCGTCGACATCCGGGTCGGGTCGCCCACGTTCGGCCGGTACGAGCTGGTGCCCCTGGACGACGTGAGCCGGCACGGCCTGTACGTCAGCGAGGGCCTGGGCCACGGCTACATGGCCCTGACCGAGGGCGCGGTGTTCCTGTACCTGTGCTCGGCGCCCTACGCGCCCGGCCGCGAGCACGGCGTCACCCCGCTCGACCCGGCGATCGGCATCGCCTGGCCCGAGGCCGACGCCGCCGGCAGCCCGGTCACCCCGCTGCTCTCACCCAAGGACCTCGCCGCGCCCACCCTGGCGCAGGCGGCCGACCAGGGTCTGCTGCCGACGTACGACGAGGCGCTGGCCTTCCGTCGCAGCCTGGCCCGGTCGTGACCGCCGCGGGCCAGACCCCGCTCGACCGCGCGGTGGCGCGGGCCACCACGGTCCCGGCCCTGCTGCGGGCGCTGGTCGCGAGCGACCCGGGCCGTCCGCGGATCACCTGGTACGACGACGCGCCGGGCCCCACGCGCGGTGAGCGGATCGAGCTGTCGGCCCGCGTGCTGGCCAACTGGGTGGCCAAGGCCGCCAACCTCCTGGTCGACGAGCTGGACGTCGAGCCCGGTGACCGCGTGCTCGTCCACCTGCCCACCCACTGGCGGGCGACCTACTGGCTGCTCGCCGCGTGGTCGGTCGGCGCCGAGGTCGTGGTCGGTGCGCCGGACGGCGACGTGTGCGTCGTCGTGACCGACGACCCCGCCTCGGTCGCCCCCGCCGGCACCGCGACGGTGGTGGCGGTGACGCTGCCGGCCCTGGCGCGCGCGTGGGCCGGCGCGCCGCTGCCCGCGGGCGCCGTCGACGAGGCGGCCACCCTGACCGGCCAGCCGGACGTGTTCGACACCGACGAGCCGGACGGCGACGCCATGGCCCTGCGGGCGGGCGAGAGGGCGGTGACCTATGCCGACCTGCTGTCGGCCGCCCGGGCCGTCAGCGCGAACTGGCCCGCGCAGGCGCGGGTGCTGGTGAGCACCGGCGCCGACGACGCCGTCGCGGGCCTGCTGGCGCCGCTCACGGTCGACGGGTCGCTGGTGCTGGTGCGCGACCCCGACCCGGCGCTCGCCGACGAGCGGCGGACGGCCGAGCGGGTCACCAGCGCCTGACCCCGACGGGGTAGGCCGCCTTCTCGACGGCCGTCCAGGTCGAGGTCACGACGACCCCGGTGGCGCGCAGGCGGTTCTTGGTCTGGACGGCGGTCACCGTGACGAGCAGCGGGGAGCCGAAGACGCCATCGGCCTTCTGCCGCAACGCCTTCTGCAGGGCGGCGACGGCCGGGCCCTTGCTGCCGACCCGCAGCACGACGGTGCGGTAGGGCAGCAGCGGGTAGGCCACGGCCTCGACGGCGGTCCAGGTGCGGGCGTCCACGACACCGGTCGCGGGCAGCTTGCGCGCCTGCTGGAAGGCCCGCACCGTCGCGAGGGTGCCCGACCCGAACAGGCCGTCGGCCTTGATGCCCAGCGAGCGCTGCAGCGCGGTGACCACCAGTCCACCGGCACCGCGGCGCAGGGTGACCGACGTGTACGCCGACAGCGCGGTGCGCCGGGCCAGCACGGCAGGTGCGGCCGCGACGGCGCCCAGCGGGAACGCCTTGGCCTCGACGGCCGCCCAGGTGGCGGTGTCGACGATCCCGGTCTGCGGCAGCCCGGCCGCCACCTGCACGGCGTTCACGGCCGACGTCGTGGCCGGGCCGAACGAGGTGTCCGGGGCCTTGAGCCGCAGGGCCTGCTCCAGCGCCAGCACCGCCGGGCCGCTCGAGAACCGGCGCAGCACCGTGGCGCGCCGGTCGAGCAGAGGGTAGGCCTGGTGCTCGACGGCGCCCCAGGTGGGAACGTCGACCACCCCGGTGCCGCGCAGCGAGGCGCGGGTCTGGGCCGCGGCGACCGCCGTGGTGGTCGAGTCGCCGAACACCCCGTCGGCAGTGACCTTCAGCGCGCGCTGCAGCGCGGCGACCGCGGCGCCCCGCGACCCGGCGCGCAGCACGGCGGCCTTGTAGGGGGTCAGCGACGTCGTGGGCACCACCACGACCGGAGCGGCGGGGACCGAGGCGGCGGGGGTGGCCGCGGGTTGCGGCGGGGGCGGCGCGAGCCGGGCCCAGGTCGGTTTGTCGAGCACCCCGGTGACGGGTAGGGCCACCGTGCGCTGCCACCCCATCAGGGCGGCGCGGGTGGCGGCGCCGAACACGCCGTCCGCGCTCAGCCCGAGCTGCGCCTGGGCGAGGCGCACCGTGCTCGCGCTCTGGCCCGGCCACACGATGGCGTACGGCGAGGCCGGCGCGGCCGGCAGCGGGCTGGGGCAGGCCGTGAGCTGGGGCCCGGTGTAGACCGGCGCCGGCTGACCGGCGTACACGCCGCAGGGGCCGCGGTCGTCGACGGTGGCCGTGCTGCCGCTCCACCACGAGGTGCGCGCCATGGCGCCGTTCCAGCTGAAGCTGGTGTGCACGTGGTCGGTGTGCGGGCTCGAGCCGTAGTAGTTGCGCCAGCCGGTGCCCGTCGTGTACGAGCTCCAGATCCGACGGTTCCAGATGACGTACATGACGCCGAGCCGGCGCGCGTTGCCGCCCACGACGCCCGCGGCGTCCGGGCCGGTCAGCCAGCCGGTCAGCGCGTCACCGACGGCCTTCTCCTGCGGGACGTTCACGCTGAGCATGTAGTCGAAGGCGCGCCCCTCCTTGTGCTCGCTGGTCGCCCCGATGCCGCAGCCGCGGACGATGCCGCCGTTGCGGCCGACCCGGTAGGTCTGCAGCACCATCCGCACGTACGCCTCGACGCCGGGCTTGGCGGCCGGGTCGCAGCTGCGCTGGGACTGGTAGGTCGGGACGACGTCGGCGAGGGCCGGCAGCACCGTGGTGGGCAGCGGGCTCGGCGGCGGCGGGACGGGCGGCAGCGTGGGCGTCGGCGTCACGGTCGGCACCGGCGTGGGCACCGGCGTGGGCACCACCGTGGGCTGGGCGGTGGGCGGCGGGGTGTCCATGGCGGACGCCGGCAGCGCGGCCAGCGCGGTCACCGCCGTGAGCGCGACGGCCAGCAGCGCACCGGTGGTGCCGCTGCGGGCCAGGTGGCGTGACATGGGGCTCCGTGAGGTCGGTGACGCGACGGGCACTGCAGGTTCCCATCGGCTGCTGCGGCGTGTCGCTTGACACCAGTGGGTGCGGCTGTTGCTGATGTGACGGGTGGGGTCCCGCGCGACGCTAACGGGTCGGACGCCGTCGCGTCCAGGCCGGGCTCACGGCGCCAGCACCGCCCGGCGGCTGGTGGGCCCGGCCGACAGGGCCAGCCGCTGGTAGAAGACCTGCCCGGCGACGGTGGCGGGCAGGCTGACGCGGGTGCCCGCCCAGGTGCCCGCGACGAATCGGTCGCCGGCCTTGCCGAGGTCGAAGGTCGCCGTGCTCGGGGCCCGGTCGCGCAGCGCGGCGGCGGTGAACCAAGTCGTCCCGCGCACCACCCCGGGGGTGTCCAGCCCGTCGCCGTCCCAGTCACCGAGGACCGGCACGTCCCCGACGCGTCCCCAGCCGACGGTGATGGTCGCCGGGCCCGGGGTCGGGGTGGCGCGCAGCAGCCACCTCCCGGCCCGCCAGACGCCGATGCCGTCGGCCTTCCCGGCGACGAACCGGCCGGCCACCGGCACGTCGGTGGTCGTGCCGAAGCGGAAGGTCCGGTCGCAGGCGCCAGTGGTGAGGGTGTTGCGCAGGCACCAGGTGTTGTTGTGCACGACGGCGACCGAGTCCTTGCCGTCGCCGTCCCAGTCCCCCACGACGGCCCGGTCGCCTGGGCCGCCGAGCAGGTAGGCGGTGCGCACCCCGCGGGCGGTCAGCCAGGTCACGCGACCGGCGGCGAACCAGCCGACGTCACCGCGCCGGTCGCCGTCCACGTCACCGGTGAGCGGCTGGCTGGTGGCCGGCAGCAGCCAGCGCAACGTGAAGCCCGGCGACCGGACGCCGAGGGCGGCGCGCGCCGCCGCCCCGGTGAGGGTGCGGGTGCTGGTGGCACCGGCGGTGACGCCGGTGACCGAGACGCCCCCGATCCGCTCCGCGGTGCCGGGGCCGGCGACGCGCACGTCGACCACCGTGTCGAAGCCGAAGCGGCGGGCGACGTCGGCCTGCGACAGGCCCACCGACCACGAGCGGTAGGGGTTGTCGGACGCCGCGTCCCAGGCGCTGTCGTCCACCGGCACCAGGTAGGGCACGGCAGGGCCGCCGAACACGTAGCGGACGTCCTCGCTGCCCCCGCCGTGGCTGGAGGTGAAGAACGCGCTGATGGGTGCGCCGTCCGCGGCCAGCACCAGCTGGCGGTCGGTGGCGTCGACCGCGGCCCGCCACGCGCCTCCCGCCGTCTGGTCCTGCTCCTCGTGCGAGTACCCGCCGTAGTGCTGGGTGGCCGTCGTCGTGCCGATCCGGTACGCCGTCGGGTCGGTGGCGTCGGGGTAGCCCGCGACGAGGTAGGTGCGGGCCGCGACGGCCTGGGCCTGCAGCGCCGCGGCGGGCCACGAGGCCGGCACCTCGGCCAGGCCCCACAGGTACTTCTGGACGCCGGTGCCGATCGCGTCGTCGCGGATCACCTGGTCGGCGGACAGCCCGACCCCGCGCAGCGTCGTGAACTGGGTGTCGTCCCAGCGCACCCGCAGGTCGGTGCGCAGCGTCGCGCCGGTGGGGCCGCCGAAGCTGCGCACGCGGGCCACGGCGCCGCGCTCCTGCAGCCGGAGCACGCCGGTGTCGGCGACCCAGAACCGCTCGGCGCCGGTGGCGTCCTGCAGCACGACCCCCTTGAGGTCGGCGCGCCGCAGCACCGTCCAGGTCTCACCCAGCGGCTGCACGACCGTCTTGTTCGCGCTCACCGCCACCCAGGTCAGCGGCCCGGTCTGGGCCTGCACCGTGGTGCGGCCCGCGGCCTCGGCGGCCAGCAGCCGCAGCACCACCGAGGAGCGCAGCGGCACCTGAGCGACCGTCGTGCCGGGGTAGTACGTCGACAGGATCGTGCCCGCCGAGCACCCGAGCCGGGCGGCACCCTGCGCGCCGTACTGGCTCAGCCCCAGCGAGTGCCCCCAGCCGTGCCCGTCGACGATCAGCGCGCCGCTGGTCGGGGTGGGCGCCGCCGGCACCGCGGCCCCGCCGGGGGGCGGGCAGACCGGCCCGTCCGCGTGCGCGGTGGTCGCGGGCCCGAGCAGCACCGCACCGGCGAGCAGGCCGGCGACCAGGCTGACGGCGGTGGTCAGCGCTGCGGCGGTCCGGCGGGGTCGGCGCGTCATCACGGGGCTCCTGGGCGTCTGGTCGCGAATGCCCCGACAGCATGACATCCCGCCGACCTCAGGGGTGTCGGTTCGCCCCACGCGCACCAGCGGTCACCTGGGCGACCAGCCCGGCGCGCCAGCCCGGCGTCGGGTCCAGCGCGTCCGCCCCGTGGACGGCGACCAGGTCGGCCGCGCGCACCCCGAGCAGGCCGTCCGCCAGGTGCGCGACCCCCGCCGACAGCGCCGACCGCAGCGCCAGGTCGTAGCCGGGCGCGAGCCGCGTGCCGGCGTCCGGGACGGCGAGGCAGGCCCCGCTCGTGCTCGCGAGGGCGTGCGCCAGGGCCCACCCGGGCGTCATCGGGGCCGGCCAGCGCAGCACCCTCAGGCGCGCGCAGGTGGCCGCGAGGCCCGCGAGGGCGCTGCCGGTCGCGCGGCTGCCGCCGGCGTCGACGACGACCACCTCGACGTCCCCCGCGGCGTGCCGGACGGCGTCCAGCAGGGTGGGCACGAACACCGCCGCGGGCACCGACGCAGCGAGGATGACGACCACGCTGAGCCGGTCGGCGACGCGGTCCGGCAGCCCGGCGTCCAGGGCGGCCCAGTCGACCAGCCGGCGGGCCCGGACGACGTCGGACCACGTGCTCGACTCGCGCACCGTCACGCGGTCGGCGGCGTCCTTGCGGGCGTCGTACCGCGCGCCGACCGCCGGCACGAACAGCGGCCGCGAGCGCTCGGCGAGGCGCAGCACCAGGTCGTAGTCGACGGCCCGGCGCAGCGAGGTGTCGAAGCCACCGACGGCCTCGACGGCCTCGCGGCGGGCCACCAGGACGTTCAGGTCGATGTGGTTGCGCAGCGCGAGGGCCGGGCGCCCGGCGTCCAGCGCGCGGTATCGGACGCCGTCCGCGGCGTGCTGCTCGAGCACCGCGTAGGCGCTCTCGGCGCCGGTGGTGGCCAGGGTGGTGAGCATGGTGCGCAGGTGGTCCGGCGTCCACGTGTTGTCCGAGTCCAGCCAGGCGAGCACCGCGCCGGTGGCGTGCGCCGCACCCAGGTTGCGGGCGGCGCTGACCCCGCCGTGGTCGGCGCGCACCAGCTCGACCCGCGGGTCGCGGGCGGCGACGGCCGCGACGACGTCGGGGGTCTGGTCGCTCGACCCGTCGTCGACGACGACCAGCTGCCAGTGCGGGTGGGTCTGGGCCCGCACCGACTCGATCGCGTCGACCACCTGCCGGGGGCGGTCGCGGACGGGCATGACCACGCTCACGGTCGGCAGGTCGGTGCGGCCTCCCCCGGACGGCGGGGTCGACGTCCAGTGCTCGCGCACGCGCGGCAGCATGCGCAGCGCCTCCTGGTCGCGCCGCTCCGCCGCCGCGGCGACGACGGCGCCGCGCAGGTCGCCGTAGCCGACCGGGCCGCCGAGCACCGTGGCCACGGCGGCCGCGGGTGGCAGCGTCCGCGCCTCCCGGACGGTCAGCGCCCCTGGCGCCAGGGCCGGGTGGGTGGCCGAGCGCGGGTCGGGCGCGGCGAGCGGCTCGGGGAAGCGGCGGCGCCAGGACGCCGGGGCCACCCAGGACGGTTCGAGCAGGGGGTGCGGTGACCAGCCGGCCCGACGTCCGGCCAGCAGGTAGTGGGCGACCTGGCCGCGCGCGGGCCGGTACCCCTGCGCGGCGTACCAGCCGCGGTCCACCGGCGGCCGCCCGCGCCACGACACCAGGGCGTGCGCCGCCGCGGGCAGGTTTGCGGCCAGGCTCAGCGCGCGCAGGGCCCGACGTGCCGGCGACCGTCGCCGCAACCGATCGAGCATGCTGTCACACTAGGCGGCTGGCGGGCCGGCCCGGTTCGCCGCGACCCGACTCGAGAGGCTGCCGGTGTGAGCGTCGTCGTCCCCGCACCGAGTCACGGCCAGCCCAGTCACGACGACCTGGCGGCGCTGGCCGCCGAGCACGGCCTGCCCAAGCTCGGCAGCCGGCCGGGGCTCGCGGACTACGTGCGCCAGCTGTGGGGCCGGCGGTTCTTCTGCTTCGGGCTGGCCCGGGCCAGGTTCCGGTCGCAGAACGAGCAGGACCGGCTCGGCATCGCCTGGATCGTGCTGCGCCCGCTGATCAACGCCGCGGTCTACGGGTTCATCTTCGGCCTGCTGCTGCCGAAGTCGTCGAGGCAGGAGAACTTCGTCGCGTCGCTGGTCGTCGGGGTGTTCATCTTCCAGTTCTTCGCCGCCTGCCTCACCGACGGCGCCAAGTCCATCACCGGCAACAGCGGGCTGATCAAGAGCCTGCACTTCCCCCGCGCGGTGCTGCCGTTCGCGACCGTGATCGAGCAGCTGCTCGCACTGGTGCCGATGCTCGTGGTGATGCTCGTCGTCGCGCTGGCCACTGGCGAGCCGGTGCGGCTGAAGTGGCTCGAGCTGGTGCCCGCCCTGCTGCTGATGACGTTGTTCTGCACGGGGATCGCGATGATCGCGGCGCGCCTGACGATTCACATCCGCGACATCACCCAGCTGATCCCGTTCCTCACGCGGCTGGTCTTCTACCTCAGCGGCATCTTCTACAAGTCGCCCGGTGGTGGTGCCACCGGAGGCCAGTCGGTGCTCGCGAAGGTGCTCGAGCTCAACCCGGTGCACGCGTACATCAGCCTGGTACGAGGTGCGGTCATCGTCGGCGAGGGCGCACCCCCCCACACCTGGCGCCTCGGCGTCGGGTACGGCGTCGGGTTCTTCGTCGTGGGGTTCATCTACTTCTGGCTGGCAGAGGAGCGCTACGGCCGTGAGTGAGCCCGCCAGCGCACCCGTGACGGGCCCCGCCGACCTGCTGGCGCAACGGGTCGCGGCCACCGGCCCGCGCCCGACGGTGATCGTCGACGACCTGCACGTGAACTACACCGTCTACGCGACCGGACGGCCGGCCAAGAACGAGTCGACCAAGCTGCTGCGTCGGGCCGTCAACATGCGCCGCGCACGCAAGATCCACGCGCTCAAGGGCATCAGCTTCACCGCCCACGAGGGCGAGGCGATCGGCGTCATCGGTCGCAACGGCTCGGGCAAGTCGACGCTGCTGCGGGCGATCGCCGGCCTGACGCCCGCCGACCAGGGGGCGATCTACGCCGACAGCGACCCGACCCTGCTGGGGGTCAACGCGGCGCTGATCAACGAGCTGTCGGGCGAGCGCAACGTGGTGCTCGGCGGTCTGGCGATGGGCCTGACGCCGGACCAGGTGCGCGAGAAGTACGACGACATCGTCGACTTCGCCGGCATCGGCGAGTTCATCGAGCTGCCCATGCGCACCTACTCGGCCGGCATGGGCGCGCGCCTGCGGTTCGCGATCGCGGCGTCCGCGACGCACCGCATCCTGCTCGTCGACGAGGCCCTGGCCGTCGGCGACGCCGACTTCCAGCGCCGCAGCGAGCGCCGGATCAGCGAGCTGCGCGACGCGGCCGGCACGGTGTTCCTGGTCAGCCACTCGCTCAAGGTCATCGAGGACACCTGCCAGCGGACGCTGTGGATCGACGGCGGCACCCTGCGCCTGGACGGCCCGTCCGCCGAGGTCATCGCCGCCTACAACGCCTCGGTCAAGTAGCCCGTGCGGGTCCTGGTCGTCACGGTCGTCCACGACCCGCAGGACGCCCGCATCCGCTACCGCGAGATGCGCAGCCTGCTGGACGCCGGGCACGCCGTCACGTACGCCGCGCCCTTCACCGCGTACGGCCGCACGGCTCCGGACGGGGTCCGCGCCATCGACCTGCCCCGCGCGGTCGGACGGCGCCGCGTGGCCGCCCTTCTGGCCGCCCGCTCGGCGCTGCACCGCGAGCGGGGGCAGCACGACATCGTGCTGCTGCACGACCCCGAGCTGCTGCTGAGCCTGCCGTCGCTGCGCGGCCTGCCCCCCGTGGTGTGGGACGTGCACGAGGACACCGCAGCGGCGATCTCGATGAAGCAGTGGGTTCCCGGGCCGCTGCGCCGGGCGGCCGCGTGGGCCGTGCTGCGCGCCGAGGCCCTGGCCGAGCGGCACCTGCACCTGATGCTGGCCGAGTACGGGTACGACCAGCGGTTCGCCCGTCGGCACCCCGTCGTCCCCAACACCGTGCCCGTGCCGGACGCGGACCCCCCGCCGCCGGGCGACGACCGCGTCGTCTACCTCGGCCGCATCACCCGCCAGCGAGGTGGGCTCGAGATGGTGGCGCTGGCGGGGTCGCTGCCGCCCGGCGTCCGGCTCGAGCTCGTCGGGCCAGCCGACCCCGACGTCCGCGCCGCGGTCCAGCAGGCCGCCGACGCGAACCTGTTGCGGTGGCACGGTTTCGTGCCGAACGACGTCGCGCTCGCGCTGCTGCACGGGGCCACGGCGGGTCTGTCCCTGCTGCACGACGAGCCCAACTACGCGCACTCGCGGTTCACCAAGCTGATGGAGTACATGGCGAACGGCGTGCCGGTCGTGACGACCGCCAACCCCGCCGCCGCCGAGATGGTCCGCGAGTACGACGCCGGGCTGGTCGTTCCGTTCGACGACGCCGCCGCCGTGGCCGACGCGGTACGCCGGCTGGTCGACGACCGCGCCCTGCGCGAGCGGCTGGCCCGCAACGGCCGGGCCGCCGCGGTGGCCCACCTGGACTGGGGGGTGTCGAGCGTCGCCTTCGTCGCGCAGCTCGAGCGGTGGGCGTCCGCCGGCTGACCTCGTCCACCGGCTGGACGACGCAGAACGGTGCGGCCAGACCATTGCCTCGCACCCGTCCGGGGCGGTAAGCCTGTCCCCGGGGGTCGGTCAGGTCCCCCGGCCGGCATCGTCTGGAGCAGCCCGTGCGCCCCCTCGCCCCTCACCACCACACCCGTCGTCCCCTCGCCCTGCGTTCCCTGGCGGTGGCCGTCACCGCAGCGACCCTGCTCCTGGTGGCCGCCCCCGCTGCGGACGCCGCCGCCCCCCGCTCCGCCGTGCCCGCTGCAACCGCCGTGCGGGCTACCACCAGCACCGCGCAGTTCCCGGTGCTGCGCCGCGGTGCGCACAGCAACGACGTCGCCGCCGTGCAGCTGCTGCTGGCCGCGCGCGGGTCGCGCGCCGTCGTCGACGGGCGCTACTCGGCCGCAACCGTGGCTGCGGTGCGCCGCTTCCAGGCCGGGCACCGGCTCACCCCCGACGGTGTCGTGGGTCCCCGCACCTGGAGCGCGCTGGTCACCACGGTCGGCGCCGGCCACACCGTGCGCGGGCCGGCGGTGCTCGCCGTCCGGCTGCTGCTCGCGCAGCGCCTGCCCGACTCCCCCGCCCAGCTCGCAACCCTGGTGCGCACCGGCTCACGATCGGTCGACGCCGACCTCGTGGCCGCCGTGCGCCGGTTCCAGGGTCGCTACGGCCTCGCGCGCGACGGTGTCGTGGCGACGTCCACCTGGCGCGCGCTGGCCGCTGTCCCGGCCAACCGCGGGGTCGTGCGCCCCGTCCTGGTGCTCGAGCCCGACGGCCTGGGGTTCGTCGTCGGCCCGGCGAGCATCCGGCACGTGCGGTTCGGTTCGTCGTCCACGACGCTGCGCACGGCGCTCACCGCGGCCCTCGGCCCGCTGCAGACCGACGTGCAGTCCGAGTGCGGCCAGGGGCCGCGAACCTCGTTCTCGCGCAACGGTTTCAGTGTGCTGATCGCCGGATCGAGGTTCGTCGGCTGGACCGAGCAGGGCGGCACCCCCCGGCGCACCACCGGGGACGGGATCGGCGTCGGGTCGACCCTGTCGGCGCTGCGCGCGTCGTTCGGCACCGTCACGCTGAGCCGCACGTCGCTCGGCGACGAGTGGGCCAGCCCCGGGCCGATCGCCGGGCTGATCAGCGGTCGCCGGCCGACCAGCCGGGTGACGACGATCTACTCCGGCGAGACCTGCTTCTTCCGCTGAGGTCAGCCGGGTCAGCCGGGTCAGCCGGTGAGCGTCGACACGGCGACCTGCACCAACCGCCGCGCCCGGGCGTCGAAGGAGTGGTCGTGCGCGATCCGCTCGGCGTTCGCCACGATCGCGGCGTCGTCGGGGAACAGCTCGTCCACCGGGCGGCGCAGCAGCTCGGTCAGGTGCTCGGGCGAGCGCCAGGTGACCACGCTGGGGCCGAACACCGCTGCGGTGCCCTCGATGTGGTCGCTGAGCACCCGGCCACCGGCGGCCGCGACGTCGAAGAGGCGGTTCGACCAGAACCCCTCGCGCCGCATGTCGTCCCAGTGGTCGTTCAGGACCACGCCGGCGCCGCGGTACATGGCCGGCAGAGCGGTGTTCGCTACCGCCGGGGCGCGCACCATCCGCGGGTCGAGGTACTGCTCCCACATGCTGCCGTAGACCGCGAGGTCGACTCCCGCCTTGACCGCGGCCTCGACCGCGGGGCGGTAGATGTTGCGTGAGTTGCCGACGAACAGCACCGCGTCGCCGCTGTCGGCGGCTGCCGCCCCCGGCGTGAAGATCGTGGCGTCGGTGCACTGCAGCAGGGGCTCGATCGGCACGCCCCAGGACGCGCCGACGTCCGTCGCCCAGCGCGCGCCCGCAGCGAAGACGTGGTCGTAGCCGCGCAGCTCGTCGGCCTCGACCTGGTCGGGATGGCTGATCACCCACATCAGGTTGACCTGCCCGGGCACCGGCACGACGCGGTCGAGGCCGCGGATGACCAGCCGGACGTCGTCCAGGTAGCTCGTCGGTCGACCGACCGCCTCGCGCAGGTCGACGACGGCGTCGTGCCCGAGCCGGCGCAGCGCACCGGCCAGCGACTGGGCGAAGTGCCAGTCACCCCACTGCTCACCGCGCGGACCGGACGGGGCGGCGATCTGCAGCGCCCAGCGCAGCGGACCGCCGTCGGCGGCCCGCTCGCGCGCGGACGCCGCGTCCCGCACGGTGACCGGTGCGGGCAGCAGCACCCCCGGGCCGCGCTCCTGGGCACTGACGTGCGCCAGGCGCAGCCCGGCTCGCGCCCATGCCGACGTGTCCGGCACCGGGCCGGCCCGCCGCCACGCCTCGCGCACCACGCTCACGTCGTGCGGGTGGGTCGCCTGCTCGGGGCGCCCGACGACCCACGCCTGCACCCCGGTCACGATCCTGGCCCCACCGCCGCCCTCACCGCGGTGCTCGCGCAGCCGCAGGGTCAGGTCGACGACGTGCCAGTCGTTGAGCAGCAGGGGTTGCAGCCCACCGACGGCGGCGACGTCAGCCGCCCGGGCCAGGACGATGCGCTCGTCGGGCGACACGACGTCGAGCGCTCCGTGCAGGCTGAGGTCCTCGCGCGGGTGGTCGCGCAGCACGGGCATCGGCAGGTCGACGCCCTCGACGGCGGTCACGCCCGCGCTGACGACGGTGCCCCCCATGCCGATCACCAGCGGGGCGACGACCGCGGTGGCGTCGTCCAGCGCAGCGCGCAGCTCGTCCAGGCCGCCGCGCAGCAGCACGTGCGGGTCGGTGACCAGCACCAGCTCGCCGGTGGTGTGCCCGAGCCCCACGTTGGTGCCCAGGGCGAAGCCGAGGTGGGCCGGCACCCGGTGCCAGTGCACCCGAGGGTCGGCCGCGGCGATCGACGCGAGGACCGTGCTGCCCGAGCGGCGTGAGCCGTTGTCGAGCACGATGACCTCGAGGTCACCGCCCCACTGCAGCAGGCCCTCGACGGCCCGGACGGCGTCGCCGGGCTGGTCGTGCACCGCGATCACCGCGCTCACCCGGCCCGGCACGCGCTCGCGGTCGCGGGCGGCGGCCCAGTCCACCAGGTGGCGCGAGCGGACGACGTAGTCCCACGTCAGCGGCTCGCGGACGCTGATCCGGCTCGGGTCGTCGCGGTCCTCGGTGTAGACCGCACCCACGTAGGGCAGGTAGGTGAGGTCGCAGACCTCGCTCAGCTTGAGCACCAGGTCGTAGTCGACGGTGCGGCGCAGGTCCTCGGCGAACCCGCCCACCTCGCGCACCCGGTCGGCGCGCACGACCAGCACGTTCAGGTCGATGTGGTTGCCCACCAGCAGGTGCTCGCGACCGCCGTCGAAGGCGCGGAACGTCGTCCGGGCCCCGTCGTGCAGCTCCATCGCGGTGTAGGCCGCGTCCAGGCCGCGGTGCTGCATCGCCGACAGGGTGACGCGCAGGAAGTCCGGCTCCCACGTGTTGTCAGAGTCCAGGAACGCGATGTGGCTGCCTCGGGCCGCGGCGATGCCGATGTTGCGGGCCCGGCTGACGCCGGAGTGCTCGCCGGCGACGACGCGGATGCGTACGTCGAACGTCGAGAGGCCTTGCAGCACCTAGGGTGTGTCGTCGGTCGACCCGTCGTCGACGACGATGAGCTCCCAGCCGCCGTACGTCTGCGCCTGCACCGACACGATCGCGCGGCGCAGGGCCGCGGCACGGTTCCACGTGGGCATCACGATGCTCACGAGCGGGTGCTCGACGTCCGCTGCGGGCAGCGTGACGGCGCCGACCTCGTCCTGCAGCCGTTGCTGCTGCTGCTCGGGCAGGGCGTCGACCCGGCGGGGCGCCCGGCGCAGCGCGTCCTGCTGCTGCCAGGTGCGCACCGCGTCCTCGGCCGACGCGCGCAGCTGGCCGTAGGTGACCTTGCCGTACGCCGTGCCGGCCGGGACGGGCAGCGGGGTGTCGGCGGTGGCCGTGGCGATGAAGTGCCCGAGCGGCCCGCCGCGGTGCTTCCTGGCCTCGGGGTGGGCACGCAGGTGCTGCGAGGCGTCGAACAGCGGGTGCGGCCGGCCCTTGCCGGCGCGCCGGCGCAGGTAGACCGCGAACGGGTCCAGCGACCGGCCGTTCCAGCGCCTGCGGTCGAACCACTCCGGCTCGAACAGCGGGGTCGGCGACAGCCCGCGGCCGCGGCCGTGTCGGACGTAGTCGACGAGGGCCCCGAGGTCGGTCGAGAACGTGCGACCGCGCTGCAGCTCGTACCAGGGCCGGTCGAACGCCCCGGACGCCGAGATGGTCGAGACCGCGAGGGCCTCACGGGCGCTGGTCAGCGCCTGGCGCGCACCGGGTGCGGTGCGGGCGCCGGGCGGGACGAGCCGGCGGACGACGCTGCCGAGCTTCACGAGGCGTACCCCAGCAGTCGGCGCGCGGGGAACCCCAGCCGGGCCGGGCCGACCAGCTCGCCCTCGCGGCCGGGGTAGGCGGTCGTTGTGCGCTCGAGGAAATCGCGGACGCCGGCGAACTGCTCGGGGTAGGCCTGCTCGCAGGCGTCCAGCAGGACGCCGGAGCCGAGCCGGTACGGGTCGTACCGCAGGGTGTCGATCTTGACGACGGGCAGCCGGCCGCCGTCCAGGGCGACGTCGGCCAGCGCGGACATCGGGTTCCACGGCTCGCGGGCGAAACGGGGCAGGCTCGAGAGGCGCTTTCCCTTGGGGCGCAACGGTGCGCGGTGCACCGCCCACCACACCTGTCGGGCCCGGGCGAGGCGCCGGTCGTGCTCGCTCTCGGTGTAGTAGCTGCCGATCTCGAACCCGGCCTCGAGGATCGCGCGGCTGAGGCCGAGCTCGTAGACCCGGATCACCTTGGTGCGGTCGGACACGACCTGCATGTCACCCCAGAACCGGCGGAACCCGCGGGAGGCCACGACCCACGGGCGGAAGGCGTAGAAGTAGCTCTGCACGTGACGGCGGCGGCGCATCGTCTCGGTGAGCCCCCAGGCGTCGACCTGCCGCCGGCTCATCGTGTCGATGACGGTCGACCACGGCACCACCGGGCCGATGTAGCTGTCGTTGCAGATGACCACGAGGTCGTAGGACTCCAGGTCGGTCACCGACTCCAGGCCCAGCTTGTAGCTGTAGAAGTCGTACCCCTCGTTGTCGCGGCGCACCAGCTCGGCCCGCTGGGTCACCGAGGCGACGACGTCGGGGTCGATGATGTCGGCCGCCGACACCAGCATCAGCCGGTCGGCCACCTCGTTCCAGGCGTCCAGCTGACGCAGCACGTGCGGCGCGACCAGTCCGTGCGGGTCGTAGTGGGCCATGACGACGAGGGTTCGCACCGGCGCGACTCTACCGTCGGGCGGTGGGGGCCGCCCGACCGCGCGGCGGCGGGTCGAGCAGCCGCTCGGCCCGTGACCAGACGCGGCGCCAGGCCGCCGGGGCCGGTGCGCGCACCAGCACGCGGCCCAGCTCGTCGGGGTCGCCGGAGGCCAGGGCGACGACCTGGTGCGGGCGGTAGGTGCTGCGCATCTGGTCGAACCGCTCGGTGCGGTACGCCGGCCAGGCGGCCGGGTCGTGCCGGTGGGCCCAGGCCCGCTCGTCGATCAGGTGCTCGACCACGACCCCGGCCCGGCGTCCGACCGCCAGCTGCGGTCCGTCGACCACCAGCACGACGCGCACCCCGGCAGCCACCTCGGGCAGCCGGTCGACCAGCGCCTGCACCGGAGCGGTCGCGAGGCCCGTGACGTCGACGACCACGACCGGCAGGTCGTCGGCGGCCGCGCCCAGCCCGAGCGACCAGGCGCCGGGCCGCAGCGCCGGCGGCGGGACGGACGACGCCCGCACCACGGCGTCGACGGCCCGGCCGGCCCGCTCGCGCAGCCACGGCAGCCGCCGGGCGGCCTCGATGCCCGCCTGCACCAGCCGGCTCACCGCGCCCGCCCGGGCAGCAGCGACTCGACCTGCGCCTGCGCGGCCGCCGCGCCGTTGGGTCGGCGCACCTGCTCGAGCGCCTCGCGCATCACGGCGCGCCGGTCGGGGTCGCCGAGCTCGTCGATGACGCGGCGGACGCCGGAGGCGTCGAGCACCGGCACGTCGAGCCCGACGCCGGCCTGCTGGGCCCACCGCGCGCGGGCGGGCTGGTCGTCGACCCCGGTCGTGGTGTTGGCGACGAACGCGGTCGGGACGCCGAACCCGACCAGCTCGTGGAACGAGTTGTAGCCGGCGGCCGCCACGGCGAGGTCGACGGCGGCGAGGTGTCGGCTGATCGGGTAGAGCGAGACCCCGCGGACCCCCGGCGGCAGGTCGGACTGGGCCGAGGCGATCGCCGGCCGGGTCACCACCACCTGCAGCCCCGGCACCCCGAGCAGCCCGTGGACGACGCGCCCGACGTCGGACTCGACGTCCTTGATGCTGCCGACACCCAGGGTCACCAGGGCGGTGGGGCGGTCGGGGTCGACGCCGAGCGCCGCGGCGGCCTGCTCGCGGGGCAGCAGGTCGGCGTGGTCGAGCAGGGTGACCGGTCCGACGCGGACGGCGTCGGTGCGCCCGACGGTGGCGCCGGCGTCCAGCTCGGCGGCGAGCTCACCGGGCTCGACCACCAGGTCGAACACGCTGCTGCTGGCCAGCTGTTCGGCCACCAGCCCGGGCCGCCACATCGCCCGCCGCGACCACACCAGCCGGACGTCGGGCAGCACCGTCCGGCTGGCCAGCACCCCCTCGTAGGGGTGCACGCCGTCGAACACCACGACGTCGGGCCGCTCACGCCGCAGCACCGAGGCGAACCGCTCGGCGAAGACGAACCGCCACCGGCGGGCGCCGATGCCGAGGTCGTCGCGCGAGGGGACGTACTCGTAGTCCAGGCCCTGGTCGGCGACGACGGGCACCGCCCGCGACATCGACACGACGTACGGCCGCACCCCCTCGCCGCGCCGACCGGCCATCGCCATCAGCCGGGTGAGGTGGCCCATCCCGAAGCCGTTGGACGAGACGTACATGACGTCACCGGCGCTCACGCGGGCTCGCGCACCCGGCTGGTGATGAACCCGACGCCCCACGACAGGTGCATGACCGCGAGGACGGCGGGCAGCAGCGCCCGCGAGCGCGCGGCGAGCTCGGGCTCGATCAGCGCCGACCCCACGACCAGCGCGACGACGTACCCGCCGGGCACGACCAGGGCGACCGGGATCCAGGGGCTCACGGCCAGGGCGGCAGCGAGCCCGACGACCAGGGCGGGTGGGGCGAGGTAGCGGGCGGACATGGTGCCGGCGTGCCGACGCGCGACGACCCGGCGCCACCGGCCGTACTGGAAGTACTGGCGCGACAGGGCGCCGAGGTCCGGTCGCGGCCGGTAGGTGACGCGCAGGTCGGGGGTGAACCACACCGTGCCGCCGCTGGAGCGGATCCGGTGGTTCATCTCCCAGTCCTGGGCGCGCGCGAAGTGCTCGTCGTAGCCGCCGACGCGCTCGAGCGCGGCCCGGCGGAAGACGCCGAGGTAGACGGTCTCGGCCGGCCCGGCGCCGCCGCCGGTGTGGAACCGTGCGCTGCCCACCCCGAGCCGGCTGCGCATGGCGGCGGCGATCGCCCGCTCGACGACGGTGACGCCGCGGGCGTCCATGATGCCGCCGACGTTGTCGGCGCCGGTCTGCTCCAGGACCGCGACGGCCGTCCTCAGGTAGTCCGTCGGCAGCACGGCGTGCCCGTCGACGCGCGCCACCACCTGGTGCGAGCTGGCCGCGAGCGCGAGGTTCAGGCCCTGGGGGGTGCGCCCGCTGGGGTTGGCCACCAGCCGCACCCGCGGGTCGGCCGCTGCGAGCTCGGCGGCGACGTCGTCCGTGCCGTCGTCCGAGGGGCCGAGGGCCAGCACCAGCTCGAGATCGCCGTCAAGCTCCTGGCGCAGCACCCGGCCGACCGCCTCGCGCAGGTGCCGGCGCTCGTTGAGCACCGGCATGACCACGCTGACGGCGGTGCCGCTGGAGGCGGGCGGGTGGTTCACCCTGCGGTGCACACCGACTTCGCGTCGACGGGGGCCGCAGCGGGGGCCGCGGACGGCGCGGCCGTCGCGGGTGCGCCCGTGGACGCCGCTGGCTTCTGCTTCTTCTTGGCCGGCGCCGGGTTCAGCGCCGACTGGACGGTCCTGCGGATCAGCCCGAAGTCGGGGTGCGCCGGCTTGATCAGCGGGGGCACGAACTGCACGCTCGACACCTTCTGCGAGCGCGCGTTCAGAGCCAGGTCGGTGAGCGAGCCGAGCTCGGCCTGCGGGATGTCGGTGCTGACGACCTTGGCGGACGCCTGCGCGATGCCCTGGAACTTCAGCAGCACGGTCGCGGGGTCCATCTGGGCGAGCATCGCGGTCATCGTGCAGCGTTGGCGGGTCATCCGCTCGTAGTCGCTGGCGCCGGTGCGCGAGCGGGCGAACCACAGTGCGTGGTAGCCGTCGAGCTTGCGGTTGCCGACCGGGATGTAGCCCTTGATGGGTGAGGTGCCGCCGCCGATCGGCACCTTCTTGGTGACGTTGATGGTCAGGCCGCCCATGGCGTCGACCATGTCGCGAAAGCCCTGCAGGTCGATCAGCACGTAGTAGTCGACCGGCAGGCCGGTGATGGCCGAGATCGCATCCTTGGTGGCCTGCGCCCCCGGGTCCTTGACGCTCGGGGGGTAGATGCCCTTGTGCTCGGAGGCGTAGGAGTACACCGCGTTCAGCAGGCACACGTCACCGCAGTCGAAGCCGTTCGGCAGCGCGCGGTGCATCGGCGAGCTCGCGGGGAAGGGGATGTTCTCCATGTTGCGCGGGAACGAGAACATCACGCTCTGGCCGGTCTCGGCGTCGACGCTGACCAGCGTCATCGAGTCCGGGCGGGTGCCCACGCGGTCCTTGCCGGCGTCGCCGCCGAGCAGCAGCACGTTGTACCGGCCGTCGTGCCCCGCAGACGCCGCACCACCGCCGAAGACCCCGGCGAGGACGTCGCGTCCGACCCAGACCTGGCGCGCGGCGTACGCCATCGGTCCCGACGTGACCAGCACCAGCGTGGCGGCGAGCCCGGCGACGGCCCGCCGGGCGGTCACCGACTGCAGCGAGGGGCGGCCGAGGCGCCAGGCGTCGACGAAGTACACGGGCCACGCCAGCGCCCCCACGACCAGCGCGAGCACCAGCAGCAGCAGCACCCACGAGCTGGTTGCCAGCGACAGCGCGAGGCGCCGGTCGAGCAGGCCGGCGAGCACGAACGCGACGGCGGCGGCGAGCACCCCGAGCCAGATCCGCAGACCCACCCGCCCCATCCGCCGGTCACCGGCGAGCACCTGCGCGGCCCCGGGCAGCACGAGCGTGAGCACCAGCAGCAGGGCAGCGCGCCGTGATCGCAGCGGCTCGGTCAGCAGCTCGGGTGACCGCAGCGGCTGGGACGTCGGGCGCGGGCGCGTCGCCACGGCGGAGCTGGTCATGATGCTCGAGTATCGGTCATCACCACCACCGCCGCCGACGTCCGCCGCCGCGTGTCGCGCCCGCGTCGGTGCCGACCCAGACCGCACCTTCGCCACAAGGTGCGGGTGGGTCACGAACCGGGCGACACCCTGGTGAGCCAGGGGTCGATCCGGACCAGGCCTCGTGGGTAGCGACTGACGAGGGCCGCCAGGTCGTCGGTCAGCCGGACGGCGGAGACCACCAGCGTGACCTGGGCGTCTGCACCAGCCTCCCGGCCCGCCGCGTACACCCCGGACGACGGCGCGCTCATGACCGTGCCCGCGTCCCGCCACGCGGCGTCGATCTGCGCGCGCGGGAATCGCGACCGGGTGATGCACCACGCGGGGGCGTCCGCAAGGAGCACGTCGCGCAGGGCCCCGGGCTCGTCCACGACCAGCACCTGGACCATGGTGGTCGGTGTGGGCCGGAAGATGACGCGGCTGATCAGCATGCCCGGGTGCGCGCCGTCGAACCTCTGCAGCGTGCCCGTCCCGGGGATGTTCTTGCCGATCCTGGTCCAGCCGCCGGACGGCGTCGGGCACGGCGGGGTGGTCCAGTCCGCCGCGCCGCCGAGCTGGCCCGCACGTCCGAGCGGCGTCTCGGCGTCCGCCTCGGCGCTCTGGCTGGTCACCGTGAGCCGGCCACCGCGGTAGACACCCCGCAGGGTCGCGTACCCCTCCGTCATCCCGCGTTCCGTGCGTGGACGCGTCAGTGCCTGCAGATCGACACCCGAGAGGTCCACGCCCAACGAGCACGGCTCGGGCGACCACGGCCCTGAACGTCTGATCAACGCCGTCGGCGTCGGCGCGCAGAACCTCGTCGCCGCACCCGGGACGGCCATCACCCGACCTGTCGCCTCGACCTGGTCCCCGTCCCGGATGACGTCCGACGCCGGGACGACCCGCGGGCCGGCGGGCCGAGCGAACGTCGTAACCCCTCGGTCCGGGTGAGCCAGGACGAACGGGACCAGCGCCAGCACGCCGGTGACCACCGCGGCCGTCGCCACCGCGGCCCTTCGGCGGAGTACGGCGGACCGGTGGGCGGCCACGACCCGGCCGGCGGTGAGCGCACCCACCGGCGGCTCGGCGTCCAGCGCCCGGGTCAGCAGCTCACGGACGTCGGTGCCGTCGTCCTCGAGAGCGTGGCTCATCGTCGTTCCTCCTCCATCAGTGCGGTGAGGGCTGGCGCGGCGCGCAGCGCGGCCAGACCCTTGGACGCCTGGCTCTTGACCGTTCCACTCGAGACACCGAGCAGGTCGGCGGTCGCCGCCTCGCTCAGGTCGAGGTAGTAGCGCAGGACGACGACGGCCCGCTGCCGACGCGGCAGGGTCGCCAGCGCGGCCATGACCGCCCCGCGCAGCTCGACCCCCAGCAGCGGCGACCCGCCCGCGCTCACGGCGTCCGGCGGGTGCGCGGACGGGGTCTCGCCCGACCACCGTCGCCGACGCCACCCCAGGTGCGCCCGGACCATCACCTGACGCAGGTAGGCCTCGGGCTCCTCGATGCGGTCCCACCGCCCGAGGCACGAGACCAGGGCGGTCTGCACGAGGTCCTCGGCGCGCTGCCAGTCCCCGGTCAGGGCGTAGCCGACCCGCAGCAGGCTGGCGGACCGCGCGGCCAGGAACTCGTCCAGGCCCACCGGCGGTGCAGCCACGTCTCCCCCTCGCGCCATGAGCCGGCGCTGATGCACCCGCTACCCGTCAGATGCGGTGGGGGCCGGTGAGGGTTGCCTCGACCCGGTCACCGTGAAGGATCGCTCACGCCAGGGCAGGCCCGTTCTTCCACGCTGTGGGCCTCGCCCCTACTTGAGCATCTGGCGGGCCATCACGATGCGCTGGATCTGGTTGGTGCCCTCGTAGATCTGGGTGATCTTGGCGTCGCGCATCATCCGCTCGAGCGGGAAGTCCTTGACGTAGCCGGCGCCGCCGAGCAGCTGGACGGCGTCGGTGGTGATCGACATCGCGACGTCCGAGGCGTAGCACTTGGCGGCCGCACCGAAGAACGGCAGGTCGGCGTCCCCGCGCTCGCTCTTGGACGCCGCCACGTAGACCAGCTGCCGGGCCGCCTCGAGCTGCATGCCCATGTCGGCCAGCATGAACTGGATGCCCTGGAACTCGGCGACGGCCTTGCCGAACTGCTGGCGCTCCTTGACGTAGGCGAGCGCGTGGTCGAGGGCGCCCTGCGCGATCCCGACCGCCTGGGCGCCGATGGTGACCCGGGTGTGGTCGAGGGTCTGCAGCGCGATCTGCAGGCCCTTGCCCCGCTCGCCGACCAGCCGGTCGCCCGGGATGCGGCAGTCCTCGAAGTGCAGCTCGCGGGTCGGGCTGCCCTTGATGCCGAGCTTGCGCTCGGGCTCACCGAACGTGAACCCCGCGTCGGCCTTCTCGACGACGAACGCGCTGATGCCGTGGCCCCGCGGTGCGTCCGGGTCGGTGACCGCGAGCACCGTGTAGAAGTCGCTGATGCCGGCGTTGGTGATCCAGGACTTCTGCCCGTTCAGCACGAAGTCGTCGCCGTCCGGCGTCGCCCTGCAGCGCATGGCCGCGGTGTCGCTGCCGGCCTCGCGCTCGGACAGGCCGTAGCTGAACATCGACTCGCCGCTGGCGACCGCCGGCAGGTAGCGGGCCTTGACGTCCTCGGACGCAGCCAGCATCAGCGGCATCGTGCCCAGCTTGTTGACGGCGGGGATCAGCGAGGACGACGCGCAGCCCCGAGCGACCTCCTCGATGACGATGCAGGTCGCGAGCGCGTCCGCGCCGGCGCCGCCGTACTGCTCGGGGATGTGCGGGGCGTGAAAGTCGCCGGCCCGCAGCGCCTCGTAGGACTCGTGGGGGAACACGCCCTTGTCGTCGACGTCGGCAGCGTGCGGCGCGACCTTCGCCCGGACGACGTCGCGCACCGCCTCGCGCAGCGCCTCGTGGTCGTCGCTGATCTTGAACAGGTCGAAGGAGGTCACGGCTGCGATGTTACCCGCGGGTCACAGCAGGGCCGGGGCCACCTCGCGCTCGAACAGCTCGATGCCCGACCGGTCGTACGCCGCCTCGGCGAAGTAGCAGATCGCGTACGTCATGCCCTGGGCCTGCAGGCCCTGCAGCGCCTCGGCGACCTGCTCGGGCGTGCCCACCGCGGGGCCGGTGCGGAACGACTCGACCGTCGCCTCGACCTGGTCGGCCGGCAGCACCTTCGTGTAGTGGTCGCGGATCCAGCCGAGCCGCTGCTGCACCTCGGCGTCGTCGCGGCCGATCACCACGTTGTAGTTGGCCGAGCGGGTGATGGCGTCGAAGTCGGTGCCGACGTCGCGGCAGTGCCCGGCGAGGATCTCGGACTTGTGGGCGAAGCCCTCGGGCGAGCCGTCGAAGTTGGTGTACGCCGCGTGCTGGGCGGCGATGCGCAGGGTCTTCTTCTCGCCGCCCCCGGCGACCCACAGCGGGATGCCGCCGGGCTGCAGGGGCAGCGGGCGGCAGATCGCGCCGTCCACCTGGTAGTGCTGGCCGGCCAGGGTGGCGGTGCCGTTCTGCCACAGCTGGCGCATGATCTGCACTCCCTCGTCCAGCGCCGCGATCCGCTGGCCGGCGGTCGGGAAGCCGTAGCCGTAGGCCCGCCACTCGTGCTCGTACCAGCCCGCGCCGATCCCCATCTCGACCCGGCCGCCGCTGATCACGTCGATCGTCGCGGCCACCTTGGCCAGGTAGGCGGGGTTGCGGTACGCCATGCAGGTGCACATCTGCCCGAGGCGCACCCGGCTGGTCGAGGCCGCCAGGGCCGCCATCAGCGTCCACGCCTCGTGGGTGGCCTCCTCGCTCGGCACCGGCACCGTGTGGAAGTGGTCGTAGACCCACACCGACTCCCACACACGGCCGTCGTCGGCGGCCTTGGCGACGGCGTGCATCGCGGCCCACTGCTCGGCGGGGTCGATGCCGGCGAGGTCCAGCCGCCAGCCCTGGGGCACGAAGAGTCCGAAGCGCATGGCCGCAGGCTACGACGTCTTTGGCCCGGTACGCTCCCCCGCATGTCTCTGCGCCTCTCCGTCATCGGCACCGGCTACCTCGGTGCGGTTCACGCCGCCGCCATGGTCGAGCTCGGCCACGAGGTGGTGGCCGTCGACGTCGACCAGGCCAAGATCGACCTCCTGGCCTCGGGGCGGGCGCCGTTCTTCGAGCCGGGCCTGCCCGAGCTGCTCGCGAAGGCGATGGCCACCGGCCGCCTGACCTTCACCACCGACTACGCCCTCGCCGCCGACGCCGACGTCCACTTCCTGTGCGTCGGGACGCCGCAGCGCGCCGGCGAGTTCGCGGCCGACCTGCGCTACGTCGACGCCGCGTTCGGCGAGCTCGCCAAGCACCTGCGCAAGCCGACCCTGCTGGTCGGCAAGTCGACCGTGCCGGTGGGCACCGCCGCGCGGCTGGCCGAGATGGCCCGCACCGTCGCCCCGGCCGGCGAGGAGGTCATGCTGGCCTGGAACCCCGAGTTCCTGCGCGAGGGCTTCGCCGTCAAGGACACCCTGCACCCCGACCGCCTGGTCTACGGCGTCGAGGCGGGCCCGCGCGGCGAGCGGGCGCGCGACCTGCTCGACCAGGTGTACGCCGCGACCATCGCCGAGGGCACGCCGCGCATCGTCACGGACTACGCCACCGCCGAGCTCGTCAAGGTGGCCGCGAACTCGTTCCTGGCCACCAAGATCTCGTTCATCAACGCCATGTCGGAGGTGTGCGAGGCCGCCGGCGCCGACGTCACCGCCCTCGCCGACGCCATCGGGCACGACGAGCGGATCGGCCGCAAGTTCCTGGGCGCCGGCGTGGGCTTCGGTGGCGGCTGCCTGCCCAAGGACATCCGCGCGTTCATGGCGCGGGCCGGCGAGCTCGGCGCCGACCAGGCGCTGACCTTCCTGCGCGAGGTCGACGCGATCAACATGCGCCGCCGCGCGCGGATGGTCGAGATCGCCCGCGAGCAGTGCGGCGGCGGGTTCATCGGCAGGCGCGTGGCCGTCCTCGGCGCCGCCTTCAAGCCCGACAGCGACGACACCCGCGACTCGCCCGCGCTCTCGATCGCTGCCCAGGTGCGGCTGCAGGGTGCCCACGTGACGGTGCACGACCCGGAGGCGATGGCCAACGCCAAGCGCGCGTGGCCCGACCTGTCGTTCGCCGAGTCGGCGATGGCCGCCATGGACGGCGCGCACGTCGTGCTGCACCTGACCGAGTGGCGCGAGTACCGCGACATCGACGTGGTCGCCGCGGGCGAGGTCGTGGCGGTCAAGCGCATCGTGGACGGCCGCAACGCCCTGGACGGTCAGCGCTGGCGCGACGCCGGCTGGGCCTACCGCGCCCTGGGCCGCCCGCAGACGTGAGCGACGGCGGTGGCCACGTCAACGACGAGGCCGTGGTCCGTCGGCTGCTGACGACGCCCGCCACCTGGGCGGTCGTCGGCCTGTCGGCCAACCGCTCGCGCACCGCGTACGGCGTCGCCGCGTGGATGCGCACCGCGCTCGGTCTGCGGCTGGTTCCCGTCAACCCCCGCGGTGAGGGCGTCTTCGACGAGCTCGGGTTCCGTTCTCTCGCAGCGGTTCCGGACGGCGAGCCGGTCGCCGTCGTCGACTGCTTCGTCAACAGCCGCCGGGTCGGCGAGGTGGTCGACCAGGCGGTCGCCGAGCGCGACCGGCTCGGAATCGGCGCGGTGTGGCTGCAGCTCGGCGTGGTCGACGAGGCCGCCGCTGCGCGCGCCCGGGCCGCGGGGCTGGACGTCGTGATGAACACCTGCCCGCACATCGAGGCACCGCGCCTCGGGATCGCCCCCGCCTGAGCGCGCTGCTCAGCGGCCCGCGTGCGGGTGGCGCACCAGCCAGCCGGCCCACGCGGACACCACCATCTCGCGCAGGTCGTGCTGCGCCGTCCAGCCCAGGCGGTCCCGGATGGCGTCGACCGAGGCGACGGTGCGCGGCGGGTCGCCCGGGCGGCGCGCGACGACGTCCGGGGTCACGTCCAGCCCGGTCACCTCGCCGACCATGGCCAGCACCTCGAGCACCGAGGCGCCCTCACCGCGCCCGACGTTGAGCCGCAACGACTCCCCGTCGGCGATCAGGTGGGCGACGGCGGCGCGGTGCGCGTCGGCGATGTCGGAGACGTGGACGTAGTCGCGCACGCAGGTGCCGTCCGGCGTCGGGTAGTCGTCGCCGAACACCTTGGGCCGCTCGCGCGCGGTGAGCCGCTCGAACACCATCGGGATCAGGTTGAGCACCTCGGGGTCGCCGAGCTCGGCGGTGGCGGCGCCCGCGACGTTGAAGTAGCGCAGGCACACCGACCGGACGCCGTGGGCGGCCTCGGCGTCGACCGCGAGCCACTCACCCACCACCTTGGTCTGCCCGTAGGGCGACTCGGGCTCCAGGTGGGTCTTCTCGGTGACCAGGGCCGTCTCGGGCGCGCCGTAGGCGGCTGCCGAGGACGAGAACACGAAGCGCCGCACGTCAGCCGCCCGCATGGCCTCCATCAGCTCGAGCTGCCCCAGCACGTTCTGGCGGTAGTAGTAGTACGGGTCGGCGACGCTCTCACCGACCTGCTTCTTGGCCGCGATGTGGACGACGCCCTGGACGTCGTGCTCGGCCAGGGTGCGGTCGACCGCCGGGCGGTCGAGCAGCGACGCGCGCACGAGGGGGACGTCGCCGACGCGCGCGGCGTCGCCCGTCGACAGGTCGTCGAGGACCACGACGTCGATGCCGTCCTCGCGCAGCGACCGCACCACGTGCGCCCCGATGTAGCCCGCCCCGCCCGTCACCAGCCACGTCATGACGAGGAACCTACCGGCCCGCGGCGGGCCCGAAACCGGTCGAGCGACCGCGCCGACCGCGCAGCCGCTCGCCCTTGGCGGTGGCCTCGGCGTTGAGCGCGGCCTGGAAGTCGACCATCCGGGCGAGCAGCCCGTCGTCCGAGGTCGCCAGGATCCGGACGGCGAGCAGCCCGGCGTTGCGCGCGCCGCCGACCGCGACGGTCGCCACGGGGACGCCGGCCGGCATCTGCACGATCGACAGCAGCGAGTCCAGGCCGTCCAGCTGCGCCAGCGGCACCGGGACGCCGATCACCGGCAGCGGCGTGACCGCGGCCAGCATGCCGGGCAGGTGCGCCGCGCCTCCGGCTCCCGCGACCAGCACCCGCAGACCACGGGCAGCCGCGCCCTCGCCGTACGCGACCATCTCGCGCGGCATCCGGTGGGCCGAGACGACGTCGACCTCGGTCTGGACGTCGAACTCCTCGAGCGCCGTGACCGCGGCCTCCATAACCGGCCAGTCCGAGTCACTGCCCATGACGACACCCACGCGTGCGCTCACTCGGTCACCACTCCCTGGATGAAGTCGGCTGCGTGCCGGGCTCGCGCACGCAGGTCGTCGAGGTCGTCGCCGCTGACGGTGACGTGGCCGATCTTGCGGCCGGGCCGAACGCCCTTGCCGTACAGGTGCACCTTCAGCGCCGGATCGTGCGCGAGCACGTGCAGGTAGGTGCGGTAGAGGTCGGGGTAGTCGCCACCCAGCACGTTGGCCATCACGGTCCAGCGCGCCCGCGGCCGGGTGTCGCCGAGCGGCAGGTCGAGCACCGCCCGCAGGTGCTGCTCGAACTGGCTGGTGACCGAACCCTCGATGGTCCAGTGGCCGCTGTTGTGCGGCCGCATGGCGAGCTCGTTGACCACGAACCTGTCCGCCGTCTCGAACAGCTCGACGGCCATCACCCCCGTGACGTCCAGCTCGCCGGCGATGCGCAGCGCCGCCTCGGTCACCTCGGCGGCGCGGTCCGGCGACAGACCCGGTGCCGGGGCGAGCACCTCGGTGCAGATGCCGTCGACCTGCACGGTCTCGACCACCGGCCAGGCCGCCGCCTGGCCCATCGGGCTGCGGGCCACCAGCACCGCGAGCTCGCGGACGAACGCGACCCGCTCCTCCGCCAGCAGCCGTTCACCGGGACCGAGGCGCCCGAACCAGTCCGCGGCCTCGGCGGCGTCGGCGACGACCCGTACCCCCTTGCCGTCGTACCCGCCGCGCGGGGTCTTCAGCACCACCGGCCACCCGGTGGTCCCGGCGAAGTCGGCGAGCTCGCCGGCGTCGGCGACCAGCGCCCAGCGCGGGCACGGCACGCCCAGCCGCTCGAGCCGGGCCCGCATGACGCCCTTGTCCTGCGCGTGCAGCAGCGCCGCGGCGCTCGGCCGCACGACGGCACCGGAGTCCTCGAGGGCCCGCAGGTGGGCCGGGGGCACGTGCTCGTGGTCGAACGTGACCACGTCGCAGTCGCGGGCCAGGGCGAGCAGCGCGTCCAGGTCGGTGTGCGAACCCGCGGGGGCCTGTGCGACGACGAGGGCGGCGCCGTCGTCGTCCCGCTCGGCGAGCACCCGCAGCCCGAGGCTGAGGGCGGTGGCCGGCGCCTGCATCATGCGCGCGAGCTGTCCGGCCCCCACCACGCCCACCAGCGGGAAGCCCCCGGGGTGGCGCACCGGCTCGGCTGTCGTCACGGATCTCACCCTAGCCAGTTAGCCTCTGAGACCGTGACCGCCGCTGCCTCCTCGCTGGTCGAGCGCGTCCGCGCCCTGATGGACGTCCTCGTGCGCGAGGTCATCAAGTTCGGTGCGGTGGGCGCGGTCGCGTTCGTCGTCGACACCGGGGTGTTCAACCTGCTGCGGTTCGGCCTCGGCGGCGGCGGGCCGCTGGAGCACAAGCCGCTGTCGGCCAAGGTGGTGTCGACGATCGCTGCGGCCGTCGTCGCGTGGCTCGGCAACCGGTTCTGGACCTTCCGGCACCGCCGCCGCGCCTCGGCCCAGCGCGAGCTGGTGCTGTTCTTCTTCTTCAACGCCGTGGGGCTCGCGATCGCGTTGGCCTGCTTGGGTTTCAGCCACTACGTTCTCGACCTGCGCTCGGCGCTCGCCGACAACGTGTCGGCCAACGGCGTCGGTCTGGTGCTCGGCACGCTGTTCCGGTTCTGGGCCTACCGCCGCTTCGTCTTCAACGCCGAGCTGGCGCAGACGCAGGACGTCGAGCCCGAGGTCACCCGGCCTCGCTGAGGAACAGCGCGAACACCGGGGGCCGCGCCCGCACCAGCTCGAGCCGGCCGCCGTCCGCCTCGGCGAGGTCCCGCGCCAGAGCCAGGCCCAGGCCCGTGCTGCCGCTGCTGCTCACCGTGCGCTCGAACACCCGCGCCGCGAGGGCCGCCGGCACGCCCTGCCCCTCGTCGCTGATCTCGACGACCACCGAGCGCCCCGAGCGGCGCTCGGTGACGCTGGTCGTGCCCGCACCGTGCTGCAGGCTGTTCTCCAGCAGCGTGGCCACCACCTGAGACAGCGCACCGCGGGTCGCCAGCACGCGGGCGCCGCTGGGTTCACCGCGGACGACGCGCCGTCCGGCCGACCCGAACGCCGTGGTCCACTCCTCGACCTGCTGCACCAGCACCTGGTCCAGGTCGAGCTCCGACAGCGGCCGCCGCCGGGTGCTGCGCGCCCGCACGAGCAGGCCGTCGACGACCTGGGTCAGCCGCTCGACCTGGTCCAGCGCGATCCGCGCCTCGTCGCGCACGACGTCCAGCCGCTCGGTCGCCCCGATCTCCTCCAACCGCATCGACAGGGCGGTGAGCGGGGTCCGCAGCTGGTGGCTCGCGTCGGTGGCGAAGTCGCGCTCGGCGGCCAGGGCCACGGCCATCGACTCGGCGCTGCGCTCGAGCCCGGCGGCCACGCGGTCGAGCTCGGCGACCCCGCTGGCCACCGGCAGCAGGCGGGACTGTCCAAGGCCCACCCGGTCGGCGTTCTCGGCGAGGGCGGCGAGCGGCGCGGTCAGCCTGCGGGCCTGCCACAGCGCGAGCGCGACCGCCGCGCCGAAGGCGACCACGCCGAAGGCGACCACGACGAGGGCGAGCTCGAGCACGGCCGCGTCGACCGCCGAGCGGGGGACGTCGACCCGCACCGTGACCTGCCCCACCTGGCGGGTGGCGGCGTAGGTGCGGCCGACCGGCACGGGGCCGGCCTGCACCGTCGCGCCGCCCCGGACCATGATCTGCGCCCGCATCCGGGTGCCGGTGGGGCCGGCGGCGAGGATCGCGTCGATCTGCTGCAGGTCGACGGCGTCCCGCCGCGCCTGCACCACCACCGCGATGGCCTCGGCGCGCTCGTCGAGGTCACCCAGCGCCTGCCGGTGCACCAGCACGGTGCCGACCACGAGCACGGGCACCCCGACCAGCAGGACGGCGACCGCGACGACGAGCAGCGAGGAGCGCAGCAGCCGGGCCCGCACCGAGCTGCTCAGGTCTCGCGCTCGAACCGGAAGCCGACACCCCGAACGGTCGAGATGAAACGCGGCTGTCCGGCGTCGTCACCGAGCTTGCGACGCAGCCACGACACGTGCATGTCGAGGGTCTTGGTCGATCCGTACCAGTCGGCGTCCCACACCTCGCGCATGATCTGCTCGCGGGGCACCACCCGGCCGGCCTCGCGCAGCAGCACCCGCAGCAGGTCGAACTCCTTAGCGGTCAGCGCGACGACCTCGTCGTCGAGGTAGGCGAGGCGCGCGTCGACGTCGATCCGCACCCGGGCCGGTACCGCGGGCTCGACGGTGCCGCGGCGCAGCAGCGCCCGGGCCCGGGCCAGCAGCTCGGCGAGGCGGAACGGCTTGGTCACGTAGTCGTCGGCGCCGGCGTCCAGCCCGACGACGGTGTCGACCTCGTCCGCGCGGGCGGTCAGCACCAGGACGGGGACCGGGTTGCTCTGGGCACGCAGCTCGCGGCAGACGTCCAGGCCGTCCATGCCGGGTAGCCCGAGGTCGAGGACGACCAGGTCGACGCCGTCGCGCGCCGCGGCGAGGGCGCTGCGCCCGTCACCGTGGACGTCGACGTCGTACCCCTCGCGGCGCAGGGCGCGCGCCAGGGGCTCGGCGATCGCGGCGTCGTCCTCGGCCAGCAGCACCCGGGTCATGGCTGCGATGGTAGGCCGCGCCCGCCGTCGTCGTGCTGTGCCGCATCGGCGTCGCCGGGCCAGACCGGACGACGACGCTCGGCGAACGCGCGCACGCCCTCGGCCCGGTCCGGTGAGAACGCCACCGCCTGCCAGGCGGCCTCCTCCAGGTCCAGCCCCGACGCGAGGTCGGTGTCGAAGCCCGCCCGCATCGCCGCCTTGGCCCGGCGCAGGCCGACCGGGGAGTTCGCCGCGATGGTCTCGGCGACGGCCAGCGCCGCCGTCCGGGCCTCACCGGCAGGCACGACCCGGTCGACGCACCCGAGCGCGAGCGCCTCGTCCGCGCCCAGGCGGCGGGCGGTGAAGACCAGGTCGGCCGCGCGCGACCACCCCACCCGGCGGGTCAGCAGCTGGGTGCCGCCCCCGCCGGGGATCACGCCGACGCTCATCTCGGGCAGGCCGACGACCGCCGTCCGGTCGGCCACGACCAGGTCGCACGCGAGGGCCAGCTCGAACCCGCCACCGAGGGCGAACCCCGCCACGGCGGCGATCGCCGGCATCGGCAGGTCGAGCACGCTGCGGTACGCGGCGCTGGTCACCGGCCGCTGCTCGCGCAGCTGGTCGTCACTGAAACCGTTGCGCTCCTTGAGGTCTGCGCCCACGCAGAACGCCCGCTCGACCGCACTGGACAGGACGACGGCACGCACCGACCCGTCGGCGGCGACCGCGGCGACGGCCGCGCTCAGCTCGAGCGCCAGCGCGGTCGAGACCGCGTTCAGCGCCTCGGGCCGGTCGAGGACGATCTCGGCCACGTGCTCAGCGGGTCGCTCGAGACGCACCATGGGCCGCATGGCGGCACGCTAGCCGACCGGCGACCGGCGCAGCACCCACGGCACGACGTGCCCGATCCCGCGCAGGGTGCGGCCACGCAGCTGCTGCACCTCGATGTCGCTCACCGTCGCCAGCGAGTGCACCGTCGCGACGTCGACGAGGACGGCGCCCGGCCGGGCCAGCGCGGTCAACCGGCTCGCGCGGTTGACGGTGGTGCCGAACACGTCACCGAGGCGGCCGACCACCGGACCGGTCGCCATCCCGACGCGGACGTCGGGCAGCAGCTCGTCGGCACCGAGCACCTCGGCGATGTCCAGGGCGATCCGGGCCGCCGCGGCACCGGGTCGGACGACGAAGAGCACCTCGTCGCCGACCGTCTTGACCACCCGCCCGCCGTGGGCGGTGATGGCGTCGGAGACTTGCGCCTCGAACCGCTGCACCATCGCGGCCAGCTCTCGCTCGGTGAGCCGCCGCACGAGTCGGGTGAACGAGACGAGGTCGGCGAAACCCACGGCCCGCACCGTCGTCTGGGGCTGCTCCTCGCCGTCCCGGGGTGCGAGCTCGGCGTCGGCGACGATCCGCTCCAGGGCCGACGCCGCCTGCCGCCGCCACGCGTACACGACCAGCGGCTCGAGGTCGTCGGCGATCCGCTCGAACAGCTCGGCGGTCGCCCGTGCCGTGGCCAGGTCGGGGCCGGCCGCGTCGTCGGTCGGCGGCGGCCCCTGGCTGGCGACGTGCTCGGCGAGCAGCTGCACCTGCCAGGTGGCGAGCCGGTCGACCGACCGGCCCACCGCGCGGGCCATCGACAGGGCCGTCGCGTCGTCGAGCAGCCCGTCGCGCACCAGCGCGACGGTGCCGGCCAGCGCGGCGACGTCCGCCCCGCTGAACGCCTGCTCCTGCTCGCCCGCGATCGGCAGACCCAGCGCCCGCCAGAACCGGCGCGCCGACATGAGCGAGACCCCCGCCGCCGCGCTGACCTCGCGGCGGCGCAGGGTGCGCGGCGGGTGCAGCGGCCGGGGCGCGTCGGCCTCAGCCATCGCGCCCGGGGTCCCGGTCGTACCGGTCGTCGGGGTCCTCTCGCGCCCGGCCGGCAGCGGCGTCGGCCAGCTCGTAGATCCGCCGCTGCACCGACTCGACGTGCGGCACGTCCGAGAGCACCAGCTGGCCGCGCTCACCGGCGGACTCGACCACGAGCGTCCCGCAGCCCAGGACGCGCTCGAACACGTTGTGCGAGAACGAGATGTCGTTCACCCTCGCCAACGGCATGTCGCGACCGCTGCGCGCGACGACACCCTGCCGGGTGATCAGCCGTCGGTCGGTGACGACGTAGTGGGTGGTCACCCAGCGCAGGAACGGCACCAGCGTCAGCACCACCAGCAGCGCCACGGCGACCACGGCCAGGGCCGCCCGCAGCGGCACCTGGGCGCCGCCGTCCGGCACCCGGGCCGCGGCGAACGAGGCTGCGGGCACCACGACGAGCAGCAGCAGGACCGGCCAGAACAGCGCCTTGGGGTGCGGGTGCAGCTCGAGCTCGGCCCGCTCGTCGTCGGCCAGCAGCCTGCGCGGGTACGCCATGGCGGCGATCATGCCGTGTCGAGGTCCTCGCTGCCCACGCCTCGCCGGGGCGGCCCGGTCAGCGCACGTGGACGACGTCCCCCGCCGCGAGCGCGCGCAGCGGTGAGCCGTCCGCCGGCAGCACGAGCAGCCGGCCGTCGTCGTCCACGGACGTTGCCCGCCCGGCGAGCACGGTGCCGTCCGGCAGGTGCACCTCGACCGCACGACCCAGCGTTCGACAGGCGTCGGCGTACGCCGCGCCCACCCCGCTCGCGGCGGGGTCCCCGCCGCTGGCCCGCCAGGTGGTGAGCAGGTCGCCCCACGTCCGCAGCACCGCCCGCAGCACAATGTCGCGGTCGGTGGACGCCGCGCCGAGGGTCGCGAGCGAGGCCGCGGTGGGCACCGGCAGCTCGTCCGCCCGCTGCGAGACGTTCAGGCCCACCCCGACCACCACGCCCGCGCCGGATGGCGTCGGCACCACCTGGGCGAGCACCCCGCTGACCTTGCACCACTGGCCGCCGTCGGCCTCGACCTGGACGTCGTTGGGCCACTTCAGCGCCGCCGTGACCCCGGCGACCTCGGTCAGCGCGCGCGCGACGGCGACGCCGGTGAGCAGCGGCAGCCACGACCACCGGTGCTGTGGCACCTCGGCCGGGACGACGAGCACCGACACGGCGATCGAGGACCGCGGGGGCGCCGTCCAGGTGCGGTCGCGGCGTCCGCGGCCCTGCGTCTGGTGGTCGGTGGTGAGCACGGCGCCGTCGGCCACCGTCCCGGCACGGGCGCGGGCCGCGAGCTCGCCGTTGGTCGAGCCCGTCGCGGCGAGCACCTCGACCGACGTCCACGGGCCAGGTGCGTCGACCAGGGCCCGGCGCAGCGCAGCGGCCCGCAGCGGCGGCCGGGTCAGGTCGTTCCAGGGCGAGGAGCGCGGCGGGTCCGACACGGGCCCGAGGCTACGGGCCGCTCGCTAGAGTGCGCTCGTGCCCGACGCCGACTCCACCACCCCCGACCTGCACACGACCGCCGGCCGCCTCGCCGAGCTGCGCTCACGCATGGACGAGGCGGTGCACGCCGGCTCGGCGCGCGCGGTCGAGAAGCAGCACTCGCGCGGCAAGAAGACCGCCCGCGAGCGCATCGACGCGCTGCTGGACGAGGGCTCGTTCACCGAGATGGATGCCCTGGCGCGGCACCGGTCGACCAACTTCGGCGGCCAGGACAACCGGCCGTACGGCGACGGCGTCGTGGGCGGGTACGGCACGGTCGACGGCCGCCCGGTGTGCGTGTACGCCCAGGACTTCACGGTCTTCGGCGGCAGCCTCGGCGAGGTGTTCGGCGAGAAGATCGTCAAGGTCATGGACCTCGCGATGAAGATCGGCTGCCCGGTGGTCGGCATCAACGACTCCGGCGGCGCGCGCATCCAGGAGGGCGTCGTCTCGCTGGCGCTGTACGCCGAGATCTTCCGCCGCAACGTCCACGCCTCGGGCGTCATCCCGCAGATCTCGCTGATCATGGGCCCCTGCGCCGGCGGCGCCGTGTACTCCCCCGCCATCACCGACTTCACCGTGATGGTCGACCAGACCTCGCACATGTTCATCACCGGGCCCGACGTCATCAAGACGGTAACCGGCGAGGACGTCGGCATGGAGGAGCTGGGCGGCGCGCGCACCCACAACAGCCGCAGCGGCAACGCGCACTACATGGCCACGGACGAGGACGACGCCATCGAGTACGTCAAGGGCCTGCTGTCGTTCCTGCCCAGCAACAACCTGGACGAGGCGCCGACGTACCACGCGGGGTCGGCCGACGCCGAGGAGCTCGACCTCGAGCTCGACACGTTCATCCCCGACTCGCCGAACCAGCCGTACGACATGCACACGGTGATCCGGCACGTCGTCGACGACGAGGACTTCCTCGAGGTGCAGCCGCTGTTCGCACCCAACCTGCTGATCGGGTTCGGACGGATCGAGGGCCACCCGGTCGGGCTGGTCGCCAACCAGCCGATGCAGCTCGCGGGCACCCTCGACATCGACGCGAGCGAGAAGGCCGCGCGCTTCGTACGCACCTGCGACGCGTTCAACCTGCCGGTCATCACGCTGGTCGACGTGCCCGGCTTCCTGCCCGGCACCGACCAGGAGTGGAACGGCATCATCCGCCGCGGCGCCAAGCTGATCTACGCGTACGCCGAGGCCACGGTCCCGCTCGTCACGGTGATCACCCGCAAGGCCTACGGCGGCGCGTACGACGTCATGGGCAGCAAGCACCTGGGCGCCGACGTCAACCTCGCCTGGCCCACCGCGCAGATCGCCGTGATGGGCGCCCAGGGCGCGGTCGGCATCCTCTACCGCAGCGAGCTCGCCGAGGTGGCGGAGCAGGGCGGGGACGTCGACGCCGCCCGCCAGGGGTACATCACCGAGTACGAGGACACCCTCGCCAACCCGTACATCGCCGCCGAGCGCGGCTACGTGGACGCCGTCATCGCGCCGTCCGAGACCCGCCGCCACATCGTGCGCGCGCTGCGCACCCTGCGCGGCAAGCGCGCGACGCTGCCGCCGAAGAAGCACGGGAACATCCCGCTGTGAGCGACACCCCCGCCGCCGAGCCGGCCCTGCGCGTGGTGCGCGGCGCACCCACGCCCGAGGAGCTCGCCGCCCTCGTGGTGGTGCTCGCGGCCCGGGCCGCCGACGTCCGCCCGGCGACCCGTCGCCCGCGCCGGTGGTCCGACCCGGGGCATGGTCTGCGCTCGGGGGTTCGTTCCGGGCCGGGCGCCTGGTCGGC
>JBBQGB010000003.1:0-104170 GCA_038322575.1 Actinomycetales bacterium
AGAGTTACGGCGGTCATAGCATCGGGGAAACGCCCGGACCCATTCCGAACCCGGAAGCTAAGCCCGATAGCGCCGATGGTACTGCGAGGGGGACCTCGTGGGAGAGTAGGACGCCGCCGGACACCCTTTCACAGCAGCCGCTACCCCCCACCCGGGGGCCGCGGCTGCTGCATTTGCACGTCCTCATGTCCTCGTGCTGATTTCGACGCCCGGACCCGCTCGCCCTACCCTGCTCCCATGACCCCAAGGCTGCCCCGATGACCGATCAGCCGCCTCGTCGCAGACCCGGCACACCGCCTCGGTCCGGTGGCCGTCCCGCCTCCACCAACGCACGTGGCGGCAAGGCGACCCGGGCCGGCGCCCCGCGAACGGGGTCGGGGTCCGGGATCGCCGACCAGCGGACCGTCCGCCCGATGGGACCCCGGCGCGACGCGCCGGCCGAGCCGGTCGTCCCCCCGGACGTCACCGGCGCCGAGCTGGACCGCTCGGTGAGCGCCGAGCTGCGGTCGCTGTCCAAGGCCAACGCCGAGATGGTCGGACGCCATCTGGTGATGATCGCCCGGTTGCTCACCGACGACCCGCAGACGGCGTACGCCCACGCGATGGCCGCCCAGCGGCGCGCCGGGCGGATCGCCGCGGTCCGCGAGGCCGTGGGGGTCGCCGCCTACCACGCGGGCCTGTGGGCCGAGGCGCTGTCCGAGCTGCGGGCCGCGCGTCGGATGAGCGGGTCCTCGCACCTGCTGGCGCTGATGGCCGACGCCGAGCGGGGCCTGGGCCGGCCCGAGCGCGCCCTGGAGCTGGCCGCCTCGGACGAGGCGAAAGGGCTGGCGACCGCCGAGCGGGTCGAGCTGGCGCTGGTCGTGTCCGGGGCCCGCCGCGACCTCGGTCAGCCGGAGGCTGCCGTGCTCGCCCTGCAGCTGCCCGAGCTCACTGCGTCGCAGACCCACGCGTTCACCCCGCGGCTGCGCTACGGCTACGCCGAGGCGCTGCTGGCCGCGGGGCGCGAGGACGAGGCGCTGCGCTGGTTCGCCCTGGCCGCCGAGACCGACCACGACGGGGTCACCGACGCGGACGAGCGCGTGTCCGAGCTCACCGGGCTGCAGATCGTCGACCTGCTCGAGGATGACGACGACACCGACGGCGGCAACGGCGACAGCGACGGCGACGAGGACCTCCCGCGCCCGCAGTGACGCCTCCGCGTCCACAGATCGCCCGCTCGTCCCACCGTCCACAGGTCGGGTGCCACACCTGGAGTCGCCTGGCTCCCGGTCGCACCCTGGAGCAGGCCCGCTGACCGGGGGCCGTCCGCGGGTGGAGGGAGTGGCAGGTGGCGGGGACACGGGTGGCGGGGACGCAGGTGGCGGCCGAGCAGCCGCTGAACGAGGTGCGACTACGCGGTCGCTTCACCGGCGCCGTCGAGCGGGAGCTGCCCAGCGGGGACCTGCTGGTCACCGCCCGCCTGGTGGTCCCGCGCGCCGACGGCGCCGCAGCCGGGGCGAGCGCAGCGACCGGGGTCGACACGATCGACTGCGCCCTGTGGGCGGCGCAGCTGCGCCGCCGGGCCCTGAACGTGCCCGAGGGCACGGTGGTCGAGGTCGAGGGTGTCCTTCGCCGGCGGTTCTGGCGCGGTGCTGCCGGCCCGACCAGCCGCTACGAGGTGGAGGTGGTCGCGCTGCGCCGGCTCACCCGAAGGTAGCGTGGACGTCGGTGCAGCGGACCGACGGGCGAAGGGTGGGATGCCGGCGTGAGCTCGCAGGCGGCGGGATGGGACGAACCCGGTCACGGCGTGCCCGACGGGGGACCGTTCGAGTGGCTGCGTCGTGGGTTGGACCTGCTCGAGCGCGGTGACGCCGGCGCGGCTGCCGTGCTGCTCGAGCACGCCGCTGCCCGCGAGCCCGACTCGAGCAGTGTCTGCGAGGCGCTGGCCCGGGCGTACTACGACTCGGGACGGTTCGAGCGGGCGGCGACCTGCTTCACCCGGCTGCTCACCCTGGTGCCGACCTCGGACTACGGGCACTTCGGCCTGGGGCTGGCCCTGACCCGGCTGGACCGGTTCGAGCTGGCCAGCGAGCACCTGGCGATGGCGGTCGCCATGCGCCCGGACCGACCCGAGTACGTCGACCGCCTCAAGCAGGCCCGAGCCACGCTGCGGGCCCGTCGCGAGGCCCGCCAGGGCGACGGCGAGGCACCGCGATGACCCTGCCCGTCCCCGACCTGCCGGCGTCGACCCGTGGGGCGGGCTGGCCGACGTCCCGGCGCCCGCTGCACGAGCAGCACGACGTGCTGCTGCTCGACCTGGACGGGGTCGTCTACGTGGGCGACGCGGTCGTCCCGCGGGCCGCGCCGGCCCTGGAAGCGGCCGTCGCGGCGGGGGCTCGCCTCGCCTTCGTCACCAACAACGCCTCGCGCACCCCGGACACGGTGGCCGAGCACCTGACCCGGATCGGGGTCGCTGCCGACGTCGACGACGTGGTGACCAGCGCCCAGGCCGCAGCCACCGTGCTCGCCGGCCGCCTGACGGTCGGGTCCCGCGTGCTCGTGGTGGGCGGCGAGGGCCTGCGGGCGGCGCTGACCGCCGTCGGCCTGACACCGGTCACCTCGGCGGACGACGACCCGGCGGCGGTGGTGCAGGGCTTCTCGCCCGACGTCGGCTGGGCCCAGCTCGTCGAGGGCTGCATCGCCGTCCGGGCGGGGGTGCCGTGGGTCGCCAGCAACCTCGACCTGAGCATCCCCACCCCCCGCGGCCCGGCGCCGGGCAACGGGGCCCTGGTGCAGGTGGTGCAGCAGGCGACCGGGGCGACGCCGACCGTCACCGGCAAGCCCTGGCGCCCGATCATGGACGAGGCCGTGCGCCGCACCGGCGCTCGGCGTCCGCTGGTCGTGGGCGACCGGCTGGACACCGACATCGCCGGGGCCGCCGCCGCCGAGCTGCCCAGCCTGCTGGTGCTGACCGGGGTCAGCGCGGTCCGCGACCTGCTCGCGGCACCTGCCGGTCTGCGGCCGACGCTGGTCGCCGCCGACCTGGACGGGCTCGCTGCCTCGCACCCGGGGTGTGACCTCGATGGCGACGGGTGGTGGCGCTGCGGCGGGTGCGCCGCCCGGGTGGTCGACGGCCAGGTCGAGCTCACCCCGCCGTCCCCGGCCGCCGGGGGCGCGGACGCGGCGCTCGAGGCGCTGCGCGCGGTGTGCTCGGCGGTCTGGGCGGACGCGCACGACCAGGGCGCACCCGCGCGCCTGGTCGATGGGGCGGCACGTGCGCTCTCGGCCTGGACGGCGCCGCAGGGGTGGGACCGGTAGCGTGGCCGCAGGCTCGCCGTCCCGGGCGACCGCCGAGGAGGTCAGTCGTGATCGAGGTTCTCAAGGCCTACCTGCAGGTCGCCAGCGGTGTCGGTGACCTGACCCGCCAGCGCGCCCTCGAGGCCGCCCGCCAGGCGCTGGCCGCCACTCCCGCCGCGGCCGTGCTGCCGGTGGCCTCAGCCGGGGTCGACGGTCTGACCGCCCAGGCGTCCGCCCTGGCCGACGAGCTGCTGGCCGCCGGTCGGGCCAACCGCGAGATGCTGAGCCACCTGGTGCGGGCCGAGGTCGAGACCGTCGTGGCCCGCCTCGGCCTGGACGGCAGGTCCGACCTGGAGGCCGAGCTGGCCGCCAGCCGGGCCAGGGTGCGTGAGCTCGAGCGCAGCCTCGCCGCGGCCACCCCCGAGCGGGCGACGGTGAAGCGGGCGACGGTGAAGCGGGCGACGGCGAAGCAGGCCACGGCGAAGCAGGCCACGACGAAGCGGGCGACGGCGAAGCAGGCCACGACGAGTCCGGCCGCTGCCACCAAGGCGACCGCGAAGCGGGCGACCACCAAGCGGGCGACCGCCAGGACCGCCAAGACCACGCCGCGCACGGCTGCGGCCAAGCGCACCACGACCAGGTCGTCCGCGTCCAAGGCCACCTCGGCATGAGCGAGCAGCCCACGCCGCCGCCCACCGGCGACGAGGCGGTCGACGCCGCCCTGGCCGAGCTGACCGAGGCCACCACCGCTCCGGTCGCCGAGCAGGTCGAGGCGTACGTCGGTGCCCACCGCAGCCTGCAGGACCGCCTCGCCGACCTCGATGGCTGACCCGTCGACCCCCTCCCTGCCTGGGTCCGCGAACCGCCTGGACGTCGAGCTGGTGCGCCGCGGGCTGGCCCGGGCCCGCGGTCAGGCCGAGGAGCTGGTGCGTGCCGGGCGGGTGCAGGTCGACGGCCGGCCCGCGGGCAAGGTCTCGCAGAAGGTCTCGGCCCGCAGCGACGTCGTGGTGGCCGCCGGTGAGCGGCCGGACTACGTCGGCCGGGGTGCGCTGAAGCTGTCCGGGTTCCTCGAGGACCTGGCCGCCGCGGGCGCGGCGCCCGCGGTGGCCGGCCGTCGCTGCCTGGACGCCGGTGCCAGCACCGGTGGCTTCACCCAGGTGCTGCTCGAGCACGGGGCGGCGCACGTGGTGGCGGTCGACGTCGGGCACGACCAGCTGGCCGCCCCGCTGCGGGCGGACCCGCGGGTGCAGGACCGGCAGGGTGTCACCGTCCGCGGCCTGGCGCCGGAACAGGTCGGGGGCCAGGTCGAGCTGCTCGTGGCCGACCTGTCCTTCATCTCCGTCACCGTCGTGCTCGCCGACCTCGTGGCTCTGGTCCGCCGCGGCGGCGACCTGCTCGTGCTCGTCAAGCCGCAGTTCGAGGTCGGGCGCGAGCGCCTGGGCGCCGGAGGGGTCGTGCGCGACGTCCCCCGGCGGGTCGACGCGGTGCTGTCGGTGGTGCGGGCCGCCGTCGCCGACCACGGGTTGGCGGTGCACGCCGTCCGCGCCAGCCGCTGGCCCGGCCCGAGCGGGAACGTCGAGTACTTCGTCTGGCTCACCCGACCCGCGCAGGACGCGGCGCCGGCTGCGGCGGACCTCGAGCGGATGGTCCGGCAGGCCGTCGAGCAGGGACCGCAGTGATCGGTCGGACGCCGTGACCCGCCGGGTGCTGCTCTGCACGCACACCGGGCGTCCCGAGGCGGTCGCCGCGGCGCGCGAGATGCTCAGCCGGCTGATGGACGCCGGACTGCGGGTCTCGGTGCTGGCCGACGAGGCCGCCGAGCTGACCAGCGACGGCGTCGACGTCGCGGACGTGGCCGACCCGGTCGAGGGGTGCGAGCTGGTCGTCGTCCTCGGTGGGGACGGCACGATCCTGCGCGGCGCCGAGCTGGTGCGCGGCACCCAGGTGCCGCTGCTGGGCGTCAACCTCGGGCACGTCGGGTTCCTGGCCGAGAGCGAGCGCGACGACCTCGCGGCCACCTCGCAGCGCGTGGTCGACATGGACTACGAGGTCGAGGAGCGGATGACGCTGGACGTGACCGTGCTGGTGGACGGCGAGGTCGTGGCCCGGTCGTGGGCGCTGAACGAGGCCAGCGTCGAGAAGGCCACCAGCGAGCGGATGCTGCAGCTGGTGATCGAGGTGGACGGCCGGCCGCTGAGCCACCTGGGCTGCGACGGCGTCGTGCTCGCCACCCCCACCGGGTCGACCGCCTACGCGTTCTCCGCCGGGGGCCCGGTCGTCTGGCCGCAGGTCGAGGCCCTGCTGCTGGTGCCCAACGCCGCCCACGCGCTGTTCGCCCGCCCGCTCGTGGTGGCGCCGACGTCCACCCTGGCGGTCGAGGTGCTCGCCCTCGGGCCGAACAGCGCGGTGATGTGGTGCGACGGGCGGCGCAAGTTCGAGCTCGGCCCCGGCTCGCGGGTCGAGGCCACCCGCGGGGTGCTGCCGGTGCGGCTGGCCCGGCTGGTGCGCGGGCCGTTCACCGACCGGCTGGTGGCCAAGTTCCGGCTGCCGGTGCACGGGTGGCGCGGCCACGGGCCCACCGGCTCCTAGGCTGGGCTCCGTGCTGGAGCAGATGCGGATCCGTGGGCTGGGCGTGATCACCGACGCCGTGCTCGACCTGCACCCCGGGTTCACGGTCGTCACCGGCGAGACCGGGGCCGGCAAGACCATGGTCGTCACCGGCCTCGGCCTGCTGCTCGGCGCCCGGGCGGACGCCGGGTCGGTGCGCAGCGGCGCCGCCTCGGCGCTGGTCGAGGGACGCGTGGTCCTCGCGGCCGACAGCCCCGTGACCGCGATGGCGCAGGACGCCGGCGCCGAGCTCGACGAGGACGTGCTGCTGCTGGCGCGCACCGTCACCGCCGCGGGTCGCTCCCGCGCCCACGCCGGTGGCCGCGCGGTGCCGGTCGCCGTCCTGGCCGAGCTGGCCGCCGAGCTCGTCACGGTGCACGGCCAGTCCGACCAGCTGCGGCTGCTGCAGCCCGCGCGGCAGCGGGCCGCGCTGGACCGGTTCGCCGACCACGACCACCTGCTCGTCGCCGTCGCAGCAGCGCACGCAGCCCTCACCGGCGTCGAGAGCGAGCTGCACGAGGTGGTGACCCGGGGCCGCGAGCGGGCCCAGGAGGCCGACCTGCTGCGGCACGGCCTGGAGGAGATCGAGGCGGTCGACCCGCAGCCGGGCGAGGACCACGTCCTGCGCGACGAGGACACCCGGTTGGGACACGCCGACGCCCTGCGCGCCGCCGCCGAGGTGGCGCACGCCGCCGTCCAGGGGGGTGGTCCGGACGAGGACGCCGACGCGATCACGCTGGTCGCCGCTGCCCGGCACGCGCTGGACCCGGTGCGCGGCCACGACAGCGGCCTGGCCGGCCTGGACGACCGGCTCGCCGAGGTCGGGTACCTGCTGGCCGACGTCGCCGCCGACCTCGCGTCGTACGCCGCGGGGATCGAGGGTGACCCGGCGCGCCTCGCGGTGGTGCAGGAGCGTCGTGCGGTGCTGACGGCGCTGGCCCGCAAGTACGGCGAGGACGCCGACGCCGTGCTGGACTGGGGCCGGCGGGCCTCGCTGCGGCTGCTCGAGCTGGACGACGACCAGGGCCGGATCGAGCAGCTGAGCCGCGCCCGCGAGCACGGCCGGGCCGCGCTCGCCCGGGCTGCCGCCGAGCTCGGGGACTCGCGGTCGGCCGCAGCCGGGCGCCTGGGTGACCTCGTCGGCGCCGAGCTCGCCCAGCTCGCGATGCCGCACGCCCGGCTGGTGGTCCAGGTGACCCGGCGCGACGACCCGGCCGGGCTCTCGGTGCCGTTCGCCGACGGTGAGCGCACCGTCGCGGTCGGCGTCGACGGGGCGGACGACGTCGAGCTGCTGCTGGCGCCGCACGCCGGGGCGCCGCTGCGCCCGGTGTCGCGCGGCGCCAGCGGCGGTGAGCTCTCGCGCGTCATGCTCGGGCTGGAGGTGGTCCTGGCCGGGGCCGACCCGGTGCCCACGTTCGTGTTCGACGAGGTCGACGCCGGGGTCGGCGGCCGGGCTGCGGTCGAGATCGGACGTCGGCTGGCGCGGCTGGCGCGAGGGTCGCAGGTCGTGGTGGTGACCCACCTGCCGCAGGTGGCGGCGTACGCCGACCAGCACCTGCTGGTCGAGAAGACCGACGACGGTGCGGTGACCGAGAGCGGGGTCAGCGTGCTGGACGAGGAGCAGCGGGTGCGCGAGCTGGCCCGGATGCTCGCCGGCCAGGAGGACTCCGCCAGCGCGCAAGCGCACGCCGTCGAGCTGCTCGAGACCGCCCGGGCGGACCTCGCGCCGCCACCCGCTGCCGCCGCGCGTGCCACGGGACGCTCACGTCGCGTGGCACGATGAGCGGCGATGCGCCTGCCCCTGCTGCACCGCCGCTCCTCGAAGCCGACCGGCTCCGGGGTCGTCGGGGTGGCCCGCGTGGACGGGCGCACCAAGAACCTCACCACCAGGTTGCAGCCCGGTGACGTCGCGGTCATCGACCACCTCGACATCGACACCGTGGCGGCCGAGGCCCTGGTGACCCGCCGTCCGGGCGCGGTCGTCAACGCCGTCGCCAGCACCAGCGGCCGCTACCCGAACCTCGGCCCGCAGATCCTGCTCGCCGCAGGCATCCCGCTGGTCGACGGCGTCGGCCACGAGGTGATGGTCCGCCTCACCGAGGGCGACGTGGTGCGCCTGGACGGTGCCGACGTCTACGTCGGCGACGACCTGGTCGGCACCGGCGTCCGGCAGACCGACGAGACGGTCGCCGCGTCGATGGAGCAGGCCCGCGCCGGGCTGGCCGTCCAGCTCGAGGCGTTCGCGGCCAACACGATGGAGTACCTGCGCAAGGAGCGCGAGCTGCTGCTGGACGGTGTCGGCGTCCCCGACATCCGCACCAGGCTCGAGGGGCGCCACGTGCTGGTGGTGGTGCGCGGCTACCACTACAAGGAGGACCTGCAGGCGCTGCGGTCCTACGTCCGCGAGTACCGCCCGGTGATCATCGGCGTCGACGGCGGCGCGGACGCGGTCCTGGAGGTCGGGCTGACCCCGGCGCTGATCGTCGGCGACATGGACTCGGTGAGCGACCGCGCGCTGTCCTGCGGCGCCGAGATCGTCGTCCACGCCTACCGCGACGGACGGGCCCCGGGGCTGGAGCGGGTGCAGGCCCTCGGCATCGAGCCGGTCGTGTTCCCCGCGACCGGCACCAGCGAGGACGTCGCGATGCTGCTCGCCGACGACAAGGGCGCCGAGCTGATCGTGGCGGTCGGCAGCCACGCGACGCTGGTCGAGTTCCTCGACAAGGGCCGCTCGGGGATGGCCAGCACCTTCCTGACCCGGCTGCGCGTGGGCGGCAAGCTGGTCGACGCCAAGGGCGTGAGCCGGCTGTACCGCGCCCGGATCTCCAGCGTGCAGCTGGCGGTGCTGCTGCTGTGCGGGCTGTTCGCCGTCGTCGTGGCGCTGTCGGTGACGCCGTCCGGGACGGCGATGCTCGGGCTGGTCGGCGCACGCTGGGACGACGTGTGGTCGTGGGCGCGAGGGCTGTTCTAGGTGATCGACTTCCGCTACCACATCGTCTCGATCGTCTCGATCTTCCTGGCCCTCGCCGTCGGGATCCTGCTCGGCGCCGGGCCCCTGCAGGAGAACCTCGGCACGACACTGACCAACCAGGTCTCGACGCTGCGCCAGGAGAAGTCCGACCTGCGCACCCAGCTGGACGCGGCCCAGCGTCAGGTCGACGCCGGTGACGCGTTCGCCACGGCGATCACGCCCGACCTGGTGTCCGCCCGCCTGGGCGGCTACCCCATCGTCGTCGTCGAGCTGCCGGGTGCCGACCCCGACACGGTCAAGGGGCTGACGGCCGTGCTCGCCGAGGCGGGGGGCACCGTCAGCGGGACCGTCGGCATCACCTCGGCGTGGACCGACCCGGCCAAGGCGAGCATCCGGGACGAGCTGCTCTCGACCCTGGCGCCCACGGCGGGGGCCTCCGCCAGCCCAGCGGCTGCGCCCGAGCGGCGGCTGGGCGCGCTGCTCGCCTCGGCGCTGCTGGTGCCCAAGCTCACCGACGTGACCCGACCCGAACCGACCTCCGCCGCGACGCTCGCGGCGCTGAAGGCCGCCGACCTGGTCACGTACGACGGCGAGGGGCCCGCCGCGGCCACCCTGGCCGTCGTCGTCGCCCCCGCCCCGGACGCCAAGGTCACCGACGACCGACGCAAGGCGGACCTGGCCGGGTGGGTGGCCCTCGCCCGCAGCCTGGACGCCGCCGGTCGGGGCAGCGCCGTCGTCGGTGTCCCCGACAGCGCCGGCACCGGCGGGGTGGTCGCCGCGGTACGGGCCGAGGCGGCCACGGCCACGGTCGTCAGCACCGTCGACGACCTGGGCGCCCCCATGGGGCTGATCGCCACCGTCTACGCGCTGCGCGAGCAGGCTGCGGGTGCGGCTGGGCAGTACGGAGTGGGGGCGGGTGCCACGGCCGTCCTGCCGGCGTCGACCGCGACCCGGCCCTGAGGCGTGCCGATCCACGCCGTGGGCGCCGGCCTCGCCAGCGCCGGCGCGGCGGGCCTGGCCGCCCGAGGCTGCGCGCTGCTGCTGTCGCAGCGTCCTCCCGGCGGCGCCGACCCCTGGGCGCGCACCAACCACCGGGGTGAGCCGGTCACCCTGCTCGAGGGCCCGGCGCTGGCTGCGGGTGCCCTCGCGGCGCTGCTCGTGCCCGTGGGGCCCGGTCGCGCGCGCGCGGGTGCGGCGCTCGCCGTCGCCGGGGCCGCTGCTCTGGGTGCCTACGACGACCTGGCCGGCGACGCCGGCAGCAAGGGCCTGCGCGGGCACCTGACCGCGCTGCGCCGCGGGCAGGTGACCACGGGCGCGGTCAAGGTCGTCGGCCTGGCGCTGACCGGTCTGGCCGCCGCCGCGCTGGCCCGACCCGGTGACCCGCGGCGCGGCCGAGCCGCACGGGTGCTGGACCCGCTCGTCGGCGGCGTCGTCGTCGCGGGGACGGCGAACCTGGTCAACCTGCTCGACCTGCGGCCGGGGCGGGCCCTGAAGGCGGTGCTGCTGCTGACGGTGCCACTGAGCGCGTCAGCGGGGTGGCCGCTGGCCGCGGTCGCCGGCGGGGCGGCGTCCGGTCTGCTGCGCGACGACCTCGCCGAGCGCAGCATGCTCGGTGACACCGGGGCCAACGCGGTCGGTGCGCTGGTGGGGGTCGCCGCCGTCGCCGGGGCCGGTCCGCGCGGACGGTGGGCGGCGGCGGCCGGCCTCGTCGCGCTGACGCTGGCCAGCGAGCGGGTCAGCTTCAGCGCCGTCATCGACCGCACGCCCGGCCTGCGCGAGCTCGACCGGGCCGGCCGCCGCCCGGCCCGACCCGACCGGTGACCGCCCGCCGAGCCCTCCCGGGCCTGGCCGGTGCCGCCGGGCTGATCGCCGTCCTGACGCTGCTGTCGCGGGTGGTCGGCTTCGGTCGGTGGTTCGTCTTCGCCGCGGCCGTCGGGTCGACCTGCACGGGCACCGCGTACCAGGCGGCGAACACCGTCCCGAACGTGCTGTTCGAGGTGGTGGCCGGCGGGGCGCTCGCGGCGTCGGTGGTCCCGCTGCTGTCCGGTCCGATCCTGTCCGGGCGGCTGCTCGTCGGCGACCGCGCGGTCGCCGACCGGACGGCGTCCGGCCTGCTGACCTGGGTCGTGCTGGCCCTGGTGCCCCTCGCCGTCCTGCTCGCGGCGCTGGCGGGCCCCGTCGCGGCCCTGCTCGGGCGGGCCGGGTGCCCCGGGCAGGACGAGCAGACCGCGCGGATGCTCGTGGTCTTCGCCCCCCAGGTCGTGCTCTACGGCATCGGGGTCGTGCTCAGCGGGGTGCTGCAGGCCCACCGCCGGTTCGTCGCACCAGCCCTCGCGCCGCTGCTGTCGAGCCTGGTCGTGGTCGGGGCGTACGCCGCCTACGGGCACCTCGCCCAGGGCCGACAGGGCACCGACTGGGTGCCGGGCCGCGGCACCGAGCTGGTGCTCTCGCTCGGCACCACGCTGGGCGTCGCGGTCCTGAGCCTGCCGCTGCTGGTGCCCACCCACCGCGCCGGTGTTCGCCTTCGGCCGACGCTGCGGCTGCCGCCGGGGGTGGCAGCCCGCGCCCGGCGGCTGGCGCTGGCGGGGCTGGCCGGGCTCCTCGCCCAGCAGGTCGTGGTGCTCACGGTGCTGCTGCTGACCACCCGCCGCGGCGCCGGCACGATCAACGTCTACACCTACGTCCAGGCCGTCTACCTGCTGCCGTACGCCGTGCTGGCCGTGCCCATCGCGACCGCGGCGTTCCCGCAGCTGTCCGAGCGGGCTGCCGCGGCTGACGCGGTGGGCTACGCCGCGACGCTCTCGCGCTCGACCCGGCTGGTCGTCCTGGCCGCCGCGGCCGGTGCGGCCGTGCTGGTCGCCACAGCGCCGGCCGTCGCTCAGGTGTTCACCGCGGTCGACGCCAGCAGGTCCGGCGGCCCGGGCGCCGCGGCGCTCGCGGGCTTCGCCGACGCGCTCACGGCCTTCGCCCCCGGGCTGGTGGGCCTGGCACTGGTCGCCCACCTGGGCCGCGGGCTGTTCGCCGCCGGGTCGGTCCGCTGGGCCGCGGTGAGCACCGCGGGCGGCTGGTTGCTCGCCGCCGCGCTGTCGGTCGTCCTCGTGGGGGCGTTCACCGACGGCGCCGCGGCGGCGCTGCTCGCGCTCGGCGTCGCCAGCAGCATCGGCATGACGGCGGCCGGCGCTGCGCTGCTGGTCGGCGCCGGGCGGCTGCGGGTCGGCGGTGTGCGACCCGACGGTGCCCGGCGGGGGGTGCCGCGGGCGCTGGTCACGGCGCTGGTGGCCGGGTCGGTCGCCGCGGTGGCCGGCCGGTGGGTCACCGACGCGCTGCTCACCGGGCCCTCGGTCCCGTCCGCTCTGGTGGCCGGCGTCACGGGTGCCGTCGCGGCCGCTGCGCTGCTCGGCGCAGGTGGCGCGCTGGCCGGCGGCGAGGACCTGCGTGCGGTCGCTGCGCGACGTACGGTGCGGCGATGAGGGTGCTGCTGGTGCTCGGCACCAGCACCGGCGGTATCGGCCAGCACGTCCGCTCGCTGGCCGCCGGCCTCGTCGCGGCCGGGGACGACGTGGTCGTCGCCGGGCCCGCGGCCACCGGTCTGGCGTTCGGCTTCGACGGGGTGGGTGCCTCGTTCGAGGTGGTCGACGTCGGGACGACGCCCCGCCCGCGGCGCGACCTGCTGGCCGCGCACCGGTTGCGGCAGCTCGCGGAAGGCCGCGACGTCGTGCACGCGCACGGGCTGCGCGCCGGCTTCGTCGCCGTGCTCGCGCTGCGCCTGGCCAGCCCGCGCCCGGGCCTGGTGGTCACCTGGCACAACGCGGTGCTGGGCCGTGGGCCGCGGCGACGGCTGCTGGTCGCCCTCGAGCGGGTGGTGGCGCGAGGCGCCGACGTGACCCTCGGGGCGTCCACCGACCTCGTCGAGCGGGCCGCCGGCCTGGGCGCCCGCGACGCGCGCCTGGGTCCGGTCGCTGCGCCGCCCCTGCCCGCCGCCGTCCGCACCAGGGACGACGTCCGGGCCGAGCTGCTGCGCGCCGCGGCCGTCGACGACCCGGCGACCCCGGTGCTGCTGGCCGTCGGTCGGCTCGCCGAGCAGAAGGACTACCCCACCCTGCTCACCGCGCTCGGGCGCGACTGGCCGGACGGCGTCCGGCGACCGCTGCTCGTCATCGCCGGCGACGGGCCGCTGCGCGAGGCGCTGCAGGCCGGCGTCCGCGAGCACCACCTGCCGGTGCTGCTGCTCGGCCAGCGCACCGACGTCGCCGACCTGCTCGCGGCCGCCGACGTGTACGTGCTCGCGAGTCGTTGGGAGGCAAGGGCTCTGGTCGTCCAGGAAGCCGCCCGCGCGGGCGTGGCGATCGTCGCGACGGACGTCGGGGGAGTGCCCGACCTGGTCGACGGAGCCGCCGAGCTCGTGCCCGCGGGCGACCCAGCGGCGCTCGCTGCCGCCCTGGCGGGGGTGGTGAGCGACCCGCAGTGGCGCGAGCGGCTCGGCCTCGCCGCTCGGCAGCGGTCGCGGCTGTGGCCGGACGAGGCGGCCACGACACGTCAGGTGCGAGCCGTCTACGCCGGTCTCGCTCCGGGTCGCGGCTGATAGCCTGGCTCTCCGTGGCGATCACCAAGCACATCTTCGTGACCGGCGGCGTGGCCTCGTCCCTGGGCAAGGGACTGACGGCTTCCAGCCTGGGTCTGCTGCTCGGCTCGCGCGGTCTGCGGGTGACCATGCAGAAGCTGGACCCGTACCTCAACGTCGACCCCGGCACGATGAACCCGTTCCAGCACGGCGAGGTGTTCGTCACCGACGACGGTGCCGAGACCGACCTGGACATCGGGCACTACGAGCGCTTCCTGGACGCGAACCTCGGCGCGAGCGCCAACGTCACGACGGGCACCGTCTACAGCGAGGTCATCGCCAAGGAGCGCCGGGGTGAGTACCTCGGCGACACCGTGCAGGTGATCCCGCACATCACCAACGAGATCAAGAAGCGGATGCGCGCACAGGCCGGCGACGCCGTCGACGTGATCATCACCGAGATCGGCGGCACCGTCGGCGACATCGAGTCGCTGCCGTTCCTCGAGGCCGCGCGCCAGGTGCGGCACGACGTCGGGCGCGACAACGTGTTCTTCCTGCACGTCTCGCTGGTGCCCTACCTCGCCCCCTCGGGCGAGCTGAAGACCAAGCCCACCCAGCACTCGGTCGCGGCGCTGCGCCAGGTGGGCATCCAGCCCGACGCCCTCGTGCTGCGCAGCGACCGGCCGGTGCCGGCGGAGATGAAGCGCAAGATCTCGCTGATGTGCGACGTCGACCTCGAGGCGGTCGCCAGCTGCGTCGACGCACCCTCGATCTACGACATCCCCAAGGTGCTGCACACCGAGGGGATGGACGCGTACGTCGTGCGGCGCCTGGGTCTGGCGTTCCGCGACGTCGACTGGACGGCGTGGGACACGTTGCTGCGCCGGGTGCACGAGCCCGAGCACGAGGTCGAGGTGGCCCTGGTCGGCAAGTACATCGACCTGCCGGACGCGTACCTGTCGGTGACAGAAGCGTTGCGGGCCGGAGGTTTCGACCAGGACGCACGGGTCCGCCTGCGGTGGGTGCCGTCCGACACGTGCGCCACCCCCGAGGGCGCGGCGAAGGCGCTCGGCGGTGTCGACGCCGTGTGCGTGCCCGGTGGGTTCGGCATCCGCGGGATCGAGGGCAAGCTCGGTGCGCTGCGCTGGGCGCGCGAGCGGCGGGTTCCGACGCTGGGACTGTGCCTGGGTCTGCAGTGCATGGTGATCGAGTTCGCGCGCAACGTGGCCGGGCTCGAGGGCGCGTCCTCGACCGAGTTCGCGGACGACTGCCCGCACCCCGTCATCGCGACGATGGAGGAGCAGAAGGCGATCGTCGACGGCGGTGGCGACCTGGGCGGCACGATGCGCCTCGGCCTGTACCCCGCCGCGCTCACGCCCGGGTCGGTGGTCAGCGCGGCCTACGGCTCGACGTCCGCACACGAGCGGCACCGGCACCGGTACGAGGTCAACAACGCCTACCGCGACCGGCTCGAGGCCGCCGGGCTGGTGTTCTCGGGCACCTCACCGGACGGCGCGCTGGTCGAGTTCGTCGAGCTGCCGCGCGACGTGCACCCGTACTACGTGGCGACCCAGGCGCACCCCGAGTTCCGCTCGCGGCCGCACCGCGCCCACCCGCTGTTCGCGGGCCTGGTGCGGGCCGCCGTGGACGCCCAGCGCGCCTCGCGCCTGGTCGAGGTCGACCGGCCCCACGACCTCAAGACGCACGGTGACGAGGTCTCGCTGCAGGCTGAGCGCGTGGTCGCGTCGTCCGCGTGAGCCCGGACCTGCGCGACACCGTCGGCAGCAAGCCGGTGCGGGCCTCGGGGACGTCGTTCGTGGGGAAGATCTGGGACGTCGTGAGTGAGGACGTCGACCTCGGCGCCGCGGGCGTCGTCACCCGAGAGTTCATCCGGCATCCCGGTGCGGTCGGGGTGCTCGCGCTGGACGACGAGGGCCGGGTGCCGCTGGTGCACCAGTACCGCCACCCCGTCGGCATGTCGATGTGGGAGCTGCCGGCGGGTCTGCTCGACGTCCCCGGCGAACCGCCCCAGCTCGCCGCCGCTCGGGAGCTGGCCGAGGAGGCGGACCTGCGCGCCGGCCGGTGGGACCTGCTGCTGGACTGGATGCTCTCGCCGGGTGGCACGTCCGAGGCCTTCCGGCTGTTCCTGGCCCGCGAGCTCAGCCCGGTGCCCGAGGCACAGCGGCATGAGCGGTCCGACGAGGAGCTGGACATGCCGACCCGCTGGTTCGACCTCGACGAGGTGCACGCCGCCGTGCTCGACGGACGGCTGCACAACCCCTCGCTCGTGGTCGGGGTGCTGGCCGCCCACGCCGCCCGCGCGCAGGGGTGGGCGACGCTGCGACCGGCCGACGCCCCCTGGCCCGAGCACCCCTCCTACCGCTAACCGTCAGCCGGCGTGCTGGAGCAGGACCTCGAGGGTCCACTCCTCGAGCCAGGAGGAATCGACTCTGTAGGGACCGGGTCGGCCCCGCGGTAGGGGCGTGCGTGTCGGTGGTGCGGTGGAGTCGTACGTGGCGCCGGTCGGGGTGGTCAGCGTCACGGTGTGCGTGGCTCCGTCGCCCGAGGTGGTGGTCGCGGCCCACCCGGGCGCGGCCTTGGCCCGGTTGCACGCCTCGCACAGCCCCTGGGCGTTCTCCGCGGTGGTCGGCCCGCCGTCGGCGTGCGCGCGGACGTGGTCGACGTGACGGATCGGGGCGTCGCACCAGGGGGTGCGGCAGGTGCGGTCGCGCAGCCGGATGAGCTCGGCCAGCGCCGGCGGGAAGCACCGCGACCTCGAGTCCATCGCGACCAGCGCCCCGCTGGCCGGTTTCGCGTACAACCGGCGGATAGCCACCTGGGCGTCCGGGGCGGCGCCAGCCAGCTGACGGGCCAGGCCACCGGGCACCACCCCGTACCCCTGCACCGCGGCGGTGTCCGGGCTCGGGCCCCGGCCGAGCGTGACCTCATCGGAAACCACCACGTTCACCGTCACCGGCACCCGCGGCGCGCCGCCGTCGGGTTGGCCGAGCAGGCGGGTGGCCAGGGTGTCGGCCATCACCTGACCCCGGCCCCGCTCATCACCGGCGGCGCGGGCGGTGTCGGCGGCGCGGGTCAGCTCGGCGAACACCCCCACCCCGGTCACCACGGGCAGCAGGGCGGTCAGGTACGTCATGCAGTCCGGCGCCGGGCGAAGCGACACCGACCGCTCACCCTCGGCCCGCCGGCGCCGGGCGACCACCGAGGCCGGGTCGAGCCGGTACGCCAGCCGGCGCAGCTCCCCGATGAGCTCACGCTCACCCCACCGCGCCCACACCTCGGGCTGGGAGCCGAGCTCACGGTCGACCTCGGCCCGGTGCTCCCGCGACAGGCACGCCGTCTCACGGGCCACCACGGTCGCCCGCCACTCACTGACCAACCCCGCCCGCAACGCCCTCAGGGTGGACGGCAGCTCACGAGTCAGCACTCGCGCCAAACCCAGGTGTCGCTCACCTCGGTGGTGGGACTCACGGCGAGCGAGCGCCACCTGCAGGCCCACCCCCAACCCCTGCCGATCGGCCGGAACCCCCGCCGCAGCATGAGCGGCCCGCACCGAGGTATCCAGCGCCGCCGCAGCCATGACCTGCGCCCCCTCGACCCGACACTTCAGCGTCTCCAGCTCGCCCACCAACGCGACCAGGTCGGCATCCGGCACCCCACCGGCGTCCAGGCCACCCAGCTCGGCACCCAGCAGGGCGACGCGCGCACGCACGGACCACACGGCGTTGCAGGGTGTCAGTGAGTCGAACATGTGTTCTATTCTAGCCCGAGCCCGCCCGTCTGGCAAGGCCCTGCACAGGCGTTCCGACTCGCCCGTCTGGACGTGTCGTCCTGCACCAGGTCCATCGCAGTCCGCACTGGCGATGACCACCTGGAGGGTCAGCCGTTGGCTCGTGCACCACGCCGACGCGCAGCATCCTGGGTCGCGTCGTCGTCCACGGTCTGCCTCCACGATCGACCCAGGCGACCTGACCCTGAACGGGGAGGCCGTGTCGCCGAGCTCACCCGCGGTCGAGCCCCCTCAGCATCGCGACGCCGAACCAGCCTCGTCCTGCGCCGGCCACCCGGAACCCGCACTTCATGTACAGGTGCAGTGCGGCCGTGTTGCGCAGGTGCACGTTGAGGACGAGGGCGTCGACGTCCCGCGCCGTTGCCCTGCCGATCAGGGAATCAAGCAGCGCGGTGCCGATGCCGCGGTTGCGGCTGCCTGGTTCCAGTGCCATGCAGACCTCGGCGGCCGACGGCCGCGCCGGGACCAGTGGCGCGCCGTCGAACATCAACCAGGCTGCACCGAGCTGTCGGCCTGAAGCGGACATGGCGACGAGCGCGTCCGAGACTGTCATGAGGGAGCAGCTCTGCGACGTCCTGCGCGTCGACCGCTGGTAGCGGGCGGTCCTCCAAGGTCGCGGCGTGACGCGCCATCTCACGCAGGAATCCGGCTGCGGACGGCGGCGCGATGTCGACGCTGAACGGTGAGGTTGCCATCCAAGGAGTCTGCCCGGGTACGAGCCGACGACTCAGCGGACGTCGTCCTCCCAGAACTCGGTGGCCGAGGCGCGGGCGGGCGCGCCGGGCGCGTGCACCTCGTTCTCGCGGCCGCGCAGCTCGACCCGGCGGATCTTGCCGCTGATCGTCTTGGGCAGGTCGGTGAACTCGATCCGGCGGATCCGCTTGTACGGCGCCAGGTGCTCGCGGGCGTAGGCCAGGATCGACGCCGCCGTCTCCCGGGTCGGCTCGTGACCGGCGGCCAGCACGACGTACGCCTTCGGCACCGCCAGGCGGACGGCGTCCGGCGAGGGGACGACGGCCGCCTCGGCCACCGCGGGGTGCTCGATCAGGACGCTCTCGAGCTCGAACGGGCTGATTCGGTAGTCCGAGGCCTTGAACACGTCGTCCGAGCGCCCGACGTAGGTGAGGTAGCCGTCAGCGTCGCGCGAGGCGACGTCACCGGTGTGATAGGCGTTGTCCCGCATGGCGTCTGCGTTCAGCTGGGGGTCGTCGCGGTAGCCCACCATCAGGCCGACGGGACGCCCGCCGGGGCCGTCCAGGCGCAGGCACAGCTCGCCCTCGTCCTTCTCCTCACCGGTCACCGGGTCGAGCAGCACCACGTCGTACCCGGGCAGCGGGCGGCCCATCGAGCCGGGCTTGAGCAGGGCGCCCGGGGGGTTGCCGACCTGCGCGGTCGTCTCGGTCTGGCCGAACCCGTCGCGGACCGTCAGTCCCCAGGCGGTGCGCACCTGCTCGATGACCTCGGGGTTGAGCGGCTCGCCGGCGCCGACGACCTCGCGCAGCGGGATGCGTCCGCGGAAGGCGGCCAGGTCGGACTGCACGAGCATCCGCCAGACGGTCGGCGGCGCGCAGAACGTGGTGACCCCGCAGCGCTCCATCGCCTGCAGCAGAGGCGTCGCGGCGAACCGGCGCTGGTTGACCACCAGCACCGTCGCCTCGGCGTTCCAGGGGGCGAACACGTTGCTCCACGCGTGCTTCGCCCACCCCGGAGAGCTGATGTTCAGGTGCACGTCGCCGGGCTGCAGGCCGATCCAGAACATCGTCGACAGGTGACCGACGGGGTACGAGACGTGCGTGTGCTCGACCAGCTTGGCCTTGGCGGTGGTGCCGGAGGTGAAGTACAGCAGCATCGTGTCGTCACCACGGGTGGCGACGTCCGGCGCTGGAGGCCCGCCCCAGGTGAGGCTGTCGCCGAACGAGAGCCAGCCGGGGACGTCGTCCCCGACGGCGATCCGGGTCCAGCCACCTGCCACGTCGGTGAACGCGCCGACGTCGGCCGAGCGGGCGACCACGTGCGACACCTGACCGCGCTCGATCCGGTCCCGGACGTCGGACGCCGCCAGCAGCGTGGTCGCGGGGATCACCACGGCCCCGATCCGGATGCAGGCCAGCAGCGACTCCCACAGCTCGACCTGGTTGCCCAGCATCAGCAGCACCCGGTCACCGCCGCGGACACCGTGCGAGTGCAACCACCCGGCCAGCTGCATCGACCGGGCAGCCATCTGCGCGAACGTCACCTGCGTGTCACTGCCGTCCTCGTCGACGACGCGCAGCGCGGCCCGGTCGGCGGCCGGCCCGGCCGCGACCCGGTCGAACCAGTCCCGGGCCCAGTTGAAGTGCTCGAACCGAGGCGGTCGGAGCTCGCGGACGGCGCCCTCGTGGTCGGTGCGCAGCCGCAGCAGGAGGTCGCGGGCGTGCGCGAAGGCGGCCCCGGCGTCGGCGAAGACCTCGTCGTTCTCGCTCATCCGCCGACCCTACGGCCACCGGGGCACCGTGACCACGGTGCGCCGCCGCCCGGCTGCGCGGCTCGTGGGTTACGTTCGGAACCGCCAACGGGAGGACCCGCAGATGTTCGGCACCACACGGTTCGCCGTCACGCGCGCCGCACCTCGACACGTCGTGCTGGTCACGGCCCTGGCACTGCCCGCGCTCGCCGCGTGCTCGTCGGTCGCGACGCCGCAGGCTGCGCCCGCGGCGAGCACCACGTCAGCGACCCCGTCCGACGCGACCACGACCGACACCACCGAGCCTGAGACCACCGCCGCCGAGCCCACCGAGGCGACGACGACACCGTCCCGGGCGACGTCCTCGGCGGTCCCCACGACCACGCCGACTGCCATCGCGAGCGGTGAGCCGGCGCCGACGTCGGGACCCACCCGCTGGCCGAAGGCCCTGGGCGAGCCGGGCCAGGGTGACCCGGTCTGGGCGGTGTACCTGGCACTCGCGCACGCCGGGGACGACCCGGCGATCGACGCCGCGGTGCGCAAGGCGTCCGGGGCGGGCTACACCGCGGTGCAGGGCGACCTGGCCTGTGACCAGGGGGCTGTCGAGGCGTTGGGGCTCGACCAGTACGACTACTGGAGCGCGGCGACCGTGTACTTCGCGAACCGCACGGACGCCGCCGACTTCGTCGCCTCGTACCAGTCGAAGGTGGGCAAGGTCGCGGGCTCGGCCCAGGTCAACGTCGGCTGCCTGGACTGACCCGCCTCAGGGCCGCGCGCCCTGGCGGGTGACCGCCGCCGCGCCCAGCCGGCACCCGTTCGCCAGCGCGGCGTCGACGTCCCCGCCGCCGAGCACCGCTGCGAGGTAGCCGGCGGCGAACGCGTCACCCGCGCCCGTCGTGTCGACGACGTCGCCGGACGTCGGCACCGCAGCGGCCGCGCGCGTGGGCCACCCGTCGGCGCACCACCAGGCACCGGAGCCGCCGAGCTTGAGCACGACCTGCGGGTAGTGCGCCGTCAGCCGGGCCGCGACGACCGCAGGCTCGCGGCTGTCGCACAGCACCGCGGCCTCGTCGAGCGTGACGAACAGCAGGTCGACGTCACTGGTCAAGGCCACGAAGGCGGCGCCGCCCACGGCCTCGAGCGGTGCGGCGCTCGACGCGTCCACCGACGTGCTCACCCCGGCGGCGCGCGCGACGGCCAGCACCGTGGTCCCGGCGTCGCGCGAGCCGGGGTTGAGCAGGGTGTAGCCCGACACGTGCAGGTGCCTGGCGCGGCGGACGTCGTCCAGCGGCAGGTCGTCCGGCGACAGCGTCGAGTTGGCACCGGCGTCGGGGAGCATCGTGCGCTCGCCGTCGCGTCCGACGAGGACGACGCATGCGCCGGTCGCGGCGTGGGGGTCGACGCCGACGTGCGTCGTGACCCCGGCGGACCGCAGCGCCGCGACGGCCTCGCGACCGAACGGGTCGTCCCCGACTCGACCGACGAAGGTGCACGAGACCTTCTGTGCCGCAAGCCATGCAGCGACGTTGCCGCCGGCCCCGCCGAGGCGGGTGCGCACCGTCGCCGCGGTGTCGGAGCCGAGGCTGAGCGGGTCGTCGACGCGGGTGACGACGTCGGTCATCAGGTCACCGACGACCACCACGGCCCCGCTCACCCGGCGGCCGCCGTCGCGATCCTCGCGGCGAGGGCGGCGTTGCGCAGGATGATCGTCGTGTTGACGGCCAGGCTCGCACCCCCGCTGTCGTGGTGGAACCGCGCGAGCAGGAACGGCGTCGCATCCTTGCCGCGGATCCCCTGCGCCGCAGCGTCTTCAAGCGCCGACCGCAGCACCCGGTCGTGGACGTCGGGGTCGAGCTGCTCGTCCAGCGGCAGCGGGTTGGCGACGACCAGCGCCGTCGTGTCGGTGTGCAGCGAAACACGCGCCCGCATCACCGCAGCGACCTCGGCGGGGGAGTCGACGCGGTGCTCGACGACGTGCCCCGAGTCGGTGAGGTAGAAACCCGGGAAGGCGTTGCTGCCGTAGCAGAGCAGGCCGACGCCGAGGGTCTCGAGCCGCTCGAGCGTCGCGGCGACGTCCAGGATGGACTTGACCCCGGCGCAGACCACGGTGACCGGCACCCGGGCCAGCGTCACCAGGTCGGCGGACTCGTCGAAGGTGGTCGAGGCGTCGCGGTGCACCCCGCCGAGGCCGCCGGTCGCGAACACGCGGATACCGGCGAGCGCCGCCAGGTGGGCGGTCGCGGCCACCGTCGTCGCGCCGCAACCCCCGCGGGCCACCACGACCGCCAGGTCGCGGACGCCCGCCTTCGCGACGTCGTCGCGTCCGGCCACGGCCGCCAGCGCGGCGTCGTCCAGGCCCACGCGCACCCGGCCGTCGACGACCGCCACGGTGGCGGGGACAGCGCCCTCGGCGCGGACCGCGGCCTCGATCTCGCGGGCCACCCGCAGGTTGTCCGGGCGCGGCAGCCCGTGGCTGATGATCGTCGACTCCAGCGCGACGACCGGGACACCGTCGGCGAGGGCACCACGCACCTCGTCGGTGAGCTCGAGGGCAGCGGGGATCGGTGCGGGTCGGGCGGCCATGGGCGAAGCCTAGGCACCGGCCCCCGCCGGTAGGCTCGCGACCGTGGTGGACACGGCAGGCGGTGCTGCACCGGGCGAGGGTGCCGGCGTCGCCTACCCGGCGCACTGGGAGGCCGACGTCGTGCTGCGCGACGGCGGGGTCGCGCACGTTCGGCCGATCCGCCCGCAGGACGCCCCCGCGGTGCACGCCTTCCACGACGCGCAGTCGGCCGAGTCGGTCTACCTCAGGTTCTTCGCGCCGCTGCCGCACCTGTCGGCGAAGGACGTCGCGCGCTTCACCCAGGTCGACTACGTCAACCGGGTCGGGCTGGTGGCCACCCTGGGTGACGACATCGTGGGTATCGCCCGTTACGACCGGACCGAGGGCACCAGCGCCGAGGTCGCCTTCAACATCAGCGACGCCCACCAGGGCCGGGGCCTCGGGTCGGTGCTGCTCGAGCACCTCACGGTGGCGGCGCGCGAACGCGGCATCACGCGGTTCGTGGCCGAGGTGCTGCCCCAGAACCGCAAGATGATGACGGTGTTCACCGAGGCCGGCTACGAGGTCGCTCACGGGTACGAGGACGGCGTGATCTCGCTGGCGTTCGACATCTCGCCGACCGAGAACTCGGCGCGGGTGCGGGAGTCGCGCGAGCACCGGGCCGAGTCGCGCAGCATGCGCGGGCTGCTGAACCCGCGCTCGGTCGTCGTGGTCGGGGCCAGCCGCGATCCGGACTCGATCGGCCACCGCCTGCTGGAGAACATCCGCGGCGGCGGGTTCACCGGTGCCGTGCACGCCGTGAACCACGACGCGTTCGAGGTGCAGGGAGTGACCAGCCACGCGCGGGTCACGGACGCGCCCGGACCCATCGACCTGGCCGTCGTCGCCGTCCCCGCCGACTCGGTCGACGACGTCGTGCGCGACTGCGCGCGGGCCGGCGTCCGGGGCCTGGTGGTCGTCAGTGCCGGTTTCGCCGAGACCGGTGAGCAGGGACGGCGCCGCCAGGAGCAGCTGGTGCGGCTGGCCCGCGCCAACGGGATGCGGGTGGTGGGCCCCAACTCCTTCGGCGTCGTCAACAACGACCCGCTGGTGAGCCTGAACGCCTCGCTGGCCCCGAACCTGCCCCCGGCGGGGCGGTTCGGGCTGTTCAGCCAGTCCGGCGCGCTCGGGATCGCCGTCCTGGACTCGGCCGCGCGGCGCTCGCTGGGCGTGTCGACCTTCGTCAGCGCCGGCAACCGCGCCGACGTCTCGGGCAACGACGTCATGCAGTACTGGCTGGACGACACCTCGACCGACGCGGTCGGGCTATACCTCGAGAGCATCGGCAACCCGCGCAAGTTCTCGCGCATCGCCCGCAGGTTGGCCCGCGCCAAGCCCGTGATCGTCGTGAAGTCGGGCGTCTCGTCGTTCAGCGTCCCGCCCGGCCACGCCGTCCGGGCCTCGCGCCTGCCGCGCGAGGCGCTGGACGAGATGCTGCGCCAGTCCGGGGTGATCCGGGTCGAGAACGTCCACCAGCTCTTCGACGTCGGGCAGCTGGTGGTGCACCAGCCGCTGCCGCAGGGGCCGCGGGTCGCCGTCGTCACGAACAGCGATGCGCTGGGCGTGCTGGCGGCCGACGCCTGCACCAGCTGGGGGCTCGAGGTCGCTCACGGCCCGGTGGCGCTGCCGTCGACCGCGACCGCGCAGGAGTTCCGCGAGGCGCTGTCGCTCGCGTTCGCCGACCCTGACGTCGACTCGGTCGTGGTCGGGTTCATCCCCCCGCTGGTCACCCTCGACACCGACGTCGCGACGGCGGTGGCCGAGGTGGCCGGAGCGAGCGAGAAGGCCTGTGTCGCAACGTTCCTGGGGATGCGCGGTGTGACCGACGCGCTGTCGTCGGGAGCTCGAACGGTGCCCGCCTACCCCACCCCTGAGGACTCGGTGCGCGCCCTGGTCTCGGCCACCCGCTACTCGCAGTGGCGCCAGCGCGACCGCGGCAGCCGGGTCGCGCCCGGCCCGATCTACCGCGACGCGGCCCGGGCCGTCGTCGCCGCCGCAGCGCCGCTGGGGCCGGACGGCGTCTGGCTGACCAACCCGCAGTCCGCCGAGCTGCTCGCCGCGTACGGCATCGAGCTGTGGCCCTCGTTCCCGGTCCGCACGGCCGACGAGGCGGTGGCGGCAGCGGTGCGGGTGGGGTACCCCGTCGTCCTGAAGGCCACCGCCGAGGGGCTGCGGCACCGCGCCGACCTCGGCGCCGTCCGGCTCGACATCGGACGCGAGGACCAGCTGCGCGAGGCGTTCGCCGAGATGCACGAGCGGCTGCGGGCGCTGGGGGCCGACGTCTTCGCGGTGCAGGCGATGGCGCCCGCGGGCCTGGCGTGCGTGGTGCGCTCGACCGAGGACCCGCTGTTCGGGCCGGTGGTCGAGTTCGGTGTCGGCGGCCCACCGACCGAGCTGCTGGGCGACGTCGCCCGGCGGTTCCCGCCGCTGCGCGAGGGTGACGTGGCGGACCTGGTGCGGTCGGTGCGGGCCGCCCCGCTGCTGTTCGGCCACCGCGGTGCGGCGCCGGTCGACGTCGACGCCCTCGAGGACCTGATCGCCCGGCTCTCGGTGCTGGCCGACGAGCTGCCGCAGGTGGCCTTCCTCGAGCTCAACCCCGTCGTGGTCTCGACCCGGGGCCTGGCCGTGCTGGACGCCGGCATCCGGCTGGCCGAGCCGCCCGGGCGCACCGACACCGACCAGCGGCGGCTGCCGGGCTGACGCGAGGGCCTTGTCGGTGATGGGTGACAGGATGGCCGTCATGCGAGACACCCGGACCCCCGACGTCACGAGCCGCGAGCTGCCCCCCGGGCTGCGCTCGGACCTCGAGCGCGCGGGCTACTTCCCCGATCTGGTCATCGACGTGCTGGACGTGTCGGTGGCCGGCGAGCCGGTCGTGGCCCACCTGGTGCACGCCGAGACCACGTTCGACAGCGACGCAGTCCGCCGCCACATCACCGCCCTGGTGCTCACCGCGACCCGCCTGGTCGTGGCGCACGCGGACGACCACGCCCCCGAGGACCCCGACGGGCCGCCCCAGCCGTACGCGACGGCGGCGACCGAGGCCGTCCCGCTGCGCTCCGTGCGCTCGGTCGTGGTCAACCACGTGGTGCCGCAGCCGCAGGAGTACGTCCGCGGCGCGGGCTCGCGCGACCTCACGCTGACGATCGGCTGGGGGGCGGTCAGCCGCCTCGACCTCGAGCCGGCTGCGTGCGGCGACCCCGACTGCGAGGCCGACCACGGCTACACCGGCACCGCCAGCGCCGACGACATCGCGCTGCGGGTCGCCTCGGACGCGGACGGCGACACCGCCGTCCGCGACGCGCTGGCCTTCGCCCGTGCGCTGTCGGCCGCGACGGCCGGTGCGGGCGGGCGCTAGTGCCGCACGAGCTGGCCGCGCCGCCGTACGGCACCAGCTCGCTGAGTGACCTGATGCCGGCGGTGGCCCGCAGCCTGGGCGTCGCGGTGGCGCCCGCCGGCGAGGCGCTGGCCGACGTGCTGCGACTGGCACCGACGGCGCGCGCCGCCGTGCTGCTCGTGGACGGCCTCGGCGACCTGCTGCTGCGCGAGCGCGCCGGGCACGCGCCGTTCCTGCGCTCGCAGCTGGACCGCGTGGGCACGATCAGTGCGGGGTTCCCGACCACGACGGCGACGAGCATGGGCAGCCTCGGCACCGGACTGCCGCCGGGCGCGCACGGCCTGGTCGGCTACGAGGTGCTGGTGCCCGAGCGCGACGAGCTGCTCAACGAGCTGTCGTGGGAGCCCGCCGTCGACCCGCGGCGCTGGCAGCGCGAGACCACCGTGCTGCAGCACGTCGCCGCCGCCGAGGTCGAGGTGGTGCGCATCGGCCCCGGCTTCTTCGACGGCTCGGGCCTGACCGAGGCGGCCCTGCGCGGTGGCCGGTTCGTCGCCGCCACCTCGCTGGACGACCGCATCGACGCGGCGCTGGCCGCCCTGCGCTCGTCGCCGCGCACCCTGGTGTACGTCTACTGGGGTGACGTGGACAAGGTCGGCCACGTCGAGGGCTGCGGGTCGTGGCAGTGGGGCGAGGAGCTCGCCAAGGTCGACCTGGCGATCCGCCGGCTGGTCGCCGGGCTGCCGCGCGACGCGACGCTGCACGTCACCGCCGACCACGGGATGGTCGACGTGCCCCTGCACCAGCGCCTGGACGTCGCCCACGAGCCCGACCTGGCCGCCGGCGTCCGGCACGTCGGCGGTGAGCCGCGCTGCCCGCAGCTGTACTGCGAGCCCGGCCGGGCCGAGGCGGTGCTGACGACCTGGGCCGACCGGCTCGCCGGCCGGGCCGAGGTCGTGACCCGCGAGCACGCCGTCGCGGCCGGGTGGTTCGGGCCGGTGGCCGCCCACGTCAGCGCCCGGATCGGCGACGTCATCGTGGTGTGCGGCCCGGGGACGGCGGTCGTGGACTCACGCCGCGCCCGTCCGCAGGTGCTGCGGCTGCTGGGGCTGCATGGGGCCCTGACCCCCGACGAAGCCCTCGTCCCGCTGCTGACCGTGTCAGGATCCGACCGTGGCTGAGCTGGTGTTCTTCTCCGGGACGATGGACTGCGGCAAGTCCACCCTCGCGCTGCAGATGGACCACAACCACAGCGCCGCCGGCCGGGCCGGTCTGGTGTTCACCTGCCACGACCGGGCGGGCGACTCGGTGCTGTCGAGCCGCCTCGGGCTCGCGGCGGGAGCGCTCGAGGTGACCCCGACCCTGGACTTCTGGCAGGTCGTGGTGGCCCACAAGATGGCCGGCGAGCGGGTCGACTACGTGATCTGCGACGAGGCCCAGTTCTACACGCCCGACCAGGTCGAGCAGCTCGCCCGGCTGGTCGACGACATGGCGGTGGACGTCTTCGCGTTCGGCATCACCGCCGACTTCCGCACCCGCCTGTTCCCGGGCAGCCGGCGCCTCGTCGAGCTCGCCGACCGCGTGCAGGTGCTGCAGGTCGAGGCGCTGTGCTGGTGCGGTTCGCGGGCCACCCACAACGCCCGCACCGTCGCCGGCGTCATGGTCGTCGAGGGCGACCAGGTGGTCGTGGGCGACATCCGACCCGGTGACGTCCGACCGGGTGAGGAGGCCGCCGCGGACGAGGTCGGGTACGAGGTGCTGTGCCGACGCCACCACCTGCGCCGGATGACCCGGGCGGCCGCGCACGCCGGGCTCGGCTCGCCGGACGTCCTGCCCCTGGAGTCGCGCCTGCTGGAGGGTCGTCGTGCCTGACGACCCGGTCGAGGCCGTGATCGAGGCGGCGGCGGCGCTGCTGCGGGCCAGGGGCGACCGGATGACCGGCCCCCGCCGGGCCGTGCTGACGGTCCTGGCGCTGCGCCAGTCGCACCTGGCCCCCGACCAGGTCGTCGCCGCGGTCGCCGACCTGGACGCCGGCGTCCACCGCGCCTCGGTCTACCGCGCCCTCGAGGCGCTGAGCGAGCTCGGCGTCGTGCAGCACATGCACCTCGGGCACGGCACCACCGCCTACCACCTGGCGGCCGAGCACCGTCATCTGCACGCCGCGTGCGGGCGCTGCGGCGCCGTCGTCGACCTGCCCGGCGACCTGCTGGACGACGTCGCCGCCCGCCTGGACGACGGGCAGGGGTTCGCGCTCGACCCCGCGCACGTCGCGCTCTCGGGCACCTGCGTCCGGTGCCGTCCCGACGGCGTGCTCGCAGGCCGACCATGACAGACCCGGTGGTGACGACCAGCGCTGGACGGGTGCGGGGCCAGGTGCGCGACGGCGTCGCCCGGTTCCTCGGGATCCCCTACGCCGCACCGCCCGTCGGCGCCCTGCGGTTCGCCGCGCCACAGGCGCCCGTGCCCTGGGACGGCGTCCGGCCGGCCACCGCGTTCGGGCCCACGCCGCCCGCGTCCGGCTACCGCGCCCCGTTCGACGCGATCCTGCACCAGGTGAGCGTCCCCGGCGAGGACTGGCTGACGCTGAACGTGTGGACACCCGACCCCGGGGCGGCCGGCCTGCCGGTCATGGTCTGGGTCCACGGCGGGGCGTTCGTCAACGGCAACACCGCGACCCCGATGTACGACGGGACCGCCTTCGCCCGCGACGGCGTCGTGCTCGTCACCCTCAACTACCGCCTCGGTGTCGACGGCTTCGCCCTGCTGCCCGGGGCGCCGGCGAACCGCGGGCTGCTCGACCAGGTCGCGGCGCTGGAGTGGGTGCGCGACCACGTCGCCGCCTTCGGCGGTGACCCGGCCCGGGTCACCGTGTTCGGCGAGTCCGCGGGGGCCATGAGCATCACCTCGCTGATGGCCGCGCCGCGGGCCCGCGGGCTGTTCGCCCGGGCGATCACCCAGAGCGGCGCGACGCAGGCGGCCGCCGACCCCGCGGACGCGGCGCTGGTCACCGCCGAGCTCGCGGCCGCACTGGGCCGCGAGGCCACCGCCGACGGGTTGCGCGAGGTGCCGCTCGACGACCTGCTCGTGGCCCAGCGCCGGGTGTCCGAGGCGCTGGCCCTGACGCCCGACCCGGCGCGCTTCGGGCCCACCGTGGTCGCCAGCCTGATGGCGTTCGTCCCGGTCGTCGACGGCGACCTGCTGCCGCAGCACCCGCTGGCTGCGCTGGCCGCGGGGGCGTCGTCCGAGGTGGCGTTGCTCACCGGCACCACCGCCGAGGAGTTCCGGTTCTTCCTGGTGCCCACCGGGGTCACCGCGGCGATGACCGAGCAGTCGCTCGCGGGCTACCTGGCCGCGCGGGGGGTGCCCGACGCGGTGGCCGCGGCCTACCGCGCGGGCCGCCCGGCCGCCTCACCCGGCGACCTGCTGGCCGCGGTCCTCACCGACGCGTTCTTCCGCCTGCCCGCGCTGGCGGTGGTGCGGGCCCGCCGGCCTGCGGGCTCCTGGGTGTACGAGATGGCCTGGGGCACCACGCACCGCGGGCTGGGCGCCGCGCACGCCATGGACCTGCCGTTCGTCTTCGACACCCTCGGGTCGGACGGCGCCGCCGGGCTGACCGGCCCGAACCCGCCGCAGCCGCTGGCGGAGGCGATGCACGCCGCGTGGGTGCGGTTCGCCACCACCGGTGACCCCGGCTGGAGCCCGTACGGCGAGCAGCGGCCGGTGATGGTCTTCGACGCGGGCTCCAGCGTCCAGACCCCGGCGCCGCGCGAGGGCGAGCGAGCCGTGTGGGGCGCCCCCTAGGGCCCTCAGTCCTTCTTGGCGCCGAACACGATGTCGTCCCAGCTGGGCACGCTCGAGCGCCGACCCCGCCGGGCGCCGGCAGCGGCGCGCCGGACGGCCGGCTGGGGCTCGGCCGCCACCTCGACCGACGCGACCTCGGCGGGGACGTGGTCGGGGACCTCGGCAGGGACCTCGGCAGGGACCTGGTCGGGGACCTGGTCGGGAACCTCGGACGCCGGCGGGTGGGCGGCCGGCGGGTCGTCCATCAGCGTGGGGTCCAGGTCGAGCGGCTCGGGCTGCGGCCGACGTCGCCCGGCAGGGTGCGCCCCGCCCGGGACGTCGGCGGGCCGGTCGCCGCTGGACGCGACCCGGCCGCCGGCCGGCCCGGGCCGACGGGGTGAGCCGGCAGCCGAGCGCCGGCGCGAGCGCATCGCCGAGACCAGGTCGAGGGGGTCCAGCGCATCGACGTCGACCTCGTGGCGGGCAGCGGCACCGACGCCGCCGTCGGCCTCGATGTCGTAGACGCCGGTGGCCGAGGACCCGATGGCGTCACCGCCGTCGCGCACGGCCTGCAGCCGGGCGGACGCGAGCGGACCCTGCCCGGCGACGTCGTCCTCGCTGAGCCAGCGGGCCTCGTCGTCCGCCGCGACGACGCTCATCGCCGCCAGGTCCAGGTGCCACCGGGCCTGGCGCTCGCGGCCGCCGGCGGCGAACACGGCGACGACGGTCCACGGGCCCGAGTCCGGGCGCCAGGCGTCCCAGCGGACGCGGGCGGGGTCGACCCCGCGGTCGGCGAGGCGGCGGGTCACCAGCGCGCCGAGCGCGACCGGCTCGGCGCCGCGGCGGCGCACCCGCACGGTGCGGGCGAGGTCGGCGACGTGCTCGCGCTCGGCGAGCACCGGGCCCTCGTAACGGCGCACCTTCTCGACGGTCCAGCCGGCCAGCACGGCGACGTCCTCGGCGCTCGCGCCGGCGCGGATGCGGGCCTGAACGTCGCGCGGGCGCAGCCCGCCCTCGATCTCGATCTGCAGCTGCCCCAGGTGGGCGCGGTCGCGCCGCACGGCGGCCCGCAGCGCCTCGTCGACGGGCAGGCTGAAGCGCTGACCGTCGGCATCGGTCAGCAGCAGGTGCTCGCCGTCCTCGTGGACGCCGACCAGGCGCAGGTCGTGCATGCGACGCTCCCTCACTCGGTTGACCACGCCGACTGTGCCACCTGCCGGCCCGATCCGGACGCAGGCGCGCGCACCCGGGCCGGATCGCCTGGGTATCGCCTGCGTATCGTCGCGCAGCGTGCTCGTGCCCGACGTCCGCCTGCAGCTGGCCCTGGACCTGGTCGGCGTGTTCGTCTTCGCCCTCTCGGGTGGCCTGGTGGCGGTGCGCGCGGGACTGGACCTGTTCGGCGTCCTCGTGCTGGCCGGGGTCGCGGGCCTCGGCGGGGGAGTGCTGCGTGACGTCCTGATCGGTGCGGTGCCCCCCGCGGGCCTCAGCGACTGGCGGCTGCTGCTCGCCGCGGCCTCGGGCGGGCTGGTGACCTTCGTGGCCCACCCGGGCCTGTCGCGGATCTCGGGGCTGGTGCGGGTGCTGGACGCCGCGGGCCTGGGCGCGTTCAGCGTCGGCGGGGCGCTGACCGCGCTCAACGCGGGGGTGGCACCCCTGACGGCGGTCATCGTCGGCACGCTCACGGCCATCGGCGGCGGCATGCTGCGCGACGTGCTGGTCGGCGCGGTGCCCGAGGTGCTGCGGCGCGAGCTGTACGCCGTGCCCGCGCTGCTGGGGTCCGCGACCGTCGTCCTCGCCAGCCGCACCGGCCACCTCAGCACGGCGGTCGCGGTGGCGGCCGCGGTCCTCGTGCTGGCCGTGCGGCTGCTCGCCGTCGCACTCGACCTGAACGCACCCCGGGCGCTGCGGCGGGTCGACCCCGAGGTCGGCGACTGACCCGGTCGGTCCACCCTGGTGCGCGTCGCCCGCCCCGCACCGGGACAATCGTGGGGTGACCTCACTCGCGCCGTACGACACCCTGCTGCTGCTCTCGTTCGGCGGTCCCGAGAAGCCGGACGACGTGATGCCGTTCCTGCGCAACGTGACCCGCGGCCGCGGCATCCCCGACGAGCGTCTCGAGGCCGTCGCCGAGCACTACCACCACTTCGGCGGCCGTAGTCCCATCAACGACCAGAACCGGGCCCTGATCGAGGCGATGCAGGCCGAGCTGGCGCGGCGCGGCGACGACCTGCCGCTGCTGTGGGGCAACCGCAACTGGGACCCGTTCGTCACCGACACCCTGCGCGAGGCGCACGCGAACGGGGCCCGACGGGTGCTGGCCGTGCTGACCAGCGCGTACTCGTCGTACTCGAGCTGCCGGCAGTACCGCGAGGACCTCGCCGGGGCGCTCACCACGCTGGCCGCCGAGGGCATCGAGCTCGAGGTCGACAAGGTGCGGCACTACTACAACCACCCCGGCTTCGCCGACGCGAACGTCGCCGCCACCGTCCAGGCGCTGCGGGCCCTGCCGGACGGCGCCCACCTGGTGTTCGTGACCCACTCGGTGCCCGACGCGATGGACGAGGCCTCCGGCCCGGACGGGCACGCCTACACCGAGCAGCACCGTGACCTCGCCGCCGTGATCGCCGAGGCGGCCGGTCACGAGGTCGGCCGCGCGGTGCCGTGGTCGCTCGTCTACTGCTCACGGTCGGGGCCGCCGAACCAGCCGTGGCTGGAGCCGGACGTCAACGACCACCTGCGCGCCCTGCACGCCGCCGGCGTGCCCGGCGCGGCGGTCGCCCCGATCGGCTTCATCAGCGACCACATGGAGGTCGTCTACGACCTGGACACCGAGGCGAAGGAGACGGCCGACGAGATCGGCCTGGCGTTCGCCCGCGCCGCCACGGTGGGCACCCACCCGCTGTTCGTCGCCGGCCTGGTCGACCTGATGCACGAGCGCGCCGCCACCGCGCGCGACGAGGCGCCCGAGCAGCCCCACGTCGGTTCGCGCGGGCCCTCGCACTCGGTCTGCCCGGTCGGCTGCTGCCGCAACCTGCGCGGCGAGCGGCCGGCCGCGTGCGGCGCCGACTGGTCACCCCCCGCGCCGTGAGCGCGGGCCGACCCTCGTCCGCCGCGCTGCTCGACCTCGCGGTACGCGCCGCCAGGGCCGGCGGCGACCTGATCCGCGACCAGCGGCCCGCCGACCTCGGGGTGGCTGAGACCAAGTCCAGCCCCACCGACGTCGTCACGGTCATGGACCAGGCGTGCGAGCGGCTGCTGCGCGACCTGCTGCTGGGCGAGCGGCCCGACGACGCGATCCTCGGCGAGGAGGGTGGCGGCGTCCCCGGCACCAGCGGCCTGACCTGGGTCGTCGACCCGGTGGACGGCACCGTCAACTACCTCTACGGCATCCCGCAGTACGCCGTGAGCGTGGCCGTCGTGAGCGGCGACCCCACCGACGACACCGGCCACGAGGTGCTGGCCGGGTGCGTGCACAACCCGGTCAGCGGCGAGACCTGGACGGCGACGCCGGGCGGCGGCGCGTGGCTGGACGGTCGCCTGATCCGGTGCACGGACGTGGGCGACCTCGCGCAGGCGCTGCTGGCCACGGGGTTCGGCTACCAGGCCTCGCGGCGCACCCACCAGGCGTCGGTGGTGGCGGCGCTGCTGCCCCAGGTGCGCGACATCCGGCGGATGGGCAGCGGCGCCCTGGACCTGTGCCAGGTGGCCTGCGGACGCGTCGACGGCTACCTCGAGCGCGGCCTGCATCCCTGGGACATGGCGGCCGGCGCCCTGATCGCCCGCGAGGCCGGCGCCGTGGTCAGCGGGCTGGGGCAGGCGGCGGCGGGGTACGAGCTGGTGCTGGCGGCCGGGCCGCGGGTGCACGCGCTGCTGCAGGCCGCCGTCAGCGGGCTGGGCGCCGACACCGACGGCCCCGACGGGCCCTGATCGCTCAGGCCGGCTTGCGCTGCTCGAGCTCGGTCAGGTCGAGCAGGGTGACGTCGTTGCTCGCGGCCAGCCGGGTCAGGGAGTCCAGCTCGCCCTCGCGGACGCCCGCCAGGTAGTCGTCGCCGTCGGCCCGGGCCTGCTGCAGCGCCTGGCGGGTCTGGCTGACCCGGACGCTGATCTGCTGGGTGAACTCGTCCACGTGGACCTCCGGGCATCAGCGGCGCGACGGTGACGGCGGTACCGCCGATGCCACAGAGTGACGTCAGCCGGCGCCGACGTGCAAGTGCCGTAGCGGCCGTCCGAGGTGAACGGCGGGTGAACCCTGACGCGCCTTGTCGCCCCGATGGGGCGCCGCCGCCCGGGATGCGCAACAATCCGCCTCTGCAGCAGCCGTCGGCTGCGGCAGGCCCGAACCAGGCGCGGGCACAAACTCGGGCTCGAAGGCGTTGACTCGCCGCACGCCGTACTGCACCACCATTCTCGGAGGACGACCACACGATGGCGACTGACTACGACGCACCCCGCAAGACCGACGACGACCTCGGCGAGGACAGCATCGAGGAGCTGAAGGCCCGTCGCGTCGACAAGGGTGCTTCTGCCGTCGACGTCGACGAGACCGAGCAGGCCGAGGGCTTCGAGCTGCCCGGGGCCGACCTGTCCAACGAGGAGCTGTCGGTGCGGGTGCTCCCGCGCCAGGCCGACGAGTTCACCTGCAGCGTCTGCTTCCTGGTCAAGCACCGCAGTCAGCTGGCGGTCGAGGACACCGCTCAGCTGGTCTGCCGCGAGTGCGCCTGATCGGCGGCGCAGCGCTCGATCTCGGCCCGCAGGGCGGCGCTCGCCCGGGCCGGTCGCCGCGAGGAGACCAGCCAGAACGGGACGGGATCCTGCGGGTCGGCCACCTCGACGGCGAACCCGGCCGCGATCCAGCCCCGCTGGCACAGGTAGGCCCGGGCGTCGGCCCGGGGGCCGCGCAGGGCGCTCATCTGGGCGGCGTCCAGCTCGCGCACGGCCCCGAGCTGGGCGACCGGGATCTGCGCCCGGCCGGCGACCAGCCGCGCGTCGCCGACGGACACGACGGCGCTGGTGCGCAGCAGCGCCCAGCTCGCGGCCAGCACGGCGGCCAGCGCCACCGGCACCGCCACCCGCGCGCCGAAGGCGGTGAGCACGACCAGCCCGCTGCTCGCCGCGATCGGCAGCACCGCCAGCCACACCCACGGCGCCGGGGTCAGCCGCTCGACGTACGTCCGGGTCGTGTGGGGCACCGCCATGGCTCCCAGGGTGCCACGGGCTGCGACGCGGCAGCGAGGGAGGACGGCGCGCTAGGGTCACCGCGATGACCCTGCCCGCCGCCGACCTCGTCTCGGCGCCGCCGATCGGCACCGTCGACGTCCGGCTCGTGCTGCTGGACGACGCGCTGCCGGCACCGACGTACGCCCATCCCGGCGACGCCGGGGCCGACCTGGTCACGCGGGTCGACCTCACGCTCGCCCCCGGACAGCGTGCCAGCGTGCCGACCGGTGTCGCGATCGCGCTGCCCGACGGGTACGCCGCCTTCGTGCACCCGCGCTCGGGGCTGGCGGCGCGGCACGGCCTGACGGTCGTGAACGCGCCGGGCACCGTCGACGCGGGCTACCGCGGCGAGATCCGGGTGACGCTGCTCAACACCGACGCCACCGAGCCGCTGTCGCTGCGCCGAGGTGACCGGGTGGCCCAGCTGGTGGTGCAGCGGGTCGAGCGCGCCAGGTTCGTGCTCGTCGACGACGTCGACGGGCTGGACGCCTCGGCGCGGGGCACCGGCGGCCACGGCTCGACCGGGCTGGCCGGCGCGCGAGTTTCGGACGTCGGGGCCAGCGCCCCGGAGGGAGATGCACAGTGAGCCTGTTCAAGCGCAAGGGCGCCAAGACCGAGGACGACACGCCGCCGGACAGCACGCCGCCGGAGCAGTCCGGCGACCCGGCGGAGGCTGACCGCGGGGACGTCGCCGAGACCGTCGAGGCGCCGCCGCTGCGCGCCCCGGGTGTGGGACCCTTCGACGTCACCGAGGTGGACGGCCTACAGGAGCGGCTGGACGTCGGTGCCCTCTGGCTGCCGCTGCTCGACGGCATCGAGCTGCAGCTGCAGATGGACGAGGGCAGCGGTCAGGTGACCGGCGTCTTCATCGTCCTGGGCGACTCGGCCGTGCAGCTGCAGGCGTTCGCGGCCCCCCGGCACGAGGGCATCTGGCACGAGGTGTGCGACGAGATCGCCGCCGGCATCACCGAGCAGGGCGGCACGGCCGACCCGGGCACCGGCCCGTTCGGGCACGAGCTGCTCGCCCGGGTGCCGAGCGCCCAGCCGGACGGCAAGGTCGGGTTCCAGCCGCTGCGCTTCACCGGCGTCGACGGACCGCGCTGGCTGCTGCGGGCGGTGTTCCACGGTCAGGCGGCCATCGACGCGGCGGCGGCCGAGGCGCTGGAGGCGCTGGTGGCGCAGGTCGTCGTCGTGCGCGGCAGCGAGCCGATGGGCCCGCGCGAGCTGCTGCCCCTGCACCTGCCGGCCGGTGCCCAGGAGCCGGTCGAGGGCCCGGAGGGTGCGGTCGAGCAGGACGGCGAGCCGGTTCACGCGGACGACCTGAACCCGTTCGAGCGCGGCCCCGAGATCACCGAGCGGCGCTGAGGCGCGCGCGCGTAGGCTGGTGGCCATGGGATCAGCATCCGGCCGGTTCACCTCCGTCCTGCACCGGCTCACCAGCAGCCAGCAGGTGCTCGAGGACGAGGACCTGCTGGCCGCGTCCGGCAAGGCCGGGGGGACGCCGGTGCGCGAGCTGCCGGATCGCCGCGAGGCCTGCGTCTGCGGCACGGTGCGGTCGGTGACGCTGCGGCCGCGAGCCGGGGTGCCCGCCCTGGTCGCCGAGCTGTACGACGGCACCGGCACGCTCACGGTCGTCTGGCTGGGGCGCCGGCAGATCGCAGGCATCGTCCCCGGCCGTCGGCTGCGGGTGCACGGGCGCGTCGCCCAGCGCGACGGTCAGCCCGTGGTGTTCAACCCGTCCTACGAGCTGCTGCCCGGCGGGGCCTAGTGCCGCCGTCCGACGTCGCCCTGGCGGACGCGCTCGGGGCGGTGCCCGAGGGGGCGACCACGGTCGAGGAGGTCGTGCGTGCGCGCCTGGCCGAGAGCGTCGGTGGGTGGCGGGGGTCGGTCGAGACGGCCCTGCCGACGGTGGCGTTCGTCGTGACCTGGGCCCTGACCTACCAGGTGCGCACGTCGTTGCTGGCCGCTGCCGTGCCGGTCGCCCTGGCCGTGGTGGCCCGGCTGGCGCAGCGCCAGACCCTGCGCTACGCCCTGGGCAGCCTCGCCGCGCTCGCCATCGCGGGCTTCTTCGCGCTGCGCACCGGCCGGGCGCAGGACGTGTTCCTGCCCGGCATCCTCTACAGCTGCGGGCTGACCGTGCTCACCCTGCTCTCGGTGGTCACCCGCTGGCCGATGGTGGGGTTCCTGCTGGGGTCGACGTCGGCCGACCCCCTCGCCTGGCGCACCCACGCGGGCCTGGTGCGGCTGTGCCAGCGGCTGACCCTGGTGCTGTGCTCCTTGTACGCGGTGCGCGCGGCGATCATGCTCCCGCTCTACCTCGCCGGCCAGGTGGGTCTGCTCGGGGTGGCCAAGATCGCCCTGGGCTGGCCGCTGTACCTGGTCGCGGTCGCGGGGATGGGCGCGCTGCTGCTGCGCGGTCGCACCCCGCTGGAGCCCCTGCCCGCGTCGGGCTAGCTGCGGCGCAGGACGTGCCCGGGCGAGAGCATCTGCTCCAGCGCCGACTCGCTCTCGGGGACCGTGAGGAACAGCAGCTCGTCCCCGGCCTCGAGCGCGTCGTCCCGGGTCGGGGCGATCGGCCGGTTCTGGCGGATGACGCCGACCAGGATGGTGTCGGCGGGCCAGCTGAGGTCGCCCACCCGGGCGCCGGCGTACGTCGAGTCCCGGGGCAGGGTCATCTCGACCATCGTGGCGTGACCCTGCTGGAACTCGAAGATCCGCACCAGGTCACCGACGCTGACGGCCTCCTCGACCAGGGCGGTCATCAGCCGCGGTGTCGAGACCGCGACGTCGACCCCCCACGCCTCGTCGAACATCCACTCGTTCTTCGGGTTGTTGACCCGCGCGACCGTGCGGGGCACCCCGAACTCGGTCTTGGCGATCAGCGAGACGACGAGGTTGGCCTTGTCGTCGCCGGTGGCGGCCACGACGACGTCGCAGCTCTCGAGACCGGCCTCGTTCAGCGCCGAGATCTCGCAGGCGTCGGCGAGCAGCCACTCGGCGTCGGCGACCCGCGCGGTCTGGACGGCGCGCGGCTCCTTGTCGACGAGCAGGACGTGGTGGCCGTTGGCGAGCAGCTCGCGGGCCACCGAGCGGCCCACGCTGCCCGCACCGGTGATGACGACGCGCATGGTGGCTCCTTCAGTCGTGGTGGGGCGGGGCGGCCAGCGCGGCCTCGGCCCGGCGCAGGTCTGACTCGACCAGCGTGAACTGCAGCACGTCGCCGTCCTGCATCAACGTGGTGGCGTCGGGCACCAGCCCGTGCCCGAGGCGGGTGAGGTACGCCAACCGGACGCCGCCCGCGGCGGCGACCTCGTCGACGCGCCGTCCCACCCAGCCCGGGTGCACCGGGATGTCGGCCAGCAGCACCTCGCCGCTGGGGTCGCGGTACGTGGGGGCTGCGCCGGCGGGCAGCAGCCGGCGGATCATCTGGTCCGAGGTCCACTTCACCGTCGCCACCGTGGGGATGCCCAGCCGCTGGTAGATCTCGGCGCGGCCCGGGTCGTAGATGCGCGCGACGACGTTGTCGACCCCGAACGTCTCGCGGGCGACCCGCGCGGCGAGGATGTTGGAGTTGTCGCCGCTGCTGACGGCGGCGAACGCCTGCGCGGTCTCGATGCCCGCCTCGAGCTGGACGTCGCGGTCGAAGCCGACGCCGGTGATGCGCCGCCCCTCGAACGAGGCCCCGAGGCGGCGGAACGCGGACTCGTCCTGGTCGATGACGGCCACGTCGTGGCCCTGGGCCTCGAGGCTGTGCGCCAGGGTCGATCCGACCCGGCCGCAGCCCATGATCACGAAGTGCACGGATCCCTCTCGCAGGTCGTCGGCACCAGGGGTCTGGCTGCCCCGAAACCGTACACCGGCCCGGGTGCGCCTAGCATGACCGTCCGTGCCGCTCGCTGGTCAGATCCTCAAGCGCCTGCTGGTCGGTCGTCCCCTCGGGAGCGACCGGCTGGGCGAGACGCTGCTGCCCAAGCGGATCGCGCTGCCGGTCTTCGCCAGCGACGCGCTGTCGTCGGTGGCGTACGCACCGGACGAGATCCTGCTGACCCTGAGCGTCGCCGGGCTGACGGCGTACGCCTTCAGCTGGAAGATCGCCCTCGCCGTGGCCCTGGTGATGCTCGTGGTGGTCGCGTCGTACCGCCAGAACGTGCACGCCTACCCCTCAGGCGGCGGCGACTACGAGGTCGCCACGACCAACCTGGGCAAGACCGCGGGACTGACCGTGGCGAGCGCCCTGCTGGTCGACTACGTGCTCACCGTCGCGGTGTCGATCAGCTCGGCGGCGCAGTACGCGGCAACCGCGATCCCGCTGCTGAAGGGCCACGAGGCCCTCGCCGGCGTGGCGGCGGTGGCGGTGCTCACGGCCATGAACCTGCGCGGCGTGCGCGAGTCCGGGGCGGCGTTCGCGATCCCCACCTACGTGTTCATGGTCTCGATCATCGGCATGGCCGGGTGGGGTTTCTTCCGCTACTACGTGCTCGGTGACCTGCCTCGCGCGCAGAGCGCCGACCTGACGCTGGTCGCCGAGCCGGGTTACGAGGCCGGGCTGGCGAGCCTGGCGGGCGGGTTCCTGGTGCTGCGCGCCTTCTCGTCCGGCTGCGCGGCGCTGACCGGTGTCGAGGCGATCAGCAACGGTGTGCCCGCGTTCATGAAACCCAAGAGCCGCAACGCCGCGACGACCCTCGCCCTGCTGGGCGGCATCTCGGTGACGATGCTCGTGTCGATCGTCGTCCTGGCCCGGATCACCGACCTGAAGTTCGCCGAGGTCCCTGCCATCCAGCTGCTGCGCGGGGGCGTGCCGGTGGGCGACACCTACCAGCAGGACCCGGTGATCGGTCAGCTGGCGCACGCGGTCTTCAACACCTTCCCGGTGGCCTTCTACGTGGTCGCCGCGGCGACCGGCATCATCCTGGTGCTCGCCGCCAACACGGCGTTCAACGGGTTCCCGGTGCTCGGATCGATCCTGGCGCGGGACGGGTTCCTGCCCCGCCAGCTGCACACCCGGGGTGACCGGCTCGCGTTCAGCAACGGCATCCTCACCCTCGCGGTGATGGCCGGGGTGCTCATCCTCGCCTTCGACGCCCAGGTCACCCGGCTGATCCAGCTGTACATCGTGGGCGTGTTCGTCTCCTTCACCACCAGCCAGGTCGGGATGGTGCGGCACTGGAACCGGCTGCTGCGCACCAGCGCCGCCGCGGACGTCGCGCGGATGCGCCGCAGCCGCGTCGTCAACGCGATCGGTGCCGGGCTGTGCGGCACGGTGCTCGTGGTGGTCCTGATCACCAAGTTCGCCAAGGGCGCGTGGATCGCGATCGCCGCGATGGTGGTGATCTTCATGCTGATGCGCGGGATCCGCCGGCACTACGACGCGGTCAGCATCGAGCTCGACCCGGACGTCGACACCCGGGACGTCGTCCTGCCCTCGCGGGTGCACGCGCTGGTGCTGGTCTCCAAGCTGCACCGCCCGACGCTGCGGGCGCTGGCGTACGCGCGCGCCACCCACCCGTCGACGCTCGAGGCGATCAGCGTCAACGTCGACCCGGACGACACCGTGGCGCTGCAGGCCGAGTGGGACCGCCGCGACATCCCGGTGCCGCTGAAGTCCCTGGACTCGCCCTACCGGGAGATCACCCAGCCGATCGTCCACTACGTCCGTTCGATCCGGCGCGAGAGCCCCCGCGACGTCGTCATGGTCTACATCCCCGAGTACGTCGTCGGCCACTGGTGGGAGGCGTTGCTGCACAACCAGAGCGCGCTGCGGCTGAAGACCCGGCTGCTGTTCACGCCCGGGGTCATGGTGGCCAGCGTGCCGTGGCAGCTGCGCTCGTCGCAGGGCGCCGAGCCAGGGGTCGGGCCCTGAGCGCGGGGGAGTCGCTCGTGGGGCTCGAGGTCGAGGTCGAGGTGGGCGCCGTGGCGCACGGCGGGCACTGCGTCGCGCGGCACGAGGGTCGGGTGGTCTTCGTGCGCCACGCGCTGCCCGGTGAGCGGGTTCTGGCGCGGGTCACCGAGGGCTCGGACGGCGACCGCTTCGTGCGCGCGGACGCCGTCGCCGTGCTGCGTGCCTCGCCGGGCCGCGTCCAGGTGCGCTGCCCCGTCGCGGGCCCCGGTGGTTGCGGTGGCTGCGACTGGCAGCACGCCACGCTGCCCACCCAGCGCGACCTCAAGGCCGCGGTCGTGCGCGAGCAGCTGCAGCGGCTGGCGGGGCTCGACGTCGACGTGGTGGTCGAGGCGGTACCCGGCGACGACGACGGGCTCGGCTGGCGCACCCGGGTGCAGCTGGCGGTCGACGCGGACGGCGCCACCGGGCTGCGCCGGCACCGCTCGCACGACGTCGTCCCCGTCTCGCACTGCCCGATCGCCCACCCGGGGGTCGACTCGACGGGCGTCACCACCGTGCCCTGGCCGGGTGTGCGCGGCGTCGAGGTGGTGGTGCCCTCGGGCGCCGACGAGCCGGCGCTGGTCGTCGTCGAGCCCACCGGGCGGCGTCCGCGACTGCCGTCGGTGCGGGCGTCGGTGGCCCTGCTGGACGCCGAGGGCACCCTCGAGCGGGTCAGCGGCCGCAGCTGGGTGCGCGAGGACGTCACCGCCGGGGACTGGCGACGCGGGTTCCGGGTGTCCGGGTCGGGGTTCTGGCAGGTGCACCCGGGTGCTGCGGGCGCCCTGGTCGGCGCGGTGCTCGACGGGCTCGCGCCCCGCCCGGGCGAGCAGGTGCTCGACCTGTACGCCGGCGTCGGGCTGTTCGCGGCCGCGCTCGCCGACCGCGTCGGCCCCGAGGGTGCCGTGCTGGCGGTCGAGGGTGACCCCCGGGCCGTGCGCGACGCCCGCCGCAACCTGCACGACCTGCCCGGGGTCGGCATCACCCAGGGCAGGGTCGACCGGGTGCTCGGGGCGATGCTCGCCGACGGGCTCACCGCCGACCTGGTGGTGCTCGACCCCCCGCGAACCGGCGCCGGACGCCGGGTCGTCGAGCAGGTGTGCTCCCTCGGTGCGCGCGCCATCGGGTACGTCGCCTGCGACCCGGCGGCGCTGGCCCGCGACCTCGGGTACGCCGCGCAGCACGGTTACCGCCTGGCCGGCCTGCGGGCCCTGGACCTGTTCCCGATGACCCACCACGTCGAGTGCGTCGCCGTCCTGGTTCGCTCCGGGGAGTAGAAATTATCTCGACGTCAAGATAAAGTCAGGGCACCGGCACCGCGGCCGGGGATGCAGCAGCGAGGAGACACCGTCGTGAGCAAGAACAGCTTCGGCGCCAAGGGCGCCCTGCAGGTCGATGGCGAGAGCTACACGATCTTCCGGTTGACCGGCGTCGACGGCGCGGCCGACCTGCCGTTCAGCCTCAAGGTGCTGCTCGAGAACCTGCTGCGGACCGAGGACGGCGCGAACACCACCGCCGACCACGTGCGGGCCCTCGCCGGCTGGGACCCGACGTCCGAGCCCGACACCGAGATCCAGTTCACCCCGGCCCGGGTGCTGATGCAGGACTTCACCGGCGTCCCGTGCATCGTCGACCTCGCCACCATGCGCGAGGCCGTCAGCGACCTCGGTGGCGACCCGGCCCGGATCAACCCGCTCGCCCCGGCCGAGATGGTCATCGACCACTCGGTCATCGCCGACGTCTTCGGCCGCGCCGACGCGTTCGAGCGCAACGTCGAGCTCGAGTACCAGCGCAACGGCGAGCGCTACCAGTTCCTGCGGTGGGGCCAGACCGCGTTCGACGACTTCAAGGTCGTGCCGCCGGGCACCGGCATCGTGCACCAGGTCAACATCGAGCACCTCGCCCGCACCGTGATGACGCGCGAGGTGCAGACGGCGGACGGCGTCGAGCGGCGGGCCTACCCCGACACCTGCGTGGGCACCGACTCGCACACCACCATGGTCAACGGGCTCGGCGTGCTCGGCTGGGGGGTCGGCGGCATCGAGGCCGAGGCGGCCATGCTCGGCCAGCCCGTCTCGATGCTCATCCCGCGCGTGGTCGGGTTCAAGCTGACCGGCGAGATCCCCTCTGGCGCAACGGCGACCGACGTCGTCCTGACGATCACCGAGCAGCTGCGCGCCCACGGCGTCGTCGGCAAGTTCGTCGAGTTCTACGGCGCCGGGGTCGCGGCGGTGCCGCTGGCCAACCGGGCGACGATCGGCAACATGAGCCCCGAGTTCGGCTCGACCTGCGCGATCTTCCCGATCGACGACGTGACGCTGGACTACCTGCGGCTGACCGGACGCGACAGCCACCAGGTGGCGCTGGTCGAGGCGTACGCCAAGGAGCAGGGCCTGTGGCACGACCCCTCGGTCGAGCCTCGGTTCTCCGAGTACCTCGAGCTCGACCTGTCGACGGTCGTCCCGAGCATCGCCGGGCCCAAGCGCCCACAGGACCGCATCTCGTTGACGGACGCGAAGTCCGGCTTCCGCAAGGTGCTGCCCGCGTACGTCGACCACCGCGCGGGCGACGGCGTCCTGGGCGACAGCTTCCCGGCCAGCGACCCGCCGACGCCGGACTCCGACCAGGACAGCGGCAACGGTGCGCCGGACACCTCGGGGTCGACGTCCGACCGACCCTCGCGGCCGTCCACGGTGACGACGCCGGAGGGCGCGACGTACGAGATCGACCACGGCATCGTGGCGATCGCCTCGATCACCTCGTGCACCAACACCTCGAACCCCTCGGTGATGATGGCCGCCGCGCTGCTCGCTCGCGCCGCCGTCGACAAGGGCCTGTCGACCAAGCCGTGGGTGAAGACCTCGCTGGCCCCGGGCAGCAAGGTCGTCATGGACTACTACGAGAAGGCCGGTCTGGTCCCCTACCTCGACAAGCTGGGTTTCAACCTCGTCGGGTACGGCTGCACCACCTGCATCGGCAACTCGGGTCCCCTGCCGGAGGAGGTCTCGAAAGCGGTGCAGGACAACGACCTGGCCGTCGTCGCGGTGCTGTCGGGCAACCGCAACTTCGAGGGGCGGATCAACCCCGACGTGAAGATGAACTACCTCGCGTCCCCGCCGCTGGTCATCGCCTACGCCCTCGCCGGGACGATGGACTTCGACTTCGACACCGAGCCGCTCGGCCAGGGCAGTGACGGCGAGGACGTGTTCCTGCGCGACGTGTGGCCGGCCGCCGACGAGGTCGAGCGGGTGATCGCCACCTCGCTCACCCAGCAGATGTTCGCCGACGACTACGCCGACGTCTTCGCCGGCGACGAGCGCTGGCGCTCGCTGCCCACGCCCACGGGCAGCACGTTCGAGTGGCAGGCCGACTCGACGTACGTCCGCAAGCCCCCGTACTTCGACGGGATGACGGCGCTGCCGGTGCCGGTCACCGACATCAGCGGTGCGCGGGTGCTCGCCAGGCTGGGGGACTCGGTCACGACCGACCACATCAGCCCGGCCGGCTCGATCAAGGCCGACAGCCCCGCCGGCCGCTACCTGGCCGAGCACGGCGTCGACCGCGCCGACTTCAACTCCTACGGGTCGCGGCGCGGCAACCACGAGGTGATGATCCGCGGCACGTTCGCCAACATCCGCCTGCGCAACCTGCTGCTGGACGGCGTCGAGGGCGGTTTCACCACCAACCTGCTCACCGGCGAGCAGACGACGATCTACGACGCCGCGCAGGCGTACGCCGCGGCAGACGTCCCGCTGGTGATCCTGGCCGGCAAGGAGTACGGGTCGGGATCCAGCCGGGACTGGGCCGCCAAGGGCACCAGCCTGCTCGGCGTGCGCGCCGTGATCACTGAGTCCTACGAGCGGATCCACCGCTCCAACCTGATCGGGATGGGCGTGCTGCCCCTGCAGTTCCCGGACGGCGAGAGCGCCGCGTCGCTGGGCCTGGACGGCACCGAGACCTACGACATCAGCGGGGTCACCGCGCTCAACGGGGGCGCCACGCCGCGCACCCTGCACGTGCGGGCCACCCGCGGGTCCGGCGAGGTCGTCGAGCTGGACGCCCGGTTGCGGATCGACACGCCCGGCGAGGCCGACTACTACCGCAACGGCGGCATCCTGCAGTACGTTCTGCGCTCACTGGTGACTGCCTGAGCCACCTCCGCCCGGTTTGCGGGTTTCTGGGCAGGTCGTGATTTCCGTTGTCAATTTGTTGCCTGACACGTCTGGACGGCACTGCGGCCTCCGCATACGTTGTGCCTCACAACAATTTCGTTGGGGTTACCGGCGCGTGTCAGAGCGTCGCGCGGTGACCACCTGAGACCTCGAGGAGGCGGTCTGCGTGCAGCGCAAGCGCTACATTGCAGTTGCGGGACTCGCCGGCGTGGCACTCACCATGAGCGCCTGCGGCAGCAGCACCAGTGGCACCACCGGCACCAGCGGTGGTAGCGGCAGCTCGAGCAGCAGCTCGGCCGCCAAGGCCGGCAAGGTCGGGGTCATCCTGCCCGACACCAAGTCGTCCGCCCGCTGGGAGACGGCCGACCGGCCGAACCTGCAGAAGGCGTTCGACGCGGCCGGTGTCGAGGTCGTCATCGACAACGCGAACGGCGACAAGTCGCAGATGCAGACCATCGCCGACCAGATGATCACGCAGGGCGTCACCGTCCTCGCGATCGTCAACCTGGACTCGGCGTCCGGTGCGGCCATCGAGTCCAAGGCCAAGAGCCAGGGCGTGTCGACCATCGACTACGACCGGCTGACCCTGGGCGGCAGCGCGGACTACTACGTCTCGTTCGACAACAACAAGGTCGGCGCCCTGCAGGGCGAGGGCCTGGCGACGTGCCTCGGCGACAAGAAGGCCAACATCGCCTACCTGAACGGCTCGCCGACCGACAACAACGCCACCCTGTTCGCCGCCGGGGCCCACAAGGTCCTGGACGCGAACAAGAACTACACCAAGGTGGCCGAGCAGGCCGTCCCCGACTGGGACAACCAGCAGGCGGCGACGATCTTCGAGCAGATGTACACCCAGGCCGGCGGCAAGATCGACGGTGTGCTCGCGGCCAACGACGGCCTCGGCAACGCGGCGATCTCGATCCTGAAGAAGAACAACGTGACCATCCCGGTCACCGGTCAGGACGCCACGGCACAGGGCCTGCAGAACATCCTGGACGGCACCCAGTGCATGACCGTCTACAAGTCGGCCAAGGCCGAGGCGGACGCGCTGGCCAAGCTGGCCATCGGTCTGAGCAAGGGCGAGAAGAGCACCGACGCGACCGGTACCACGCGGGACGAGACGGGCAAGCGTGACGTCCCCTCGGTGCTGCTCGACCCGGTGTCGATCAACAAGGACACCGTCAAGGACGTCGTCAGCGACGGTGGCGTGACCAAGGAAGAGCTGTGCACCGGCGCCTACGCCGCCAAGTGCACGGCTGCGGGCATCAGCTAGTCAGCCGGCTGACGACGACGGTGCGTCCTGCTGCCGATCCGGCAGCAGGACGCGCCGTCGCCTCACCCGACTCAGCACGGACCGTCCGCCTGTGACCGAGGGAGTTCCCATGGCTGACCTGCCGGAGCCGCTGCTCCAGCTGCGAGCGATCAACAAGAGCTTCGGTGCCGTGCACGTGCTGCACGACGTCGACCTATCGATCTACCCCGGCCAGGTGACGGCGCTGGTGGGCGACAACGGCGCGGGCAAGTCCACGCTGGTGAAGGTCATGGCGGGCATCTACCCCTACGACACCGGCGACTACCTCTTCGAGGGCCAGCACGTCACGATCCACGGGCCGAAAGACGCTGCGGCGCTGGGCATCGAGATCGTCTACCAGGACCTCGCGCTGTGCGACAACCTCGACATCGTCGAGAACATGTTCCTCGGCCGCGAGCGGGCCAAGGGCGTCCTGCTCGACGAGGGCGCGATGGAGCAGCAGGCCCGCGACACGCTGGCCTCCCTCTCGGTGCGCACCGTGAAGTCGGTGCGCCAGTCCGTGTCCAGCTTGTCCGGTGGGCAGCGGCAGACGGTCGCCATCGCCAAGGCGGTGCTCTGGAACTCCAAGGTCGTCATGCTCGACGAGCCGACGGCGGCGCTGGGGGTGGCCCAGACCCGACAAGTGCTCGACCTGGTGCGACGCCTCGCCGACAACGGCCTGGGCGTCCTGCTGATCTCGCACAACATGGTCGACGTGCTCGAGGTCGCCGACCGCATCACCGCCCTGTACCTCGGCCGGGTCGCTGCCGACGTGTCGGCCAAGGACGTCGACCAGCGCCAGATCGTCGAGCTGATCACCGCCGGGCGCTCAGGTGACATCGGGATCTCACCCGCCACCGCCGCCGAGTCGGCCTGAGAACAGGGAGCACGAGCGATGAGCGTCATTGACGAGAGCACCCCCAGCCCCGGGCTGGCCGGCTCCGACTTCTCCGGCGACGAGCGCGCCACCACCGTCGGCGGGGCGTTCCGCGAGTACCGCGACCGGTTGCGCGGCGGTGACACCGGCTCGCTGCCGGCCGTCCTCGGCCTGGTCGTCCTGGCGATCGTGTTCTCGGTGCTCCGGCCCGACACGTTCCCCTCGACCGGCAACATCGCCAACCTCATGGTGCAGGCGGGCGCCATCTGCGTCCTCGCCATGGGGCTGGTCCCCGTGCTGCTGCTCGGCGACATCGACCTCAGCGCCGGGGTCGCGGGCGGCGCGTCCGCCGGCGTGATGGCGATCCTGATCACCGACAAGGGCCTGCCCTGGTACGTCGGCGTGCTGGGTGCACTGGCCACCGGCATGGTCATCGGCGTGGTCATCGGCACGCTGGTGGCCCGGTTGGGGATCCCCTCGTTCGTCGTCACCCTGGCGTTCTTCCTGGGCCTGCAGGGCATCACCCTGAAGCTGATCGGCCAAGGTGGCACCGTGCCCGTGCGTGACACCGTGATCGTCGGCATCGCCAACAGCAACCTGCCGATCACCGCCGGCTGGGTCCTCGCGATCGCCGCGATCGCGCTGTACGCCGTGCTCAGCCTCGTGCGCTACCGGTCGCAGGCGGCCGCGGGGCTCGTGCGCTCGCCGCTCGCCGTCGTCCTGCTCCGCATCGCTGGACTGGGCGTGATCGTCCTGGTGATCACCTACGTCCTGAGCCTGAACCGGGCGGCGAACCCGAACTTCACCCTGCGCGGCATCCCCTACGTGGTCCCGGTCGTGGTGGTCCTGCTCGTGGCGTGGACCTTCGTGTTCTCGCGCACCCGCTACGGCCGTCACATCTACGCGATCGGTGGCAACACCGAGGCGGCCCGCCGAGCCGGCATCAACGTCACGGTCCTGCGCACGTCGGTGTTCGTGATCTGCTCGGGGATGGCGGCCCTGTCCGGCATCGTCGCCGCATCCCGGCTCAACTCGGTGACACCGGACGCGGGCGCGGGCAACACCCTGCTGTACGCCGTCGGTGCCGCCGTCATCGGCGGCACCAGCCTGTTCGGCGGCAAGGGCAAGATGCGCGACGCCATCGTCGGCGCCTTCGTCGTGGCCGTCATCGCCAACGGACTGGGGCTGCTCAACCAGAAGGCCGACGTCAACTACCTCGTCACCGGCTTCGTGCTGCTCCTCGCGGCCAGCGTCGACGCGATCACGCGTCGTCGTCGCAGCGCCGCGGGCCGCTGACGTGTGCGGTTGCTGAAGCCAGGTCGCTGACATGGCAGTCGCCCGCCGGCCGGGTGCCGGCACGAACCAGGAGGCGGTGCGCCGGCACAACCTCGGCACGGTGCTGGCGCACCTGCACCACGACGGCCAGCTCTCTCGCGCCGACCTCACGGCCCGCCTGGGCCTGAACCGCAGCACGATCGGGGCGCTGGTCGGCGAGCTCGTCTCGCTGGGCGCCGTCGTCGAGACGGCGCCCAGCGGCGGTCGCAGCGGCGCCGGCCGCCCGTCCCTGGACGTGCGCCCCAACCCGCAGGCGGCGGTCGTCGTCGCGGTCGAGGTCGGGATCGACGTCCTGCGGGGGGCGCTGGTCGGCCTCGGCGGTCAGGTGCTCGCGCGGGCGACGGCGCCCACGCCCCCGTCGCGGCGCCCGGACCTGGTGGCGGGTGCCGTCGTGCGGCTGGCTCGCCGCCTGGTCGTGAGCGTCCCCGAGGACGCCGTGCTGCTGGGCCTGGGCGTCGGTGTCCCGGGCGTGGTGCGCGAGCCCGGTGGGGTCGTGCGGTTCGCCCCGAACCTGCGCTGGGTCGACGTCCCGCTGGCTGACCTGCTGCGGGCGAGGATGAGCGCGGACCTGCGGGTGACCGTGGGCAACGACGCCGACCTGGGGGCGCTGGCCGAGCACACCCGCGGTGCCGCGGTCGGGTGCGACGACATCGTCTTCCTGGCCGCCGACGCCGGTGTCGGCGGCGGGGTGATCGTCGGTGGCCACCCGCTGCACGGCGTCGGCGGGTACGCCGGCGAGTTGGGTCACCTGATGGTCAACCCGCGGGGTCGCACCTGCCGCTGCGGCAGCCGCGGCTGCTGGGAGACCGAGATCGGCGCCGAGGCCATCAGCGCGGCCCTGCGGCTCGAGAGCACCGACCTGGACTCGCTGGCCGAGCGGCTGCGTGAAGTGCGCCGCCCGAGCGCGGCGCTGCGGTCGGTCGGGCGCTACCTGGGCCTCGGGCTGGGCAGCATCGTCAACGTCCTGAACCCCGAGGTCGTCGTGCTGGGCGGGGTGCTGCGCACCCTGTACCCGGTGGTGTCGGCGGACGTCGACCAGGCCCTCGCGTCGGTGGCGCTGCAGGCGCCGCGTGAGCAGGTGCGGGTGCTCGTGCCCGCGCTGGGCGGGGACTCGGTGCTGCTGGGGGCGGCCGAGAAGGCGTTCGAGCCGGTGCTCACCGACCCCGCCCGCGAGCTGGGCGCGGCCGTCCGGGACCCGGCGACCGTGTTCGCCGTCGTGGGGCGGGGCCACGCCGTCCCCGCGTGAAGGGCTCAGCCGTGGTTGAAGGTGGTCGTGCACCCGCCGTCGACCGTGACGATCGAGCCGGTCATGAACGAGCTGCCGTCGCCGGCCAGGAACACCACGACGCTGGCGACCTCGTCGGTCTGGGCCTGGCGGCCGATCGGCTGGCGCGCGGCGGCGGCCTCGCGCCGCTCGTGCGCGGCAGCAGCCTCATCCGGTGACATCGAGGCGCGGTGCCCGCCCAGGTCGGTGTCGATGTAGCCGGGGCAGATCGCGTTGACCCGGATCCCCTTGTCGCTGTAGTCGACCGCCAGCTGGCGGGTGAGGTTGACGATCGCCCCCTTGGTGGCGCAGTACGCCGGCGCGAGCGGGGCCCCGATCAGGCCGTAGGTCGAGGCGATGTTGATGATGCGCCCGCGGCCCGAGGCCAGCAGGTGGGGCATGGCCGCCCTGGTGCACAGGAACGGCCCGGTGAGGTTGACCGCCAGGGTGCGGTTCCAGTCGTCGAGGTCCAGCTCGTGCAGCGGTCTCGAGCCGCCGCCGACCCCGGCGTTGTTGACTAGGACGTCGAGGCCGCCGAGCTGCTGGACGGCGGCGTCCACCATCGCGGCGACCTGCCCGGGGACGGCGACGTCGCAGTGGACAGCGATCGCCTCGCCACCGACGGCGCGGACGGCCGCGAGCGTCGCGTCACCGGGGACGACGTCGGCGACGACGACCCGCGCGCCCTCGGCGGCCAGCGCGACCGCGGTCGCCGCTCCGATCCCGTTCGCCGCACCGGTGACGATCGCGACCCTGCCAGACAGATTCGGTTTGCTCATAGGACCATTGTGCTGGTTCTCGACTCAGGGGACCAGGGGTCGCAGGTCACGGGCGACGAACCTCACCAGGTCCTCCAGCAGCGGATCGTCCTCGATGGCCAGCAGGACCACGTGGGTGGCGCCGGCGTCCGCGAGGTCGGCGACACGCCGCGCCTCGCGGGCCGCGTCCAGGGCGCCGTGCACGGGCAGGAACACCACGACGTCGGCCGCGCCGTCCCGCCCGGACACGGCTCGACCGCTGCGCAGGTGCACCATCGCCGCGCGCACGGCGTCGGGAGTGGTCTCGCCGGTCATGATGACGCCCTCGCCGAGCTCGCCGGCCAGACTCACGGTGCGCTCGCGCACGGCTCCCACCAGCAGCGGCGGGGCAGCAGCGGGCGGCCAGTCCAGGGCGACGTCGGCGAGCCGGACGTACCGACCGTCGGTGGTCACGCTCTCGCCGTGCAGCAGGGCCCGCAGCGCCGTCGTGTACTCGCGCAGCAGCGTCATCAGCGACTGGGGCGCGGCGCCGACCTGCTGCATCCACTCGGCGACCCCGTGGCCCACACCGGGCACCAGCCGGCCGGGGAACAACCGCTCCAGCGTCGCGATCTCCATCGCCGTCAGCGCGACGTTGCGCAGCGGGACTGGGAGCAGGCCGATGCCGACAGTGAGGTGCTCGGTCCAGGCCAGAACCGCTGCGGCAGTGGCGATCCCGCTCTCCTTGAAGCAGTCCTCCCACAGCCACAGCTGCTCGAGACCGGAGCGGTCGGCGGCGACCGCCGCCGACCGCAGCCGCTCGGGGGGCAGGTCGGGCGGGAAGATGGCGCCGAGCGTCGTCATCGCGGTCCCGCCTGCAGGACGGCGTCGACCAGGTGCGGCCCCGGTTCGGCCAGCGCCCAGCGCAGGTGCTCGACGAGCTCGTCGGCGCTGGTCGCCCGCCGGGCGGGGACCCCGAGGCCGGTGGCGAGCGCGACGAAGTCCAGGGCGGGCTCGGTCAGGTCGAGCAGCCGCCGCGCGCGCACGCCGTCGCTGGCGGCACCCACCCGCTGCAGCTCGCCGTCCAGGATGGCGTACGCGCCGTTGTCGCAGATGACGGTGGTGACGTCGAGCTGCTCGCGCGCCTGGGTCCACAGCGCGGTGATCGTGTACATCGCGCTGCCGTCGGCCTGGATCGCGACCACCGGCCGGTCCGGGCAGGCGACGGCGGCGCCGGTCGCCACCGGCAGGCCCTGCCCGATCGCGCCGCCGGTCAGCGTGAGCCAGTCGTGGCGGGGACAGCCCGCCGTCGCCGCCGCCAGGTGCACCCCCGACGTCAGCGCCTCGTCCACGACGATCGCGCCCGCGGGAAGCAGCGCGCCGACCGCCTCGGCGAGGGCGCGCGTGGTCAGCGGCCCGGTCGGCAGGTCGGGGCGACGGTCCCCGCTCACCTCGGGTACCGCGTCACCGCCCACGGCCTCGGCGAGGGCGCACAGCGCCTCGGTGGCGTCCTGGCCCGGCTCGGCGAGCAGCTGCACCGCGCAGCCCGCCGGGACGAAGTCGCCGGGCAGGCCGGGGTAGGCGAAGAACGCGACCGGTTCGCGGGCGCCGGCCAGCACGAGGCGGCGGACGTCGGCGAGCTCGGCCAGGGCGGGCTCGGGGGGGTAGGGCAGGGGACGGACGAACGGCAGACCCGCGCCGCGCGGGAGTCGAGCCGGGAACGTCTCGCAGAGCAGCCGCGCCCCCGTTGCCGCCGCCACCCGGGCCGCCGCCAGCAGACCGCGCTCGGTCAGGGCGTCACCGCCGAGGAACAGCACGCTGGGCCCCTCGCTGGTCAGGGACGCGGCGGCCTCGGCGACGACGTCCGCCCGCACCGGCGCCGCGACCCGTGGCCGGCGCGGCGCGGCCGTTCGGCCGCCCTCGCCCCACGACACGTCGGCCGGAAGCACGAGGGTGGCGACGCACCCGGGCGCCGAGGCGGCGGCGACCACGGCGTCGACGGCGTCGGCGGCCAGGTGGCTCGTCGTCAGCGACCGTCGGAACCAGCCGGAGACCGCGGACGCCAGCGCGTCGATGTCGGACTCCAGCGGGGCGTCCAGCCGCTTGTGGTGCGTGGCGTGGTCGCCCACGACGTTGACCAGCGGGGTGCGCGCCCGGCGGGCGTTGTGCAGGTTGGCGATGCCGTTGGCCAGGCCCGGCCCGAGGTGCAGCAGGGTCGCTGCAGGGCGGCCGGACATCCGCCCGTACCCGTCGGCGGCGCCGGTGGCGACCCCCTCGAACAGCGTCAGGACGGCGCGCATGGCGGGCACGTCGTCCAAGGCTGCGACGAAGTGCATCTCGGACGTGCCCGGGTTGGCGAAGCAGACGTCGACCCCGGCGTCGACGAGGGTGCGGACCAGGGCGTGCGCGCCGTTCATGCCGCCAGGTTAGGGCAGGGACTGCCGCAGCCACCGGGAGCCAGGGCCCTCGGTGGCGGCCTCGTCGTCGGGGTTGAACAGCGCGCAGCGTCGCAGCGAGAGGCATCCGCACCCGATGCAGCCGTCCAGCGAGGTCTGCAAGGCCTGCAGGGTCGCGATCCGCTCGGCCACCGCCGCGCTCCACGGCGCACTCAGCCTGGTCCAGTCGCGCCGGGTGGGGGCGCGGTCGGCGGGCAGGGTGGCCAGGGCGGTGCTGATCTGCGCCAGGTCGAGCCCGACCCGTTGCGCCGCTGCGATGAACGCCAGACGGCGCAGCACGTGCCGGGGGTACCGCCGCTGGTTGCCCGACGTCCGGGTCGAGGAGATCAGCGACCGCTGCTCGTAGTAGCGGATCGTCGGCACGGACACGCCGGCCCGCGCGGCGACCTCGCCGATGGTGAGCAGGTCGGGGGAGGGCACGTCCACATCCTGCGTCCTCACGGCCTTGACCTCAAGTCCACTTGAGCATGTTGACTTCTCGCGATGACGACGGACGAGGGACTGCTGGACGAGGCGTACGAGCGGTTGCACGCGAAAGGACCGGAGTTCGAAGGCTGGCTCTCGAACCACGGCCCGATGGCGGTGGACGCCCTGCTGCGTCTGGGGCACGGTGACCAGGTGCACCGGTGGGTGGTGAGCTACGAGCGGCGGCTGGAGCCGATGCCGGGTGCGAGCTGGCCGATCGCCCCCGAGGACTGGCGCTCGGCAATCGGTGACCCGGCGCGGCTCGGCGACTGGATGGCTCTGTTCGCCCGTCAGGTGCACGAGGAACCGTGGCAGCAGGTGCTCGTGCAGTGGTGGCCGCGGCTGCTGCCCGGTGCCCTCGCGTCGTTGACGCACGGGCTGATCCGCACCGGGCACGTCGTCCGGGCGCTGCGAGCGGAGGTCACCACGGCGCGGTTGGACGAGCTGGGTCAGGCCCTGGGGTACTGGGCGGCCCGCTGGCAGCCGCTGCCCCCGCCCGCCGCGGGGTCGGGTGGCCTGGGAACGCGTGTCGCCGGTCCGACGGACGTGCCTCGCGCCCTGGACGAGCTCACGGACGCGGCCGTGAGCCGGTACCCGACCTGGGCCGCCGCCAGCCCGGTGGTGATGGTGCACACCGCGACCGCCCCCCGCGCCGTCGCCCTCGTGCTGCCGTCGCTGCCGGCGCACCTGTGGTCGGCGTCGTACGACACGGCGGCGGCCGTGACTCGTGCGATCGGCGCGATCCACGGTCGGGCGTCATCGGAGCCGGTCGGCGGAGCGGCCGACCCCCTCGCCGACGCGGCGGGCGACCTGCCAGGCCTGGTGTCGCGCAACGACGACGAGCACGTCATCAAGTTCGTCGAGGTGGCCGCCGAGTCCCATCGACGCGGCAACCCCGACGCCGTCGCGGCAGCGCGCCACGCGGCCCTGGTGATCGGCGCGGACCGGTAGTCCAGCGGCGACCCCCACCCCTCGTTCGACGCGTCCCGTCCGAGGACCGGGTCTTTCGGCCCTGGCGCGGACCGAGGTGGGCGGTGCACGGTGGCGATAACGTCCAGCAGCGAGGTGAGCCGTGCAGCCCGGGACCAACACCGAGATCGAGCAGCTGCTGGACCACGAGTGCTGGCACCTGGTGCGCAGCGTCCCGGTGGGGCGCCTGGCCGTCGTCGTCGACGGGGCGCCCGAGATCTTCCCGGTCAACCACCTCGTCGACCACGCCGCGGTCGTCTTCCGCACCGCTGCCGGGACCAAGCTGAGCGCGGCCGACGGGCATCGGGTCGCGTTCGAGGTCGATGGCGTCGACCACCTGACCGGTCGGGCGTGGAGCGTGGTGCTGAAGGGGCGGGCGACCCGGGTCAGCGCCCTGTACGACGTGGTCGAGAGCTTCCAGATGCCGCTGGGCGCGTGGCAGCCGGGCGCCAAGCCGATCTTCGTCCGGGTCGACGTGGATGCGGTCTCCGGGCGCCGGTTCGCGCCCATCACCTCGATAGGCTGAGCCCCGTCGGGGCAGTAGCTCAGCCGGTCAGAGCAGCGGACTCATAATCCGTCGGTCGTGGGTTCGAGCCCCACCTGCCCCACCAGCGGTTCGCGCCGGCGCTGATGGCCAGGCTGACAGGGACCTGGTCCTCGGCACCCGGGACGGCTACACCCTGGCCATCGACCCGACGGCCGTGGACGCACTCCGCGTGGTGGCAATCGCCGCTCAGGTAGGCGAGGCCCGCGCCAGGGATGATGCGGCAGGAGCGCTGGAGAAGTCGCGCAAGGGGCTGGCGCTGTTCCGGGGCGAGGTACTCGTCGACGCGGGTGACTGGGCAGCGCCGCACCGCACCCGGCTGGAGGAGGTCCGGCTGGGGCTGGTCGAGGACGCGATGGCTGCTCGGGTCGAGCTCGGCGCCGGCAGCGAGATCGTCGGTGACCTCGAGTCCCTGGTCGCGCAGCACCCGCTTCGTGAAGGGCTGTGGACCTCTCTCATCACGGCGCTCTACCGCGCCGGCAGACAGGCGGAGGCGCTGGCGGCGTACGGGAGGGTGCGAACGGCCCTGGTCGATGAGCTCGGCATCGAGCCCGGACCCGCCCTGCGCTCAGTGGAACGGCTGGTGCTCCAGCAGAGTCCGAGCCTTCGGGCCAGCACCCCGACCGTGGTGATCGTCCCCGGCAACCTGCCGGCGCAGTCGGCACCGCTGGTCGGTCGCGACGACGACCTCGCGGGCCTGGTGGCCGCGATGGACGGACACCGGCTGGTCACCCTGGTCGGTACGGCCGGGGTCGGCAAGACCCGGCTCGCCACCGAGGTCGGGCGCGGGCTCACGGCTGCGGGCGGCGTCTGGCTGGTGCGGCTTGACGCGATCGACACGACGGAGGACCTCCCACAGGTCGTGGCCGAGACCCTGCACGTCACCGGCGGAGAGTTCGCGCTGCACGAACGGCTCTCCGGGTCAGGCACGGTCCTGCTGCTGGACAACTGCGAGCACGTCGTGAACTCGGCAGCCGCCCTCTTCCGCGGGCTGCTGGACTCGGTGGCCCAGCTTCGCGTGCTGGCGACCAGCCAGCTGCCGCTGGGCCTGGAGGACGAACACGTCCACCAGCTCGAACCCCTGACCCAGGACCAGTCCGTGGCACTGTTCACCCGCCGGGCCCGGGAGATGCGGCGCCAGCTCGTGCTCGACGTCGACACCGTGGCGGCGGTCGAGGAGGTGTGCCGGTCCCTCGACGGGTTGCCGCTGGCGGTCGAGCTCGCCGCCTCGCGCGTGCGGTCGATGTCGGTCCGCGACATCGCTCGCCGCCTCGACGACCGGTTCGTGCTCCTCCGGGACCCGACCAGCCAACGGCAGGAGCGCCGTCGCGCGCTCTCCGGGGCGATCGGCTGGAGCTACGCGCTGCTGTTCCCCGACGACCAGCGCGGACTGTGGGCGCTCTCCTGCTTCGCCGGCGACGCGTCACTCGACGCGACCGAGCACGTGCTCACGGCCCTCGGGGTCCCCGGCGAAGCGGTGCTCGACACGATCGGCCGGCTCGTCGACCGCAGCCTGGTCAGCGTCGAGAACGCCGATGACGGGGGGGCGCGCTACCGCCTGCTCGACTCCATCAAGGCCTTCGCAGCCGCACGGTTGGCGGAGTCCGGTGACGCCGCTGCGGGCGCGGCCGCGCACGCCGCCTGGTACGCCAATACCGCGGCCTGGTGCGACGAGCACGTCCGGGGCAACCGTCAGCCCGAGTGCCTGGCCATCGCCCGGGTAGAACGCGCCAATGTCGACCTCGCGCTGGCCTGGTGCGCCGTGCACGACCCCGGTGTGGGCCTGCGCATCGCGAATGGCCTCGGCTGGACCTGGGTCCTGCTCGGCCACGGACCTGCCGGTGCCACCCGCGTCCGTCAGGCGCTGACGCCCGAGGCTCCGCCCCGCGAGCGGGCGACCGCCCTCCTCCTGGCCGGCTGGCTCGAGGCCTCGGCCGGCAACCTCGCCCTGGCCCAGGCGGACCTCGACGGTGCCGCCGAGCTGGCCGTGGGGCTGGACGACACCGTCCTCGTCGCCGACGTCGATCGCCACCGCGCTTTTCTCGCCATCCAGCAGGGTCAGCCCCACGTGGTCCTGGACCGTGCGGCGGCCAGCCTGGCTGCGTACCGGCCGCTCCAGCTGCCGTGGCGAGCTGCCGTGGCGAACTGCCGCAAGCCTGCTGCTGTCGGCGTACGGCCACCTCATGCTGGGCAACACGGCGGCCGCCACCCGAGACGGCACCGAGGCGGTCGGGCTGCTCGGTCCGATCGGTGACTCGTGGGGGATGGCGCACGCCGAGGCGATGCTCGGTGGGATAGCCCAGGCCGAGCACCGGTATGACGAAGCGACCCGCGCGCTCGCCCGAGCTGCCGACGCGTCCGCAACCCTGGGGTTCCTCGGCCAGGCCGCGCTGCACCTCGCCAGCCTGGGGCGGGTCCAGCAGCGGCTCGGCGACCCGGCTGCGGTCGCCTCCTACGAGCAGGCAATCCGGGACGCCACGTCCGTCGGGGACGGGCGCCTGACCGCCACCGCCCGGCTGAACCTGGCTCGGCTCCTGCGCGGTGCCGGCCAGGGCACGGAAGCGGTTGCGCTGCTCGAGGAGAACCAGCGGTGGTACCAGTCCGCCGGCGGCGGCGACTTCGCGCTGCTCACCGACTGCGTGCTCGCCGCAGAACGTGACGACGACGGCGCTTTGCGGTCGGTGCTGGACGAGGCGCGGGCCACAGGCAACCGGGAGGTGCAGGTCTTCGCGCTCGACGCGCTGGCTCGGCTGGCAGCCGAATCGAAGGACCGTGAGACCGCGGGCAACCTACTCTCCGAGTCAGACCGCCTCGCCGCTCAAGTCGCCCACGTCGTCGACAAGGGCGACCGCATCGACGCGGCGGCTGCACGTAGATTCAAGTGGTAGCACTCCAGGACTGCGCGCTGACCAGACTCGCCAGCCGAATCTCAGTCGGTACGACGTGACCGCTCGTTGAGGTGGGGGTGCGGGCCTGGACATCATTCACACGATTCATGGTCACCGAGCATCGGCGACATGTGAGTGCGGTTGCCCTGAGGCCGTGGGAGGCGATGCTTGCTCGAGGCAATGCGCTCGTCGCCGGGGGGCTTGCGCGGTTAGCCTCGGGCAACGTGGGACAGGAGCGGCAGATGAAGGTCCGGGACGCCGTACCTGACGACGCTCCCGCCATGGGTCGGGTCATGGTCGAGGCCTGGCTCACGGCACACCGCGGCCAGATGCCCGACGCTGCATGGCACAAGCGTGTGAACGAGTGGACACCGGACGTCTCAGCACAAGCGTGGGCACGCGCCATTGCCGAGCGAGCTCAGGGCCGCCACCGGCGCGACGTCCTGCTGGTCGCTGAAGACGATGCGGACGAATTCATCGCGTTGGTATTTGGGACGCAAGCGGGGGACGACGCCCTGGGCTCGGTCGCCGAAATCGGCTCGCTCTACGTACGTGCTGATCGGCAAGGTCAAGGCATCGGTCGCTCGCTCATCATGGCGGCAGGCAACGACCTCGTCTCGCTGGGTTTCACGAAGCTCCAGATCGGCGTCCTGACCGCCAATCTCCCGGCTCGGGGCTTCTATGAGGCGATGGGCGGACACGAGATCGGTCAGCGGACCTTCGACGAGGAGGGTTACCTGCTGCCTGAGACCGTCTACGAATGGACGGACATCGCTGCCATGGCAGCGACCTCCGTCACCCGGTGGCGGGGTCGCGGACCCGGGTCAGATGCTGGTGCCAGGCGGGACGCTGGTCGTGGATGACTTCGAACCATGCGCGCAGTGGCCGCCGGTCTACGAGGGCGGCACTGTGGACGAGGCCCGGATGCACTGGCTCGAGCATCCGATGCTGCGCGCGGCTGAGCTTCGCCTTGCCGCAGACCTGGCCTGCGTGGTTGGCACCCGCAGGTAGCTCGCCGCGCTGACCGGTCAGGGCGGGACGTGTGCGTCTCAGCGGCAGAATCCGCCCTCGCTGTTCAGGACCTGGCCGACGACCCATTCACCGTCGTCGGTGACGAGCCAGGCGATGAGCCGGGCTGGGTCGTCGGGCTGCCCGGCCCGGCCGCCGGCGAACGCGTCCAGGAACTGCTGTGGGGCGTCGTCGAGGTAGCCGGTGTTGACCGGTCCGGGGTTGATGGTGTTCAGCAGTCCCAGGTGCTGCCCGGACGTCATCGAGATGACGCGGCCACCCGGGCGTCCGTCGTGCTGTGCGGGAATGACGATGGATGACCAGGCCAGCGCCCATCGCGGCAAACCGAGAGGCCACGGCGAATCCGATCCCCCTTCGCCGGCGCACTCCGGTGACCAACGCAGTTCGCCCTGCCAACAGGGGTGGCTCGCCGATGGGCGGAGGCTACCGGCGGCCGAGTGCCGCAGCTGTGGCCACGCCATCACGCGGTGGAAGGGGCACGGCCGATGTCGCGGCGGATTGACGCATCGAAGTTCGGCCGACGATCGGCTACGCCACGAGTGAGCCCGTGAAGGCCGTGTTGCGCGCCGGACGCTCACCACTGCCGATGTGATGATCAGCATCACGGTCGGGGGTGGACCTCGGACCTCTCAGGTCCGGAGGGGGGCCGTTGCGCTTCACGCCTCATCTGGCGGCGGTGCCGGCGTCCGGGTCGCCAGCCGGGCTGAGAGCTCCCCGCGCGAGCGCACACCGAGCTTGGTGAAGACCCGCGTCAGGTGGAACTCGACCGTGCGCCCCGACATGAACAGGGCACCGGCGATCTCCTTGTTGCGACGGCCCTCGGCGACGGCGAGCGCGATCTGCAGCTCGCGCGGGGTCAGATCGGCGACACCGCCGACGCCTGCAACGCGTGACTGGACGCCGGTGGCGGCGAGCTCGCCCCGGGTGCGCTCGGCCCACGGCCGGGCGTCGACGTCCTCGAACACCGCGAGGGCGGCTTGGAGCTGTGCGCGCGCCTGCACCTGATGGCGGTCGCGGCGGAGCCGCTCGCCGTAGCAGAGCCTCGTGCGGGCCTGGAAGAAGCGCATGTCGGCGCCGTCGTCCAGGGCGATCGACGCCTCGAAGAGGGGTGCGTGCTCGTCGCGGCCGGCGACAAGGGCCCGTGTGCGCAGCAGTCGCGCCCGGGGCGGCCCGGGCGCGTGGTCTCCGAGGAGGATGGCGAACTCCGGCACCAGCGCCGCTGCGTCATCCGTGCGTCCCAGCCGCACGAGGGCCTCCGCGAGGTCGGGTACCGGCGACAGGATCGGATGGTGCACCGGCATGCGCTGCAGGAGCGAGCGCGCTCGTTGGAGGTGCCGGACGGCGTCTTCGAGCGCATGCGTCGCCAGGTGCAGGGCGCCCTCGCGGCGCTCGGCCCAGACCTCGAGCTGCAGGAGGCCGAGCGACTGCCCGAGTGTCCGCACCTGCGCGCAGCGGCGCAGGCACGAGTCGGAGCGGCCCCGGGCGGCGTCGATGTCGGCCAGCACGTGCTGCAGCTGTGCCACCGCGTACGGCGCCGCGTCGGCGTCCAGCAGGGTCAGGGCAGCCGTCCCCACGGCGTAGGCGCTGTTCCAGCGGCCGAGAGCGTGCTCGCTGAAGGCCTGGTCGGACAGTGCCTCGGCGGTGCCCACGTGGTCGCCCTCGCCGCGCGAGATGCCGGCCGCGGTCGCGTAGGCGTCGCGTCCGGTGGCGATGTCGCCGATGTCGAGCAGCGCCGAGCCGTAGGCCATCCACGCCGACGGGTCGCGGCCCAGTGCCTCCCCGCCGGCGAGTGCGTTGATGGGACCGGCGACCAGGTCGACGGCAGCCCCCAGCTGCCCGGTCTGCGACGCGAGCAACGACTCGACCCGGGCCACCAGGAGCCGGAGCACCGGGTCGGTCGCTGCGGTGGGCAACCGCTGCGCGCGCTCGGCGGCGTCCACCGCCAGCCGGGCGTCGCCCGCCTCGAGCGCGGCCGCGACGGCGGCCTCGACCAGCGTCGCGGACCTGCGGCCATCGAGCGCCTCGGCGGCGCGCAGCAGCAGCGGCACGGCCTCGGCGAACCGCCCGCGAAGCGCGGCGACCCGTCCGCGCACCGCGTCGGCGCCGGCCGACCACGGCGGGCTCAGCGGCAGGCCGGCCGCAGCGGTGGCGAACGCGTCGGCACGGTCGACCGCCCCCGCCGCGAGAGCCGCCTCCGCTGACTGTGCCAGCAGCCGCGCACGCATCGCCAGGTCGGGACTGACGGCGGCACCGCGCTCCAGCTTGCTGGCTGCGGCGGCGTGCGCCCCGCGCGCCGCGTCGCGCTCGGCCGCTGACACGAAGCGCCGGGCCAGCGCGAGGTCGGGGCCGAGGGCCGCAGCACCGGCGTGCAGCAGGGCGCGGTCGCCGTCGCCCGTCGCCAGGTGCGCCTCGGCGAGCGCGGCGTGAGCGGCCCGGACTGCTGCGGGTGGGGAGACCGCCTGCACCGTCGCCGCGATCAGCGGGTGCGCGAAGGTGATGCGCTGACCGGTGACCGTCACGAGGCCGGCCTCCTCCGCGGCCGCGACGCTCGCGAGCGCCACGCCCTGGGCGCTCGCTGCAGCGCCCACGACCACGACGTCCCCGCGCCCCTCGACTGCCGCCAGCAGCAGCAGCCGCTGGCAGGTCACCGGAAGCAGCTGCAGCCGGGCCGCGAACCCGTCCCGCAGCCGCTCGGGCACGGCCGTGGCGGCCGGCAGCGGCTCGGCGCCGGACCGCTGCTGGTCGCTGAGCCCGCGCGCACTCTCGAGCACCGCCAGCGGGTTGCCGCGCGTCGCGGCTGCGAGCGCGTCGCAGACCTCGCCCGACAAGTCGAGCTGGGCGGCGCGCACGAGCGTTCGCACCTCGGGGGCGGACAGGCCACGCAGGTGCAGCCGGTGGTCGGGATCGAGCAACGCAGGCGCGTCGTCCCGCGTGGCGACCAGAGCAGCGACGGGCTCGCCGCCAAGTCGGCGCAGCGCGAAGGCCAGCGGGCGTCGGGTCTCCGGGTCGAGCCACTGCGCGTCGTCGACGCACAGCAGCAGCGGTGGACCCTCGCTCCTCGCCAGCAGGTCGACGAGGGCGATGCCGACGGCCAGCTCGGTCACCGCACCCCCATCCGGGGCATCGACGCCGATGGCGCGACGCAGGACGACGGCGGGCGGGGCCCCGACCTGACGCACCAAGTCGGCGAGGCCGGCGTATGGGGTCGTGCGCTCCGCGGGCAGCCCGACGAGCTCGACCACGTCGAAGCCGGACGCCAGCTGCCGAGCCCGCGCCATGAGGGCGCTCTTGCCGATGCCCGGCTCACCCACCACCTCGAGCACGCAGGCGCAACGGCTGCGGGCGCGCTCGAGCATCGCCCGCACCTGGGCCTGCTCCGAGTCACGTGCCACGAGCACGCGCTCATGATGGCGGGTTCCACGGAAGCGCGACGGTGTGGCCGCGGAAGAGGCTGAGCGCTGACAGCAACCGTCGAGCCTGAAGAGGTCCTCATGAACGCCATCCGCATCTCCCGACGGCGCATCGCCGCCGTCTCCGCCGCCGCGCTCGCCGCGGTGGCCGCCGCCGGCATGACCAGCGACGACAGCGCGTCCGCCCACTACAGCCGGACGCTGCAGCTCACCAACGTCCTGGACAGCATCGTCCTGGTCGGGGGGCCGCCTCCTAAGCAGGCCGTGGGCGGCGCCTTCTACGTCCACAGCCACGTCGTCACCGGTGGGGAAGGCACCACCGACGCGTCGTGCGTGGTCACCAGCACGCTCGGTGCCGGCGTACGCCAATGCGAGGTCGACATGGTGCTGGACGACGGCATCCTGACCACGCGCGGTCTGACCGACCTGGCGAACTCGACGGTCACGCTGGTGGTCACCGGCGGCACCGGCCGCTACGCCGTCTCACGTGGCACGGGCACCCTGACCCCGACCCCCACGGGAAGCGAAGTGGTGCTGCGCCTGCGCTGACCAGCGATACGACCGCTGGCGGTTCGCAGCCCGCCGGACAGGCTTACGGTCGGCTGGCCCAGTGGTACGACCTGTCGTTCGTGGCGATGGACGAGATGGCGCCGGTGACCGACGAGAGCCGCCACGCCACGCCACGCAAGGCGTCCGCCTGGCGGCCGGCCAACACGCCGAGATGTGGATCGCGGTGGACGTCGACCGGTGTCTGACCCCTTCCGGGGGTAGTCATGCACAGATCGACTCGGTGAGCCTTCGTGTGAGACAGCTGGGCCTGCCCCGGTGAGAGGCATGCCGTTGCCGCCACCGCTGTGTCTCGTCGGGCCCAAGACTGCTCGCCCCGGCGACTGCTGACCTCGGCAGCGGATGACTACCCGACGGCGTGACCCTGCTGCGAAGTCACGATGGAGTCCGCATCGTGACTCTCCTCCGCAGGAACGGCCGAGCCGGAGCAGCTGTCTGAAGAGAAGGATCGCGTTTCACGCCCCCTTCCTACGAGTCCAGGGGGGGGGGACTGCCCAGGCTTTGGTTGACCCCGATCGCCGCGTAGACCGGCCGGTTGGCGACCTGACCGTCACGGACCTTCACGATGATCGCGTCGATGAAGATCGCCGCGTAGACCTCCCTCAGCGGCCTGGTCTGCCAGGTCGTCATCTCCTCGATGACCTTGTCGGTGATCCGGCTGACCGTCTCCTTGGACACCGACGCGCCGTAGATCTGGGCGAAGTGCGCGCTGATCTCCCCGGCCGTCAGCCCCCGGGCACACAGCGACAGGACGATCTCGTCGACCTCACCCAGACGGCGCTGCCGCTTCGTGACGATCACCGGTTCGAAGGCCCCGTCCCGGTCGCGAGGGACCTCGAGCTCGACCGGACCGCTGGCCCCGGTCAGCACCGTCTTGGGTCGGGTCCCGTTCCGGACCTTGGTCGAGTCCCGGCCTGGTGGCACCCGGTTCTTCTCGTGCCCCAGGTGATCGGTCATCTCCTCGTTCAACGCGGTCTCGAGCACATTCTTGGTGAACGCCTTGAGCAGCCCCTGATGCGTCGCCCGGGCGCCAGGCCCTGATCCAGGTTTGTGTCAAGGCGACGAGACCACGTTGTCGAGCGACTGGCCTCATTTCGGCATCTCGGGGCTCTGCCGGGGCACACGACGCCGCAGTGTCGGATGGCGACAGAAGACCGCTCGCATCTGTCCAGGTCAGCCCCCGATGTGGGACGCAGGCGTAGGTCAGGTGGTTGCAGGATTGGTGCTCATCATCCGTCGGGCATGGGTTCGAGCCCCACCTGCGCCACGGTCGCGCGTCGTTCCCGCTCAGGGTTCGAGCAGCACCAGGGGGATCTCGCGCGTTGTGCGCTTCTGGTAGCCGGCGTAGTTTGCGTACCGGCCCGTGATCAGCGGCCACATCCGGGCCCGCTCCTGCGGCGTCGCCACCCGGGCGCGCATCTGGCGCCGGGCCTGGCCGACGACGCGCACCTGGACCTCGGGGTTCGCCTGCAGGTTGAGGTACCAGGCGGGGTGGGTGTCGTCGCCGCCGCGGCTGGCCACGACGACGTACGCCTCGCCCTCACGCAGTGGGGAGGTGAGCATCACCGATCGAGCCTGGCCGCTCTTGCGGCCGGTCGTCGTCAGCTCGAGCGACGGCATCCCACCGAAGCTGGCCCCCACGCGGTTGCCGGTCACCGCCAGGACGGCGCGGTGCACGAGGTTCATCGTCTTCAGTGCGAGATCGCTGGGCACAGGAGCACTGTAGGTGCGGGGACCGGCCTGGTCCGCTCAGCAGGTAGGCGGCCGTGTCACGGCCGAGCGAGGAGCCGACATGTCGTCGTTCGCGTCCAGGGTGCGGTGGGTCGTGACGGCGGTGCTGGCCGCGTGGTTGCTCGCCGGCTGCCCGTCGGGCGGCTCCGGTGGAGGTGGCACCGGCTACTGAGGCCGTGCCCTCGGCGTATCAATCCATGCGCCACGCCCTCCTCCTGGGTGTCGGCCGGTCCGGTCGACGAGGCCGCGGAGCCCGACCCGGGCGGTGGCCGATCGAGCGCATCAGTGGGAGGCACTGTCATGCCCGCAACACCGAGGAAGCCGGTGGGGACCGACGCGACGCGTCGGTTGCTCGCCACCCGGCTCGGCTCCGACGACCTTCGCGTCGTCGCCGAGCAGTCCGTGACCACGCCCGAGGGGAGCATCATCCGGCGCGTCCACGCGGTGCTCGTCGGGGAGCCGAACACGGCGGCCAGCGTGGTGCTCGACGCCGCGGGCTCCGAGGTCGACCTCAGCGCGCTCGAGGCCCGGACCGGCCGGCGGCTGTTCGCGCCGAGCGTCGGCGGCGTCGACGTCCCGGCCCCCGATCGGGCGCCCGTGACGATCGACCCGAGCGTCAACGACCTGGTGCTGGCCGAGTGCGCGCACCTGGACGAGCGCATCACCGTCACCGTCCCCCCGACCGGCATCCGGCCCAAGGCCGACGTCTACCTGCTCGCCGACACGACGGGGAGCATGTCGTCGGTGCTCGAGGCGGTCAAGGCCGGCGCCGCTGCCATCGTCGGCAACCCCGCGCTGGCCGGCTTCGACGTCGCCTACGGGGTCGGCAACTACCGCGACTTCCCCGTGCCTGCGGTGAACTCCTATGCCTTCCAGCACCAGCAGGCCCCCACGGCGGTGCTCGCCGACGTCCAGGCCGCGATCGACGTCTGGACGGCGGCCGAGGGCGGCGACGGTCCCGAGGGCCAGCTCTGGGCGCTGCAGCAGGTCGCGAGCGACCCCGGCATCGGCTGGCGGGCGGACGCCAAGCGCATCGTCGTGTGGTTCGGCGACGCACCGGGCCACGACCCCGTCTGCGCGGCCATCTCGGCCGCCGCGAGCGACGTCACCGAGACCACGACGACCGCCGCGCTGCTCGCGAGCCCAGTCACGGTCGTCGCGGTCAGCACCACGACCGGCTACCCCGCCGGGCTGGACGACGACCCGGCGGCCACCTCCACGGACTACGGCGCGTGCGCCGTCGCAGGAAGTCCCGGGCAGGCGACCCGGATCAGCGCGGCGACCGGTGGCACGCTGACGACCGGTGTCGACGCGACGACCATCGTCACCACCCTGTCGGCGCTGATCGCCGCCGCCGTGCAGGCCACCGCCAACGTCCACCTGGTGGCCACTGGGGCCATCACGCCCTTCGTCACCGCGATCACACCCCCCACCGGCTACGGACCGCTGGCCGGTGACACCGGCCACGTGCTGGCCTTCGACGTGGTCTGGGACGGGGTGGTCGAGTGCGCGGACGAGGACGCCGTGTTCACCGGGACCATCGACGTCGTGGCCGACGGCGTCGTCGTGGCCAGCAAGCAGGTGCGCATCACGGTGCCCGCCTGCCGGCTGCACCACGTCGTCGAGGTGCTGTGCGGCGCGCAGGGCAAGGGAGGCGAGGACGGCGCCGGGGACGGCGAGGGGGAGTGCACGACCGTCGTCGACGGGCGGTACGCCACCGCGGTGTCGATCTACAACCCCGGCCCGTGCACCGCGCAGATCGAGAAGCGGTTCGCCCCGTTGCTGCTCAACGGCAAGCCCGTGGGGCGTGAGCCCTCGACGGTGGACGCCAAGCCGTTCGCCCGGATCGAGCTGGCGCCGGGGCAGGCGACCATGGACGACTGCTGCGCGCTGGAGGAGGCGGTCGGCATCGTGCACACGACGGCGACGCTGGGGGTGCTCGACCTGGTGAGCGACCACGAGCTGGTCGTGACCGCGATCTACACCTCGGGCGCTCGGGGCGGGGTCGGTGGCGCCGACGTCCACACCCGCACGGTCACGCCGCGGCGAGCCTGAGCAGACGCCCCGCCCAGTCAGTAGTTGAAGGGCTTGGGCGGGGCGTTCAGGGTGGCTCGCGGGCACTCGGCCAGGGTGAGACCGCCGTACATCAGGGCGGCGTCGGTGAGGGTGCCGACGGTGAAGCCGGCGACCGTCCCGAAGCGGGTGACGGTGACCCGGTAGATGGTGATCTCGTACTTGGTCGGGGTGCCGTAGGCGACCTGGATGGTGCCGACCAGCTCGGCCCCGGCGGGGTTGTCGTAGCCGTGCCACGGTCGGTCGTACAGGCTCCACAGCTGCGGCTCGGACTGCCAGACCCCACCGTTCTGGACGTCACGCAGGGCCAGCTCGACGAGGATCGCGCGCGCTGCCTCCTCGGGCACGATCGCCGCGGGTCGGATGACCTCGGAGACGACACCCTCGTCGTAGGCCTCCGCCATCAGCAGCTCAGCGTTCTCCACGTCACACCCCTTGCGTCGCCGGGCACCTGTCGTGTCCTGACCGTCCATCGGCAGGCCCGACGCCGACCTTCAGTCCCCACCCGGGCGTTGTTGGGCCGTCCGGGGACTGGTGCGGACGGGGGTGGTGGGGCAGACTGTGCCCCGCAGAGCACACCGCACCGGACGAGGTCGTTGGGGAAGACGTCCCTCGATCCGGAGGAGCCGGTGATGTCTGGTACGACGACGGGTGCCGCCACGGCCCCGATGACGCGCGGTGTGCTGTTCGTGCACTCCGCGCCCTCTGCCGTGTGCCCGCACATCGAGTGGGCCGTGGGCGGGGTGCTCGACGCCCGGCCCAACCTGCAGTGGACGGCGCAGCCGGCCGAGGCGGGCAGCTGGCGCACGGAGGTGTCGTGGGTCGGGCCCGCCGGAAGCGGCGCCCGGATGGCCTCGGCGCTGCGCGGCTGGGGACGGTTGCGCTTCGAGGTGACCGAGGAGCCGAGCAGCGCGGCCGACGGGGCCCGCTGGAGCCACACCCCGGACCTCGGCATCCACCACGCGGTCGTCGGCGTCCACGGTGACGTGCTGATCGGTGAGGACCGGCTGCGGGCCGCGATCGACGCGGCCGCCGGTGACGCGACCGCCCTCAGCGACCGGCTCGACCGGGTGCTCGGACGCGCCTGGGACGACGAGCTCGAGGCGTTCCGGTGCGCCGGGGACGGCGCCCCCGTCCGCTGGCTGCACCGCGTCGGCTGAGCGGGGACCCACCCGGCCGACGGGCGCACACCACGGGGACGCTGTGCCCAGATCGGTCTCAGCCGGCGTGCGCCGGGGCCGGCTCGTCGCTGCCGAGGTCCTCGTGCTTGACGTCGAGCCCGACGACGATGATGACGGCGGCGGACAGCACCATGGCACCGCCGACCAGGAACGCCCGGGTGGCGCCGTGGGTCTGGGCCACCAGCGCGATCTGCTGCCTGGCCGCGGCGCTGAGGTCGGCGCCCGGCGCGGACATCAGCTCGGCGGTCTTGTCCTTCAGCGCCGAGACCGAAACGGTGCTCAGCACGGCGAGCCCGATCGAGCCGCCGACCTGCTGCATGGTGTTGAGCACCGCCGAGCCGACGCCGGAGTCCTCGCGCGCCACGCCCCTGACGGCGGTCAAGGTGAGCGGGACGAAGACCAGACCCAGGCCCACCGACAGCAGGATCATCCACGGCAACAGGCCGCCGAGGTAGGTCGAGTCGACCTGCAGCCGTGAGAAGCCGTACATGCCCGTGGCGCCGAGCAGGCCGCCGAACCCGCTGATCCATCGCGGGTCGACCCGGGTGATCAGGGCCGAGGCGGTCTGAGCGGCCACGACGATGCCGACGCTGAACGGCAGGAACGCGAAGCCGGACTTGACCGGGCTGTAGCCGAGCACCTGCTGGATGTACAGGCCCAGGAAGTAGAACATCGCGAACATGCCCGCGCCGACGACGAGCATCGAGATGAAGCTGACGGCGCGGGTGCGGCTGGCCAGCACCCGGAACGGCATCAGCGCGTGCGTCGACCGCGACTCGATCACCAGGAACAGCCCGATCAGCACCAGACCGGCCGCGATCGTCGCGACGGTGACGCCGTTGCCCCACGACGTGGACGCCGCGTGGGTCAGGCCGTACACCAGCGACACCAGACCGGCGGTGGCCGTCAGGGCGCCCGGGATGTCGAACCCGCCGCTCTCGCGGTCGGACTCGCCGAGGACCCGGGGTGCCGCCACGAGCACGAGGATGCCGATGGGCACGTTGACGAAGAACGTCCAGCGCCACGACGACTCGGTCAGCACGCCGCCGAGCAGCAGGCCGATGGCCGCACCGGCACCGGACATCGCGGCGTAGACGCCGAACGCCCGGTTGCGCGCGGGGCCGGCGGGGAAGGTGGTGGTGATCAGCGACAGCGCGGTCGGCGAGGCGATCGCGGCGCCGACGCCCTGCAGCACCCGGGCGCCGAGCAGCATGCCCTCGGTCTGGGCCAGGCCGCCGATCAGCGAGGCGAGCGCGAAGACCCCGACGCCGGTCATGAACACCTTGCGGCGACCCAGCAGGTCACCGGCGCGGCCACCGAGCAGCAGCAGGCCGCCGAAGGCCAGCGTGTAGGCGTTGACCACCCACGAGAGGTTGGCCGGGGTGAACCGCAGGTCGGTCTGGATGTGCGGCAGTGCGATGTTGACGATGGTGCCGTCGAGCACGACCATCAGCTGCGCGGCGCTGATCAGGGCCAGCGCGAGCCCGAGGTGGGAGTGGCCGTGCTCGGTGGACGGCGTGGACCCCGGCGTGGCGGTCGACTCGTCCTGCGTGGTCTGGGACATCCGGTACCTCTCGTGGTGCGGCGGGGGGTCACGCGGCGCTGCGTGCCGGGGCTGGGGCAGGACGGGAACGTGGGGCAGGGGCAGGGGCTGGCTGGGGCGGGTCAGGACAGCGTCGCGCAGGGCACCGACAGCCGACGTCCCGCGGGCAGGACGACCTGGTCGACGATCCGCGCGACGAGCTCGGGGGTGGGGTGCTGTCCGCGCAGGAGCAGCCGGTGCATGATCATGCTGGGCAGGATGTCGACGAGCAGCTCGATGTCGGCGTCCGGGTGGATCTCGCCGCGGACCTTGCCGCGGGTGAACGCCGCCCGCGCCGCGGCCAGGCGCGGCTCGAGGAAGCGCTGCTCGAACGCCGTCCGCAGCTCGTCGTCGTGGTGCATCGCGGTCATCAGGCTGGCCATCACCCCGACCTGGTTCTGGTCGACCGTGCCGCCGCTGGTGCACGCCATGCCCACGAGGTCGTCGCGGATCGACCCGGAGTCCAGGGCGGTCACCGGCTCGCATCGGGTCAGGGCGTCGACGACCAGCTCGCCCTTGGTGCGCCACCGCCGGTACAGCGACGCCTTGCCCGCCTTGGCGGCCGCGGCGACGGCGTCCATCGTCAGCCGGTCGTAGCCGACCTCGCGCAGCAGGGTGAGGGTGGCGTCGAAGATCGCGTCCTCGCGCGCCCCGGTGATCCGCGGCCTGCTGCTGGGCTCGGTGCTCGTCGCCTGGTTCACCGGTTGCTCACCTGCCCGTCACCTGGATGAAACGGAACGGTTCCGTTCCATCGCTGACGTTACGCCGGTGCCCGACTCCAGGTCAAGGGGTCGGCCGGGCAGGTCCTCAGAGCGGGATGTTGCCGTGCCGACCGCGCACCTGCGGGGCGTCGACGATCGCCCGGGCGAGGGTGCTGCGGGTGCGCTCGGGCTCGACCACCTCGTCGATGACGCCGATCTCGACCGCGCGGGCCAGGCCGCCGGCCAGCACCTCGTGCTCGGCGGCGAGCTCGGTCTCGACCTGGGCCCGCGCATCCTCGGCGACGTCGGCCAGCCGCCGTCGGTGCAGGATCCGCACCGCCGCCACCGCGCCCATCACGGCCACCTGCGCACCGGGCCAGGCCAGCACGCGGGTGGCGCCCAGCGAGCGCGCGTTCATCGCGATGTAGGCACCGCCGTAGGCCTTGCGGGTGACCAGCGTGACGCGGGGCACCGTGGCCTCGGCGAACGCGTGCAGCAGCTTGGCCCCGCGACGCACGACGCCGTCCCACTCCTGGCCGACGCCGGGCAGGTAGCCCGGCACGTCGACCAGCACGATCAGGGGGACGCCGAACGCGTCGCACATCCGCACGAACCGCGCGGCCTTCTCGGCCGAGCTGGAGTCCAGGCAGCCGCCGAGCCGCAGCGGGTTGTTGGCGACGACCCCGACCGTGCGCCCGCCGAACCGCCCGAGCGTCGTGGTGATGTTCGGTGCCCACTTGGGGTGCAGCTCGACCGTCGTGCCCACCTCGTCCAGGACGCCGGCCACCAGCGGGTGGACGTCGTAGGCGCGCTTGCGCGACTCGGGCAGCAGGTCCTCCAGCGGCCGGTCGGCGACGGCGTCGACGTCCAGCGTGCCCTGGGCGCCGAGCAGGTGGGTGAGCAGCCGGGCCCGCTGGTAGGCCTCGTCGGTCGTCTGGGTGACGACGTGGACGACGCCTGAGCGCCGCCCGTGTGGCTCGGGGCCGCCGAGGCGCAGCGCGTCGACGTTCTCACCGGTGACCGAGCGCACGACGTCCGGGCCGGTGACGAACACCCGCCCGTCCGGGCCGAGGATCACGATGTCGGTCAGCGCCGGGCCGTACGCCGCGCCGCCCGCGGCCGGGCCGATGACCACGGAGATCTGCGGGATGCGGCCCGAGGCGCGGGTCATGATCGCGAACACCTCGCCGACCGCGTGCAGCGACACCACGCCCTCGCGCAGCCGCGCGCCGCCGGAGTGCCACAACCCCACGACGGGGACGCCGTCGGCCAGGGCCCGCTGGTAGGCGGCGAGGACGACGAGGCAGCCGGCCTCGCCCATGGCACCGCCCTGGATGGTCGCGTCGCTCGCGAAGGCGACCGCGGGGGTGCCGTCGACCGTGCCGACCGCCGCGAGCATGCCGCTGTCGTCGCGGGCGGTGATCAGCTCGACGCTGCCCTCGTCGAAGAACGTCCCGAGGCGCAGGGCGGGGTCGCGCGGGTCGACCTCGACGGCCGCACCCGGGTCGGTGGTCGTGGTCACGAGGCGCTCCTGATCGCCAGCGCCACGTTGTGGCCGCCGAAGCCGAACGAGTTGTTCAGCGCGAGCAGGTCGCCGTCCGCCAGGGTGCGAGGCTTGTCGATCACGACGTCCAGGTGGACGTCGGGGTCCAGGTCCGCGAGGTTGATCGTCGGCGGCGCCAGGCGGTGGTGCAGGGCGAGCACGGTGAAGATCGCCTCGACGGCGCCGGCCGCGCCGAGCAGGTGACCGGTCATCGACTTGGTCGCCGAGACGGCGACCCCGTCGGTCGCCGAGCCCAGGGCCTTGACGATCGAGGCGCTCTCGGCGACGTCGCCGACCGGTGTCGAGGTGGCGTGGGCGTTGATGTGCACGACGTCGGACGGCGACCCGCCGGCCTCGGCGAGGGCGGCGAGCATGGCGCGGGCCGCCCCGGCCCCCACCGGGTCGGGCGCGGCGATGTGGTGGGCGTCGGAGGTGATGCCGCAGCCGGCGATCTCGCCGTACACGTGGACCCCGCGCGAGCGCGCGTGCTCCTCGGACTCCAGCACCACGATGCCGGCGCCCTCGCCGAGGACGAACCCGTCGCGGGAGGTGTCGTAGGGCCGGCTGGCGGCGCCGGGGTCGTCGTTGCGGGTGGACAGGGCCTGCATGGCGGCGAACCCGGCGATCGGCAGCGCGTGGATCGCGGCCTCGGTGCCACCGGCGACGACGATGTCGGCGCGGCCGGAGCGGATCATCTCGGCGGCGTACCCGATCGCCTCGGCGCCCGAGGCGCAGGCGCTGACCGGGGTGTGGACGCCGGCCCTGGCCCCGAGCTCGAGGCTGACCGCCGCGGCCGGGCCGTTGGGCATCAGCATCGGCACGGTGAGCGGGAACACCCGGCGGGCCCCCTTCTCCTTGAGCACGTCGTACTGGTCGAGCAGGGTCCAGACCCCGCCGATGCCGGAGGCGACGACGACCCCCAGCCGCTCGCCGTCGACCTCGGGCGAGCCGGCGTCGGCCCACGCCTCGCGCGCCGCGATCAGCGCGTACTGCGCCGAGGGGTCAAGGCGCCGGGTCTCGACCTTGGCGAGCACCTCGATCGGGCGCACCGCCAGCTGGGCGGCGAAGGTCACCGGCAGCTCGTACTGCTGGGCCCAGTCCTGGGTCAGCGGGGTGGCACCCGGGGTGCCGTCGAGCACGGCCTGCCAGGTGGTGGGCACGTCCCCGCCGAGGGGTGTCGTGGCACCCAGGCCGGTGACGACGACGCGGCGGTGGTGGGGGTCAGCCATGGGGACGCTCCTCGCGTGGTGCTGGTGCCCCCGGGGACGACGTCCCCGGGGGGCCGGGTCAGCTGGGCTCAGCCCTGCGCCTGGTGGATGTACGAGACGGCGTCGCGCACGGTCGACAGGTTCTTGACGTCGTCGTCGGGGATGCGCACGCCGAACTTCTCCTCGGCGTTGACGACGATCGTCATCATCGACAGTGAGTCGATGTCGAGGTCATCGGTGAAGGACTTGTCGAGCTCGACCGAGGCCGTGTCCAGACCGGTCTCTTCGTTGACGATCTCGGCAAGACCGTCGAGGATTTCTTTCTCGCTTTGCGCCATGGGGCAACTCCTTGTTGTCGTCGTGCGTAATGGGACCTACCGGTCATGCTGTCTGACCCGAGTTACCCGCCGGGTCACGGGGGGATTTCAGGGAAGGACGACGACCTGCGCGGCGTAGACCAGCCCGGCGCCGAACGCGATCTGCAGAGCCAGGCCGCCGTGCGGCGCCTCGCCCGAGTCCAGCATCCGCTGGGTGGCCAGCGGGACGGAGGCCGCGGAGGTGTTGCCGGTGTCGGCGATGTCGCGGGCGATGGCGATGTGCTCGGGCAGCTTGAGCTGCTTGACCAGCGCGTCGATGATCCGCATGTTCGCCTGGTGCGGGATGAAGGCGTCCAGGTCGTCGGCCTTGATGCCCGCCCGGTCCAGGGCCGCCTGGGCGATCGGTGCCATGGAGTAGACCGCCCAGCGGAATACCGACTGGCCCTGCATGGTGATCGCCGGCCAGTTGACGCCGTGGTCACGCATCTCGATCCAGGAGTTGCGCTGTGAGATGGTCTCCCACTTGGCGCCGTCCGAACCCCACACGGTCGGGCTGATCCCGGGGAAGTCGGACGGACCGACGATCGCGGCACCCGCGCCGTCACCGAAGATGAATGCCGAGCCCCGGTCGGTGGCATCGGTGAAGTCGGACAGCTTCTCGACGCCGATCACCAGGACGAACCGGGCACTGCCGCCCCGGACCATGTCGTTGGCCAGTGAGATCCCGTGGCAGTAGCCGGCGCAGGCGGCCGAGATGTCGAAGGCAGCGGCAGGCGTGGCCCCGATCCGGTCGGCGACCATCGGGGCAGCGCCGGGCGTCTGGTAGGGGTGGGTGACCGTGGCGAGGATGACCACGTCGACCTGCGGGGCGGTGATCCCGGCAGCCTTCAGCGCCTCGAGCGCGGCAGCGGACCCCATGTCCACCACGGTCTCCGCGGTAGCCGCCTTGCGACGGGTGATGATGCCCGTCCGCTCGCGGATCCACTGGTCGGAGGAGTCGATGTGCTCGCAGATCTCATCGTTGGTGACGACGCGTTCTGGCCGGTAGCCCCCGACGCCCCAGATCCGTGCGTGGCCGGCTCCGGCCGTGGTGCTCAGGATCGGGCGTTGTCTGGGAATCGTCGTCATGTCTGTGGACTCCGTGTCATTCAGGCGTGTGATTCAGGAGGGTGACTCAGGTATCTGCGGCAGCCCGTCAGCTGGTCGGGGGTCAGGCCGCGGTGGGGTGCAGCCGCAGCAGCGGCTGACCCGGGGAGACGGGGTCACCGTCCTCAACGAGCCATTCGATGACCTGGCCGCCATGGGGCGCGGTCACCTCGAACGTGTCCCGCAGCGTCTTCACTGCGGCCACCACCGAGCCGGGTGGCACCTGGCTGCCCGGGTCGGAAGGGGTGAAGCTCACGATCCCCTTGGCCGGCGCGATGACCAGACGCCAGGTCGGGGTGTCCGCGAGCTGGTTGGGCTGGGCGTGTTCGCGGATCATCCGGTGCGCTTGGGAGAGCTGGTCCGGGGTCTTCAGGGCCAGCACCTCGACCCCCGGCAGTCCTCGCTTGGCCATGTTGGCCAGTGCGCCTGCTGGCGGGATCTCGATCAGGCCGGTGACCCCGAAGTCCTTGAACGTCTCCATGCACAGGTCCCAGCGAACGGGGTTGCTGACCTGGCTGACGAGGCGGCTCAGGAACTCGCGGCCGCTGTGCACCACCGTCCCGTCCCGGTTGGACACCAGGCGCAGCCGGGCGTCATGGGTGGAGATCGCGCGAGCCATCGCTGCGAGCTCGGTGACGGCGGGGGCCATGTGCTCGGTGTGGAAGGCCCCGGCCACCGCCAGCGGGATCACCTTCGTCTTGGCCGGCGGGTCGGCCTTCAGCGCGGCCAGCTGCTCGAGGGTGCCGGCTGCCACTATCTGGCCGGCGCAGTTGTTGTTCGCTGCGGTGAGCCCGTGCCGCAGCAGTGCCTGAGTCACGTCGTCGGGGTCGCCGCCGAGAACGGCGCTCATCCCGGTCTGGGTGACCCTGGCCGCCTCGGCCATCAGCCGCCCGCGCTCCCGGACGAAGACCATGGCCTGCTCAGCGGTGATGACCCCTGCCGCCGAGGCGGCGGTGATCTCACCGACCGAGTGGCCAGCGCCGCCCGCAACCAGCCGGAATCCGTCTGCCGGATGCTCGAACAGGGCCAGCAGCGAGATGAGGCCGGCCCCGACGATGAGCGGCTGGGCTATCGCGGTGTCCTTGATCGTCGCGGCGTCGGACTCGGTGCCGTGGGTGATGAGGTCGATGCCGGCAACCGTCGACAGCCACAGCATCCGGTCGCGGAAGCCTGGCAGTTCGAGCCAGGGGGCGAGGAAGCCGGGGGTCTGGGAGCCCTGTCCAGGGCAGACGATAACGAGCACGTGTTCTACCCTTCCCGGTTCGTCGTGATCGCGTCGTGATCGATCGGTACCAACAATAGTTGTCCTATTTAGAGGTTCCCCACAAAGGGTGGCCCGTTGACGATCTCATCCATGGCAGGTTCCATGCCCTGAAGTGAGCGTCGCCACTCTCGCTGGGAGGACTCGGAGAGGCGACCGACCGCGAGCGCGAGCCGCACCGTATGGGCCTCCCGCGGCTGGGTCAGGTCATAGCCGGTCGCCTTGGAGATGCGTCCCAGCCGGTAGCGCACGGTGTTCGGGTGGACGAACAGGACTCTTGCCGTGGACTCGAGCCCGCCGCCGCCGTCGAGATAGGTCGTCGCGGTCTCGAACAGGGCTTTGCCGGCTGTGGTCAGCGGGTGATAGATCCGGTCGATCATCAGCCTGCGCGCATTGGCGTCCCCGGTCAGCACCCGCTCGACCAGCAGCTCGTCAGCGAGCACCGGCCGGGGGGCGTCCGGCCAGGCACGGGCGGCACCCAGGCCTGAGAGGGCGGCCCGCGCGGATCGTCCGGCCGCGAAGAGGTGCGGCACCGTGGGGCCGATCACAATGGGACCGTCGCCGAAGTACTGAGCCAGCGCCCGGACCGTGGGGGACGGATCGTCCAGGCTCCCCAGGATGATCACCAGGCGGTGTCCCTGAACCGCGGCCAAGGACTCGACCTTCAGGCGAGAAGCGGCCCGGCGTATGAGGTCGACGACTTCGGCGGCGTTGCCGGCCGGACTCATTCCGGCGATCACGGTGACCTGAGCGACCGAGGCCCAGCCCAGCGCCGACGCTCGTGACTGCATCGAGTCGTCAGCCTCCCCGCGCAGGACCGCGTCGACGACCAGGGACTCCAGCCGTGCGTCCCAGGCACCCCGAGCCTCGGCGGCGCCGGCATAGACCTCCGCGGCGCCGAAGGCCACCTCTCGCGAGTAGCGCAACACGGCTTCGCGCAGGTTCTGCTCGTCGCCGGGGGCCGCAAGCTGAGCGACCTCGTCCTCGACGACGTCCACCACCGAGCGCACCAGGTCCAGGGTCTGCACCAGGCTGATGGACCGGGTCAGCTCGCGGGGCGCGGTCCCGAACACGTTGACCGAGAGCTGAGGGGTCTCGCTGGGGTTGCGGTACCAGGCGATGAAGGCCGCGATCCCGGCCTGGGCGACAAGCCCGACCCACGAGCGGTCCTCGGCCGACAGGTCGCGGTACCAGTCGTAGTGGGTTTCCATGTGCTTGTTGGCGGCCGTCGAGAGCCGGGCGGCACTGTGCTCGATGCTCCGCTGGGTCGTTGCGCTGCCGCGCACGTGCTGGGCCGCCATACGAACACTCTATTTGTATGGCGGCCACAACGTCCTGCAAAACGGGGGAGCCCGCCGACGACGGGGCAGGGCGCAGCGGGGCCGGCACGGGCGGCTGATGCGGCTTCCATTCGCCGGAACGTCATCTGGGCTTTGCCCGGGAGGCACCGGTCGGCGACCTGCGCCCGATGGGATCGACGTCATGAACCGACCTCCAGGAAGGCTCCTCATGGGCACCGCAGCCACCCCTGCCATCGTCGCAGCGACGCTTCCGCCCGCCACTCACTCTCCGGCCGGAGCTGAGAATGTCGCGGCGCTGGGCCATCTCACGCGCAACCCAGCCGCGACCGCTCCGCTGGTCATCGGCCACCGTGGCGCCGCCGGCTACCGTCCCGAGCACACCCTGGCCTCGTATGAGCTGGCGGCGCGGATGGGCGCCGACTACATCGAGCCGGACCTGGTCTCGACCAGGGACCATGTCCTGGTTGCCCGTCACGAGAATGAGATCGGCGGGACCACCGATATCGCCGGCCATGCCGAGTTCGCCGCCCGCAGGTCCACCAAGGTCATCGACGGACAGCGCATCACCGGCTGGTTCACCGAGGACTTCACCCTCGCCGAGCTCAAGACGCTGCGCGCCAAGGAACCCCTGCCGGCAGTGCGCCAGGAGAACACGTTGTACGACGGGCGGTTCGAGATTCCGACCTTCGCCGAGGTGCTGGCACTGCGAGAGAAGCTGACCAGGGAGCTGCACCGGGTGATCGGCGTGTACCCGGAGACGAAGCACCCCACCTACTTCCGCTCGATCGGCCTGGACCTGGAGACTCCGCTGGTGACGCAGGTCCGCGGTGCCGGCCTCGACAAGAAGACCGCGCCGATCTTCATCCAGTCGTTCGAGCTGACCAACCTGCTGGACCTGCGTCAGCACTTCGGCGTCAGCGCCCGGCTGATCTTCCTCACCTCAGCGAGCGGCGCGCCCTACGACCTGGCGTCCGGTGGCGATACCACCACGTATGCCGACCTGACCACGGCTGCCGGCCTGCGCTCCCTGTCCGGCATCATCAACGGGATCGGCCCCGACAAGAGCCAGGTCATCCCGCGCAACCCCGACGGCACCCTCGGCCAGCCGACCACCCTGGTGACCGACGCCCACGCGGCCGGCCTGAGGGTCCATCCCTATACGTTCCGTGCCGAGAACGTGTTCCTGCCGGCCGACTACCGGGTGGGGACCGACCTCACGGCGTACGGCCGGGCGATTGACGAGCAGCTGACCTTCCTGCGGACCGGGATCGACGGCTTCTTCGCCGACCAGGCCGATATCGGCGTGATCGCCCGGGCCGACTTCGTCGCCACGAAGGCTGCCGCCTGAGCGGTCACCACAAGGAAGGACCGACCGCGGCCGCGGGAGAGATCTCGCCGCCGCAGTCGGTTCGTCTGCCGCCAGGTGTCCGCAGAAACTTCCCCAGGCTGGCGCCGTGCCCGGGGCGGGGACCGTCCGGAGGCTCTAGGACTCGCCGCCGGCGTTGCCTGAGGTGCCCGCAGTGACGTCGAGCAGGCGGTACTTTTCGGCCGCCTCCCGGGCCATGGAGGGGTCGAGCTCACCGCGCCTGGCCAGCATCTGCAGCGCCCGCACGGCAACGGACGGACCGTCGATGTGGAAGTAGCGGCGGGCCGCCGCACGGGTGTCGGAGAAGCCGAAGCCGTCGGCGCCCAGCGAGATGAAGTCCTGCGGCACCCAGGGCGCGATCTGGTCCTGGACGGCCCGCATGTAGTCGGAGACCGCCACCACCGGACCTGGTGCGTGTTGGAGCTGCTGGGTCACGAACGGCACTCTCTGCTCCTGCTCGGGGTGCAGGAATCCCTGTTCGTCACAGGCCATCGCGTCCCGGCGCAGCTCGCCCCAGGAGGTGACCGACCAGACGTCGGCGACGACGCCCCAGTCATTCTTCAACAGCTCCTGTGCCTCCAGGACCCACGGCACGCCGACGCCGGAGGCCAGCAGCTGGACCCGCCGTGCGTCCTCGCCGAGGCCCTCGTTCGAGCCGGCCGACAGCAGATACATCCCCTTCAGGAGAGCCTCCGTGTCCAGGCCCTCCGGCTCGGGGGGCTGGACGTTGGGCTCGTTGTAGAGCGTCAGGTAGTAGATGACGTTCTCCGGGTTGTCGCCGAACATCCGGCGTAGCCCGTCCCGCATGATGTGCGCGATCTCGTAGGCGTACGCGGGGTCGTACGAGACGACAGCGGTGTTCGTCGAGGCGAGCAGCGGGCTGTGGCCATCCGCGTGCTGGAGTCCCTCACCGGTCAGCGTGGTGCGTCCCGCGGTCGCGCCCAGCATGAAGCCGCGGGCCATCTGGTCGGCGGCCGCCCAGATCGAGTCACCGGAGCGCTGGAAGCCGAACATCGAGTAGAAGAGGTAGATCGGGACCATCGGCACCCCGTGGGTGGCGTAGGACGTCCCTGCGGCGGTGAACGCGGAGACCGAGCCGGACTCGTTGATGCCCGTGTGCAGGATCTGCCCGTCGGTGGCCTCCTGGTAGGCGAGCATCAGCTCCGCGTCGACCGGCGTGTAGTTCTGCCCGTGCGGGTTGTAGATCTTGATCGTCGGGAAGAAGGAGTCCATCCCGAAGGTGCGTGCCTCGTCCGGGATGATCGGCACCACATGGCGGCCGAACTCCTTGTCGCGCATGAGGTCCCGCAGGATGCGCACGAACGCCATCGTGGTGGCGATCTCCTGCTTGCCCGAGCCCTTCATGGCCATCGCGTAGGCGGCGGAGTCGGGCAGCTTCAGCGGCGTGGACTCGGTCCGGTGCTTGGGCAACGACCCGCCGAGCTTGGCCCGGCGCTCCATCATGTACTGGATGGCCGGGTCGTCCGGGCCAGGGTTGTAGTACGGAGGCAGGTAGGGGTCCTTCTCCAGCTCCTCGTCCGAGATCGGGATGTGCAGCGTGTCCCGGAAGCCCTTGAGGTCCTCGAGCGAGAGCTTCTTCATCTGGTGGGTGGCGTTGCGACCGGAGAAGCGGTAGCCGAGGCTGTAGCCCTTGATCGTCTTGGCCAGAATCACGGTTGGCTGGCCATTGTGGTCCATCGCGGCCTTATAGGCGGCGTACACCTTGTGGTAGTCGAGGCCGCCCCTCTTGAGCTTCCACCAGATGTCCTCGTCGGACCAGTCCGCCACCATCGCCCGGGTGCGCGGGTCGCCGCCGAAGAAGTGCTCCCGGACATACCCGCCGTCGTTGGCGCGGAAGGTCTGGTAGTCACCATCGGCGGTCTTGTTCATCAGGTTCACCAGGGCGCCGTCACGGTCCATCTGGATCAGCGGGTCCCAGCCGCGGCCCCAGATCACCTTGATCACGTTCCAGCCGGCGCCACGGAACGTCGCCTCGAGCTCCTGGACGATCTTGCCGTTGCCGCGGACCGGCCCGTCGAGCCTCTGCAGGTTGCAGTTGACCACGAACGTCAGGTTGTCGAGCTCGTCGTTGGCGGCGACCTGCAACAGGCCGCGCGACTCCGGCTCGTCCATCTCGCCGTCGCCCAGGAACGCCCAGACGTGCTGTTTGGAGGTGTCCTTGATCCCGCGGTTGGTCAGGTACTTGTTGAACTGCGCCTGGTATATCGCGTTCATCGGGCCCAGGCCCATGGAGACGGTGGGGAACTCCCAGAAGCCCGGCATGTTGCGCGGGTGCGGGTAGCTCGGCAGGCCGGACGGAAGGCCGTCGACGAGCTTGGAGTGCTCCTGGCGGAACCCGTCCATCTGCTCCTCGGTCAGCCGGCCCTCGAGGAAGGCCCGGGCGTAGATGCCGGGGGAGGCGTGGCCCTGGAAGTAGATCTGGTCACCGCCGCCCTCGTGGTCGCGCCCGCGGAAGAAGTGGTTGAAGCCGACCTCGTAGAGCGTGGCGGCCGAGGCGTAGGAGGAGATATGGCCGCCCACCCCGATGCCTGGCCGCTGGGCGCGGTGCACCATGATCGCGGCGTTCCAGCGCAGGTAGGCGCGGTAGCGACGCTCGACCTCCTCGTCCCCCGGGAACCAGGGCTCGGACTCCGGCGCGATCGTGTTGATGTAGTCCGTCGCAGTCAGCGAGGGGACTCCGACCTGGCGCTCGCGGGCTCGTTCGAGCAGCTTGCGCATCACGTACCGGGCCCGTCGCCGGCCAGAGCCATCGATGACTCCGTCCAGCGACTCCAGCCATTCAAGGGTCTCTTCGGGGTCGACGTCCGGGATCTGGCTCGGGATGCCGTTCAGGATGGGTCCGGCTTCCTCACGTGGCGCCACGTTGGGTCCTCTCTTGCGACGGATCAGTCTCTGGCAGGCCGACCGCTGGTGGTGTCGGCACGCCTGCATCGGGGTAGAAAACCATCCTCCACCAGGAGGGGGCATACGTCATATCCGGCGGGGGTCTGCGTCCGGCATGTGGCGGGAAGTAGAGTTCCCGGCGGACGAGGGGACAGGGTCTCATCCGCGTCTCGCGTGGTGCCGGATGGTCGGTTCACGGGTTGTTTGGCGAGGCTGCTTGCAAGATCCCGCCATAGCGAGTGGACTAGGCAGGACACCCAACGATCGCGGGCATGAGCCCGGGTGACCATCAGAGAGGAATCCACGTGATTGCGACCGCGCAAGCCGCGGCAACGAAGAGCGCGGTGGCAAAGCTTGGTTTTGCCACTGGGCAGTTGGTCCAGGAGTTCGGGTATGACGAGGACGTCGACGACGACTTCCGCCTGGCGATCGAAGAGGTATGCGGCTCCGAGCTGGAGGACGAGGACTACGCCGACGTCGCCGACGCCGTTGTCCTGTGGTGGCGGGAGGACGATGGCGACCTGATCGACGCTCTTGTCGATGGTCTGCCCAATCTCGCGGAGGGCGGGTTCATCGTCCTGCTGACGCCCAAGGCCGGCCGGGTGGGCCATGTCGACGCCAGCGACATCCAGGAGGCCACGCTGACCGCGGGGCTGCACGCCTCGGGAAGCACGAACGCTGCCGGCGAGTGGAACGGCAATCGGCTGGTCGCCCCGAAGACCGACCGGCGCTGAGAACTGACAGACTGGGCCCCATGACGAGCACCAGCACTTCCTCAGCGCTGCCCACCGGGCTTGCAGTCGGAGACGTCGCACCCGACTTCACCCTCCGGGACCAGCAGGGCAAACCCGTCTCGCTGTCCGAATTCAAGGGCGTCAAGAACGTAGTCCTGGTGTTCTACCCGTTTGCCTTCTCGGGCATCTGCACCGGTGAGCTGTGCGAGATCCGCGACAACCTGGGGGACTTCGAGAGTGACGAGGTCCAGGTGCTCGCCATCTCGTGCGACCACATGTTCACCCAGCGGGCCTGGTCCGATGTGGAGGGCTACTTCTTCCCGATGCTCAGCGACTTCTGGCCGCACGGCGCCACTGCGCAGGCCTACGGGGTGTTCGAACAGGTCGGCGGGTTCTCCACCCGCGGCACGTTCTTGATCGACCGAGACGGAGTCGTGCGCTGGACGCTGGTCAACGGTGTGTCACAGAAGCGTGACTTCGCCGGCTACCGGGATGCCCTCCAGGGGCTGTCTGGATCGGTGGTCTGAGCAACCCGCCGGCGGCGGCTGACGCCGTTTGGGGCCTGTAGCTCAGTTGGTAGAGCACCGCGTTTACACCGCGGCTGTCGTCGGTTCGAGCCCGGCCGGGCCCACGTACATCACCGCAGGTCAGAGGCTTCTACAGCCCTCCGGCCATTGGAATCAGAGGCGTGATTTCGGCTTTAGCCCGAAAAAGGTCCGCAGAAAAGTCCGCAGCCGCTCGGCCGATGGCGTCCAGACGGTCCGCGACGTCGTCCAGCTGGCCGGGAAACAGGTGGCCGTACAGGTCCAAAGTCATGCTCGCCGTGGCGTGCCCCAGCATCTGCTGAACCACCTTGATGTTGGCCCCGGCCGCGATCGCCAGCGACGCCGCCGTTTGCCGTAGCCCGTGCGGCGTCAGCTCCGGCTCACCGATCGCCGTGGCTGCCCGCGCGAACGTCCGCCGGTTGAAGTTGCCGTTGCGAAGCACCCCGCCTCGGGTCCCCTCGAACACGAGATCGTCGGTGCCCTTGCCCGCCGATGAAGTGATCAAGAGGGTCAGTCGAGGGCTAAGACTGTCAGCAGTGCAGCGTCTACAGCTTGCATTTCTGAACTGTTTAGCCGGCCGGCGAACTTACCGAGGCGCGTCTACAAAACGGTGCTCGATTCGGTGGAGTTCGACGAAGACGAGGATCTGGTGGTGGCTGGGCACGGTCAAGGTGGTGTCGGAGGCGGATGCCCCAGGGTGTCCTGCCGGCACCATGGGGTGGTCGTGGCCGCGGTGCCGTAGGCCCGGCACGGCGCGGGGCATACGTACGCGTTCGACGATGCGGTGGCGCGCTATGGCGCGATCCGGTCGCACTCGATGGGCGGATCCGTCGCCCCTGGTGGTACCAGACTGATACCATCAGTTGATGGCTATGACACTGCGTACAGACGAAGAGTTGGACAGCGCGCTGGCCGCCCTCTCGGAGGCCGAAGGCGCATCTCGGCAGGAAATCATCCGCAGAGCTGTTCTGGAGCGCTACGAGCGGAACGCTCACACTCTCCGGGTGCAGGAGAGCTCCAGCCGCATGATCGACAAGTGGGCCGACGTTCTCGAGCGGTTGGGCACCGTGTGACCGAGGTCGAGTACCTGGATTTGGAGGATCTGCTACGTCTCGTACGCCTTCTGAAGACAGGCCCGGTCCGGGACATCGGGCTCCTGGACTCGGCAGCTAATCGGCCTCGTTCCAGTGCGTTCGGGGAAGATGCTTACCCGACGGTGGCACTGAAGGCGGCCGCCTTACTGCACTCCCTTGCCCGCAACCACGCTCTGGTCGACGGGAACAAGCGTCTCGCCTGGTTAGCGACCCTCGTCTTCCTCGACCTGAACTCCTACGGCACCTCCCTGACGAAGGACGCCGCGTTTGATCTCGTTATCGACGTGGCCGGGGGAGACGCCGAAGTTGAAGAAATCGCTCAACGTCTACGCCTGACTGGCTAGCCCCCGCCGTGCACCCGTTCCGGTCAAGAACCCATCGATCTCCGTGGGAGACGTCCGCTTCTGACGCGGAGAGTGAACCCGCGACTGTCGATCAGCGGGAAACCGAGGACGATGGTGTCGGCGTCCGAGGCTGGGGGGCCCCATCGCGGCCACGACCGGGCTAGGCGACCCGATCCGCCTACGGGTGGGGGAAGACGGCTTCAATGCGGGGCCCGTCCGAGGACCAGAACACCTTGTACGGCGGGTGGCCAGCAACGGGGAGCCGGAAGCGGATGCCGTCGGGTGTCGTGATGGCGGTGGACCGCGCCTGTGCCTGTGCGGGGAGGCGGAAGATCAGCTCGCAGGCGTCCAGTACCGCGTTGTAGAGATCGGCGTCGGGCCCGGCCTCCAGCGTGTCGAGCTGTTTGTCGGCGACCTGAGAGTAGGCGTTGTCGGCACTCACGCGGGCCGGCGCTGACGGGCCCGGCGCACAGTGGACGACTGCGAGGCCCGGGTGAGCAGTGCCTGCAGTTCGGGGTCGCCGTCATACTCCAGCTGCGCATCGGTCACGACGCTGGCGGGCTGCAGGAGGATGGAGCCGTCCTCGTTCTCCCGGGCCAGGAAGCGTTGGTTCGCGTGGCCGGGGATCACGACCCGGCTCCGGGCGTCGGTCTCGATCAGGGTGATCACGTTCCACGCTCCTGTGTTGGGGGCCTCGCCCTCAACATACACCCATTGTCCCACTGTGGGCATATGGGATCGTGGGCTACATCGTCCGATGACGCCGATGAAGTGATCAAGAGGGTCAGTCGAGGGCGAGGACCGTCAGCAATGCAGCATCTATGGCTTGCATTTCAGAGCTGTCTAGCCTGCCGGCGAATTTACCTAGGCGCGTCTGCGGGTCGATCACGGTCAGCTGTTCGACCATCACACGGGTCTTGGTGCCGTCGATCTCGATCTCAGGACGGAAGGAGGCCGCCCGGCGCCCCGTCGAAGTTGGAGCGACAATCCACATCGAGAGTGGGAGATCATCGGATTGGACCACGACGGCGTAGCGGGCGCCGGCTTGTTCGTGGCCGCGGACGTCCCCGGGTGCCTTCAGCCGGTACAGGTCACCACGCACGGATGGAGTCCATCTCCTCGGCCAGCTGCCGCGATGCCGCGACATCGTCCGGGTCATTGCGCAGTTGCTCGGTCTCGGCCCGCAGACGTGCGCGCCGATGCGTTCGTTCAGCTTCCAAGATCGCAGCCCGCGCCGCCTCCGAGCGGGACAGCCCGTCAGGCCTGCGGCAAACGTCGCCCGTCGGAGCGCCAGGGTCAGCCGAACGTCTTTGATCTAGGGGCCGAACGGGCCATGTACGCCCCCTCAGGCTCGGAGGGAGACTGCCCTCAGGTGCGCTGGTTGACAAACGGCAACCTGACGTGAGTCCCACGCGGAAGGCTGTGGGAACCGGCGGTTGGTCGGGCTACTAACGGGGAGGACATCGTATGGGCAACACCAGCAAACTGGTCTATATCGGCAATTGCCATGCCGGACTACATGAGGCCCTTCAGTCGCGCGACAGCCACGCCTTCTTGGGCGTTTCCAGCAGCCTAGTGCCGACGACTTGTGTCGCGGGCTGGCTTCCACCAGCTCGGTACCGCCCGAGGTTGCCTTGCCTGACTACGAGCAGATCGAGCCATCGGCGGAATCGATGATGCTGTGGTGGACGCAGTCGGCAGCCATGTCAGACCAGAGCGCCGTTTCTGACGACCTAAGGAACGGGCAGAGGCAGGCAGGCCTGATAGGAGGGCGTCCAGTCGAGCCAGCATCCATACTCAGAACCTGGACGAAGCACGCGCTCGGAGGTGCGGGCATAGTCCCCGGATTCCTCGCTCTTCTCGTGGGCGCACCGCTGGTGTTGATGATGGTCATGATGGTGTCGGGCGCGTTCGATGGCGCAATCAGGGCTCTGTGGGTCGCAGGGCTCGGATTCCTCATGTTCGCGGCGAACTGCGTCGTGCTTGGTCTTGCTGGACGTTCCACCGGGCGGGGTCAGGACACGTGCGAACGGGATGCGGCGCGAGCAGCCGGAGTTTCTGCTGCTCGGCGCGGATGAAGTTCTCCTCGATGAGGTAGCCGGGCGTCGGCCAGCACGGTACGCAGCTTCGCTGCGATGCCGGGCTTCGGTGAGCTGCTGGCGGCAGCTGTCCAGGCCGGGGGTGCAGCAGGGTACGGTCGACGGGGTGCTGGCTGAGCATCGCCCCGACGATGACCTGATGCTCGGTGACCACGGCCGCTTCGGCCTTGATCCCCTCGATCTGCGGCAGCGTCCGACCGGCGGCCCGCGCCGCACTCCCAGCAAGCTTCGTCCCGGTTCGAAGGTGAATCGCATTGGTGCTGTCAGCAGCCGTCTCGGTCATCGGGCAGCCGGTTTGGCAGGGGCGAGGGCGGCGAGGGCCATCTCGCCCGCTGGCGGGTCGAGGTCGACGATGAGCGGCGCTAGTACCCTCAGGCCGGCGTTCAGCGCCAGCGCCGGCACGCCCCGGTTGCCCAAGAGGGTTCCCAGCCACGCCAGGAACTCCGTCAGCACATCGGGGTCGTCAACCAACCTGGCCGCGGCGACGAACTGGACGATGAACGCGAGGTCCTCACGCGTGCGTGCCAGTTGCTCGTCGTTGTAGGACGTCATGTGCGGGAACTCCGCGGTCAGCTTGTCGAAGGCGGTGGCCGCGAGCGAGGCTGAGCTCGCATCGAGGTGCAACGCGGCGGGCTCAAGCACCGTGGAAGCCGTGGAGATCTGGGGTGGGCGATCCTGCCAGCCATCGAGCACCGTGACGGCGTCAGAGACCGTCGCCCCCCAGCCATCGGCCCCCAACCGGTTGGCCCTGCGCGGGTCCGGGCCCAGGCCGCGGCCGCCGGCGAGCACGGGAACCCCTTGCCCGTGTGCGACGTCGACGAGACGGCTCAGGCCGCTGAAATACAGCGGCAGGTTGCAGCTCACGGCCAGCGCGTCGGGTCGGTGCCGGGCGATCAGCTTGGCAACGTGGTCGGCGGGTGTCGAGGCGCCGAGAAAGGCGACCGCAAACCCGTTCGCACCCAGCTGCTCGGCGAACATCTGCGCTGGCAGCGAGTGCCAGTCGCCCTCGGCACAGGCAACGATCACGAAGCCGTGGGGAGCAGGAGCCTCCACGGCGTTGGACACCGCGTCCAGTGCCTTCTGTGTCACTCCGCTGGCCAGGTGCTCATCGGCGACCGTGAACTCATTGCGCAGCCAGCGCTCGCCGACCTCTCGTTGGGCCGCCCCGAGAAGATCGACGATGACTGCGTCGCTGGGCACCCCCTGATCGAGAAGATCAAGGGCCAAGCGCACCCCCGCCCGAGGTTCGCCGCCGATGGCCAGGTCGAGGTAGGCGTCGACCGCCGCGCTGGGGGCACGGGGGATGGTCACTGTGCGATCACCTCGTAGCGGGAGAACCGGCGCGGTCGCGGTCGCAGGTCCCCGCCAGGGATACGCCTGTGGGACCGTGCGTGGTCCTGCGAACGCATGTATCCGGCGAAAGACTCGCGGTCGTCCCACCACGACACCATGATCAACATGCACGGGTCGGCCTGGTCCGCCCACACCTGCAAACGCTGAAACCCCGGCCAGGCATCGACAGCACCGAGCCGACTGGTAAACGCGGCCAATACTGCTGCCCGCCCGGCCTCGGGCACAGTGAGCTCGCTGAAGGCCACGAACTGCCCACTCCCGGTCGGGCTTGAAGGTGGTGGCTGGTTCATTGGTAGTCCCTGTCCGTGGCCCACTGCCACTGATCGCGCCCAGCCTCCTTGGCCCTGTACATGGCTCTGTCGGCCGCCTGGAGCGTTCGCGCGGAATAGTCGGCCGCGGAATCGGCCACAGTGGGCGCAGCGGGCGCAATACCGGCCGAGAAGGTGATCGGGTGCGGCCGGGCCGTGACCCACGCCAGTTGCAGACGGGTCAGGAACATCTCGGCACCGGCGTCAGCGATGATGACGACGAACTCCTCACCGCCATACCGGCCGGCTAGTTCGGTAGCGCGAAGCGTGGAGGCGAGAGTGCGCCCCAGAGCGCGCAGCACCCGGTCGCCCTCCAGGTGACCCAGCGTGTCGTTCACGGCCTTGAAGTGATCCAGATCGATCATGATGACCGTGTCTTCGGCCCTCAGTCGTCCAAGAGCGCGCCCCAGGAAACGCTTGTTCACCAGACCCGTCAGCGCGTCCATCGAGGCGTCCTCCGCGAGACGTGAGGTCTGCTCGGCGAGCTCGATCGCCCGCTGCGCGTCGCGCACAAACCCGGGCAGGTAACGCTCGAGCAGCATCCGAGCCACGCTGAGCTGCGGAGCCGCCGGTATCAGCGGGTGCCCGTCTCCGAACGACACATCCACCGGAATCGTCTCGCTCCCGGCGCCGGCGGCCGCAGACACGGTCGTTCCGCCCAGGGCGACGATGAGCTCGGCAGCCAGGGCGGCGGCTTCGGCCGCGCCGGTGATCCACAACAGACCTCGCGTGGCCTCCAACAACGCCTCGACAGCGAACGTGTCGGAGGGGCCGGCAGCAGTGCTGGAAGGCACCTCAGACTGGACTTCCCCCCCACGACCGTCGTTTCGTGCGTCCATCGACTCCCCTTCTGCGACTGAACCGTCATCACACGCTCCAAGACAAGCACGGGTGCAGCCGCTGGTCCACATCTACCGGGACCACCGGCTGGATGGCGACCCGATGTTGTTGATCATGCCCACGTTTGCTCCGCGGCCACCCCCCCTGGCGTTCACGGCAACCGGCCTGGGGCTGCCCTGCGCCGCAGGTCCGCCGCCGTCCAGAATCCGGCCCTGACGCTGATCGAGGCCAGGGTGCTGGCCCACCTGGCGGCCGGCGTGGGTGTCACCGCCATCGCGGGCTCGCGATACGTGAGCGCCTCGACCTTCAAGAAACACGTCGCCGAGGTTGACACGACAGTTGCGCACCCTGGGGCCAGGGTCAGCACTGGCGAGCATGTCAAGCACCTTGAGACTCTCAATGTGCGAAAAGACGGAACGGTGTTCAGGATCTCGCTCAACGTCTCACCGATCCGCGACGCTGTCGGTGCGATCGCTGGCGCCTCGGTGATCTGCCGCGACCTGAGCCGACGAGGCTCGGCCTTGTGCGTTGTCGGCGGTTCGAGCCCGGCCGGTCCGCTCATATCACCGCGGGTCCGAGGCGTACGAGCTCGTCGGTGACTGCTTTGGCTGAATTGGATAGTCATGGCTGAATTGGCGAATCCCCCCGTGACGAAGGTCATAGCCGCCTTCCGTGAAGCCCTCCGGCGGTGAGCGCTATCACCGGCCCGGGGGTGGACGATGGTGTCAGCAGGTTTCCTCCGGCGCCGGTCACCGGGAAACAGAATATGGAGGCAGGACGATGAGGCGACTTCTCTTCCTTGGACTCGGCGGTGCCCTGCTTTTCACCTTTGGCGCCGGACCAGCCCGGGCTGACAACGGGCCGCACACCCTGAGCCCGTCCGGCACGGGTTTTGACCTGATAGCCGGCAGCAGCAGGTGTGCCACCTGTCATCGCGCGCACACCTCCCTGGCTGACTTCCCGCTGACTGCCGATCGCGATGACCTGTGCCTGACCTGTCATGACCACGCAGCGGGCGGGGCAACGACCAACGTGATGGACGGTGTGAGCAATGAAGGCGGCGGGACCCGGGGTGACCCGGGTGGGGTGCGGGTAGCGCTTCGCAGCGGGGGTTTCGACTACGCCCTGATCGGCTCCGGCCTGGCGACGAAGGAGGTCTACCGGCAGGGCTCGGAGATGCTCTCCAGGAACCAGAACATCCCGGTGCTGGCAGCCGGTCAGGTGACCACGTCCAAGCACCTGATCAACGCTGCAGCAGACACGGCGTGGAACCTCAGCGCCCTCAACCCGGACGCGGGTAAGGCAGCCAAGATGGAATGCATCTCCTGCCATGACCCGCACGGCAACGGCAGCTACCGGGCCCTGCTGCCCTTCCCCGCGGGCACCGGTGAGTCGGCGCCCACGGTCGGCGTGATGGTTCCGGACACCGCCGCGAAGGTCTACAGCACGGCCAACTACTGGCTCTCCGGAGACGCCGGCGTCCCGTCGGTGGTCAGTGCGGTCAACGGAGTGACAGCAGCGCGGGACGGCTTCAGTGCCAACGTCGTCCAGTGGTGCTCCACCTGTCACCAGCGCAACCACTTCGACACGACCATCGAGATGAAGGGGACGACCTGCATCACCTGCCACGTGGCTCACGGGTCCAACGCCACCCTCAGCGGGGCGAGAGCCAACCCGGTCACCATGGCTGACGGCTCGGCCGTGCCGAGCCGTGGCCATCTGCTGCGGGTTGATACCAGCCGTGCCGTCTGCATCATGTGCCACGCTCGCTAGGTCGAGCCGCGGCTGTCAGAGCGACGAGCCAGGATAGCCGGGGTCAGCGCGAGCTGAGCCCGGGGACCGTGACCAGCTGTCCTGCCTGGGGTGGGCTCACGGGCGCGGCGACCTCGAGCCGGAGCTTCTGTCCCGGATCGGCGTAGTCACCCTTGACGTGGACACTGGTGGCCGAGGCACCGCTCTTGCGCATCAGCTGATGGAGGGCAGCAGTGGAAGGGGCCCGGCTGTCGCTCGCCGTGGCTGCGGGACTGCCCGACGCGGTGGGGGAGGCGCAGGCGCTCAGACTGAGCAGGACCGCGGCGAGGGCCAGGCAGGACAGACGGCGGTACCTCATGGAGCTCTTCTCGTGGTGCTGCGCGCGGGGGAGGGGACGTGCCTCGCAGGGCGAAGACACAGTCAAGGTCATCAGATAACTGCTGGTATTCCGGGTCGCCCACTGGGCCACGCCTCGGACAGCCCCTCGCCTCTGACCCCACTTTGGTACCGTCCGGCGAAAGTGTCGATTTTGTCGTGGCTCTATGTGAATCGGGCTCGTCTGGATGTGAGAGCACTTACCCCGAGCGCGAGGAGTCCCGGATGAACCTGATGCGTACCAAGACGATTGAACAGTCGATCCGTGACACCGAGGAGCCCACCCACAAGCTGCGCAAACAGCTGGGGGCGCTGGACCTGACCGTGTTCGGCGTCGGAGTCGTCATCGGCACGGGGATCTTCGTGCTGACCGGCAAGGCGGCCGGGGTCCAGGCGGGGCCGGCGGTCGCCCTCTCCTTCGTCTTCGCCGCCATCGCCTGCGCGCTCGCGGCCCTGTGCTACGCGGAGTTCGCGAGCACCGTCCCGGTGGCCGGATCGGCGTACACCTTCTCGTATGCCGCCCTCGGCGAGGTGGTGGCCTGGATCATCGGCTGGGACCTCATCCTCGAGCTCGCCCTCGGCGCCAGCACGGTGGCCGTCGGCTGGTCGACCTACTTCGCGGACGTGATGCAGCAGTTCGGCGTCACGATCCCGGCCTTTGCCTACGGCGACGGGCACAACCTGGTCGCAGCGGGGATCGTCCTGATCCTGACGGGAGTCATCTGCTTCGGGATCAAGGTCTCCTCGCGGGTGAACCTGGTGATGGTGGTCATCAAGGTCTCGGTCGTGCTCTTCGTCATCATCGCCGGTCTTTTCTACATCAAGATGTCGAACTACTCCCCGTTCATCCCCGCGTCCGGCTCCACGCCGGCCGCAGGCGCCACCAGCGTGCCGTCGCTGCTGCAGGACCTCGGGGTTGCGCCCGGCTCGTTCGGCATCACCGGCATCTTCACCGGCGCTGCGCTGGTGTTCTTCGCGTTCATCGGGTTCGACATCGTGGCAACGGCAGCCGAGGAGACCAAGAACCCGCAGCGGGACATGCCTATCGGCATCCTCGGCTCGCTGGCGATCTGCACGATTCTGTACGTCGCGGTCTCGCTGGTCATCACCGGCATGGTCAAGTACACCGAGATCAAGGTCAATGCCCCGCTTGCCGAGGCGTTCCGCTCGGTCGGTCAGCCCGGCTTCGCCACGGTCATCTCGATCGGCGCGCTGATGGGACTGACCACGGTGATGATGATCATGATGCTCGGCCAGAGCCGGGTCTTCTTCGCGATGAGCCGGGACCGGCTGCTGCCCCCGGTCTTCTCCAAGGTGAACCAGAAGACCGGCACCCCCGTCCGGACCACCATCACGACCGGCATCGTCGTCGCGGTGATCTCGACGTTCGTGTCCCTGTCCGAGCTTGCCGAGCTGGTCAACATCGGCACCCTGTTCGCCTTCATCCTGGTCGCAGTCGGCGTGATGGTGCTGCGACGCAAGCGCCCGGACCTCAAACGGCCGTTCCGCTGTCCCTGGGTCCCGGTCGTTCCGATCCTGGCGATCCTGACCTCGTTCTACCTGATGCTGAACCTGCCGGCCGCCACCTGGATCCGGTTCGTCGTCTGGATGGCCATCGGGCTCGCGATCTACTTCCTGTATGGCGCCCGGCACAGCCGCCTGGCCACCGACCCGAACTACTCGCTCGAGGCCGACCAGGCCGCACGCGATGAGCGCGAGGTGGTGGGCGTCTGACGAGCCCTGCTGGGTGGGCCGGGGCGTCGGGAGGGACCCACAGGTCTGGGTAGCTCCCGACGCCGCGGGTCAGATGGCAGCGCCCTCGACGGAGTCGAAGACCGCGAAAGCGTTACGTCCGAAGTCTTTGGCCCGGTACATGGCGGAGTCCGCCCGGCCGACCAGCTCGTCGGCATCGACGTGGTCGACCCCGTGGCAGAACGTCACGCCCAGGCTTGCCGTCACGGCGAACTCCCGCTCGCCCAGCCGGATTGGTTCGGCCACTGCGGTCAGGATCCGCTGCACCACATCGAGGCCGGCAACCTCATTCTCAAGATGCTCGAGCAGGACCAGGAACTCATCGCCGCCCCAGCGGACCACGGTGTCGTGGGGCCGCACCACAGCCCTGATCCGTTGTGCCACCGCCTGCAGGATGCGGTCGCCCACGTCATGGGTGTAGCGGTCGTTGATGGTCTTGAAGTCGTCGACGTCGATGAAAGCCACCGCCAGCAGTGACCGTCGCTCAGGGCGGGCTGAGGCGGCGTGCTGAAGCCTCTCGAAGAGCATCGAGCGGTTGCCCACGCCGGTGAGCGAGTCGTGCTTGGCGAGGTGTCTGAGCAGCCGCTCGGAGGACTCTGCCCGCGAGCGCAGCGTGGCGTGCTCGATGGCCAGGGCGGTCGAGATGGCGAAGGCTTCCAGTGCGTTTCGGGTGGCCTGGCTGGGCAGGAGACCGTCATGGGGAAGGTCCACTGACAAGATGCCGAGCCGGGACCCGTCCTGGGCGGTCAGCGGCGCGAACAGGGCGTCCTCCGGATGCCAGGCGTCCTCGGCAGAGTCAGGAACAATATCGGGAACCCAGCTCAGCAGCTCCAGGTTGGCCGCCTCGTTGCTGTGGTCTGCGAACCGGAGCCGGCCCCAGGGCTCGCTGACTTCGAGGATCTGGTCCCAGACCTCGGCGCTGGACGAGGTGCCGAGGAGCATCGTCCGCGCTTCCTCGTCGCCGGCGACCGAGACCACCTCCAGCGACCCGTCCGGCCGGGCGATGTTGATGGCGGCCACCCCGAACCCGAGCGCCTGGACAATCGTCTGGGCCAGGAGGTCGAGCATGGCGACCAGATCCTCGGGGATTGTTGGCTCGCCAAGGCCGGGGGAAGCGGCTCCTGAGGGAGCAGTGTGACCACTGTCCTGATCCTCTGGCATCTCACTTCCGACCTGTGTCTGGTTGTCCCCACGCTCATTTTACGATCGCTACCGGGGTCAAGATGACGGGAACCAGAATCTTGACTGTCTACTGCCTCGATGGGCACCATCCATGGACCTTCACCGGGCCCGAAAGGCTGGTGCACTGCACCGGTGCTGTCCTACCATTTGACGATGATCAGGATGCTTATCCGAATCGGGATTCATCTGCTGGCCAACGCCACCGGCCTGATCGTGGCCGCATGGATCCTCGAGGGAATGACCATCACAGGCGCAGCCTTCGTCATCGCCGTACTGATCTTCACCGCGGTCGAGGTGGTTGCCGACCCGCTGGTCACCAAGATCGCCATCACCAGCCTCCCGGCCCTGCGCGGCGGGGTCGCCCTGGTGACCACCTTCCTCGGTCTGCTGATCACCACCTGGCTCTCCAGTGGTCTGCAGATCGACGGTGCCCGGACCTGGGTGCTGGCCACTCTCGTGGTCTGGCTGGCTGCCCTGCTCGCCGACCTGATCCTTCCGCTGATCCTGGTGAAGAAGGCGGTGGATCGCAGAAGCGCCTGACCTGGTCTGTGGACGGCGAGATCACGGTGGTGGCGACGGCGGAGTGGGGGGAAACCGTCACTCGAACGTTTGTTCGATAGACTGACGCGGTGACCGAACGTCCCCGCCTGGCCCAGCGTGAGCCCCGGAGTCTGCAGCCTGAGCAGATGGGGCAGCTCACCGTGTGCACACCGGCCGTGCCGCAGAGGGTGCAGGCCTGGATCCTGTGGGAGGACGGGGTCGAGGAACGGGTGGAGGCCCAGGCCACCGCCTGGACCAGACGCGCGGTCCGGGTGCGGTTCGGGGCGCCGCCTCACCAGCACGATGTGTGGGTGTGGGCAGGCGCGGTCGAGCGGGCCTGAGAGGTGAGCCCTATGCTCACGCCCGGTGTCCAACACGGGCGCCCCTGAAGAAAGGTCCATCCATGTCGTACGGCTCGCCCCCGCCGCCCCCGCCTCCGCCCCCGCCGCCGGCCGCCAGCTCGCCCCCGCCGCCCAACTATCTGGTCTGGGCGATCCTGGCGACGATCCTCTGCTTCTGGCCTGTGGGTATCGCCGCGATCGTCTTCTCGACCCAGGTCAACGGCAAGTGGGCCAGGGGTGACGTGGTGGGTGCTCAGACGTCCTCGCGCAGGGCCAAGAACTTCTCGATCGCCACCGCCGTCATCGGGCTCGTCCTGGGCATCGGCGTCGTCGCACTGAGGTTGGGCAGCTGAGAGCGGGTCAGTGAGCTGAGCCCGGTTCCGGGGCGCTGCCCTGTTCTGGCAGCGCCCCGGAACCAGAGGCTATATTTGCAGGCCACAGTCCCCACGGAGGTCCATGTGAGCCCCCTTCCGCTGCGCGAGGTGGTCGCCGCGCTCGAGCGGTTGTACCCGCCGCATACCGCCTCGTCCTGGGATCGGGTGGGGCTGGTCAGCGGTGACCCGGGCCAGCCGGTGTCGCTGGTGCACTTCGCCGTTGATCCCACCCTTGCGGTGATCGACGAGGCCCGGATGGCCGGCGCCGACCTGCTGGTGACCCACCATCCGCTGCTGCTGCGCGGGGTGCACGCCGTGGCCACGACCAGCGCCAAGGGCGCCTCGGTGACCGCCCTGATCGTCAGCCAGATCGCCCTGTATGCCGCCCACACCAACGCCGATGTCGCCTCACCCGGGGTCTGTGACGCGCTCGCCAGTGCCTGTGCCCTGACCGGTGTCGGACCCCTGGAGGTGGTCGAGGGCGTGGGCCATGGCCGGGTCGGATCGCTGGCCGCTCCGTTGAGCCTTCACGAGTTCGTGCAACGCCTGAGCGCGGTCCTGCCGGCCGCGCCCGGCGGGATCCGGGTGGCTGGGCCGGCCGATGCCCTTGTCTCCCGGGTGGCTGTGGTCGGCGGTGCGGGCGACGACTTCTTCGGGGCTGTCAGGGCAAGCGGGGCCGACGTCTATGTCACCGCGGACCTTCGTCATCACCCGGTGCTCGAGGCCCGCGAAGAGGCCCGAGGGGGCACGCCGTACCTTGTGGATGCCGGGCACTGGGCGACCGAGTGGCTGTGGCTGGAGAGCGCTCGTTCGGAGTTGCTGCGCGAGCTGGCCGGGCGAGGTACTAGTTTGAACACTCACATCAGCACACTGCGCACGGACCCGTGGGACTTCGTCATCGGAGCCGCCACGAGCCTTAACCCCGGAGGTACGCCCTGAAAGCCGACACGAGCCGTCAGTGGCGTCTGCTGGACCTGCAGGCGCTGGACACCCGCTGTGACCAGATTGAGCACCGCAGGGTCACACTGCCCGAGCTTGCCGAGCTGCGCGTCCTGGATGCCGAGCTCTCCGAGGTGAACGATGACCTGGTCCGGGCCAGGACGGCCCTGAACGACGTTCAGCGTGAGATCACCAAGGCCGATACCGACGTCCAGCTGGTGCGTGACCGCAGCACCCGCAACCAGACCCGGATGGATGCCGGACAGGGGACAGCCAAGGACCTGCAGGCCTTGCAGCACGAGCTTGGCTCCCTCACCCGACGTCAGGCGGCGCTCGAGGACATCGAGCTCGAGGTGATGGAGCGGGCTGAGGGCCTGGCCGGCGACGTCAGCCGGCTGGAGGCGACCAGCGCCGAGATGACCGCGAGGGCTGACGCGCTGAGGGAGGTGCGTGACAAGAGCCTTGCCGAGCTGGACGCAGAGGTCGCTCAGATCGTTCGCGCCCGGGCCGATATCGTCGCCGGCGTGGGTGAGGACCTGCTGGCCCTCTACGAGAAGATCCGCTCCTCCAGCAACGGCATCGGGGCAGCGATGCTCCGTAAACGCCGCTGTGAGGGGTGCAACCTGGAGCTCAACCAGGGGGAGATCAACCGGTTCACGGCTGCCGAGGAGGACGAGGTGCTCCGCTGTGAGGAGTGTCGCCGCATCCTGATCCGTACCTCCGAGTCCGGCATCTGAGGCATCGGCGTGGGCGGACGCAGACTCGTCGTCGAGGCTGATGGCGGATCACGCGGCAATCCGGGCAATGCCGGCTATGGCGCGCTGGTGCGCGATGCCGTCTCCGGTGAGGTGATCGCCGAGCGGGCCGAGTCGGTCGGGATCGCCAGCAACAACGTCGCGGAGTACTCCGGCCTGGTTGCCGGGCTGAGAGCCGCGTTCGACATCGACCCCGCCGCTGCGGTGACCGTCCGGCTGGACTCCAAGCTCCTCGTCGAGCAGATGAACGGCCGGTGGAAGATCAAGTCGCCCGACCTGCGCCGCCTGGCGATCGAGGCGCGCGATGTGGTGGCCGAGCTCAACGCAGCCGGGGGATCGGTGACCTACACCTGGGTCCCGCGGGCCGAGAACTCCGCTGCCGACGCCCTGGCCAACTCGGCCATGGACGGCGAGTCGGTCAGCTGGACCCGGGCGCCCGACCCGGACGTCGCCGCCGATATCGCCGCGGACGTGGTGTCCGCACCGGCCGACCTTGGGGCGCCGACCAGGATCGTGCTGGTGCGTCACGGCGTCACCGACTTCACCGTGGCGGGCAAGCTGGACGGGCGTGGCGGGCCCGACCCCTCGCTGAACGCCGAGGGTCTGCGCCAGGCCCGGGCCGCTGCCGCCGGGGTTCGGTCCTTCCTCGGTGAGGTGCCGGCCTCCGTGATCACCTCGAGCCTGAGCCGGGCCATCCAGACCGGTGGCGCGATCGCGGACCAGCTTGGCGTCAGCGCCGAGGTCGACGCGGGCTGGGACGAGCAGAACTTCGGTGACTGGGACGACCAGAGCATGAGCTACCTGGCCGAGCGGCATCCGGAGGAGCTCCTGCGGTTTCGCAACGACCCGGCCTACTCCCGGCCGGGCGGTGAGGCTCACAGCGAGCTCCGGGCGCGGGTGCTGGCAGCGTTCGAGCGGGCCCGGGCAGCCGGGGGCACTGTGGTGGTCGCCACTCATCACGTGCCGATCATCACGGTGCTGGCGCATGTGCTGGGCATCCCGCACGAGCGGTTCTGGCGGCTGGCCACCTCCCCGGCGTCACTGACCTGCCTCGAGGTCTGGGCAGATGGCGGCACCTCCGTCGCGTTCGTCAACGACACGAGCCACCTGCACTGAGCGGGTTCGTCCACCATCAGAGCCACCCGGGCCGGCCGGCCTCCGACTGTGGAATCCTTGTCCCATGAGCGACAACCGCGGCCAAGGGTCAGCCAAGAGCTATGCCGGGGACATCAGTCCGTCGGAGGCGTATGTCGGGCTGAAGGCGGATGCCAACGCCGTGCTTGTCGACGTGCGGACCACCGCCGAGTGGAGCTACGTCGGGACACCAGACCTGGACCAGATCGGCAGGAGGGTCATCTTCCTTGAATGGCAACGCTATCCGGACGGCACGCGCAACGACCAGTTCATCGAGCAGCTGCGGGAAGCCGGCGTACAAGGCAGTGTCCCGGTCTACTTCCTGTGCCGCTCGGGCGTGCGATCGGCGGCGGCCGCGACGGCCGCGACGGCCGCGGGGCTCGGGCCGGCATTCAACATCTCGGATGGCTTCGAGGGCCAGCTGGGGCGTGACGGCCACCGGGCGCTCAGCGGTTGGAAGGCCGCCGGTCTGCCCTGGAGACAGGGATGAGCGACCTGCGTCCGGACACCCTGGCGGTGCGCGGCGGGCTGGCCCGCAGCGGATTTGACGAGACCTCCGAGGCGTTGTTCCTGACCTCGGGCTACGTCTACTCCTCGGCCCAGGAGGCGGAGGCTGCCTTCAAAGACGAGATCGACCGCTTCGTCTACTCGCGTTATGGCAACCCCACGGTGGCGATGTTCCAGGAACGGATGCGCCTGCTCGAGGGCGCACAAGCGTGCTTCGCCACGGCCACCGGGATGTCTGCCGTCTTTGTCGCGCTGGCCGCGCTGCTGGGCAAGGGCGACCGGGTGGTCAGCGCCCGCGGCCTGTTCGGCTCCTGTCACGTGATCCTTGACGAGATCCTGCCGAGGTGGGGCGTGCAGACCGTGTTCGTCGACGGGAGCGACCTCGACCAGTGGCGCGACGCGCTGGCTGAGCCCGCCACTGCGGTGTTCTTCGAGTCGCCCAGCAACCCCATGCAGGAGCTCGTCGACATCGCCGCGGTGTGCGACCTCGCCCATCGCGCGGGGGCCAAGGTCGTGGTCGACAACGTGTTCGGCACGCCCGTGTTCTCCAAGCCGCTCGAGCATGGTGCGGACGTCATCGTCTACTCGGCGACCAAGCACATCGACGGACAGGGCCGGACGCTGGGCGGCGCGATCCTGGGGACCTCCGACTTCATCAACGGCCCGGTCAAGAACCTGATGCGCCATATCGGGCCGTCGATGTCGCCGTTCAATGCCTGGGTGCTGCTCAAGGGCCTGGAGACCCTCTCGCTGAGGGTCGGGCGGATGTCCGCCTCGGCGCTGGAGCTGGCCACCGTGCTGCAGGCCCACCCGAAGGTCTCACGAGTGATCTTCCCGTGGCTCGAGTCGCACCCGCAGCACGAGCTCGCCAGGCGGCAGATGTATGGCGGCGGGACCGTGGTCACCTTTGAGCTGGTCGGTGGCAAGGACGAGGCGTTCGCGGTGATGAACGCCCTGCAGATCGTTGACATCTCGAACAACCTGGGCGACGCCAAGTCGATGATCACCCACCCGGCCACCACCACGCACCGGCGCCTCGGCGAGCAGGGCCGCCTGGCCGTGGGCATCACGGACGGCGTGCTGCGCGTCTCGGTCGGTCTGGAAGACATCCGCGACCTCATCGAGGACTTCCGGCAGGCTCTCGGCTGAGCGCGCCGGCCCCGGCGTCCGCGCGCGAGGTCCTCAGGTGAGCGACAGGGCCAGCGTCGCGGCTAGGGTTGCCGTGGTGGCGCAGAGCGCGCCCTGCCAGGTGAATCGCCAGAGGGAGATCGTGACTCCTGCCCGCCGGCAGCGTTCGCGCCACGGGATCGTGGCCACGACGCCCAGATCGTCAGGAGCGGCCCACGTCGACGCCAATCAGCAGGGCCATCAGCCGGTGCGGGTCGGTGTCGGTGACCGACTCGAGGGCAAGGTAGGCCGGCAGGTTGACCCGGATCGCGAGCTCGGCAAGCAGGGCTGCGGGGCCGGCGGTCAGCGAGACCTCGTATCCAGGATCCACGGCCGTCCCGGGCGCAGCGGCGGGTTGAGGTTCGTCTCGAAGCGCCGGGCCAGGATCTGCTGCAGGCCCGTGGCGGTCCCGGAATCGACTCCTTCCTCGCACAGGTGCCGGGCCACCAGCCCGCGGGTGTGCTTGGCCATGTGGGTGGCTCCGGGGACCCGGATCTGGACCCATCGGGCGGCCAGGTCGCCTTCCGGGCCCCAGGCTGCGGCATACGTGCTGGACCGGCAGTCGACGATCACCCCGCGGCCGGCTGCGGTGGGCAGCACGGCGGCCAGCGGCGTGCGCCAGAGCGCGGCCAGCGGACCGAGCTCGCCGAGGTTCACGCTCATCGACAGGCGGTAGGGGGGAATCTTGTCAGCCGGGCGCAGCGCGCCGTACAGGGCCGAGATGACGACCAGCCAGCGGTTGGCCCGGCGACGGGCAGCCGGGTCGATCGAGGGCAGGTCCAGGGCGTCATACAGGACACCGCTGTAGAGGTCAGACACCCGGACCGCCGGCGCCGCGTCCAGCCGGACATTGTGCGCGATGTCTGCCCGGAGGTTGGCGCTGACTCCGAGCAGGGCCGGGGCATCCGGGTGTGCGCTGACCCGGGCCAGCTCCCGGGCCACGGCGTTGCGGGTGGCGGCGAGCTCGGGGAAGGAGACCAGTGCCGGGTTGGCCGCCTTGCCCCGCGCACGCCCGGTCTTGGTCTCCGAGGGTGGAAGCAGGATCAGCACCCATTGAGGGTAGGCGCGACTGACGTGGGCCTCGCGTCGAGGTTCTGGCTAGGGTGACGTCATGTCGATGCAATGGGCCGGCCTCATCGCGGAGGTCCGCGGGGAGCTGCCGCCGCAGGCCCGGGCCGAGTTCCCGCCCGAGGTCATCGCCGAGGCTGCTGCGGCCGCCGGCGAAGCGGTCCTGCCGGCTCGTGACGAGACCGCGGTGCCCTTCTTGACTGTGGCGCCGCCGGGTGCCCGAGAGCTCGACCAGGCGATCTGCATCGAGCGGTCCGGCCAGGGGTACCGCGTCCGCTGTGCCATCGCGGACGTCGCCGCCTTCGTCCGGCCCGGTGGTGGGCTCGACGCCGAGTCGTTCCGGCGCGGGCAGGCCCTCTCCCTGTCCAGAGACGGGCCGGATGCCCCCGGCCACCGAACCCTGCTGTACCCCGCGCAGGTCAGCCTGGAGGCGGCGAACCTGCTGCCGAACGAGGTTCGGCCCGCCTATGTGTGGGACATCCAGCTCGACCCCGATGGCGAGGACACGTCCGTCGAGGTCTACCGCGCGTTGGTCAGCAGCAAGGACCGCCTCGACTATGGGCAGGTCCAGGAAGCGGTCAGGAACGGGACCACCGACGAGCGGCTCAGCCTGCTCAGGGAGGTCGGCGAGCGACGGATCGCGCTGGAGTGGGGGCGCGGCGGGGCGAGCCTGTCCATCCCGGCGCGGCAGGTCAGCGTGGACGGGGAGGGACGCTACACGCTGGCACTGAGTCCGCCTCCGGCCGCCCAGGACTGGGCCGTCCAGGTCTCGCTGATGGTCGGGATGGTGGCTGCTGAGCTGATGCTGCATGCCGAGGTCGGCATCCTGCGAACCATGCCCCGGCCCGGTCAGCAGGTGATCCAGCGATTCCGTCGTCAGGCCCGCGCCCTCGGGGTCAGCTGGCCCGCCGAGACGTTGTATGGCGAGCTGCTGCGGTCGCTGGATCGCACCAACCCCAGGCATCTGGCGCTGATGCAGGAGGCCGCCTGGCTGTTTCGCGGCGCCGGCGCCGGCTACTCCGTCTTCGATGGCGGGGTGCCTGAGGTGAGCATGCACGCGGCCGTTGCGGCACCGTACGCTCACGTGAGCGCTCCGGTGCGCCGGCTCGTCGACCGGTTCACCCTGGTCGTCTGCGAGTCCATCTGCCGCGATGTCCCGGTCCCGGACTGGGTGCTGGCAGGGTTGCCCCTTCTGCCCGGGATCATGGCCACCTCGGATGTTCTGGCGGACACCGTGGAGCGGGCGGGCGCCGAGGCGGTCGCGGCGGCAACCCTGCGACATCGGGTGGGTGAGACGTTCAGGGGGTCCGTCGTGGACGTCGCCGCGGGCGGTGCTCTGGTCCAGCTGAGCGATCCGCTGATGCTGGTTCGCGCGCAGGGGGAGCACCCGGTCGGCGCCGACGTCACGGTGCGGCTCGTCGAGGCCGACGTGGCCAAGGGCAGCGTGCGCTTTCAGGTCGTGGGGGAGTGAGCCGGTGATGAGTACAGGCTCGGGGCCCGGATCGGTCCGGCTGGTGGCCACCGACCTTGACGGCACCCTGCTGGGCGACAACGGTCTGTGCTCTGGACGCACCCGGGCTGCGCTGGCCGCGGTCGAACGGGCCGGCATACAGGTGGTGCTGGTCACGGCCCGGCCGCCTCGGTGGCTGCACGAGCTTGCCGATCTCGTCGGAGACCACGGGCTCGCGCTGTGCTGCAACGGTGCCTTCGTCTACGACGTCCGCAGGCGGCGGGTCCTCGACGAGCACTGCCTTGCCGCCGCCGACGTCGCGGAGATCCTTGCTGACCTGCGAAACACGTTGCCCGGCATCGTGTTTGCCGTCGAGAGCCGGCGGGGTTTCGGGCGCGAGCTGGCCTATCTCGACGACTACACCAGTCCTGCGGACCGCTCGGCCGGGAGGCTGGAGGAGCTGCTCGACCCGCTGCCCGGCAAGATTCTCGCACGGTGCGAGGGTGTGCGGCCGGAGGAGTTCCACGCCACGGTCGACGAGGTCGTCGGCGACCGGGCTGTCGTCTCCTACTCGGGTGCTTACGGGCTCGCGGAGATCAGCGCCGCCGGGGTGACCAAGGCAGCGGCGCTGGGGGACTGGTGCGCGGCCCAGGGCATCGATGCGGCAGACGTGTGCGCCTTCGGCGACATGCCCAACGACCTGCCGATGCTGCGGTGGGCCGGGCGATCGTTCGGCGTCGCGAACGCCCATCCGGAGGTCCTCGACGTGGTGGACGAGGTGTGTGCCTCCAATGAGGACGACGGAGTCGCCCAGGTGCTCGAGGCGCTGCTCGCCGCCCTGCACTCCGGGCCGGGGGACCCTGCGGCCGGTGCCGGCCCGGCCGGCGGCACGGCATACCTGCCGGGCTAGAGGACCTATGCTGGACCACGGATGAGTCGGTCAGACGGTCGCGTCGATGCTGTGATCCCGGGTTTCCGGGCAACTCACATCGCCGAGGAACGTCCGGGCTTCACAGGGCAAGGTGATGGTTAACAGCCATCCGGGGCGACCCGCGGGACAGTGCCACAGAAAACAGACCGCCACGGTGAACCAGCCGGCTTCGGCCGGATAGGCGCCGGGGTAAGGGTGAAACGGTGGTGTAAGAGACCACCAGCACTCCAGGCGACTGGAGTGGCTAGGTAAACCCCACCTGAAGCAAGGTCAGACAGCAAGCGTTCGAGGGCGGCCCGCCCGAGCTTGCGGGTAGACCGCTAGAGGTGCTCGGCAACGAGTGCCCGAGATGGATGACCGTCCGTCGCGCGCCGGCAATGGCGGGTGGCGACAGAACCCGGCGTACCGACCGACTCATCCACTTTTAGGCCTCTGACCTGCGGGTTTGCGTTTCGACACCCGCCCCAGTCCGCAGGGAGTCCGCAAGAAAATTAGTCAGGACCAGATCTACGGCCTCACGAGTGCGGTCATCGGAGTCCGGCCACAGGTGGCTGTAGGTGTCCAGCGTCTCGACTGCGTTGGCGTGTCCGAGCCTCGCCTGGACCGTCTTCACGGACTCCCCGTGCCGGATCAGCAGCGAGGCGTAGTAGTGGCGTAGATCGTGGAAGTGCAACCCGTCGAGCCCGACTGACTTGGTGGCCTGAAGCCACATGGTGCCGAAGTTGGATCGCCGGATCATGTCACCGTGTTCGTTGGTGAAGTTCAGGCCGTCCGTGGGGAAGGTCGCCAGATGGGCCGCGAGAGCGTCAACGACAACAGTCGGTAGAGGGATCACCCGAACGCTCGCCGCAGTCTTGGGAGGCCCGAAGTACGGCAGCCGTCCTGAGATGCCCACGAGCTGGCGATCAACGGGTCAAGCCCGCTGCGATGCCGGTGAACCACTGTCCGAACACAAGGTCATCGGCTCGTTCTTGGCTTGTCCATGCGATCTGCGCGCGGAAGGGATCGGTGCTGTCGTACTCGATTGGCACAGTGCTGCCGGTGTCGAGGTCGTGCTCTCCGACGTCGCCAGAAACCTCCGCCGTCACTGGTGAGCCGGCGTCGAAGGTGACCACGATGGTGCCCGGCCCCTTATCCCAGAAATGCGGGTCACGAAACTCGAGAACCTGTCCCGTGGTTATAGCACGGTTGGCAGCCGAGACGTACCCCAAGGCACGTTCATTCAAGACCCATTCCCCCACGCCGAAGAGGTCCATCAACGCGAAGAAGGCAACCACCGACCCCGACATCAGGCGATCACCTCGAGAACGCCATGAGACATCCGCGGCGTGCCGCCCGCCCTCCGGCCGTGGCCGGTTACTCGGGGATGGGCGATCATCAAGAACCTCACTGGGCGACAGGCCGCGAAACCACATCACGACGAGCGCCACGGCGGCGTAGACGGTCCACGCCAAGATCACGAAGAGGCCGACCAGGAGACCGGTGCCGCTCCACAGAGGGACGTCACGATGAAGCAGCGCGGCGGTGAAGGCAGCGACGCCCGCACAGGTCGCTGCGAAGAGGGCCGCGGCCCCGACGAAAGGCCATGGCAGGGAGCCGCCACTGTGTTCGCCCGCGAGATACAGGCCAGCCGGGCCCCTGACCGTGACCCAGCGAACGAGACTCTTCAGCACGCCGGCCCCGGCTCTCTGAGTCCCTCCCCGTCCTTCACCCGCCTTATCGTGCCGTACGCACCCGAACTGTCGGTGACGCTTCCCCAAACGCACCCATTTGCCGCGGGCAGGATGGTCGGCT
>JBBQGB010000004.1:0-87504 GCA_038322575.1 Actinomycetales bacterium
ATCGCCCGCAACATCACCGCCGTCGCCGACGCCGCCACCGCCACCACCAGCGGCGCCGCCAACACCGCCCAAGCAGCCAGCGAGCTCACCCGCATGGCCAGCGACCTGCAGACCCTCGTCAACCAGTTCCGCTACTGACCCACCCGCCCCCTTCCGGATCGGTGCCCACATGAACCGCATCAAGGTGCTCGTCGTCGACGACTCCGTCGTCGTCCGTCGCCTGGTATCGGACGTGCTCGGCGAGGACCAGCGGATCGAGGTCGTCGGAGCCGCCGCGAACGGCAAGATCGCCCTGGCGAAGATCCCGGCGCTGAACCCGGACATCATCACGCTCGACATCGAGATGCCCGAGATGGACGGCCTGGAGACGTTGCGGCACCTGCGTCGCGACCACCCTCTGCTGCCGGCCATCATGTTCTCGACGTTGAGCGAGCGCGGCGCGAAGGCCACCTTCGAGGCGCTGGACCTGGGGGCGCGTGACTACGTCACCAAACCGGCCAACGTCGGCAGCGTGCAGGCCTCGATGGCCAGCATCCGCGAGCAGCTGATCCCGCGGATCGTGAGCCTGGCCGCGTCCAGCGGCCGTCGATCGGGGGCGTCCGCCTCGACCGCGCTCCCGGCGCCGAGGCCGGCCGCGCCCGTCGGGCTCGTGACACGGGCCAGGGCCACCATCACCCCCCGGGTGCTCCTCATCGGGGTCTCGACCGGTGGCCCGCAGGCGCTGGCCACCCTGCTGCCGATGCTGCCGGCCGACCTCCCCGTGCCCGTGCTCGTCGTCCAGCACATGCCCCCGGTCTTCACCCGGCTGCTCGCGGACCGGCTCGACGGAGTGTGCGGCCTCGCGGTGAGCGAGGCCGTCTCCGGCGACGCCGTCGAGGCCGGTCGGGTGCTCATCGCACCAGGTGACCACCACCTGCGGGTGCGCCGCGGCCCGCACGGCGTGCGGGCCGTGCTCGACCAGGGCACTCCCGAGAACTTCTGCCGTCCGGCGGTCGACGTCCTGTTCCGCTCGGCGGTCGAGACCTACGAGGGGGCGTGCCTGGCTGTGGTGCTCACCGGCATGGGCTCGGACGGCGCACGCGGTGCCGGCGCGGTCGTCGCCGCCGGTGGCGAGGTGCTGGCCCAGGACGAGCGCAGCAGCGTGGTCTGGGGCATGCCCGGAGCCACCGCTGCTGCGGGGCACGCCAGCGCACTGCTCCCGCTGGATCAGATCGCCCGGGCGATCACCAGCCGGATCACCCCCGCGGTGGCAGGGCGCCGACCGTGAGCATCACACCGTCGGACTTCCAGTACGTCAGCACCATGGTGCGCCAGCGCTCGGCCATCGTGCTGAGCCCCGGCAAGGAGTACCTCGTGGAGTCCCGGCTGCTGCCGGTGGCCCGTGACGCCGGCGTCGCCGACGTCAGCGAGCTGATCGCCGTCCTGCGCCGCTGCCCCGGTGGCCCGCTGCCCTCACAGGTCGTCGAGGCCATGACGACCAACGAGACGTCGTTCTTCCGCGACGTCCACCCGTTCACCGCGCTGTCGACCACGGTGCTGCCCGAGCTGCTGCAGGCCCGGGCCGCGAGCCGCAGGCTCAACGTGTGGTGCGCTGCGGCGTCCAGCGGGCAGGAGCCGTACAGCATCGCCATGCTGCTCGACGAGGCGCTGGCCGGGCGACCCGGCTGGCAGGTGCGGCTGCTGGCCACCGACATCAGCGAGCAGATGCTGGCCCGCACGCGTGCGGGCGTCTACAGCCAGCTGGAGGTCAACCGCGGGCTGCCGGCACCGCGGCTGGTCAAGCACTTCGCCCGTTCGGGCGCGGGCTGGCAGGTCGAGGCCCGGCTGCGGGCGATGGTCGAGTGCAGGCTGATGAACCTGGACGCCGCCTGGCCGCCCATGGCGCAGATGGACGTCATCTTCATCCGCAACGTGCTCATCTACTTCGACGTCCCCACCAAGCGCCGCATCCTGGAGCGCTGCCGCGCCGCGCTGGCGCCGGACGGCTACCTGTTCCTCGGCGGTGCCGAGACCACGCTCAACATCGACGACGCGTTCGAGCGCGTCCAGGTCGGGCAGGCACCCGCCTACCGACTGACCCGACGGAGGGAACCATGATGGGCCCAGATGCCGACGACCTGCGGCAGATCGTCGAGGACGTGCTGCTGTCGGTGACCGGCGCCGGCGCCGGCGACGCCCAACCCCCCGCGCCGGCGGACGGCCCGGTCGACGTGCTGGCGGGCATCCACATCAGCGGCGCGTGGAACGGCTCGGTGCTCGTCTGCTGGTCGAGCGCGCTCGCGGGCGACACCGCGGCGTCGATGCTGGACGTGCCTGTCGGGGACCTGACCGACGCCGACCTCAGCGACGCGATCGGCGAGGTGGCGAACATGATCGGGGGCAGCGTCAAGGCGTTGCTCCCCGAGCCGAGCGTCCTGTCGCTGCCGATGGTCACGTTCGACGCCCGCCGGGCGACGGTGCCCGGCACCGAGCTGGTGCGCACGCTGGACCTCGGTACCAGCGGACGGCGGCTTCAGGTGCGTGTCCTGCAGCGAACGACGTGAGTGATCATCGACGTCCCGTGGCGAACCCGTAGCGGTCGGTGGCGACCTCACGCAGCAGGGCCCTCTCGACCTCGGCCGCGTCCAGCGGCGCGGTTCCCCGCGACATCCGCGCGCGCAGGAAGGCCAGCTCCGTGGACGCATCCTGGAAGGCGCGCATGGCCCGCAGCCCCGGTGGCCCGGCCACCGACCGGGCCCAGGCGCGCGCCGCGCGCCGCTGCGGCATCGACGTCAGCATCGCGACCTCCGGCGCCGTGAACCACCCGGTGCGCTCGTACACCTGCAGGTGCGAGCCGATCAGCCGGCTCTCGCGGCGTCGCGCCCACAGGGCGAACCCGACGGCGGCCGCGAAGATCGGCATCTGCACCAGGACGTAGACGGTCACGAAGCCGCGCAGCCCGGCCACGGCGCTGAGGTTCCACAACGCGTGCAGACCGACGGCGCTCAGCCAGCCCACCAACGGGGCCACCACCCGCAGCCACCGACGGCGGGTCGTGGCGGCCACCCCGAGGCCGATCCCGGTGGCCATGGTGAACATCGGGTGGGCGAACGGGCCGAACACCCCGCGCAGCACGAACGTCACGGCCAGCCCCGCGGTCCCGCTGTCCTGCAGGGCCCGGCCGAGGTAGAGCACGTTCTCGGTGAACGCGAACCCGATCCCGGCCAGGCCGGCGTAGACGATCCCGTCGACCACGCCGTCGAACTCGCGACGCCGCGCCAGCAGGACGAGCAGCACGACCGACCCCTTGGCGGTCTCCTCGACCCACGGCGCCACCAGCACCGCCGCCGTCGAGACGTCACCGCCGGCGTCGCGCAGCAGCACCGTCGAGTACGAGTTCACCAGCAGCGCCACGAAGGTCGCGACGACCGCGCCCCAGGCGAAGGCGAACAGCAGCAGGGACGTCGGCTCGGCCTCGAACCGGTCCAGCCACAGCAGGGCGGGCACCACGACGAACACGGGTACCAGGGCGACCACGAAGCCCGTCACCAGGCCGGTCAGGCCCGTGTCGGACCCGATGATCGCGAGCGTCACCAGCCCCAGGGCGGCGAACACCACCACCACCAACGACATCAGCAGCAGCCGCACGACCCGGCTGCGGGCGCTGCGGCGCACCGCCCCCCCGCGGCGGACAGCAGCGGCCGCCGAGGGCACCGACGTCCATCCCTCGGCGAGCGTCGCGGTGGGGCCCTGCGGTGTCGGCGAGGTCATGGCTGGCAAGGCTAGACCCGCCCGTACGCTGGCGCCGTGGGTCGACACGGGCAGCCCCCGCCGCGACGGACGGTCCCGTGGGAGCTCGTCGGCTGGGGCCTGTTCGCTGCGGCCGTCGCCGTCGGGGTGGCCCTGTGGGCCGGAGCCCCGTGGCCGGTCGCGGCCTTCGTGGCGACGACCGGGCTGGTGGGCCTCGGCCTGATCGCGGTGCTGACGAACACCGGTTCGCGCGAGTGACCTCTAGGGTGGGCGGGTGGACCCCAAGAGCGAGCGCATCGTGTGGATCGACTGCGAGATGACGGGCCTGGACCTCGAGAGGGACGCGCTGATCGAGGTGGCGGCCCTGGTGACCGACTCCGAGCTGACGATCCTCGGTGACGGCGTCGACGTCGTCATCGCGTGCGACGAGCAGGCGCTGGAGTCGATGCCGGACGTCGTCCGCGAGATGCACACCAGCAGCGGCCTGCTCGACGAGCTGGCCGCCGGCGTCACGATGGCGCAGGCGCAGGACATGGTCATGGCGTACGTCCGCGAGTGGGTGCCCGATCCGCGCAAGGCACCGCTGGCGGGCAACACGGTCGGCACCGACCGCGGGTTCCTGGCACGCGACATGCCCGAGCTCGAGCAGCACCTGCACTACCGGATCATCGACGTCAGCTCGGTCAAGGAGCTCTCGCGCCGCTGGTTCCCCCGGGCGTACTACAACGCGCCCAAGAAGAACGGCGGCCACCGGGCCCTGATCGACATCCGCGAGAGCATCGAGGAGCTGCGGTACTACCGCGAGGCGGTCTTCGTCCCGGCTCCGGGGCCGGACTCGGCGACGGCACGGCGGATCGCAGCGGCGCTGGCCGCACCGACCATCACGACCTGATGCCGGGTCCGCCCCGTGCGCCGGACCCGGTAGGCTGACGAGCGCACCGCCGGTCACGGCCGACGGCGCGGGTTCTTGGTGGGTGTAGCTCAGCTGGTAGAGCGTCCGGTTGTGGTCCGGGATGTCGCGGGTTCAAGTCCCGTCACTCACCCCAAGGCAGTACGTGCACGTCGCGCCGTCAGCCTCGGCCGACCTCTCACCCCGTCGCCAGGCCCCCTGCACGAAGTTTCTGGCCGTTGCTGCCGCTCGGACCCGGGCGGAGATACCGTTCAAGCGGACGGGGACGGTTGTCGACCTGAGGCGGTGCGATGGGCGGCACAGGTGTGAGGGGCGCGGGATCCCTGACGACGCCGCTGCGACCGGAGCCCCAGAGCGCACCGCGGGCGCGGGCCGTCGTGCGAGAGGTGCTCACCGGCACCGCCGCCGAAGGGGTGCTCGACCTCGCCGAGCTGTGCGTCTCCGAGCTGGTCACCAACGCCGTGCTGCACGCCGGCACCGACCTCGAGCTCGAGATCAGCTACGACCCCACCAGCGTCCGGCTCAGCGTCAGCGACCTGTCGCACAACCTCCCGGTGCTCGCGCGGCACTCCAGCACGGCCTCGACCGGCCGCGGGCTCGCGATGGTCGCGGCCGTCTCGGACTCGTGGGGCGTGGACGAGGCCAACGGCACCGGCAAGACCGTGTGGTGCGTGCTGCGCGAGCACGACGTCGACGCTGCCGTCCTGGACATCGGCGACGTCATGGACGCCTGGGAGCTCTCGAGCGCCGAGGTGACCAAGCCGCGCGCCGCACCTCGCGACCACAGCCTCACCTCGACCGTCGTGACCCTCACCGAGTACCCGGTCGACCTTGGCCTGGGCCTGCAGGAGCACTATGAGGCCGTCGTGCGCGAGTGCCAGCTGCTGGCCGCCCCGCGGGACGACGCCGCCGCCGTCCTGCCAGACCGGTTGCTGCGCCTGGCCCTCGCGCTCGCCCAGCGGTACACCGAGGAGCTGTCCGACCTGGCGCGACCTGACCCGCGGCGGCTGGCGGCTCAGGCTCGCGGCGACGACGCGGTCGACCTCACCTACGAGGTCACCCCCGAGCTGGTGACCCGACTGCGCAGCTGGCAGCAGGTGCTGGACGACGTCGACGAGTTCTCGCGTCGCGGCGACCTGCTCGCGCCCACGATCCCGCCCCCCCTGGCCCGGCTGCGCACCTGGGCGCTGGGCGAGTTCGTCCGGCAGAGCGCCGGGGCGCCGCCGACGCCGTGGCCGGGACCCGCCGCGGGGTGAGCGCCGGCATGCAGGTCCGAGCGGGGCCCACCTCGGGCGAGTGAGCTCAGGTGGCGCGCAGCAGCGCCGCGTACAGCGTCAGCCCCGGCCCAAAGGCCATCGCGACGAGCAGTGAGCCGGGGCCGACGTCGCCGTCCGCCACCAGCTTCTCGACCACCAGCAGGACCGTCGCGCTCGAGCAGTTGCCGTAGTCGCGCAGGACCTCCCGGCTGGCCGTCATCGCCTCGGGCGCGAGGTCGAGCCGGTCCTGGACCACGTCGAGGATGCGTGGGCCGCCGGGGTGAACCGCCCAGGCGTCGACGTCCGCGATCTGGCACCCGTTGCGTCGCAGCAGGTCTGACACCACGTCACGGACGTGTACTGCCAGGACGTCGGGCACCCGCGGTGACAGGCCCATCTTGAATCCCAGGTCGGTGACGTCCCAGGTCATGTGGTCGCTCGTCGACACGTCCGTGCGGGCGATGACGTCGACGACCTCCAGGCCCGGCCGGCCCGGCTCGACGACCACGGCCGCGGCGGCGTCGCTGAACAGCGCGTGCGCCACCATCTGCTGCAGGTCGTCCGACGACGGCGACCCCGACCGCGCGCTGTCGGTCGGCGGCTGGACGTGCAGGCTGGTGAGCTCGAGGCAGAGCAGCACCGTCGGTCGCTGCCGTGCCGTGGCGTGGTCGGCGACGGCACCGAGCCCGGGAAGGGCCGCGTAGCAACCCATGTGGCCGATCATCAGGCGTTGCACGTCAACCGTCATGCCGAGGTCGCGGGCGAGCAGGATGTCCAGACCCGGTGTGGCGTAACCCGTGCACGACACCACGCCGAACAGGCCGACCTCCGCGGCGTCCAGACCGGCCGAGGCCAACGCGGACGACACGGCCTCCTTGCCCAGGGGTACGGCCTCTTCGACGAACCGGCGCATCCGCGCCCCCGTCGAGACCGCGCTGATGTCCTCGCGGGTGGGGTCGACGACACCGTGTCGGGTCGTGATGCCCGACGACTGCCAGACCCGCCTCGCGACGCGGTTGTCGGCGTAGTGCTCGCGGAAGTAGCCGTCCCACAACGCCTGCTGACCCATCGGCGCCGGTACCGCGTGACCGGCGCCCGTCACTCGTGAGGTCATCAGCGCACCTGCTTGGTGCCGTGGGCCTGGAACAGCCCGGCCGTCGAGCGGGTCGTCAGCATGCGCACGTCGGGACGCCGTCCGGTCAGCCAGGCGAGGTAGTCCGTCACGCTCAACCGCAGGCCGGTGACGGTGAGGTCGACGCCCAGCCGGGCGCACTGGGCGACCAGTCGCGCACGGTCGACGAACAGGCCACCGTCGTGCAGCCGCGGGGGTGGTCCGCCCGGCAGGCGTTCGGCGACCGTGATGCTGCTGAACCGCCCCCACCAGGTGTCGGCGATGGTGTCGATCACCAGCGTGCCCCCGGGCCGCAGGACGCGCACCGCGTCGGCCACGACGGCAGCAGGGTCGTCGACGTGCTCGAGCACCTCGCCGGCGACGACCACGTCCGCCACCGCGCTGGCCAGCGGCAGCCGCGTCACGTCGGCGCGCACCGGTGCGACGCCGTGACCCGCGGCGATCCGCAGCGAGCCCTCCGACAGGTCGAGGCCGAGGTGGCGGTAGCCCAGCCGACCGGCGTGCGGCGCCATGAGTCCCCCACCGCAGGCGAGGTCGACCAGCACGGCGCCAGGGTGCGTCGCCGGCGGCACCAGTCGCGCCCGCGCCGTGCTGATCCAGTGCAGCATCGCGAAGGCACCGCGCGGTGCCCACCAGTGCTCGAGCAGGTCGTCGTACTGCCGGGGGTCGTTGCGGGCGCGCACCGTCACCATCGTCAGCCCCTTCCGCCACCGGCGTGGCGCCGACGAACCCGTCTGCGAGACAGTAACCCGCGGGCAGCCGGTCGGCTCGTCGCAAGCGTGCCGAGCGGGGCCGGACGACGGGGGGGCAGATGATCAGCAGGGCGGCCGGATCGGTGCGGGCGTACGCCACGGCCACGCACTTCGGGCCGACCGTCGCGGTGACCGCCTTCACCGCCGTCCTGGCCCTGACCTCCGGTGCGGGGCTGCGCACGCTGCTGATCTGCTCGGCGGTGCTCACCGGGCAGCTCAGCATCGGCTGGAGCAACGACCACCTGGACGCCGGCATCGACCGCGCGGCCGGACGACGTGAGAAGCCCGTGGTGCGCGGCGAGGTCAGTGAGCTCGGGCTGCTGCGAGCGGCCGTCGTCGCGGCGGCGCTCACGGTGCCGTTGTCGCTCGCCAACGGCCTGGGCGCCGGGCTGGCCGCCCTCGGCACCACCGCGTGCGGGTGGGCGTACAACCTGGGGCTGAAGCGCACGCTGGCCAGCGCCCTGCCCTACGCGGTCGCCTTCGCGCTCACCCCGCCCGTGTTCGTGGCGCTCGCGCTCGACCGGGCCCCCCAGCCCCAGGTCGTCGTCGCCGGTGGGTTGCTGGGCCTGTGCGCTCACTTCTCCAACGCGGTCAAGGACCTGGACGCCGACGCGCTGACCGGGGTGCGCGGGCTGCCCCAGCGCCTCGGCCCGCGCACCTCAGGCGTCGTGTCGGCGGCGCTGCTGCTGGTGGCAGCCGGCGTGCTGCTGCTGCCGGGCAGCTCGCCGTCCGCCCTCTCGCTGCTGCTCGCCGGATCGGCCGCCGCACTGGCCGCCGGGTACTCGGGGCTGATCGCCGCAGGTCGCCAGCGGCACGGCTTCAGCCTCAACCTCGCCGCGGTGGCCCTGCTGGTCGCGGCCGTCGTCGCCCGGTGAGGCCGGACGGGTGATGCCCGACATCACCCGATGTGACTAGTCCTGACGGTCAAGTCCGTGAGCGCCGCTGCCGAAGACCACGGTGGACGCGAAGCCCTGGGAGGCCGACTTGACGACCATCGGACACACGCAGACGACAGGACCCGACGAGACCGCGCACGACGCCGTCGACGACGAGGTCATGGGCCTGCTGCACGAGCACGTACCGCTCTCGCTGATCATGGACCTGGTGGAGCCCAGCGGCCCCGACTCGGCCGGCATCCTGCGCACCGAGGGCGAGCCCGAGTCGCAGTGGTGGATCGGTCACTGAGGACCGGTTCGGCCACCCGGGCCGCTGCTGGTAGTGTCATCACCCGTTGCGCCATTAGCTCAATTGGCAGAGCAGCTGACTCTTAATCAGCGGGTTCGGGGTTCGAGTCCCTGATGGCGCACCACGAACGGTCAGGGCGTCCACCTCCCCAAGTGGGCGCCCTGACCGGCTTCCGGTCGTGACATCGCGGCCCTCGGTCAGTCACCGATCCTGTTCCAGAAGCGGCCCTCGATGCCGTGCTGCAGCATGAAGTCCTCCAGGCCGCCGCTGCCCGGGAAGCGTTCGGCGATCGACGTCAGCACGTCGCCTCCAGGTGGGACGCCCAACAACGTGCACAGGTCCCTGGTCTCTGCGGCCGACAACCTGCGCTCGAACTCGTACTCACCCATGCCGAAGATCCGCTGGACCCCCGGCCCGAGGTCGTGGCCCCGCAGCGCGAGCCCACCGTCTTCGGTGAGCGTGACGGCCCGCCACATGGTGCCGTCGACATCGGCGGCGTCCCGCAGGACCACCGTCCCCGGCTCGATCCGGCGGACGTGCACCGCGTGCCGTCTGGTCCACAACCGCCTCAGGCGCGGGCGACGCCCCGGTGGGCTCATGACGAGCACCCTCGGCATCGTGCTCGCGGCATCCGCACCCTGCCGAGGGGCGCGGACGCGCAGAGTTCGCGCGTCACCGGGCAAGGCTGATGCAATCCCTACCAACGACGCAACAGCCGGGTGGAAGGGTTCGACGCCTGAGTTCAAGGTGCAGGAGGCGTGGTTCGGGCGAGTCGGATGCGCTGAGGGCTGCTGCCGGCCACCCGCTCGACGAGCCGCCGGGCTTCGAGGTCCACCTTGACGTAGGTGCAGTAGTTGCGCAGCCGGCCGTTGGGGAAGGCCGGGTGGTCTCCGTACGCGGCCTGGGTGGAGGCGATGAGGTCTTTGAGCAGCATCGTCTGCTCGGTGCCGGTCTGGTCCGCCAGCACCTCCAGGATGTGCGCGCGGACCAGCTCGTACTGCTGCAGGTCCATGGTCCAGCCGTCGAGGCCGCCTGGTCGGGTGGCGTTGAAGATCTCCACCCGGCCGCGGCGGCGCGCGAGCTGGTCGGCCTCCCAGGCGCTTCGTGGGACGGGTGCCGAGTGCGGGTCGCTCGTCATGGCGACGGCGACCGGGTCTGCTCGGCGTGGTCCTTCAACAGCCGTAGGTCCAGGACGTGCAGGGCTCGGACCCTGCGTCCCACGACCAGGTCGACGAGCTGGCGGATCGGGGTCGGTAGCGGGACGTGGTTTCGGAAGTCCAGGTGGACCCGGGTGCTGCTCGAGGTGAGCTCCTCGAGGCGGAAGTCGATCTCGGGGGCATGTCGCGGCCCCCGGGACCACGGTTGCGCAGTCGGTACTCGACGCGCGTGGGTGAAGCGACCGTCAGCCGCTGACGACCCTGTTCGTCGCCGGCGGGGTCGCGGAACACGATCTCCGACCCGATGGAGGTGCCGTCGCCCTGGACGGAGCAGGAGTACCCGGTGGCGGCGGGCCACGCTGACCACTGCATGAGCTGGTGCTCGTCGGCGATGGCCCTCTGCACGTGCGCCAGGGGCCGGGCGATGTCGATGCTCTCGGTCCACTTCACGCGCGGGCTCCGGTCCGTCGTCGTCGAGGGGTCATGCGCCTGGCTGCCGCGAACGGTGCAGGTGGTGGCCGGTCAGGGAGGTGCCATCGGTGGGAAGGCCGGCGGGCGGCCCCTGGTAGACGACCCGGCCTCCGTCGTGTCCGGCGCCCGGGCCCAGGTCGATGACCCAGTCGGCGCGTGCGACGACGTCCAGGTTGTGCTCGATGACGATCACGGTGCCGCCGGCCTCGACGATGCGGTCGAGCAGACCGACGAGGTGGTCGACGTCGGCCAGGTGCAGTCCGCTGGTCGGCTCGTCCAGCACGTACGTGCGGGCGCTGCGTCCCATCTCGATGCCGAGGCGCAGCCGCTGACGTTCACCGCCGGACAGGCTGGTCATCGGCTGGCCGAGACGGACGTACCCGATGCCGGCGTCGACGAGGGATCGCAGGGTCGGTCGGACCGACTTCTCGGTGAAGAAGGTCGCGGCCTGGTCGATGGTCATGGCCAGGACCTCGCAGATGTCGGCACCCCGCAGCCGGTGGGCCAGCACGTCCGCGGTGAACCGGCGTCCCTCGCAGGCCTCGCACGGTGTCGCCACACCGGGCATGTAGGCCAGGTCGGTGTAGGTGACGCCGAGCCCGCTGCAGGCTGGGCAGGCGCCCTCGGAGTTGGCGCTGAACAACGCGGCCCGCACGTCGTTGGCCTTGGCGAAGGCGTCCCTGATGGGGTCCAGCACACCGGAGTAGGTCGCGGGGTTCGAACGTCGCGAACCCTTGATCGGGGTCTGGTCCATGAAGACCAGGTCCGCGCTGCGGGGCAACGAGCTGAGCAGCGAGCTCTTGCCCGAGCCCGCCACCCCGGTGACCACGGTCAGCACCCCCAGCGGGACGTCGACCGTGACAGCACGCAGGTTGTTGGCGGTGGCGTCCTCGACGCGCAGGTACCCGGTCGCCTGACGCGGGTCGGCACGGATCGGTTGTCGCACGTCCAGGTGCTCACCGGTCACGGTGCCGGAGCGCCGCAGACCAGCGACGTCACCCTGGTAGACGACCTGGCCACCGTCGCTGCCCGCCCCCGGGCCCAGGTCGACCACATGATCGGCCGCGCAGATGACGTCGGGGTCGTGCTCGACGACCAGCACCGTGTTTCCCTTGTCCCGCAGCCGCTGCAGCAGTCGGATCATGCGCGCGGTGTCGTGGGCGTGCAGGCCCCCGGTCGGTTCGTCGAACACGTAGGTCATCTCGGTGAGGCTGGACTCCAGGTGGCGCACCATCTTCACGCGCTGTGCCTCCCCACCGGACAGCGTCCCGGTCTGCCGATCAAGGCTCAGGTAGGCCAGTCCGATCTCGATCAGGTTGTCCAGCGTGCTGGCCAGCCCTGCCACCATGGGCGCGATGCCTGCGGCCGTCAGGCCGCGCACCCACACCGCGAGGTCGTCGACCTGCATCGCGTTGCACTCGGCGATGGTGCGCCCCGCGACGAGGCAGCCGCGGGCGCGCTCGTTCAGTCGGGTTCCCCCGCAGTCGGGGCACGCGATGACGGTGGCGGCCGCGTCGACGGCGCGCCGCACGTGCGGCTGCAGGGCGTCGCGGTCCTTGGACAGGTACAGCCGTCGGATCTTGTCGAGCAGGCCCTCGTACGCCATCTTGTAGCTGCCGGTGCCGACCTTGCCGCCAGTGCCGGTCAACAGCTGGTCCAGGTCGGCCTGGGACCACCGCGTCAGCGGCTCGTCCACGTCGAAGTAGCCGGAGTCGGCGAAGATCTGCCAGAACAGCGACCCGACGGCGAAGTTGGGGAACGTGATCGCGCCGGAAGCCAGCGACAAGGCCCGGTCGAGCACCGCGTCGACGTCGATGGTGGCCAGGGTCCCGATGCCCTCGCAGGCTGGGCACATGCCGGACGTGTCGTTGAACGAGAGCGCAGCCGGTCCCGGGACCTGGGGTGAGCCCACCGCAGCGAACAGGGCACGAAGCATCGACCAGGCGTCGGTGGCCGTCCCCACCGTCGAGCGACTGTTGGCGCCCATCCGCTCCTGGTCGACGACGATCGCGGCGTTGAGCCCACTGAGCCGGTCGACGTCCGGACGCGGCAGTGCCGGCATCAGCGACTGCAGGAACGCCGTGTACGTCTCGTTGATCAACCGCTGCGACTCGGCCGCGATCGTCCCGAACACCAACGAGGACTTCCCGGACCCGGAGCTGCCGGTGAACACGACGAGCATCCGCTTGGGGATGTCGAGGTCGACACCCACGAGGTTGTTCTGCCTCGCGCCGCGGACCTCGATGACGTCGCGAGTCACAGCGTCATCCCACCCATCACGTCGCCTCCCTGGTGGGACGATGACCGTCCCCGAACACGTCCTCACCCAAGGAGTGTCTTGACTGTCGAGGGACCTGACGGCAACACCGGTCATGACGCCGAAGCGCTCATGGTCGCCGTGCGCGCCATGGCCGAGGCACTGAACCGCTTCGACGACGCGGCGTGCGAGGCGTTCGGTGTGGGCCGGACCGACCTTCGGGCGATGAACCTGATGGAGAACGGCCCCGTCAGCGCTGGTGAGATCGCGGCGCGCCTCGGGCTGAGCTCTGGGACGGTCACCGTGCTCATCGACCGACTCGTCAAGCACCAGTACGCCGCCCGCCACCCAGACCCCACCGACGGGCGCAAGGTCATGGTCCAGCTCGAGCCCGCAACCTACGCCGCCTTCGCGCGGATCTACGCCCCCTGCGGGCAGGCAGTCGCCGCCGCGACCGCCCAGATGCCCCACCGCCAACGCGCCGCGGCACGTCGAGCCCTGACGATGATCACCGCCGCAGTCACCGACCAGGAGCACCACCTCCGGCTCACGTAGCGACACCGGGCCGCGCCTGCGGGACGCCCACTGCAAGCATCCGGTTTCCATCGACATTCGATCCTGCAGAGTTAGTGTGCTCGGCATGCGCCTCGTGGTGACGTTCGTCGTGTCCTGTCTCGCCGTCGTCATCGTGATGGGGACGACTACCGGTCGAGCGATCGATCCGCTGGGATTCGCGCTGATCGCGGTTGCGGCGGGGGTCATCACCGTCGTGGACCACCGCGTCCGCGCCCGCCGCCACGGTCACACCTGAGCGGCGCTGCTCTGCGCCGTCCGACGGGCGGGACGACGGACGCCTCGTCCGAGCGCGCACCCTGCCCCACGCGCGGGCGACCTCGTCGCCCAGGCCGAGCCCGGGTTCGTCGACACCTCCAAGGAGTCGTTCGCCGCGAGCAAGGCGATCAAGGCCGCCTCGCCCGACGTGCAGCAGCTCGTCACAGGAGGCCGCCGGCGATGCCCGGCTGACGCGGTCGGCTGGGACATCACCGTGAGGTCGTCGTCAGCCCGAGGTTGTGTTCGGCCCGACGCTGCAGGACGGCTCGCTCGCCCTCGTTCCTGGTCCGTGCAGCGGCCTCGGTGAACGCCTCGCTGGCCTGCTCGTGCAGCCCCGCTCGTTCGAGCAGGTCGCCGCGCACGCTCGCCAGGAGCGGGAAGTCGCCGAGGGCAGGTGCGTCCAGCTGCGCCAGGACGGCCAGCCCTGCGCTCGGGCCGAACGCCCGCCCGTGCGCGACCGCCCGGTTCACCTCGACGACGGGGCCCGGCGCGGCTTCGGCCAGCACGTCGTACAACGCCGCGATCCGGCGCCAGTTCGTGTCCTCGGCACGTTCGGCACGGGCGTGCTGGGAGGCGATCGAGGCCTGCAGGAAGTACGTCCCCACCGGCTCTCCGCTCGAGGCGCGCCGCTCGGCCTGCTGCAGCGACGTCATGCCGCGGCGGATCATCGTCGCGTCCCAGCGACTGCGGTCCTGCGCCTCCAGCAGGACCGGCGCGCCGTGCTCGTCGAGCCGGGCGACCATCCGCGAGCCCTGGATCTGCAGCAGCGCGTGGAGTGCGAGCACTTCTGGCTGATCAGGAGCGAGGTCGGCGAGCATGCCTGCGAGTCTGATCGCCTCGTGCGCCAGATCGGGACGCATCCACTCCTGGCCGGCAGTGGCGGCGTACCCTTCGTTGAAGATCAGGTAGATCACCGCCATCACGTCGTCGATCCGTCTGATCCGCTCCCGGCCCGTGGGCAGCTCGAGGTCAGCGTGAGCCTCGGCCAGCGTCTTCTTGGCGCGCGAGATGCGTTGACCCATGGCGGTCTCGGTGGCCAGGAACCCGCGGGCGATCTCGGCGGTGGTGAGTCCGCCGACCAGACGCAAGGTCAGTGCGGCACGGGACTCGGCCGTCAGCGACGGATGGCAGGACAGGAAGACCAGTCGCAGGACGTCGTCCTCGATGTGGTCCACCTGGTTATCGAGGTCGGCCATCGCCGCCTCCTCCGCATCCTGGGCGTGCGCGATCTGCGCGACCTTGCTGCGAAGGTTGTCGGTGCGCCGGAAGTGGTCGACGCCGCGCCGCTTCGCGATGGTCATCAGCCACGCGGCGGGGTTCTGTGGAACCCCGGTCGTCGGCCACTGCTCCAGCGCGGCGACGAGCGCGTCCTGCGCCAGGTCCTCGGCGAGCTCCAGATCACGGGTCATCCGCAGCAGAGCGCCCACCAGGCGTGCCGACTCGGCCCGCCACGCCGCGACGACGGCCCCGTTCGCATCATCCGCACTGGTCCCTGGCGGCACGCTGCCAGCGTAGTGACTCCCGATCAGTCGCCGGGGCCCTCTGGGCCGGTGGAGATCTGCCGCAGGGTCGAGACCACCGTGACCTCGGGCCAGTGCCGGGCGTGCAGCTCGGCGAACTCCCGCTGGTCGGCCGCGGCCTCCTCGATGCTGTCGTACTGCATGATCGCCCAGCCACCCACGACCTCCTTGGCCTCGGCGTATGGTCCATCGACCCGGGTGACCTCACCGCGGCGGACCACGTAGTTCACCGCGTCCTCGGTTCCGTACAGACCGCCGCCGTCGAGGAACACCCCATTGGCCGCGCGCTCGCCGATGTGGGCGTCCATCGCGTCCATGAGCGCCTGCGGCGGCGTACCGATGCCTTCTTCCATCCGAACGAACCCCATGAAACGCGGCATCTTCATCACTCCTGATGGTTGACGGCGGGTTGCTTCGTGACCGTACGTCGAACGGCTGCCGACGTCTTCGACATCAGTCATCGACGTCGTGTCAACTGCGAGGTCATCCTGGGCGTGGGCGGCTCAGCCCTGCAGCGAGAGGGTGTTGCCGTCGGGGTCGCGGAACCACGCGATCCGGGCACCGCTGGGCGACGTCCAGATGCCGCGGTCGTCCTGGTGCATGCCGTCGTAGTGGTCGAACCTGACACCCAGGGCCACGAGACGGTCGACCTCGCCGTCGAGGTCGCCGACCGACCAGCCGAGGACCGTGTAGGGCGCCGCGGTGACCCGCTCGACCAGCGTGATGCGCAGGGCGCTCCTCACGGTCTCGTGGACGAGCGCGAACGGCCGCGCGTCCTCGAGCACGAGGCCGAGCACCTGACCGTAGAACCGCTCAGCTTCGTCCAGGTCGCTCACCCCTACGAACGAGACCTGCTTGGCGTCGACGAGCATGGCCTTCACCGTTTCGTGAGTGCGGGGTCTCATTCGAGCCTAATCCCGGCCGGCCCCCTCGGACCGGACGGTGATCGTCACGCACCGGACACCAGCAGGCGCAGGACGGCGAGGTCCGGGGCGGCCGCGTCGGCCGGTGAGCCAGCCAGCGATCGCGCGGGGCCTGAATCGCATGGAGCTGTACCCGCCCTCGGCTCGTTGAGCCCCGCAGCGGCGCAGTTCGTCGAGGATGCCGGTGTGACGTCGAACCCATGGCCCATGAACGTCGGTTCGGTCCTGCTGCGGCAGGCCCGCGACAGCGACATCGAGCAGCTCCTGGTGCTGCGCAACGACCCGAGGGTCAACCGCTTCACGCTCCGCACTCACGTCGCGCCGGAGGTGCTCCGACGTGAGTGGCTCGCGACGGCCACGAGTGACACCGACTTCTCGTGCGTCGGCGAGGTCGACGCAGCCGTCGTCGCCATGGGGTTCCTGGACGTCGTGGACGGGATGGGTCAGCCGGGGTTGCCCGAGCGCACCCAGGGGGTCATCGGGTACATCGTGCATCCGGACGTCGCCGGCCGTGGGGTGGCGACCGCTGTCGCCCGGGGCCTACTGACCGCGGCCTTCGACCACCTCGGCCTGCGGCGGGTCACCGCGAGCTGCAACGCCGACAACGCGGCGTCGGCACGGGTGCTGGAGAAGGCCGGGATGCGGCGCGAGCAGCACGGGGTCGAGGACTCGTGGCACGCTGAGCTGGGCTGGGTGGACGGCTACCAGTACGCCGTCCTCGCTCGCGAGTGGCCGGCGCACCCTGTCGGATCCGGCGGTCCCCGATCGTCGGACGAGTGAGCGCGGACCGCTCGGTCCGCCGCAGAAGGAGCCGTCGTGCCTCGTTACCTCATCTCCTTCAACCAGCGGTGGGTCGGTGACCACGATCAGGAGTGGTTCCGCGGACGCGGACCGCTCGCCAGGGCGGTCGTCGAGGAGATGAAGGCGGCCGGGGTCCACGTCTTCGCCGGGGGCCTGGAGGAGGACGGACCGGTCTACTCCGTGGATGCGACCAGCGGCTCGCTGGTCGTCACCGACGGCCCGTACATCGAGACCGAGGAGTACCTGGGCGGGCTCACCATCGTGGACGTCGCCGACGACGCGGCGGCCAAGGAGTGGGCCGGCAAGGTCGCGCAGGCCTGCGGATGGCCGCAGGAGGTGCGGCGCTTCGGGGGGTAGCCGCGATGCCCATTCGCCCCCCACCGCCGGCGGGGCTGTGCCACCCTGGCGCTCTGAGCAGCACGGCTGGGCCCGAGGGGGTCGATGCGATGAGAGCGCGGACGTCGGCACTGACCGCAGGAGTCGCCGCCCTGCTCGCCCTCGCCGCGTGCACCTCGGGCGGGGCCGGCGCCGCCACGGGCTTCGGCACCGCCGGGCCGGCCGCGTCGACCTGCCTGTTGATGCGGTCGGTGCGCGACCTGACGGTCGCCAGCCCGGTCGGCTGCGAGGCCGCCCACCAGGGCCAGGTGTACGCCGTCCTGGACCTGCCGCCGTCCATCACCGACCCATCGGTACCGCAGCAGGTCACCGCCGCCAAGGCGTCCCTGGCCTGCCCGGACGTGCGGGTGTGGACGGGGTACGCCGGCAAGATCCCGCTCGGGGTCTATCGCACCTGGCGGTTCCCGACCCGCCAGCAGATCTCGGCCGGGGCGCACTGGGTGACGTGCGTCGCGATCCTCGCGCCAGGCGCCGACCACCGCACCCTCGCGAGCCGGGTGGGCTCGCTCAAAGGCACGCTCACCGGCGTCACCAACCCGCTGCCCTCGCTCGGGCAGTGCGCGCCGACGCACACGAACTCGACCTTCGTCCCGGTGGCCTGCGTCACGGGGTCGACGCAGTGGGTCTGGCTCGGGGCCCACCGCAAGCCCGCAGGCGCCTACCCCGGTCGCGCGGGCGCCAAGAAGGTCGCCGACCAGGGCTGCGCGACGCTTCCCGCGCAGGCGGGCCGGCAGGGCGCGTTCGTCTACTACCCCACCAACCCGGCGACCTGGAGGCGCACCAAGGCCGACTGGTCGTGCTGGATGAAGCTGCCCGCCGCCTCCTGAGGGACGGTCGGGCTCAGTCGGTCTCCGGACGGGTCATGGGGTCGGAAGGCGCCAGCGGCATCGGACCGGTCTCGGGCAGGTCGGGTGGAAGGGCGTTCGGCGGCTCTGGGCGGTTGACGCCGCCGTCCGGGTCAGGTTCCTGCGGTGTGATCGTCATCACCCCACCATCCCCCTGTGACGCCGCACCTGCACGCTGGATCAGCGCCGGTGCAGCGCCAGGGGCAGGCCGCCGCGGGGACGCACCGTCACCGAGGCGTCGATGCCCGGACGTCGGGGCCGACCGTCCGCGTCCAGCGCCAGCTCGACGCGGTGCCCCCGCAGCAGAGCAGCGAGGGTCAGCACGGTCTCGACGGTCGCGAAGTCGCGACCGATGCACAGCCGCGGCCCCACGCCGAACGGCAGGTACGCACCGCGCGGGGTGGCCGAGCGGTCGGCGTCGAAGCGGGTGGGGTCGAAGCCCAGCGGCTGGGGCCAGTCCGCCGGACGTCGGTGCAGCAGCCATGGGCTGACGATGACCAGGGTGCCGGCGGGCACCGCGACACCGCAGATCTCGTCCGCGCTCTCGGCCCGACGGGTCAGCACCCAGGCGGGCGGGAACAGGCGCAGCGACTCGTCGACGATCGACCGGGTGACGCGCAAGCCCGCGAGGTCGGCCCAGCCCGGCGCCCGACGTCCGGGCAGCACGGCGTCCAGCTCGTCGTGCAGGCGCTGCTGGACCTGCGGGTGGTCGGCGAGCAGCAGCAGGGTCCACGACAGCGCCGACGCGACGGTCTCGTGGCCCGCGATGACCAGCGTCACCAGCTCGTCGCGCACCTCGGCGTCGGTGAGGCCGCGCTCCCCCTCGGCGTCGGTCGAGCGCAGCAGCAGCCCGAGCAGGTCGTCGCCGCCGGCCAGTCCGCGGGCGCGGCGTCCGCGGACGACGTCGCCGCAGGTGCGGTCGAGGGTGGCGACGGCCCGCGCCAGTCGACGGTTCGCGGCCGTCGGGAGCCACGACGGTTGGGGGGTGCGGGCCCGCTGCACCACGACAGCCAGTGCCGTGTGCACGGCAGCGACGACGCGCTCGCCGTCCGCGGCCAGGTCGGCGTCGAACAGCGTGCGGCCCACGACCTCGAGGGTCGCCTGCAGGCACGCGGCGTCGACGTCGACGACCGCACCGTCCGGCAGGTCCGCCCACCCCGCGGTGACCCGCTCGGCCGCGGCGACGGCCTGCTCGGCGACGACGTCCAGGGTGCCGTGGTGGAAGGCCGGCTGCGCGATCCGGCGACGACGGCGCCAGGCGTCGCCGTCCGCGGTGAGCAGGCCCCCGCCGGTGACCAGGGACAGGGCGCCGTACTGGATCGTGGCCTTGGAGTAGGCGCGGGCGTTCTCGACCAGCACCCGGCGGGCGCCGGCCGGGTCGTTGACGAGCAGCACCGGGGTGCGCGGAAGCGGGAAGGCCACCAGGTCGCCGAACCGGGCGACGACGCCCTCGAGGTAGCCGAGCGGGTCGCGCCGGATCGCCAGCAGGTCGCGCACCATCTCGCGCGGCACGGGCCCGTCGGTGTCCAGCACGGTGTAGCGGGCGTTGCGGCGCGGCGTCGGGGCGCCGCTCACCACCCGAGCGACCCGGGCGCGCCCTTGAACGGGCCGACGACCGCGTCGGTGACCCACCCGCCGTAGAACCCGCCCTCCTGCGCCCGGACCACCTCGCCGTCCACGGTGCAGCGGTCCATCTGGCCGGGGTAGAGGGCGACGTGGTCGAGCAGGTCGACGAAGCCCGGCGTCGGGCTCGGATAGGTCCACGCGGCGCCGGCTGCGACCTGGTCGCCGCCGACGACGTCGAGGTAGGCCGCCTGGCCCTTCCACTCGCACCACGAGCCGCCGGGGGCCGGGCGAAAGGCCCCCGCGAGGGCGTCGGCGAGCGGCAGGTAGTACGTCGGCGGGTGGCTGGTCTCCAGCACGCGCAGCGCCCGGCGCGTGTCGACGACGGTGACCCCACCCAGGACGACGAGCACGTGGGCGGTGCTGGGCTCGAGGCGGTGCGGGCGCGGGTAGTCCCACACCGACTCCTGGCCGGGGCCGGGCGCGACCGGGACGACGCCCCGGGGGGTGCGGGGCACCCTCAGCCGCGCCTGCGGCGCCAGATGGCCAGCACGAGCAGCGCGACGACGGCCGCACCCGCCGCAGCGAGCCGCTCGACCCGCGGCTGACCGTCCGGGGTCGTGCTGGCGCTGATCAGGCGCGCCTTGGCCTGCGCGGTGCCGCGGCGCGCGATCTCCTGCGGGCGCAGGCGCACGGAGAGCTCGTCGACGGTGCCCGCCAGCCGTGCCCGGGTGGCCTCGATCTGGGCCTCGATGGCGGCCGGGTCGCTGTCGCTCACGTCGTCTCCTCCTGCTCGGGTCCCCGCCGCCGGATCGCGTCAGGGCGACCTTATTGCGACGTCGTCTCAACAAGGCGTCTACTATGGGCGGGTGCCCACATCATCGCTCCGAACCCGATCCTGCCGCACCGCAGGCCTGACCGCAGCGGCGTCCGCCGTGGTGCTGGCCCTGGCCGCCTGCGGCAGCTCGGCCGGCGCGGCGGGCGAGGGCGGTCGCAAGACCGTCGTCACCACCGTCTCGCCCATCACCAGCATCGTCAGCACCATCGCCGGCGACCGCGTCGACGTCGTCGGGATCGTCCCCGAGGGCACCAACAGCCACACCTTCGAGCCCCCGCCGAGCGCGGCCAAGGTGCTGTCGACGGCGGACCTGGTGTTCATCAACGGTCTCAAGCTCGAGGACCCCACCGCCGAGCTCGCCACCGCCAACGCGAAGGACGGCAGCCGGATCGTCGAGCTGGGCACGCTGAGCATCCCGCAGGACCAGTGGATCTACGACTTCTCCTTCCCCAAGTCCGAGGGCAAGCCCAACCCCCACCTGTGGACCGACCCGCTGTTCGCGATCAAGTACGCCGCCGAGGCGCGCGACGCCCTCACCCAGCTCGACCCGGCCGGCGCCTCGACCTTCGCGGCGAGCTACACCGCCTTCGAGAAGAAGGCCACGGCCCTGTCGGACGCCCTCAAGGCCGACCAGGCGACGATCCCGGGCAACAAGGTGCTGCTCACGTATCACGACGCGTACGCGTACTTCGCCCGCGACTACGGTTGGACCGTGCTCGGGGCGGTGCAGCCCAAGGACTTCGAGGACCCCACGCCCAAGGAGGTGGCCGCCTTGATCCAGCAGGTGCGCGCCGAGAAGGTGCCGACGATCTTCGGCTCCGAGGTGTTCCCCTCCAAGATCCTCGAGCAGATCGGCCGCGAGAGCGGCGCCCGCTACGAGGACACGCTGCGCGACGACGACCTGCCCGGCAAGCCCGGCGAGGCCGGCCACTCCTGGCTCGGGCTGATGCGCTACGACTACACGACCATGGTCAAGGGCCTCGGCGGCACCACGGCCGCCCTGGACGCGCTCGACATCTCGGCCGCAGCCCCCGACCGGGCGGAGTACCCGCAGTGAGCCCCTTGGTGCGCCTTGATTCCGTCGCTGCCGCGTACGACGACACCCTGGTGCTGCACGACGTCAGCCACAGCATCGAGCCCGGTGACTTCACCGGCATCGTCGGGCCGTCCGGCTCGGGCAAGACCACGATGCTGCGGGTGCTGCTCGGCAGCATGACCCCCGTCTCTGGCTCGGTCGTGCGCGCGCCGGGCCTGCGGGTCGGTTACGTGCCCCAGCTCGAGACCGTGTCATGGGGGTTCCCGGTCACCGTCGCCGAGTGCGTGCTGATGGCCCGCAAGCCCGCCCACGTCTGGCCCTGGTCGACCCCGGCCGAGCGCGCGGACGTCGGCGCCGTCCTCGAGCGGCTCGGCATCGACGACCTCGCCCGCCGCCACATCCGCGAGCTGTCGGGTGGCCAGCAGCAGCGGATGTTCCTGGCCCGGGCCCTGGTGCGCCGTCCCCAGCTGCTGCTGCTGGACGAGCCGACGTCCGGTGTCGACGTGCAGACCCGGCACGAGGTGCTGCACCTGCTCGAGGACCTCAGCCGCGACGGCATCGCCGTGCTCCTGACGACCCACGACCTGAACGGCATGGCCGCGCACCTGCCCCAGCTGGTGGCCCTGGCCGGGCACGTGGTGGCCAGCGGTCCGCCGTCCGAGGTGATCGTCCCCGGCGTCCTCGAGCAGGTGTTCGGGGCCCGCATGGAGGTGCTGCAGCACCTCGGCATCCCGGTCGTCGTCGACGGCTACGACCACGCGCTGCGATCGGGGGTGGCCTCGTGAGCGGGCTGCTGGAGATGTTCTCGTACGACTTCTTCGTCAAGGGCCTCGCGGCGGCGGTCCTCGCCGGTGCGCTGTGCGGCCTGCTGTCGACGTTCATCACCCTGCGCGGCATGAGCTACATCGGGCACGGGCTCTCGCACTCGATCTTCGGCGGGTTCGCCGCGAGCGCCGTCGTGGGCATCAACGTCGTTCTGGGCGCCGGGATCTGGGGCCTCGGAACGGCTTTCGCGATCAACTGGGTCGCCCGCAAGCGCTCGATCGGCGCGGACGCCGCGATCGGCGTCGTCACCACGGCGTCCTTCGCCCTCGGCGTGGCGCTGCTGAAGAAGTTCGGCCAGCAAGGTGGCCTGTCGTTCGACCAGGCGCTGTTCGGCTCGATCCTGGGCGTCCGCGCGTCCGACCTGATCCTGCTCGGCGTCGCGCTGCTCGCGACGCTGCTGCTGGTCGTCCTGCGCTACCGCCAGCTGCTGTTCCTCACGTTCGACCCTGACGTGGCGGCCGTGTCGGGCGTGAACACCCGGCGGCTGGACGCGCTGGTCATGGCCGTCCTGTCGCTGTCGATCCTCGCCTCGCTCACCGTGATCGGCGTCACCCTGGTGGCCGCGATCCTCGTCGTCCCCTCGGTGATCGCCCGGCTGCTCACCAACTCGTTCTCCAAGATGCTCGTCATCGCGACCGGCGTCGGCGCGTTCAGCGGTTTCGTCGGCATGGTCGCCAGCTACCAGCTCGACGTCCCATCGGGGACGACGATCGTCCTCACCTCCGCGGCGCTGTTCGTCATCGTCCTGGCCCTCACCGGCCCGCGCCGCCTGCGCCGGACGGCAGGCATGGACGACCACACCGACGCCGCGGCGGTCGCGCCGGCCGTCGGCTCGCGGGCGTGACCCGCCTGGTCGTCGGTGAGGAGGCACCGGACTTCACCCTCACTGACAGTCGCGGCGGTTCTGTCCGCCTGCGCGACCTGCGCGGCCGGAGCGTGGTCGTGTTCTTCTACCCGGCTGCCATGACGCCGGGCTGCACAACCGAGGCATGCGACTTCCGCGACCGCCTCGAACCGTTGCGGCAGGCCGGTTTCGAGGTGGTGGGCATCAGCCCTGACGCACCGTCGAAGCTGGAGCAGTTCACCGAGCAGCAGGCGCTGACCTACCCCCTGCTCAGCGACCCCGACCGTGCGGTGATGACCGCGTGGGGCGCGTTCGGCGAGAAGAAGCTGTACGGCAAGACCGTCACCGGCGTGATCCGCTCGACGGTCGTGCTGGACGCCGAGGGCACCGTCACCTGGGTGCGTCACAACGTCAAGGCCACCGGGCACGTCGCGATGCTGACCCGTGAGCTGGGCCTGCCGGCGGCCTGACGGTGCGTAGGCTCCCCTCTGGAGCGGGAGTGGTGTAACTGGCAGCCACGCAGGATTTAGGTTCCTGTGCCTTCGGGCGTGAGGGTTCGAGTCCCTTCTCCCGCACGCCGGCAGACCGGGCCGCACCGCGCCTGCGGTAGCGCCCCGGCGCCGATGGCACCACTCTTGGGGCCGACCGAACACCCCCTCAGCAAGGAGCAGCCGTGGCTGACCTGAACACCCAGAGCGAGACCACCAGCTTCGTCGACCTCGGCAAGCAGATGTGGTCCTACCTGACCGGCAAGGGCGCGGCGATCAACTACGAGTTCGTCGACATGATCGTCGAGGTGCCCCGCGAGACCGGCCCGAGCGCGCCGCGCGCGATCTGGCGGCTCAACGGCACCCTGCGCATCACCACCGCCGAGGACGCCGCGAAGAAGTGAGTGACCTGCCCTTCGGTCGCCTCGACGTCCAGGGTGATCTCGACCTGGACGTCGACGGCGTGCCGGCGCACCTGAGTGCCACCGGTTCGCGCCTGCTGCTGACGTCCGCCCACCCCGACCGGGTGTGGGCGGCGGCGGTCGCCAGCGCGCTGCCGGCGGGCGTCGGCGTCGTCGACGGGCCCCGCGCTGTCGGCCGGGCCGCCGAGGCCCTGGCCGCCGCCGGCCTGCAGCTGCGGGTCGACGGGCCGCGCGGCACCGTCGTCACCCTCGGCGACGGCGTGGCCTCGCGGCTGGGGCAGGTGACGACGGGGTCGGCGGCCGTCGGCCCCGGCAGCGCGCCCGCCCTCACCGTCCTGGCCCTCACCCGCTGGCGCCGGCAGCTGGTGGGCGCCGGTGTCCTGGTCGGGGTGGGGGCGCTCGCCCGGTGGGTGCTGCGGCGACTGCGCTGACCGACGTACCACGCACGAGAACGACAGAACGGGGCAACCCCGCGTCACGGAAGACGCGGGGTTGCCCCGTTCTGGTTGCCGGACCGCCCCCTGCGGCGGTCCGGACGATGGTGCGTGGTCGTGCGGTGGAGCTGTGTCGATCAGGCCTTCGGGGTGAGGACCGTGTCGATCAGGTAGACCGTCGCGTTGGCGGTCTTGACGTTGCCGCAGATGACGGCAGTGGAGCCGTCGACCTTGAGCTCCTGGCCGGAGCCGCTGACGGTGACCTCGCCACCCTCGACGGTCTTGTGGGTGCCGACGATCTGCGAGGCGTCCAGCTGGCCGGGGATCACGTGGTAGGTGAGGATCTTGCTCAGCAGCGCGTCGTCCGTGGTCAGGGTCTTGACCGTGGCGGCCGGCAGCTTCGCGAAGGCGGTGTCGACCGGGGCGAAGACGGTGAACTCACCGTTGTTGAGCGTGTCGACCAGGTTGACCTTCGGGTTCAGCTTGCCCGAGACGGCCGAGACGAGGGTCTTGAGCAGCGGGTTGTTGGACGCCGCGGTGGCGACCGGGTCCTTGCTCATGCCCTCGACCGAACCGGCACCGGACGGGACGGCCTTGGCGTAGTCGGCGCAGCCGGGGCCCACCAGCGCCATGGCGTCGGCGGCCATGGTCTCGGACGGGGTCATGGCCGGCGTCGAGGCGGCCGAGCTGCTCGACGACGAGGTCGTCGTGCTGCCGGCGTCGGTGCTGCTGCTGCCACAGGCCGAGGCGGTCAGCGCGACCGCGGCGAGGGCGACGGTGATGGCGATGCGGGGCTTCATGTCAGCGATCTCCTTGTCATGTGGTGCACCCTGCGGACTCCGAGCCCGCGGGGGTGTACTGGGGAGGCGGCTCGGTGCCACCTGCCCCTGTCTGTGGGGTGCTGCTAGCTCACCAGGACGGACTTGGAGTCCAGGCCGGTGGTGCCGTTGGGTCTGATCCGGGCCCGGGTCTCGACCTGCTCGTTGCCGTCCAGGTCGATGGCGCGCGAGGAGAGGGTGTGGTTGCCGGGGGTGGCGTCCCACTCGTAGACCCACTGGACCCAGGTGTTCTTGCCTGGCGTCTCGGCGAGGCGCGCGTCGTTCCACGGCCCACCGTCGACCCTGACCTGCACCTTGGCGATGCCGGTCGTCTGCGCCCACGCCACCCCGGCCACCGCGTTCTTGCCGGCGGTGAGCTTGGCGAACGAGGCAGGGACGTCGACCCGTGAGGCCAGCTTGATCGGCGCCTTCGCGTCGTAGCCTCGCGGCGTCCAGTACGCCTCGTCCCGGTCGAAGCGGGTGACCTTGAGGTCGGTGACCCACTTGGTGGCCGAGACGTAGCCGTACAACCCTGGCACGACCAGGCGTGCCGGGAACCCGTGCTCGACCGGCAGCGGCTCACCGTTCATCGCGATCGCCAGCAGGGCGTCGCGGCCTTCGGTGAGGTTGGCCAGCGGGGTCGAGATCGTCATGCCGTCGACGCTGGTGCTGAGCACCATGTCGGCATCGCTCGCGGGTGAGACCTGCTTGAGCAGATCCGAGAGGGGGTAGCCCAGCCACACCGCGTTGCCGGCCAGCTTGCCACCAACCTCGTTCGAGACGCAGGTGATGGTGGTGGCCCGCTCGACCAGCGGCAGCTTCAGCAGGTCGGCGTAGGTGAGCGTGAGCTCCTTGTCGACCATGCCGTGGATCTTCAGCATCCAGTCCTCGGCGCGCAGCCGGGGCAGGGTCAGGGCCGTGTCGACGCGATAGAAGTCAGCGTTCTTGGTGGTGAAGGGCGTGATGCCCTTGACGGGCAGCTGGGCGCCGGCCGGCAGGGTGACCTTCTCGACCGGGGTCGGCAGGGTGATGGCAGCCCGCGAGGCGACGACGTCCGTGGTGCTGCCGGCAGCGACCCGCGACACGGCGGCGCTGACCAGCGCGGTGCCGCCCACGGCACCGGCGGTCTGCAGGAACGCGCGGCGGCTCCACCCCCGCTCGCCGGTGGCCGGGCGGGTCACCAGCTGCTGCAGGGCGAGGATGCCGAGCACCGCGCCGACCACGGTGGGCAGGACGTCCAGCGGGGTGGCCGAGGGTCGCGTGGCGACCGCGGCGCCCGCGACGACACCCAGCAGGACGACGACGCCGACACCCGCCTCGACCCGACGGCGGGCCGCGAGGCCGGCGACGACCGCCAGGACGGCGAGGACGACACCGACCGAGGCCAGCAGCACGACCTTGTCGTTGCTGCCGAAGGTCCGGATGGCGAAGTCCTTGAGCCAGCCGGGGGTGCGGTCGACGAACGCGTCGCCGACGGCCACGACCGGGCTGGCGGCGCCACCACCGACGCCCAGGCGCACCAGCAGCGCGGCGAGCAGCTCGGCGGCGCCGACCGTCAGGGCTCCGGCCAGCAGACCCGCCAGGGCGGCCTGCGGGGCGGTGATCCGCCCGGTGGCGGTCGAGGAGTTCTGCACGGTGCTCACGGCCTCTCTTCGAGCTGGTTCGCGTCAGGGATGGGTCAACTTCGGATCTTTCTTGGCGAATCTCACCTGAGGTCATGTGACGTGACTCACAGTGAGGCGCCGGGACGCGATCGAGGCCCCGTCGTGGGAGGACGACGGGGCCTCGGCAGTGCTTCGGTGACCGGGCTCGCGCGGATGGGTGCGGGTCTGCACCCGTCCGACGGGGCGGGCTGCTACGGCGTTTCTCCAGCTACGTCGGGCCACACGACAACCGCGCGCAGGACGACGCCGGCGCGGCAGGTCAGGGCGAGCTCGTCGTAGCGGGTGACCAGGGCCGCCACCGCAGGCGGCCCCCGGCTGGGCCTCGACGTTCGCGGTGCCCGATCTGGTGTGACGGCTCGGGGATCACCGCCTTGATGCCGCGCGAGCGGCCGGTGATCGTGCAACCGCGTCCCCCGCCCCACTGCGCTGACACGCCATGAGCGGCGTGGTCATCACGTGTCAGCTGCGGGCTCATGCCTTGGCGCGTCAGCCGGAAACTGGCGTGGGTGCGGGTGATGACCCCACCTTCGCTGCACCGACTACCGGTGCTCGGGCGCGTTCCGGCGGTGCTCTGTCAGCGTCGCTGACGGGAACCGGTGGTTGCCGAGGTTCTCGAAAGTCGTTGCGCCAGAGCAGTTTGCGGGCTCTGGACTGTCGGTGGTGACCTCTAGCGTGTGAGGCATGGACAGCACCCGGGCACTGAGCGAGGCGCTGGTCGCCGTGCGCGACGCGGTGACCGGGTTGCAGTCCGAGGACCTGCACGGGGTCGACTCCGGCTCGCTGCTCACCGACGTCGCGGACCTGCGCCGCCTGGCCGACCAGGTCGAGGGCGAGTGGTTGCGGCGGGTCGGTGAGGTCCACGCGCGCGGTGCCGCCCAGGTGGTGGGGGCGGGGTCGACGAAGGCGTTCCTGCGCGGCACCTGCTTGGTGTCCCCGGGCGAGGCATCGAAGGCAGTGGCCACCGCGACCGCCCTGCGCTCGACGTGCGAGACAACAGCTGACGCCCTTGCCGCGGGGACGATCGGGCTGGGCCAGGCGCAGGTGATCACCAAGGTCACCACCGACCTGCCCTCGGCGCTGCCCCAGGACACCCGCCAGGACGGTGAGCAGGTGCTCCTGACCCACGCCGCCCTGCTGGACCCGGCGCAGCTGGCCCGGGCCGGTCGGTACCTCGCGTCCCGGGTCGACCCCCACGGTGTGGCTCGCGACGAGGCCGAGCAGCGTGAGCGGTCGGGGATCACCTTCGCCTCCACCCTGTACGGCGCGGGGATCGCCAGGGGTGACCTGGACCCCGAGTCACTGGCGGTGATCTGCGCGGCGCTCGAACCCCTGTCCGTCCCACGACCGCCGACCGCGGACGGGCTGATCGACGGGCGGACCGCGGCCCGGCGACGCCTGGATGCCTTGGTGGAAGTGAGCCGCCACTATCTGGACTGCCAACAACCCGCCGACGTCCGCCGCCCGGGCGCCCACCTGACTGTGGTCACCGGTGCGGGCACCCTGGCCGGTGAGCCTGGCGGGTCGTCCCTGGACTGGGGTGGCGTGATCAGCGGTGAGACCACCCGTCGCCTGGCGTGCGACGCCACGATCACCCCGGTCACCATCGGGCCGCTCGGTCAGGTGCTGGACGTCGGACGCCGCACCCGCACCGTCACCGCCGCCATGTGGGCGGCCCTGATGGTCCGCGACGCCGGATGCGCGTTCCCCGGCTGCGACACCCCCACCAGCCGGTGCGACGCACACCACGTCGTCCACTGGGCCGACGGCGGCCCCACCAGCCTGACCAACCTGGTGCTGCTGTGCCCGTACCACCACCAACGCGTCATCCACGACGACCAGCACCACGACCGATGGTCAGTCCGGATCGACGAACCCACCGGCCGACCCGTCTTCGACCCACCCATCTGGACCCGAAGACGAGGGCTACCCCTGCCACCCCTGTGGCAACCCGACGGGTGAACCCCCACCACCGGGGCAACGGCGCGTCACCCTTGACGCGCCATTGCCCCGATCAGCCACGGGGTTGCTCAGCCGTCCGGCACGGCTGAAACACGCGACTACGCGCGCGGGACCGGGAACGCCGCCGGGCTGTGCCGGCCGGCGCGGTCGACAGCGCGCACACCGAAGAACACGTTGTCTTTCGAGATGTCCAGCGTCACGGCGGTGACGTCGCCGACCGGCACGGCGTGCTCCCACTCGGGCGCGGTGCTCTCGCGGTAGACGACCTCGTACCCGGCCAGGCCCGCGTCCGTGCCGCGCTCCCAGACCAGGTCGGTCTCGTTGGTCAACCGGTTGGTGCGGATCGCGGCACCGCGCGGCGCGCCCGGTGCGGTGGCCAGTGACCACAGCGCCGCACCGTTGACCCGCCCGACGGCGGCGATGTAGTCGTTGTCGCAGAACTGCGGCAGGTCACCGATCTGGACGCCGTTCTCGACCCGGACGTCCTGGTGCTGGTGGCGGTAGTCCTCGCGCGGCTCGGTGAACCGCGCCGCCGGCCACCCCTGCTCCAGGAACGGGATGTGGTCGCCGCCGCGCAGGTACCGGTCGCGGCGGTAGACCACGCGCACGTCCAGACCGGTCACCCCGTTGTCGGCGACCTCGCGGACGAAGCGGGCCAGCTGGCGGGCGGACGAGTCGTTCTCGCCGCCGACCGCACGCCGGACGGCGGCCTGGGCGGGGGTCTCGGCGGTCGGCACGCCCTCGGCGAACAGCCGGATCGTGTGCCGGTCGACGGCCCCGTCCTCGGCCCGCGGGCTGCCGATGATGTCGTTGGTGAACATCCCCTGGACGTCGGCGCCCTGGGCCTTGAGCGCCTTGGCCAGGTAGGTCGACCCGTACAGGCCCTGCTCCTCGCCGGCCACGGCCGCGAAGACGAGCGTGGCGGCGAAGGGGCGGGTGGCCATCAGGCGCGCCAGCTCGAGCGCGACGGCGACCCCGGACGCGTCGTCGTCGGCGCCGGGGGCGTCGTCGGTGAAGTTCAGGATGTCGGTGACGCGCGAGTCGTAGTGACCGCTGACGACGTACGTGCGCCCGGGGTCGGTCGTGCCGCGCAGGGTCGCGACGACGTTGGTGATGGTCGTGGCCGTCGGGATGCGGTCGGCCGGCTGCTGGACGTAGGACTGCAGCTCGACGCTCATCCGGCCGCCGGAGGTCGCGGCGACCTGCTGGTACTGGTCGAACAGCCAGTCGCGCGCTGCGCCGATCCCGCGCTTCGGGTCGGTCTGCGACGACAGCGTGTGCCGGGTGCCGAACGACACCAGGGCCGCGATCGTGGCCTCGATCCGCTTCGGGTCGACCTGCCTGAGCAGCGCCGCCAGCTCGCGGTCGACGCGCTGGGCGGTGGCCGGGGGGCCGTGCGGGAAGTCGCCGCGGCTCGGGCGGTCGTCCGCCGCGGCCGGCGAGGCGCCCACCAGCGGGGCGGCCACCGCGACGCCGGAGGCGGCGATCGCGGCAGACAGGAACGTGCGTCGGTTCGGGCTCTGGCCGTTCGCAGGGGTCGTCATGCCCTCCGTCATAGCGCACGGTGACGGTTGTGTCCAGATCTGTGACGAGTTGTGCCGACGGACGGTCGGACCCGCTCAGGCGACGGTCACCTCAGGCGACGGTCACGTCGACGGTGTGCCAGCCGGTGGCGCCGTCCGGCGCCGGCGGGGCCTGGTCGGCCGTCTGCACCTCACCGGTGCCGTCGCTGGCGCGCACGGCCAGGGTGTGGTCGCCGGGGGTCGCGTCCCAGGCCCAGACCCACTGCCGCCAGGTGTCGGCGCTGCCGCCGGTGCCGACGTCCGCCTTGCGCCAGGGACCGTCGTCGACCTTGACCTCGACCCCGCTGATCCCGCGGTGCGGCGCCCACGCGACGCCGGCGACGGCGACCCGGCCGGCCTTGACGCTCGCTCCCGCGCGCGGGACGTCGATGCGCGACTCGGTCTTGATCGGACCGAGCGCCGACCAGCCGCGCGGCGTCCAGTAGCCCTGCGCCCGGTCGAACCGGGTGACCTCGAGGTCGACCACCCACTTGGTGGCCGAGACGTAGCCGTACAGGCCCGGCACGACCATGCGCACCGGGAACCCGTGGACGAGCGGCAAGGGCTCGCCGTCCATGCCGACGGCGAGCATCGCGTCGCGCGCGGGGTCGGTGAGTGCGTCCAGCGGCGTGCCCGCCGTCCACCCGTCCACGCTCTTCGACAGCACCATGTCGGCGTCCTGGTGCGGGCCGGCCTTCGCGAGCAGCTGGCGCAGCAGGTGGCCGCGCCACACCTGGTTGCCGATCAGGTCGCCACCGACCTCGTTCGACACGCACGACAGCGTGACCATCCGGTCGACCAGCGGCAGGGCCAGCAGCTCGGCATAGGTGATCTCGACCTCGCGGTCGACCATGCCGTGGATCCGCAGGCGCCACTCGTCGCTCGACACCTGCGGCACGGCGAGGGCCGTGTCGATGCGGTAGAACGCGTCGACCGGGGTGAGCAGCGGCGAGAGGCCCTCGACACCGGTCGCGGACGCCGGCGCCGCCGTGGCCGCGGACGTCGGGGCGGGCAGCACCACCGAGGCCCGGCTGGCCTGGGCCGCCCGGCTGCCGCCGCCCACCAGCTGCGAGAGGCCACCGCCCACGACCGCCACCGCGCCCGTGCCGACTGCCAGCTGGACGAACGAGCGCCGGTCGACGGCCATGCCCGGCCGCTGCGCCGCGCGCGCCCGAGCGGTGAGGGCGTCCAGCGACAGCAGACCGGCCACCGCGCCGACCACCGTCGGGAACGCGTCGAGCGCGGCGGCCCCCGGACGGCTCAGCACGGCCGCAGCCCCCACCCCGGCGAGCAGCACCACGACGAGCAGGCCCAGCGTCCGGCGCCGGGCAGCGAGCACTCCAGCGACGCCAGCCACCAGCGCGAGGACCAGGGCGATGCCGCTGACCAGCGCGGTCTTGTCGGCGGTGCCGAACGTGCTGATCGCGAGGTCCTTGAGCCACGGCGGGGTGCGGTCGATGAACGCCCCGCCAACGGCGACCACGGGGGACGGCGTGCCACCGGCGCGACCGCTGCGCTGCAGCAGCGCGGCCACGAGCTCGGCGACGGCGATGGTCAGTGCGCCGGCGAGCAGGCCCACCACCGCGGACCTGGCGGTGCTGCGACGCGGACTGGGCATGACCCCAGGATCACACGCCCTAGTGGAGGGCCCCCGCGGTTGCCGCGATGCGTCAGGCTTCGGTAAGCAGTGCCAGCACGTGCGGGGCGAGGGCGCGCAGGGCCTGGCCCCGATGGCTGATCGCGTTCTTCTCGGCGGGGTCCAGCTCGGCCAGGGTGCGCGCCGCGTCGACCCGCAGGATCGGGTCGTAGCCGAAACCGTTGGTGCCACGCGGCTCCCGTTCGAGGGTTCCCGCGAGGCGACCGTGCTCGACGACCTCGTCACCCTGGGGGGTCACGAGCGACGCGGCGCAGACGAACGCCGCCGCGCGGTGCGCGTCCGGGACGTCGGCCAGCTGGGCCAGCAGCAGCGCGACGTTGGCGGCGTCCCCACCACCGCCGGACCACCGCGCCGAGAACACCCCGGGCGAGCCGCCCAGCACGTCCACGCTCAACCCCGAGTCGTCGGCCAGCGCCGGCAGACCCGTTGCGGCACAGGCGGCCCTGGCCTTCAACAGCGAGTTCTCGGCGAACGTGACGCCGGACTCGACCACGTCGGGAGCGTCCGAGACGTCAGCGATCCCGACGACGGCGACGTCCAGGTCGACCCCGGTACCGACGACCAGCTCGGCCAGGATCTTGCGCAGCTCGACCACCTTGTGGGCGTTGCGGGTGGCCAGGACCACCCGCGGTCCGGCGCTCACGGCCGGACGGCCAGCGACTCGGCCTGCAGCCGGGTCAGCTCGGCGCAGCCCAGCCCGGCCAGGTCGAGGAGCCCGTCCAGCAGCCCGCGGTCGAACGGCGCGCCCTCGGCGGTGCCCTGCACCTCGACGAACTGCCCGTCGCCGGTCATCACGACGTTCATGTCGGTGTCGGCGTCGACGTCCTCGACGTAGTCCAGGTCGAGCACCGGGCGTCCGCCCACGACGCCGACGCTGATCGCGGCGACCGATCCGGTGAGCGGCCGGGCGTCCGGCTTGACCAGGCCGCGGGCCCGGGCGTCCTCGATGGCGTCGGCCAGGGCGACGTAGGCGCCGGTGATGGCGGCGGTGCGGGTGCCGCCGTCCGCCTGCAGCACGTCGCAGTCCAGGACGATCGTGTTCTCTCCCAGCGCTTTCGTGTCGACGACGGCGCGCAGGCTACGTCCGACCAGGCGGCTGATCTCGTGCGTGCGACCGCCGATCCTGCCCTTGACGGACTCGCGGTCGCTGCGGGTGTTGGTGGCGCGGGGCAGCATGGCGTACTCGGCGGTGACCCAGCCCTCGCCGCTGCCCTTGCGCCAGCGCGGCACACCCGCCGTGAACGACGCGGCGCACAGCACGCGGGTGCGGCCGAACTCGACGAGCACGCTGCCCTCGGCGTGGTCGAGCCAGCCGCGGGTGATGCGCACCTCCCGCAGGTCGGTGGTCGCGCGGCCGTCGTGGCGCGGCGGGGAGTCGGGCGAGGCGGGTGTCGAGGACATGGCGTCAGGCTAGTGGCGCGCTCACTCACACGTCGTACGTCGACCCGGGCCGGGCCACCTCGAGCGGGCCGGCCCAGACGGCCCGGGCCTGGTCGAGACACACGTCCGGGTCGTTCCACGGTGGCAGGTGGGTGAGGACCAGGCGCTGCACTCCCCCGGCGGCGACCGCGGCCTCGGCGGCCCGACGTCCGGACAGGTGGACGCCGGTCGTGGCATCGCGTCCGTCAACGAAGGCACTGTCGGCCAGGACGAGAGAAGCGTTGCGGCACAGGGGTTCGAGCGCAGCACAGCTGTCGGTGTCGCCGGTGTAGGCGAGCACCTGGCCGCGGTGCTCGACGCGGAGCCCGTAGGCCTCGACCGGGTGGTCGACGCGCAGCGGCGTGACCGTCAGGGGGCCGATCAGCACCGGCTCGCCGTCGGCCCAGGCACCGAAGTCCAGGTGCCGCGTCATGCCCGGCACGGCCGGCAGGTCGTACGCGCGGGCCATCCGCTCGGCCGTCCCGTCCGGGCCCCAGACGGGCAGCCGGGTGGCGCGCGGCTGCGGGCCGTACCGCAGCATCACGTACAGCCCGCACAGGTCGAGGCAGTGGTCGGCGTGCAGGTGCGAGAGCAGCACGGCGTCCAGGGTGGTCGGGTCGAGGTGGCGCTGCAGCGGCCCGAGCGCGCCGTTGCCGAGGTCGAGCAGCACCCGCCAGGTGCGTCCGGCGTCGTCGTCGGCCTCGACGAGGTAGCAGGACGCCGGGGACGCCGGCCCGGGCACCGACCCCGAGCAGCCGACGACGGTGACCCTCACGCGGGCGCCGTCGCGGCCGCCGCGAACGCACCGGCCGCGGCGACCTCGGCCGCCCCGAGCTCGGGGCCGAGGAACCGTCGACCGAACGCCGCGAAGGCCTGCGGGTCGCCCGTGGTGACGAACCGGTGCTGCGGGGCCGGCAGGCCGGGGTCGCGCACCAGGTCGTTCTCGACCAGCTGGCGGTAGACGTCCTTGGCCGTCTCCTCGGCGCTGCTCACCAGGGTGACCAGGTCGCCCATGACGTAGCTGATGACGCCGGTGAGCAACGGGTAGTGGGTGCACCCCAGGATCAGGGTGTCGACCCCTGCCGCCGCCACCGGGTCGAGGTACTCGTGCGCTGCCGCCAGCAGCTCGGGGCCGGCGGTGACCCCCGCCTCGACGAACTCCACGAACCGCGGGCAGGCCTGCGTCGTCACCCGAAGGTGCGGGGCGGCGGCGAACGCGTCCTCGTAGGCGCCGGACGCCGCCGTGGCCCGGGTGCACACGACCCCGATGTGCCCGGACCGGCTGGCGGCCGCGGCCCGGCGCACGGCCGGGCGGATCACCTCGACGACGGGGACGTCGTACCGCTCGCGGGCGTCGCCGAGCACGGCGGCGCTGGCGCTGTTGCAGGCGATCACGACCAGCTTGACGCCGCGCTCGACGAGCTCGTCGAGGCACTCGAGCGCGAGCTCGCGCACCTGCGCGATCGGGCGGGGACCGTAGGGCTGGCGGGCGGTGTCGCCCAGGTACAGCACCGGCTCGTGCGGCAGCTGGTCGAGCACCGCCCGGGCGACGGTGAGCCCGCCGTAGCCGGAGTCGAAGATGCCGATCGGTGCGTCCGCCACGCCGGTCAGCCTAGATGCGCCGTCCGACACCCCCCGAGATCGGGGCAACGGCGCGTCACTGATGACGCGCCGTTGCCCCGATGACGTGATTGGCGTCGACGCCTGTGGACGACGGGAGCGGGCCGGCCGCGGCAGCGGGCACCGTGGGGCGATGAGCACTGCGACCCCGTCGTGGCGCGAGCGCGCGGCGGCCCAGGACGGCGCGCTCGCGCGGCAGCAGGCGCTGGACGGCGGGATGAGTCCGGACGCCCTGCGCCAGCACGTGCGCGCCGGCCGCTGGCTGCGGGTGCACCCAGGGGTGTACGTCACCTTCACCGGACCGCTGCCCTTCCGCACCCGCGTCTGGGCCGCACTGCTGCACGCCGGGCCCGGCGCGCTGGCGAGCCACCGCACGGCGGCGCACCTGCAGGGTCTGGTCGACGACGAGCCTGCCCTGGTCGACGTGACCGTGCCGTGGACCCACCGGGTCACCCGGCGGCCCGGCGTCCGCATCCACCGCAGCCGTCAACCGGACGCGAGAGCGCACCCCGCACGCAGCCTGCCGCAGACCCTGGTCAGCGACACGGTGCTGGACCTGGTCGAGCAGAGCGCCCGCGAGGACGACGTGGTCGGGTGGCTCACCCGGGGCTGCCAGCGTCGGCTCTGCACCCCGGCGCACCTGCTCGAGGCAGCTGCGCGTCGTCCGCGGCTGCGCCATCGTCGGCTGGTCGGCAGCGTGCTGGCTGAGGTCGGCGTCGGCGTCCACTCACCGCTCGAGAGCCACTACCGCCGCCGGGTCGAGCTCGCTCATGGACTGCCCTCCGCTACCCGCAACCAGGTAACCGTGCTGCGCGGCCGGCGGTGGTACCACGACGTGCGCTACGGCCGGTGGCGGTTGCGCGTCGAGCTCGAGGGTCTCGCCCACCACCGGGTCGACGAGGGCTGGCGCGACGACGTCCGCGACAACGAAGCGGTGCTGAGCGGCGACACGGTGCTGCGGTACGGGTGGCGGGCCGTCGTCGGCTCGGCGTGCGCGACCGCGGGCGACGTGGCCGGCGCGCTGCGCGAACGCGGGTGGCAGGGCCGGCCGCGCCGATGCGGCCCCTCGTGCACGATCGGGGCAACGGCGCGTCACGGATGACGCGCAGTTGCCCGATGATGCTCAGTCCTCGGGGACGTCGCGCAGGGGCGCCACGAGCGCGGCCACCAGGGTCTCCTGAAGCCAGGTCAGGAAGTCGTACAGCGAGAGCATCACCGAGACCCCCTCGTCCTCATCCTCGGCCTGCTCCAGCAGCCGGTCGTGGTCCTCGTCGGTGCGCAGGCCCATCCGCTCGGCCAGCACCAGCCGGACGTCGGTCAGCGCGACCGCCCAGGCGCGTGCCTCGCCGTCGTCCAGCACCAGCGTGCCCTCGCGCCCGAGGGTGACCCGCGCCGTCTCGAGCCCCGCCCGCTTGCGATCGCGCAGCCCCAGCTCGGTGTAGCGGCGGAAGTCGGCGCTGGCCTGCGGGTCATCGCGGTGCCCGTCGGGCAGCAGCCGCGCCAGCGCCGGGTCTGCCGGGGTGTCTACGGCCGTGCCGATGCCGACCATGACGGCGAGCGGGTCCTGCTCCGCCGGGCCGTCGTGGGCGTCCAGCAGCTCGTACACCTCGACGAACAGGTGGGCGAGCAGGCTCTTCTCGTGGGCGTCGAGCTTGGCCCGGATGCCTCGTCGTCCGCGCTGGAACCCGCGCGCCATCAGTCGTCCTTGCGCATCGTGGCCCACAGCCCGTAGCCCTGCAGGGCCTCGACGTCGCGCTCCATCTCCTCGCGGCTGCCGTGCGAGACGGCGGCCCGGCCCTTTTCGTGCACGTCGAGCATGAGCTTGTCGGCCTTGGCCTCGGCGTAGCCGAAGTAGCTGCGGAACACGTAGCTGACGTACGACATCAGGTTGACCGGGTCGTTCCAGACCAGGGTGACCCACGGCGGCGTGACCGCCTGGTCCAGGCCCGAGCGGGGCTCGTCGAGCTCGACCGGGGACGTGACCACGGCGTCCACTCTAGGCTCGGCGGGTGAGTGCTGCCGACCCCGACGAGCCGTCCAGCGGCCTGCTCACCGACCACTACGAGCTGACCATGCTGCAGGCGGCGCTGCGCAGCGGGGCGGCCGACCGCCGTTGCGTGTTCGAGGTCTTCGCGCGGCGGCTGCCGCCCGGCCGGCGGTACGGCGTGGTCGCCGGCACCGGCCGGTTGCTGGACTCGCTCGAGGTGTTCCGCTTCGACCAGTCGGATCTGGCGCACCTCGAGCGTGCCGGCGTCGTCGACCGCGTGACGCTGGACTGGTTGCGGCAGTTCAGGTTCAGCGGGTCGGTGTGGGGGTACGCCGAGGGCGACGCGTTCTTCCCCGGCTCACCCGTGCTGGTGGTCGAGGGCACCTTCGCCGAGGCGGTGCTGCTCGAGACGGTCGTGCTGAGCGTGCTCAACCACGACAGCGCGGTGGCAGCAGCAGCGAGTCGGATGACGGCGGCGGCCGGCTCGCGCCCGTGCATCGAGATGGGCTCGCGCCGCACCCACGAGCAGGCGGCGGTCGCCGCTGCCCGCGCGGCGTACGTCGCGGGGTTCGCCGCCACGAGCAACCTCGAGGCCGGACGCCGGCACGCGGTGCCCACCTCGGGCACGAGCGCACACGCCTTCACCCTGCTGCACGACGACGAGCGGGCGGCGTTCGCCGCACAGGTCGCGAGCCTCGGGGTCGGCACCACCCTGCTCGTCGACACGTACGACGTCGCCGCCGCCGTCCGCACCGCCGTCGAGGTGGCCGGGACCGGGCTGGGCGCCGTGCGGCTGGACTCCGGCGACCTGCTCGCCCAGGCGCGGGCGGTGCGCGCCCAGCTGGACGGTCTCGGCGCCACCGGCACCCGGATCATCGTCACCAGCGACCTGGACGAGCACGCGATCGCCGCCCTCGCGGCCGCGCCGGTCGACGGGTACGGCGTCGGCACCTCCGTCGTGACCGGCTCGGGCGCGCCCACGGCGGGGCTGGTCTACAAGCTGGTGGCCCGCGAGGGGGCTGACCGCGCGATGGTCGGCGTCGCCAAGCGCAGCGCCGACAAGGCGACCGTGGCGGGCCGCAAGTGGGCGCTGCGCCGGCGCGACCCCGGCGGCACCGCCCGGGCCGAGGTCGTGGGGGTCGGTGAACCGCCGACGGACGACGGCGACGACCGAGCGCTGCTCACCGAGCTCGTCGTGGCCGGCGAGGTCGTCGGCCGCGAGCCGTTGTCCAGTGCCCGCGAACGGCACCTGGCGGCGCGGGCCGAGCTGCCGCCGTCCGCCCTGCAGCTCTCGCGCGGCGAGCCCGTGATCCCCACCGTCTACAGCACGCAGGCGAACTGACCGAGCTCGTCGAGTCCCCACGAACGGGGCACCGCCGGGACGCCGGGCGCCCCGTTCGTGGCATCTCGGCGGGGCGAACGGTGTCAGGAGTCGAGGCGGCGTCCGGCCCAGCTGTAGGCGTACGCGCCGTCGTCGCTGGCGAGCGCGCCCTCACCGAGCTCGAGCGGGCGGAAGGTGTCGACCATGACGGCGAGCTCGTCGAAGTAGTCCTTGCCCAGCGCGTTCTCGACGGCGCCCGGCTGCGGGCCGTGGCTGTGCCCGCCGGGGTGCAACGACACCGACCCGCGGGCGATGCCGCTGCCCCGGCGCGCCTCGTAGTCACCCGCGACGTAGAACATCACCTCGTCGCTGTCGACGTTGGAGTGGTAGTACGGCACGGGGATCGCGAGCGGGTGGTAGTCGACCTTGCGCGGCACGAACGCGCAGATCACGAACCCGCCCGCCTCGAACACCTGGTGCACCGGCGGCGGCTGGTGCACGCGGCCGGTGATCGGCTCGAAGTCACTGACCGCGAACCGGTACGGGTACAGGCAGCCGTCCCAGCCGACGACGTCGAACGGGTGCGTCGCGTGGACGACGACGCTGCCCACCACGCCGCTCGGCCCCGGGCCGCGGTGCTTGGTCAGCACCTCGACGTCGGTGCCCTCGGCCAGCAGCGGCGCCTGCGGGCCGTGCAGGTCGCGCTCGCAGTAGGGGCTGTGCTCGAGCAGCTGGCCGTACCGCGACAGGTAGCGCTGCGGTGGCCGGATGTGGCTGGTGGCCTCGACGCAGTATGCGCGCACCGGCTCGGCGCCGGTCGGCAGCCACCGGTGCACGGTGGCGCGCGGGATCACCACGAAGTCGCCTTCACTGACGTCGAGCGAGCCGAAGACCGTCTCGACCCGCGCCGAGCCCGACTCGACGAAGACGCACTCGTCGCCCATTGCGTTGCGGTAGTATGGGGACGGCTCGCTCGCGAGGACGTAGGAGATCCGGACGTCGGGGTTGGCCAGCACCAGCCGGCGGCCCTGGACGACGTCGGTGGGCTCGGCCTCCGGCGGGAACAGCTCGTGCAGCCGCAGGTGCAGCGGGCGCAGCGGGTGGTTGGGCGTGGTGGCGAGGTCGGGCAGCTGCCACAGCCGCGAGGCGACGATCGTCGACGGGATCTCGCGGTGGTAGAGCAGGGTCGAGTCGCTGGAGAACCCCTCCTCGCCCATCAGCTCCTCGCTGTAGAGCCGGCCGTCGGGCGCCCGGAACTGGGTGTGCCGCTTGGGCGGGACCGCACCGACGCTGCGGTAGAAGGTCATCGGGACTCCTTGACCGGCGCCACGACGCAGGTGCCGGCGATCTTGTCGTGCAGCGCCTGGCGCTTGGCGTCCCACAGCGGCCAGAGCACGTCGAGCAGGCCGTAGATCCCGCCGATGCTCGGCACCTGGCTCAGGCCCTGGTAGCCGATCCAGCGGCGGGCCACCACGCCGGCGCTCAGCGGCTCGCCGGGCACCCAGCGCCGCACGCGCAGCCCCAGCAGCAGCTTGCCGGGCGTCGCGGCCCGGGTCAGCAGGAACGCCATCTCGTACGCCAGGCCGACCAGCAGCGAGATCAGCGCGACGACCGCCAGGTCGCGCAGCGTCGCCGCGTCGTAGACCGCGAACGGGTTGGTCGACGGCGCGGCCTGCTGGGCCTGGTCGACCAGCCGACGCACCAACCGGGTGACCCACGGCAGCGCCAGCACCAGCGCAACCGGCGTCGTGATCACCGTGTCGATCACGCGCGCGCCGGCCCGGCGTCCCCAGGTGGCCAGCGGGACGCCGTCCGGTGTGACGGGGGCGCCGGTGCGCGGCCTCGCGGCCACGTCCGTGGCGGACGTCGACGCCGCGCTCTCGCTGAGGTACCCGCCGGGCGGCTCGACCCGCGCGTAGACGTCGCCGGTCCAGGTCGCGCCGTCCCACCAGCGCATCTGGCTCGGAACCTGGGGATCCGGGTACCACCCGGGCGCGGTCGTCGTCATCTCCACATGCTCTCAGGTCGCCGTGGACCTACGGTGTCCCCTCATGCGTATGTTTCGGACGAAACCGGTTGAGGACGTGCTCGCCCAGCTCTCCGACGGGGCTGACGACGCGCCGCGCCTGCAGCGCCGGCTCGGGCCGGTCAGCCTCATGGGGTTCGGCATCGGGGTGGTCATCGGCACCGGCATCTTCACGCTGACCGGGGTCGAGGCCAAGAACCACGCCGGCCCGGCGGTGGTCGTGTCGTTCCTCATCGCCGGGGTCGTCAGCGCGCTCGCCGCGCTCTGCTACAGCGAGCTGGCGTCCAGCGTCCCCACCGCCGGCAGCGCCTACACCTACGCCTACGCCACGATGGGCGAGGTGTTCGCGTGGATCATCGGCTGGGACCTCGTGCTGGAGTTCGCGCTGGGCGCCTCGGTCGTGGCGCGCGGCTGGTCGGGCTACCTGCAGAACCTGTTCGACCTGCCGACGTCCCTGTTCGGTGAGGAGTCGACGGTGAACGTGGGCGCCATCGGGATCGTGCTGGTGCTCGGGGTGGTCGCCATCGTCGGCATCCGCGAGTCCGCGCGGGTCACCAACGCGCTGGTCGCCGTCAAGGTCGCCGTCTGCGTGTTCGTCATCGTCGCGGGCGCCTCCTACATGACGCGCGACAACCTCTCGCCGTTCGTCCCGGCGTCGCAGCCCGTCGCGAAGGGCACCAGCGGGCTCAAGCAGCCGCTGAGCCAGGCGCTGTTCGGGCTGGAGCCGTCGGCGTTCGGCATCGCCGGTGTGCTGACGGCCGCCGCCGTGGTGTTCTTCGCCTACACCGGATTCGAGGCGGTGGCCAACCTCGGCGAGGAGACCCGCGACCCCGGCCGCGACCTGCCGCGCGGCCTGCTGGGCACCCTCGCGATCGCGACCGTCCTGTACGTCGGGGTCTCGCTCGTCGTCACCGGCATGGTCGACTACCGACAGCTGAACGAGGGCGCCCCGATCGCCAGCGCGTTCGACGCGGTGGGTGCCGGGTGGGCGTCGACGCTGGTGTCGATCGCCGCGGTCGCCGGGTTGACCTCAGTGATCCTCGTCGACATCGTCGCGATGGGGCGGATCGGGTACGCGCTCGGTCGCGACGGGCTGCTGCCGCCGGCGGTCGCCAAGATCCACCCGCGCTGGGGCACGCCGTACCGCGTGAGCGCCGCGTTCGTCGTGCTGGTCGCCGTGATCGCCGGGCTGGTGCCGCTCGCCCAGCTCGCCGACCTGGTGTCGATCGGCACGCTGTTCGCTTTCGTCGTGGTCTCGATCGCGGTGCCCGTGCTGCGCCGCACCCGGCCGCAGCTGCCCCGCCCGTTCCGGGTGCCGCTGTCGCCGGTGCTGCCGGTCGTCTCGGCGCTCGCGTGCCTGTACCTGATGACCAACCTCAGCCTCGAGACCTGGCTGCGGTTCCTCATCTGGATGGTCGTCGGGCTGGCGGTCTACTTCGGGTACGGGCGGCGCAACGCCGCTCTGGCCGAGCGGGTGCGCGACCGCGAGCGCGTCGAGCAGGCGGTCTGAAGGTCAGAGGTTGCCGCGGCGCTCCTGCTCGCGCTCGATCGCCTCGAACAGCGCCTTGAAGTTGCCCTTGCCGAAACCCAGCGAGCCGTGCCGCTCGATCAGCTCGAAGAACACCGTCGGGCGGTCGCCGAGGGGCTTGGTGAAGATCTGCAGCAGGTAGCCGTCCTCGTCGCGGTCGACGAGGATCCCGCGCTCCTGCAGCTGGTCGATCGGCACGCGCACGTGACCGATGCGAGCGCGCAGCTCGGGGTCCTCGTAGTAGGAGTCGGGGGTGTCGAGGAACTGCACGCCGCTGGCGCGCATCCGGTCGACGGTGCCGACGATGTCGTTCACGGCGAGGGCGACGTGCTGCGCGCCGGGGCCGTCGTAGAAGTCCAGGAACTCGTCGATCTGCGACTTGTGCTTGCCGAGCGCCGGCTCGTTCAGCGGGAACTTGACCCGGTGGTTGCCGTTCGCGACGACCTTGCTCATCAGCGCCGAGTAGTCTGTGGCGATGTCGTCGCCGACGAACTCGGCCATGTTCACGAAACCCATGACCCGGTTGTAGAACCCGACCCACTCGTCCATCTTGCCGAGCTCGACGTTGCCGACCACGTGGTCGACGGCCTGGAAGAGCCGCTTGGGCGCGTCCGCCGCCCGCGTCACGGTCGTCGTCCGCGCCACGAACCCGGGCAGGTAGGGCCCGGTGTAGCGCGAGCGGTCGACCAGGGAGTGGCGCGTGTCGCCGTACGCCGCGATGACCGCGCGCCGCACCGTGCCGTGCTCGTCGCTGACGTCGTGCGGCTCCTCGAGCACCGTGGCGCCGACGGTGCGGGCGTGCGCGACGCAGCGGTCGACGTCCGGCACCTCGAGGGCGATGTCGAGGATGCCGTCGCCGTGGCGGCGCTGGTGGTCGTGCAGGGCGCTGGTGGGGTGGACTCCCCCGGTGATCACGAACCGGGCCGAGCCCGAGCGCAGGACGTACGCGACGTGGTCGCGGTCGCCGGTCTCGGGGCCGCTGTAGGCGACCAGGTCCATGCCGAACGCCAGCTGGTAGTAGGTGGCGGTCTGGGTGGCGTTGCCGACCACCCACACCAGCGCGTCCAGCGCGGTCACCGGGAACGGGTCGCGGCTCTCGTCGTACTCGACCAGACCGACCAGCGTGCGCAGCTGGTCGAGGTCCAGGTCGGCCAGTCGCTCGTCCGGCGTGAGGGTGGTGTGCTCGATGGTCGCCATGGCCGCAGCGTGGGGCAGGGCCTGGGCACTGGGCAACTGCGGTGCGCAGGCCTGGGCAGATTGTGCAGACTGACCAGACGATCGGCTGTCAGACTGGGCAGCATGTCCGGCATCGACGCCCTCGACCTCCGCCTGATCGAGCTGCTCACCACCGAGCCGCGGATCGGGGTGCTCGAGGCCTCGCGGCGGTTGCAGGTGGCCCGCGGCACGGCGCAGGCCCGCCTGGACCGGCTGGTCGCCGGCGGCGTCATCCGCTCGTTCGCGCCCACCCTGGACCCGGCGGCGCTGGGCTACGCCGTCACCGCGTTCGTGAACCTCGAGATCCGCCAGGGCGCGCGCTCACGGGTGACCGACCACCTGGCGGCCATCCCCGAGGTGCTCGAGGTGCACACGATCACCGGCCAGGGCGACCTGATGTGCCGGCTCGTGGCCCGCGACAACGACGACCTGCAGCGGGTGATCGACGTCCTGGTGGCCGATGACGACGTGCTGCGTACCGCCACGGTGGTGGCCCTGGCCTGCGTCATCGCGCACCGCACGCTGCCGCTCGCGCGGGCGGGGTCCTAGAACGAGGTGGGGTCGCTCGCGGACCGACGTCCGGCCGTGGCCTTCTCGGCCTCCTGCTGCGCGGCGTACCGGGCGCGGACGTCGTCCATGTCGAGGGCCTGCACCTGGGTGAGCAGGTCCTCCAGGGCCGGTCGCGGCAGGGCACCGGGCTGGCCGAAGACCGGGATGCCGTCGCGGTAGACGACCAGCGTCGGGATCGAGGTGATGCCGTACCGCCCGGCGAGCTCGGGCTCGGCCTCGGTGTCGACCTTGGCGAAGGTGACGTCCGGGTTCACCTCGCTGACCTGCTCGTAGACCGGGGCGAACTGCCGGCACGGGCCGCACCAGGCGGCCCAGAAGTCGATCAGGACGATGCCGTCCGCGACGGTGCCGTCATGGGTGTCCAGGGTCATCTCGCGCGTTGCCATGAGACGTCCAACACCCGTCCCCCGCCCCCTGTTCCGCCCCACCACCCCAGCACTTTGTGCGTCAAGTGCCGCTGTCCCCGCGGCGCGGGCGGCAGATAGTGCAGCAAGTGCCGGGGTGGGAGCGCACCTGGTGGCGAAGGTGCGCGAAAACGTGCCCCGGGGGGTCAGGTGCGGCCGACGAACCAGCGGCGCAGGGTGTCGATCCGGGTGCGGACGTGCTCGGCGCCGGCCTGGGGCACCGCCGGGCCGCCGCAGGTACGCCGCAGCTCGGCGTGCACGGTGGCGTGCAGCTGGCCGGTGCGCCGGGCCCAGGCTCCGACCAGCTGGTGCAGCTCCTTGCGCAGGGCGGCCACCTCGCGGTGGGCGGCCACCGGCGGGTCGTCCTGGACGGCGACACCGCGCGCGCGCCGTCCGGCCTGCTGGCTGGCCTGGCGCTGGCGCAGGACGTGCGCCACCTGGTCGGCGTCCAGCAGCCCGGGCAGGCCCAGGAAGTCCTGCTCCTCGTCGCTGCCGACGTCGGCGGCGACCCCGAACTCGCCGCCGTCGAAGAGCACCCGGTCGAACTCGGCCTGCGCGTCCAAGGCCTCGAAGGCGAACCCGTCCTGCTCGCCGGCCGCCTGCTCGGGCCGGTTGGCCGCCGCGACCATCGCGTCCTCGGGTGACCACAGGTCGCCGTCCTCGGACGCCGGCCGGTCGAGCACGTGGTCGCGCTCGAGCTCCATCTGGCCCGCGTGCAGCATCAGGGTCGGCACGCTGGGCACGAACACGGACGCCGTCTCGCCGCGCCGCCGCGCCCGGACGAACCGTCCGACGGCCTGGGCGAAGAACAGCGGGGTGGCGATCGAGGTGGCGTAGACCCCGACCGCGAGCCGCGGGATGTCGACACCCTCGGAGACCATCCGGACGGCGACCATCCACCGCTGGTCACCGGTCGTGAAGTCCTCGATCCGCGCGGAGGCGCCCGCGTCGTCCGAGAGCACGACCACCGGCGGCTGGCCGGTGATGCCGCGCAGGACCGCGGCGTACGCCTTGGCCTGGGCGTGGTCGGTGGCGATGACCAGCCCGGCCGCGTCGGGGACGCCGCGGCGCACCTCGGACAGCCGGGTGTCGGCGGCCTGCAGCACGGCCGGCACCCACTCGCCGGCCGGGTCGAGGGCGGTGCGCCAGGCGTGGGCCGTCATGTCCTGGGTGAGCGGCTCACCGAGGCGGGCGCTCACCTCGTCACCCGCCCGGGTGCGCCAGCGCATCTGGCCCGAGTAGGCCAGGAAGATCACCGGACGCACGACCCCGTCGCGCAGGGCGTCGCCGTAGCCGTAGGTGAAGTCCGCCCGCGAGCGCCGGACGCCGGCCCGGTCGGCCTCGTAGGTGACGAACGGGATCGCCGAGGTGTCCGAGCGGAACGGCGTGCCGGTCAGCGCCAGCCGTCGGGTCGCCGGCTCGAAGGCCTCGCGCACCGCGTCGCCCCACGAGAGGGCGTCACCGCCGTGGTGCACCTCGTCGAGGATCACCAGCGTCGGCGCGGCGCTGGTGCGGGCGTGGTGCAGCGCGGGCCGGGCGGCGACCTGGGCGTAGGTGAGCGCGACGCCGTCGAAGTCGCGGCCGTGGGTGCCGTGGGCGTTCTTGAACTCGGGGTCGATGCTGATGCCGACGCGGTGGGCGGCGTCCGCCCACTGGCGCTTGAGGTGCTCGGTGGGCGCGACCACCGTGACCCGGGCGATCTCGCCGCGACCGAGCAGCTCGGTGGCCACCCGCAGGGCGAACGTCGTCTTGCCGGCGCCGGGGGTGGCCACCGCGAGGAAGTCGCGCGGGTCCTGGGCCAGGTACTGGTCGAGCGCCCGCTGCTGCCAGGCCCGCAGCTTCGCGGCGGTTCCCCACGGGGCCCGGCCGGGGAAGGCGGGTGGCAGGTGGGAGGCGGCAGAGGTACTCACGGTTCGTCGACCCTAACGACTCGCGGCGGACGACATGCCGCGCCCCGGGGTCGTCCGCCGGACCCGGCGGGCGTGCTAGGGACGGCGGTCAGTCGCCGTCCTCGGGGGGGCGCAGCCCCTCGTAGATCTCCTTGCAGGTGGGGCAGACCGGGAACCGCTGGGGGTCGCGTCCGGGCACCCACACCTTGCCGCACAGCGCGATCACCGGGTCGCCGCTCAGGGCGCTCTCGAGGATCTTCTCCTTGCGCACGTAGTGGGCGAAGCGCTCGTGGTCGCCCGGCTCGGCGACCTGCTCCTCGACCAGCTCGCGCTCGAGCACGGTGGTCCGCGGGGAGGGACCGCCGGGGGCGACGTCGGGGCCGGGGTACGGGTCGTCGGTGCTCATGGGCACCAGCGTAGTTCGCCGGATCCGGGGCGCCGCTAGTTGTCGGCCGGGTCCTCGGGGTAGGACGCGACGTAGGCCAGCTCGCCGCGCTGGCGGCGCAGCACCTCGCGCCACAGCGACGCCGGGTCGGCGCTGAACGGGTCTCTGGCCTCGCCCGCCACGACGTACCAGGCCCCCTCGGCGATCTCGGCCTCGAGCTGGCCGAGCGACCACCCGGCGTACCCGGCGAAGACCCGCAGGCCGGCGAGGCCGGACACGACCGACAGCGGCTCGACGTCCAGGTCGACCAGGCCGAGGGCACCGCTGATCCGGCGCACGCCCACCGGCTCGCCCGCGTCGCCGGGCACCGCGACCAGCCCGAGCGCGGAGTCCAGCTCGACCGGGCCCCCCTGGAAGAGCACCCCGGGGGCGGTGGTGTGCGGCTGCCAGCCCGGCAGCACCGCGGCCACCTCGACGGTCATCGGCCGGTTGAGGACGACGCCCATCGCCCCGTCGTGCCCGTGGTCGAGCAGCAGCACCACCGTGCGGTGGAACGTGGGCTCACTCAGCAGCGGGGTGGCCACCAGCAGCTGGCCGGTCAGGTCGGAGCGGGTCACCGCGCCATCATCACCCGGCGCGCCACCCACCAGCCCAGCGCGCAGCCGACCAGGTCGGCGGCCAGGTCGAGCAGGTCGCCGGAGCGGTTGGGCAGCACGGCCCACTGCAGCAGCTCACTGACCGGCGCCTGCACGACGCTGACCACCAGCACGAGCGGGCGCGGGGCACCGGCCCACCACCCCAGCCCCAGCACCGCCGCGAAGACGAGCACGTGGACGACCTTGTCGAGCCCGGGGACCCCGTCGGCCGAGGGCGCCCGCGGTGCGTACAGCACCACCAGCTGCCCGGCCACCGCCGCGGCGAACAGCCACCGCCGCACCCTCACGCCTCCCGCGAGCCGGTCGCGGCCCGCTCGACCGCGGCGGCCACCACCTTGGTCACGTCGGGGTGGAACACGCTGGGGACGATGTACGCGGCGTTCAGCTCGTCGTCGGTGACCACGGCCGCCAAGGCCCGCGCCGCAGCCAGCAGCACCTCGACGCCGATCGAGCGCGACTGCGCGTCGAGCAGCCCGCGGAAGACGCCGGGGAACGCCAGGACGTTGTTGATCTGGTTGGCGAAGTCGCTGCGACCGGTGGCCACCACCGTGGCGTGCGCCGCGGCCGCGACCGGGTCGACCTCGGGGTCGGGGTTGGCCATGGCGAACACGACCGCGCCGGGCGCCATGGTCGCGATGTCGTCGCCGGTGAGGATGCCGGGCGCCGACACGCCGATGAACACGTCGGCGCCGGCGAGCGCACCGCGCAGGGTGCCGGTGACACCGCGCGGGTTGGTGCTGGTGGCCACCCGGCCCAGGGCGGACGCCGGGTCGGCGGCGACGTCCGGACGCGCCGGCTCGACGACGCCATCCTTGTCGCACACCACCACGTCGTGGGCGCCGGCGTGCAGCAGCAGGGTCAGGATCGCCGTCCCGGCAGCGCCCGCACCCGACATGACGATCCGCACGTCCGGCAGCTTCTTGGCCACCACGCGCAGCGCGTTGGTCAACGCCGCGAGGACGACGATGGCCGTCCCGTGCTGGTCGTCGTGGAACACCGGGATGTCGAGCTCGTCGCGCAGCCGCCGCTCGATCTCGAAGCACCGGGGCGCCGAGATGTCCTCGAGGTTGATGCCGGCGAACACGGGGGCGATCGCCTTGACCGCGGCCACGATCTCGTCGCTGTCCTGGGTGTCGAGGCAGATCGGGAAGGCGTCGATGCCGGCGAACCGCTTGAACAGCGCGGCCTTGCCCTCCATGACCGGCAGCGCCGCGAGCGGCCCGAGGTTGCCGAGCCCGAGCACCGCCGAGCCGTCGGTGACCACCGCGACGGTGTTGCGCTTGATGGTCAGCCGGCGCGCGTCCGCGGGGTTCTCGGCGATGGCGAGGCAGATCCGCGCGACGCCCGGGGTGTAGACCAGCGAGAGGTCGTCGCGGTTGCGGATCGGCACCTTCGACTCGATCGTCAGCTTGCCGCCGAGGTGGGCCAGGAACGTGCGGTCGCTGACCCGGCCGATCTCGACACCGGTCACCGCGCGCATCGCCTCGACCAGGGCCGCGGCGTGCTCGGTGTCGCGCGCCGCGATCGTGACGTCGACCCGCACCCGGTCGGCGTGCGAGGCCGTGACGTCCAGGGCGGTCACCACTCCCCCGTCGCGCTCGGCGGCCGTGGTCAGCTCGCTGACGGCCGTCGGCCGCGCCGGCAGCTCGAGCCGGACGGTGATCGAGTACGACGCTGAGACAGGGGACGGCATGACGGGCCTCTCGGGCGGGTGGGCGCGGGCGCGGCCATTGTCACCCAGCCGGGCCCTCACACTGGGCCGATGAGCGGCGACGCGTACCGGCGGCTGCTCGACGCGCCACCGGACCTGCCGGTGGTCGCCGGCCTCGAGGCCCTGCTCGCCGCCGTGCGCTCCGGCGGGGCGGCGGTCCTGCAGGCACCACCGGGCACCGGCAAGACCACGCTCGTCCCCCCGGCGCTGACCGACCTCGGGCCAGGTCGGGTCCTGGTCACCCAGCCGCGCCGGATCGCGGCCCGCGCCGCCGCCCGCCGGCTGGCCGGGCTGCTCGGGCAGCCGGTCGGTGCGGGCGCCGGGTTCAGCGTGCGCGGTGAGCGGCGCACCGGCCCCGAGACGCGGGTCGAGTTCGTGACCACCGGCGTCCTGCTGCGGCGGCTGCAGCGCGACCCCGAGCTGCCCGGCGTCCTCGCTGTCGTGCTCGACGAGGTGCACGAGCGGCACCTGGACGCCGACCTGGCCCTGGCGCTGCTCGTCGACGTGCGCGCCAACCTGCGCGAGCTGCCGCTGGTGGCGATGTCGGCGACGGTCGAGGCCGAGCGCACCGCCCACCTGCTCGCCGCCGCGGGCGCCCGGCCGGTGCCGGTCGTCACGGTCGAGGGCAGCCTGCACCCGGTGAGCCGGCACCTGCGACCGCCGCCGCCGCGGGTCGAGCGCACGGACGGGCGCGGGGTCACCCCGGCGTTCCTCGACCACGTGGCCGACGTCGTGCGCGAGGCGCTGCGGGTCGACGCGGGCGACGTCCTCGTGTTCGTCCCCGGCGTGGGCGAGATCGACGGCCTGGCGCGCCGGCTCGGCGGTGACCTCGGGGCCGACGTCCGCCCGCTGCACGGCCGGCTGCCTGCCCGCGAGCAGGACCGCGCGCTGACGCCCGGCCCGCGCCGGCGGGTCGTGATCAGCACCGCGGTCGCCGAGTCGTCGCTCACCGTTCCCGGGGTGCGGGTCGTCGTGGACGCCGGCCTGGCCCGCCAACCGCGCACCGACCACCGCCGCGGGCTGGCCGGGCTGGTCACGGTGGGCGTCAGCCGCTCGAGCGCCGAGCAGCGCGCCGGCCGGGCCGGGCGCGAGGGGCCGGGCGCGGCGTACGCCTGCTGGTCGGCGGTCGAGGACACCCGGCTCGCACCCCACCCCTCGCCCGAGATCGCCACCGCCGACCTGACCGCGTTCGCGCTCGAGCTGGCCTGCTGGGGCAGCCCGGGGGGCGCGGGGCTCGCCCTGCTGGACGCCCCGCCCGAGGCCGCGCTGGCCGCCGCGGTCACGACGCTGCGCGACCTGGGGGCCGTGCACCCCGACGGCACGGTGACCGACCGCGGACGGCGGATCGCCGCCGTGGGCGCCGACCCCCGGCTGGCCCGGGCGCTGCTGGACGGTGCGGCGCTGGTCGGCGCGCACCGCGCCGCCGAGGTGGTGGCGCTGCTCGCCGACGACGCGCGTGCCCCCGGCGGTGACCTCGTCGCCGCGCTGCGTGCCGCCCGGCGCGCGCCCTCCGGGTCGCCGTGGGCGGCCGAGACGCGACGGATGGTCAGCGCCCTGGGCGACCGGCGGCCGGCCGTGGGCACCGAGCAGCTGGGCGACGACCTCGCGGTGGGGCTGGTGACGGCCCTGGCCCACCCCGACCGGATCGCCCGACGGCGCCCCGGCGGGTCGGCGTACCTGATGACGTCGGGCACCGGCGCCGTGCTGCCGCCGGCGGCATCGGGGCTGTCGGGGCTGGCCTGGCTGGCGATCGCGGACGCCGACCGCGGGGCCGGGCGGGCGGACGCGACCGTGCGCTCGGCCGCGCCGCTGGACGAGGGTCTGGCGCTGCTCGCTGCGCCCGCCCTGCTCGTCGAGGACGACGAGGTGCGGTGGGAGGGCTCGGCCGTGGTCGCCCGCAGGGTCACCCGGCTGGGCGCGATCGAGCTGGCGCGCGTGCCGGTGACGCAGCCGCCGCCCGACCTGGTCGCGGCGGCGGTGCGGACGGGTCTGGCGGCCGAGGGGCTCGCGGCCCTGCCCTGGCCGCCTGCCGCCACGGCGCTTCGCGAGCGGATGCGGTTCGTGCACGGGGCTCTGGGCGCCCCGTGGCCCGACGTCTCGGACGCCGCGCTGCTCGCGGGCCTGGATGCCTGGATCGGCCCCGAGCTGGCCAGGGTGCGCGTCGCCCGCGATCTGCGCCACCTGCCGACGCTGACCGCGCTGCGTCGCCTGCTGCCCTGGCCGCACGCCGTCCGGCTGGACGAGCTCGCGCCCGAGCGCGTCACGGTGCCCAGCGGCTCGGCGGTGCGGGTCGACTACGCCACCGACCCGCCGGTGCTCGCCGTCCGCGTGCAGGAGGTGTTCGGCTGGTCGGCGACGCCGCGCCTGGCCGATGGCCGGGTGCCCCTGCTGCTCCACCTGCTGTCACCGGCCCGACGCCCGGTGGCCGTGACCAGTGACCTGGAGTCGTTCTGGCGCAACGGGTACCAGCAGGTGCGGGGCGAGCTGCGCGGCCGCTACCCCAAGCACAGCTGGCCACCGGACCCGTGGACGGCCCAGCCGACCAAGGGCGTCCGACGCGCGGGTCAGACCCCGAAGTCGTGACGCATCGGGAAGTGCGGGTCGCCCGTCTCGTCGGTGCGGGTGGCCAGCACCTGGTGCAGCTCGATCTGGTCGCGCTCGAACGACAGGCGCGACCCGGCCATGTACAGCCCCCACACCCGGGCCGTGCCCTCGCCGACCTCGGCCACGGCCTCGTCCCAGCTCTCGACCAGGTTCGTGCACCAGTCGCGCAGGGTGAGCGCGTAGTGCCGGCGCAGGTTCTCGTCGTGCTGCACCTCGAGTCCCGCGTCCTGCATGGCGCTGATCATCGCGCCGGCACCGGTCAGCTCACCGTCGGGGAAGACGTAGCGGTCGATGAAGCCCCGGCGCCTGATACCGGGGTGCCGGTTGTCCGGCCGGGTGATCGAGTGGTTCAGCAGCCGGCCGCCCGGCCGAAGGCGCGAGCGCAGGAACGAGAAGTACGCCGGGTAGTTGGCCACCCCGATGTGCTCGGACAACCCGATCGAGCTGACGGCGTCGAAACCGCGCTCGGGCACCTCGCGGTAGTCCTGGTGGCGCACCTGCGCGCGGGCGGTCAACCCCCCGCGCTCGATCGCGGCGTTCGCCCATGCGGCCTGCTCGCGCGAGAGCGTCACGCCCACCGCGGTGACGCCGTACTCGCGGACGGCGTGGCGCACCATGCCACCCCAGCCGCACCCGACGTCCAGCAGCCGCATGCCGGGTCTGAGCCCGAGCTTGCGCGCCACCAGGTCGTACTTGTGCGCCTGGGCCTGCTCGAGGGTGGCTTCGGTCGCAGGGAAGCACGCGCACGTGTAGGTCATCGACGGGCCCAGCACCAGCTCGTAGAACCGGTTGCTGACGTCGTAGTGGTGGTGGATGGCCTGCGCATCGCGGGTGCGCGAGTGGCGCAGGCCGCGCACCGCGCGCCGCAGCGGCCCGGGCACCTCCTGCGGCGGCGGGTCAGGCAGGCTCAGCGCCAGCGGCGCGAAGGTGCGCAGCGCTCGAACCGCGTCGCCAACAGCCGGCCGGGGTGGCTCGAGCAGCTCGGACATGGTGCGCAGCAACGGGTACGGGTCGCCGGGGTGGGCGCCCTCGAGCTCGAGGTCACCGGCGACGTACGCGCGGGCGAACCCCAGCGACGTCGGTGCACCCAGGATGTACGCGAGGCCACGCGGACGCACCAGCCTCAGGTGGATGGCCGCGTCCGGGCGGCCGGCCGTGCTGCCGTCGTACGCGCTGAACCGCACGGGCGCGGCCGGGCCGAACATCATCGTGAACGCCTCACCGACGCTGGGCCGCGCGGCCCGTCCGGCGTCGGTCCTCGCCGTGCCGAAGATGCTCATCGTCGCCCCACCGCCTTCTCGTAGAGGTCGAGCAGCCGGCCCCGGGGGTCGTACTTCCGCTTGGCGTCGCGGTAGGCGCTCTCGCCGTACGAACGCCAGAACTCCTGCGGGGAGTAGTACGCGTCCGAGTACAGGGACTTGTGGCCGTCGTGGTCGGCGACGGCCTGCTCGATCGCGCGGTTGACGTCGCCGTCCGCAGCACCGGGAGCGATGGCCACGGTCGACCAGAACCCCACGTTGAGGTAGGTGCGGTCGGGGCCGAGCGGGTACAGCGGCCAGGTGCCGTCGGCGGTGCCGGCCACCGGACGCCGCAACCGCAGCGGGCACAACCAGATCGGCTCGATCGGTACGTGATCGATGAACCACCTGACGAAGTCCGCGGTGCGTGCCAACGGGATCTCGACATCCTGCACCACGCGCTCGCGGGCCGGCAGTCCCTTGCGGGCGTCGAGCCGGGCCTTGACGTGCAGGCGGTTCTCGAGTCCGACCAGCTTCTGGTAGCGGTCGCTGCGCAGCCACCGCCGCGGCACCCAACGACGAATGCGAGGGTTCTGCACGCCGAACACCCGCGAGCACCAGAACCAGTCGGTGTCCCACCGCCACAGGTAGTCCCGCACGGTCAGCCAGTCCTGGGGGCGTTCCTGGATCGAGCGGTAGTAGACCTGCTGGCCGGTGTAGTCGGAGGTGTACGGCGCCGTCGCAGCCCAGCTGCCGAGCGACAGGTAGGCCTCGGTGGCGGTGAAGACCGTGCCGTCGACGAAGTCGACCTGCTCCCCCGCCCAGGTGCGGGTGGCCACGACCTCGTCGATGGCGTCGGCCAGCATCTCGAGGTCGTCGAAGCGCACGTGGCGCAGGTGCACGAACGGCTGCACCGGCTCGAGCTCGATGGTCAGGGCCGTGGCGTAGCCGAGGGTTCCGTAGGAGTTGGGAAAAGCGTGGAACAGCGCGGAGTCCGGGCCGTCCGGCTCCGCGGTGACGACGTCGCCGGCGCCCGTCAGGACGTCCATGCTGAGCACCGACTCGTGCGGCAGCCCGTTGCGGAAGGACGAGGACTCGATGCCGAGGCCGGTCACCGCGCCGCCCAGGGTGATCGTCTTCAGCTGCGGCACCACCAGCGGCATCAGCCCGTGGGCCAACGTCGCGTCCACCAGGTGCTCGTACGTCGTCATGCCCTGCACGACAGCGGTCCGGCGACCCGGGTCGACCAACAGCACGCTGTCCAGGCCGCTGACGTCCAGACCCGGCGCGCCGGTGCGCACCCGTGGGCGGAACAGGTTGCTCGTGCGCTTCGCGAGGCGGATGGGCGCACCTGCCGGCAGCTCGCGCAGCTGGGTCTGCAGCCGCCGCACGGTCTGGTCGTGGTCGCTCGTGGTCGCCGTCGCAACCGTCGGTCGTTGAACGCTCACCCGGGCACCTTACGACCACCCGACGGCCCGTGTCGTGGTACATCTCGACCATGATCAGTGATGAGGTCGACGAGAACAGGCCCCGCCTGCGGACGGTCACCGGCGCTGACGGTGTGCTGCTGCGGGTACACGATCGTGGGCCCATCCATGGGCCGATCGCTTTGCTGCTGCACGGTTTTCCGCAGCACGCGGGCTGCTGGGACAGCATGCTGCCGGGCCTGCGCGACGTCGGGTTGCGCACCCTGGCCGTCGACCAGCGCGGCTACGGGCAGAGCTCGGTCCCGGACCACACAGCGGGGTACGCGCTCGACCGACTGGTCCGCGACGTCCTCGCCGTGATCGACGCGAGCGGTGCGACCGACGTCGTCCTCGTCGGGCACGACTGGGGGGCGATCGTCGCGTGGGCGCTTGCCGCCAACCACCCACACCGGGTCAAAGCCCTTGTCGCCGTGTCGGTCCCGCACCCGCGCGCCTTCGGCGAGGCGCTGCGCGCCTCGGGTGACCAGCAGGCGCGCTCCGCGTACATCCAGCTGTTCCGCGACCCCGACAAGGCCGCCTCGGTGCTGCTGGCTGACGACGCGCGGCGGTTGCGCGCGATGTTCGCGGGCGTCCCGCCGGCGCGGATCGACGACTACGTGACGCCGCTGCTCGCACCGGGCGCGCTGATCGGTCCGCTGCGCTGGTACGCCGCGATGCTCGGCCCGGAGTTCGCCCAGGTGCCCCCCGTTCAGGTGCCGACGACGTTCGTCTGGTCCGACGCGGACGTCGCGGTGTCACGCGACGCGGCCGACGCCTGCGCCCACTGGGTCTCGGGCACCTACGACCGGGTGGACCTCGCGGGGGTCTCGCACTGGGTGCCTGACCAGGCGCCCCAGGCCGTCGTCGGCGCGGTCAGCGCCCGCCTGCGGGCAGCCGCAGGCTGAACCGGGCGCCTTTGCCGGGCTCGCCGTCGATGACCAGACGGCCGCCGTGGGCCCGTGCCACCTCGTCGACCAGGGCCAGCCCGATCCCGAACCGGCGTCCTCCGCCCGGACCCGCTGCGCCACGGGCGAACCGCTGCACCAGCGTCGAGGCCGTGGCCGGGTCCAGCCCCTCGCCGTCGTCCGCGACGAGCACCACCGCGTCGGACCCGCCGGACGTCACCTGCACGCAGACGTTGCCGCCGGGAGGGGTGTGCGAGAGGGCGTTGTCGACCAGGGACGACACGGCCCGCCGGATCGCCACCGCCGCACCGACGACCACGGCGGGACCGTCGTCGTGCCGGGCGACCAGGTGCACCGAGCGCTCGTCGGCCAGACCCCGCATGCTCGCCACCACGTCGTCGGCCAGACCGCACAGGTCGACGGGCTCGCCGCCGTCCACCCGCCCACCGACCTCCGCAGCGAGCAGCATGTCGCCGACGACGTCACCGAGCACCCGCGAGTCGGCGACCAGCTGGTCGAGCTCGGCGCCACTGGCCGGGTCGAGCCTGCCGGCCAGCCGCCGGGCCAGCAGCTGGGCGCGCGTGCGCAGGATCGTGAGCGGCGTGCGCAGCTCGTGGCTGGCGTCGGCGACGAAGCGTCGCTGCAGGGTCAGGGCCGCGGCCAGCGGACGCACCGCCCGCCGGCCGATGATCTGCCCCAGGACGACGGCACCGGCCACGCCCACCACCGAGGCGGCGATGAGCGCCTCGATCAGCCGCTGGCGCTCGAGCTCGCCGCGGGCCATGTCGTAGACGGCACTGACCCGGCCGGCCTTGCGCGTGCCGGTGAACACCTGCGCCTCGTGGCCGCCGACGTCCAGGTGGGCGTCGCCGTCGGGCAGGCCACGGGGGTCCAGGCGCCGGATGGACGCCGGCGCGCCGGGGCTGTCGCGGCGCACACCGGTGGGTGTGACCACCAGCAGCCACACGCCCGCCGGCGGGTCGGTGACGTCGTCCGCGGTGGCCCACGCCTGTCGGCTCAGCTCGCGCGCCTGCGCGTTCTGCTGGTGGGCCTCGACGGCGAGCAGCGCCACGCCCATCAGGGCCACCAGCACCGCGACGGCGGCGGCCGTCTGCCAGGCGACCGCGCGTCCGGCGCGACGCACCAGCTGGTGGTCGGCGTCCACGGCCTTCACGCGCTGCCCATCCGGTACCCGCTGCCGCGGACGGTGCGCACGACGTCGCGACCGAGCTTGCGGCGCAGGTAGTGCACGTAGGTGTCGACCGAGCCCGTCGTGTCCGCGGCGTCGAACACCCGGCGCAGCAGCTCGTCGCGTCCGAAGACCCGACCGGGTCGCCGGGCCAGCACCAGCAGCAGCTCGCACTCGCGGCCGGACAGCACGACGTCCGGCGTCCCGTCACCGACCACGGTGCGCGAGGCCACGACCAGCCGGCGCACCCCGAGGTCGAGCTCGTCGGAGTCCTCGCGGTGGCGGCGCAGCAGCGCTCGCATCCGCGCCAGCAGCTCGTCCACGTCGAACGGCTTGACCAGGTAGTCCTCGGCGCCGGCATCCAGCCCCTCGACGCGGTCCGCAGCGGTGCCCCGCGCCGTCAGCACCAGCACCGGCGCCGTAACGCCCTGGTTGCGCAACCGGCGCACGAGGTCGACGCCCTCGATGGCGGGCAGCCCGCGGTCGACGAGCATCAGGTCGAAGCGGCCGCTGAGACCCAGGTGCAGGCCGCGCTGGCCGTCCCGCGCGACGTCCACGGCGTAGCCCTCGTCGACGAGCAGGGCGCTCAGCATCGTCGCCAGCTGCTCGTCGTCCTCGACGACCAGGACCCGCGGCCCCGGCGTCAGGGGGGTCGGTGCGGGGCGCTGGCTCATGGCCGCATGGTGGCACGCGCGGTCTCAGACGTCTCTGAGCCGGGGGGTGGATCGTCGTCCTCGACGCTGCGCCCAGGAGGCCCCGGATGACGACCCTGCACCACACCGCGAGTCACACCGCCCACGGAGCGGAGGTCCTGTCCGCCGGGCGGGTGCGTGCCCGACGGCGGCGCACCGCCGCCGACCTGCTCGAGGCGGCCGCGGTCGCAAGCGTGGTCGCGGTGGCCGTGCTGTTCCTGCTGGACGGCGGCGCGAGCGCGCTGGGCACCGGGACCGCTGCCGGCCGGCTGATCGGCTGGGGCCGGCTCACCGGGCTGGTGGGGACGGCGCTGCTGCTGCTGCAGCTGCTGCTCGCCGCCCGGCTCCCGGTCGTCGACCGCACCTACGGCCACGACCGGGCGCTGGTCGCGCACCGCCGGCTGAGCCGGGTCGCCCTGCCGCTGCTGCTGGCGCACGGTGCGGCCCTCACCCTCGGCTACGCCGCGCGCGACCACCTGTCGTGGGCCACCGGCTGGCTGGTCGAGCCGGTGCGCCTGCTCGGCGGGGCGGTACCCGACATGCTCACCGCGTTCGTCGCGATGGCCCTGCTCGTCCTCGTCGCCGTGACGTCGGTGCGCGCGGCCCGCCGCCGCACCAGCCACGAGACGTGGCACCTGGTGCACCTGGCCGGGTACGTCGCCGTCGGCCTCTCACTGCCGCACCAGCTGTCGGCCGGCACCGACATCGCCGGCCACCCCCTGACCCGGTTGGTCTGGACCGCCCTGTACGCCGCGACCGCCGGCGCCGTGGTCGTGTTCCGGGTGCTGCTGCCGCTGGTCCGCTCGGCCCGTCACCGCCTCGTCGTCGAGTCGGTCACCGAGGAGGGGCCCGGTGTGGTGTCGGTCGTGGTGCGGGGCCACGCGCTGCACACGATGCCGGTGCGGGCCGGGCAGTTCCTGCACTGGCGGTTCCTGACACCGGGGCTGTGGGCGGCCGCCCACCCGTGGTCGATCTCGGCCGCTCCAGACGGGCGCACGCTGCGCCTCACGGTCCGCCACCTCGGCGACCACTCGCGCCGGCTCTCGCACCTGCGACCGGGCACCCGCGTCGTCGTCGAGGGCCCCTACGGCGCCTTCACGACCGAGCGGCGCACCAGGCGGCGGGTACTGCTCGTCGCCGCCGGCATCGGGGTCACCCCGGTGCGCGCGATCGCCGAGGAGCTCGCCGGCGAGAAGGGCACCCGCGAGGGTGACGTGACCGTCGTCTACCGCGGTGCGGACGAGCGGTCACTGGCGCTGCGCGACGAGCTGGAGCACCTCGCGACGAAGGCTCCGGTGACCCTGCACCTGCTCACCGGTCCGCCCGTGCCGGGGTCGTGGCTGCCACCGACCGCCGGTCACCGGCCGGCCGACGCCGAGGCGCTGACGACACTGGTGCCGCGCCTGCGCGACCACGACGTCTACGTGTGCGGCCCGCCCGCGTGGATGCAGCTGGTGCGGCGCAGCCTGGCCGACGCCGGGGTCCCGCGCCACCAGGTGCACGACGAGCGGTTCGGCTGGTGAGGCGCCCCAGCGCGGCCCTGACCGCGGTCGTCGGGTCGGCGGCACTGGCCCTGTCATGGCGGGCGGGGTCGGCGGGGGCGGCCACCGACACGGCCCTACCGGCCGGGGTGCAGATCGTGGCGCCGGTCCAGGACGCGGCGCCGGGTGGCGGGCCGACGACCGCCACGACGGGGACGTCCCCGACCTCGACCGGCCGCACCACCGCAGCCAGGGTCAAGGCCCGACCCGTGACCACCCGCCGCATCCGCGGCGCGCTGGTCAGCACACCGTACGGCGACGTCCAGGTGCGGGCCACCGTGCGCGGGACGCGGCTGCTGGACGTCGTCGCCGTCCACCTGACCGATGCCAACGGCACGTCACGCAGCATCAGCGCCGCCGCCGCCCCGGTGCTGCGGCGCGAGGCGCTGACGGCCGGGTCGGCCCGGATCGACACGGTCAGCGGCGCGACGTACACGAGTGCGGGGTACCGCGCCTCGCTGCAGGCCGCCCTGGACGCCGCGGCCCGATGAGCGTCCGGGCACGATGAAGGGGACGGCCCCCAGTGGCCGTCCCCTTCACCGTTCAATCGGTTACCGCTGACCGGCTACAGCGCCGGGGTTGGCGCGGATCGCGCCGAGAGCGGTCCGACCCCGACCGCGTTCACCGCGGCGACGTCGAACGTGTACGGCCCGGCACCGGTGAGGAACGTCATCGTCCGCGTAGCGGTCGCTGCCGTGCCACCCACCAGACGCTGCACGATGGTTCCGGCCGCGTCGTACGCCGTGACCTGGTAGCCCGTGATGTTCGAGCCACCGTTGTTGGCCGCCGCTACCGGCGTCCAGTTCACGACCACCGTCCTGGCGCCGCCTGCCGGGCCCGAGGTGACCGCACCCAGAACAGGTGCAACCGTCGGGGCACTAGCAGGTGTGACGTTGTTCGACGCCGTGGACAACGCCCCGGTGCCCTGGGCGTTGACCGCCTGGACCCGGAAGTTGTACGCCGTCCCGTTGGTCAGCCCGGTCACCGTCGCGGTGGTGCCCGTGACCGTGACGACGACGCCTGTGGTGACGACCGTCGTACCCGTTCTCACCTGGACCGTGTAGCCCGTGATGGGCGAGCCGCCGGTGAGCGCCGGAGCCGTCCACGACAGACCGGCCGTGGTGTCACCACGGGTGGCGACCACCGCCGTGGGCGCCCCTGGCAGTGCCAGTGGCGTGATCGCGGCCGTCGGTGCCGACAGGGCGCCGGGACCGAACTGGTTCACGGCCTGCACCTGGAAGGTGTAGCTGCCGCCGGCCACCAGGTTGGTGATCGTGCCACTGGTCGCGGTCCGGGCGAAGGCTGTCGTCCGCACCACTGCTCCGTTCAGGCTGGTGACCACGTTGAAGCTGGTGGTCGGGGAGCCAACGACTGCCGGCGGAGCCGTCCACGAGACGACAGCCGACCCAGCGGTGCTGGTGGTGCTCGGTGTCGTCGTGGCGGTGACGTTGGTCGGAGCGGCCGGGGTCGCGATGACCAGCGTCGTGTCGAGGAACTTCAGGGCCTCGACGTTGGTGAGGGTGTCGATGCCGTCAGAGATCTTCTGACCCACGGCGTTGGCGCCGGTCTGGTTGACCGTGACCACCCGTGAAGCACCCGTGCCGGTCACCGTGATGGTGTAGCTCGAGCGGTTGGCCTGGAAGACGGCCGTGTCGCAGTTGACGGGTGCAGCCGCACCGCAGTCGGCCGGGGCCGTCACGGTGTTGGTGATCTCGCGGACTCCGACCAGGTTGCCCGGGTCGACGAGGCCTGCGAAGACCGCCTGCTGAAGCGTCATGTTGGCAGTACCGGGGCCGAAGTTGCCGCTGGTGGCCTTGTTCTCCATCAGGTCGGTACGTCCGGTCTCGGTGGCCGGGTTGGCCGGGTTGGTGCGGACGCTGATCGCGACGTTGAGCGACTTGTCGCCGTCGATGATCTCGTTGCCGCCGCGACCCATGATCGAGTCGCTGCCGGGGCCGCCGATGAGGATGTCGCCCTCACCCCAGACCGGACCGTTGAGCGGGCAGTAGCCCGTCGCCGAGAGGGCAGCCACCGCTGCCGCCGTTCCGGGGAACGACGCCACCGGCGGGAGCAGTGCGCTCAGGCCAGAGACCCGGTCCAGGCCGGCCTGGTCGATCGCGTTGCACCCGGTGAAGCCGCCGCCGCTGATGAGCCGCGGCACCGCGAGCACACCGTCATTGCCCTTGATGACGTCATTGAAGGCGCCACCGGAGTCAGCCTCGGTCTCCTGCCAGCGGTCCCGGTTGACGATCACCTGGATGGGCAGACCGCCCAGGTTGGCGTTGATCATCATGTCGTCGTCGGCCGGCACGGTGTTGTACTGGTGGATCGCCCAGTCCCACCCACCCGCACCGGCGTTGCGGTCGACAGCGGCGTTCTGGGCCATGACGTCGTCGCCACCCTCGGCGTCGTAGTCGTTCTCACCGATCTGGCCGACCATGATGTCGTTGCCCGGGTTGGGCTCGGCCGGGTCGTCGAAGAACGGCGCACCGTGGTCGCCCTGGAGCAGGTCCTGCCCCGTGCCACCCTGGATCCAGTCGTCGCCGCCGTCACCGAAGACGGCGTCGGCACCCAGACCGGCGATGACGAAGTCGTTGCCAGGGCCGGCGAACAGCTCGTTGTCGTTGGCTCCACCGTTCATGAAGTCCTGACCGTCACCACCCATCGCGATGTCGTTGCCCAGACCGGCGTCGATGGCGTCGTTGCCGGCACCGCCCTTGTGGATGTCATCGCCAGCCGAGTCGGTGATGATGTCGTTGCCGTCACCACCGAGCGCGATGTCTGCGCCGTTGTTGCCCTCGATGACGTCGTTGCCGGCACCACCCCAGAAGGTGTCGTTGTCGTTGCCGCCGAAGATGCGGTCAGCAGCGGGCGTTCCGTTGTAGACGGACTGGCCGTTGATGCCCGACGGGTCGACGGTGTTGAACTGGCGGTACTGGATGGTGCCGTTGGGCTGACGCAGCAGCAACAGGTTCTCGTTGCAGTCCGTCGTGGTGGCATCGTCGTTGACCGACCCAGCGCCGGTGATGGCGCTACCCGCTGCCGCGGGCGACGTCAGGTTGCCGAGCTGGAACTTGCAGTCAGCCGTGGCGAAGGCGTCGGCCTTGAGCGAGTTCGTGTTGTCCGTGTTGCGCTGGATCATCTCCGAGAACGAGTTGCTCTCGAGCTGGGTGCGCAGGTTCATGCCTGGGGTGCGCGCCAGGTAGTAGAGGCGGTCCCCGTCCTGCAGGTTCTCGAGCTGGTTCTGGAACACGTAGTTGAACGTGCTGCCCAGCAGTCCACCGCCCAGGTTGGTGAGCTCGGCGAGGCCACCGACCCACAGGTCGACGTCGTCGACGCCGGTGGTCGTGACCCCGTTGGCGTCACTGGCATACGCACCAGTGCTGAACATGAAGTCAGCGGCGTCCGCGGGCGGCACGTCGGTCGCGGTGGGGTTGACGATGGCCCGCGCTGCGTTGCGCTTGCCGACCAGCGTCGTCTCGTTGGTGATCGACTGGTGGTGGCCGTAGGCCGCGACGAAGTTGATCAGCGACTCGGGGTGCTTGAGGTGCTGCCCGAAGTCACTCCAGCTGGTGTACGGCGCCAGCTGCCCGTCGTTCGTCTGGTTGAAGATCTGACGACGGACGTCGTTCAGCGGGGGGACCCCCGCCTCACGGGCCCGCGCCATGTTCAGTGTCGGAAGGTCGAGCGGCAGCCCGAGCAGGTTGTTGCGCAGGGTCTCGGTCACGAACTCGTCGAGCTCGTTGCCGACCTGGTCGGACGAACCCATGACGACGCTGCCCGCCGCCGCCCGCGCTCCCAGTACGCCCGCCGTGCCACCGTTGAAGAACTCGGGTGGATTGAGGAACGCGGTCAGGAGCGAGACGTCGTTGGGCGTCTTCTTGCCGCTCGCATCGATGTTGATCCGGGCGACCTGGTCGTCGAGCATCGAGTGACCGAAGCGGTAGACCGCGTGGGCGAACTCGGCCTTGACCGCCGGGTCGATGTCGGGCGAGTACACGTGGAACGGCCGGACCAGCGGCTGCATCTTGCGAGCGAACTCCTCGAAGACCAGGTGCTGGTACTCCATCTCGGTGACGAAGCGGGCCGCCTGGAACAGCCGCTCACCGAAGTTGTAGCCGGACCCAGTGGTGGTGTCCTGCCACTTCGCCAGCTCGGCCACACCGAACGCCGACGTGTCAGCCGTGAGCGTGGCCTTGATCTCGGCCACCAGCCGGTCGTGCTCGGAGTGGAAGATCTGGTGGATCGTCGACAGCGCGATGTTCTCGTTGCAGCGACCGTCACCGCAGGCGAAGTGCGCGTTGAGCATCTCGTCGTCGTAGGTGCCCGGCGTCTGACCGGCGAAGTCGGCCGACGGGGTGTTGTCGGCGTCCGGAGCCGGCGGGACCGGTGGGGTCGCCGGGTTGTGGTCGGTGTCCTGCGGGCTGGGGTCGGCGTTGTGCGCGATGTCCGTCAGGAACGGCGTGTCGAAGTGCAGCACGTCGGCCGGCACCGGAACGGGGCTGGCGGTGTTGCCCTCGACCAGACCCGATGCCGTGACGTACTGCGGCAGTCCGCGGGCCGGGCCCGGGATGAACTTGCCGTAGGGGTCAGCGGCGATCATCGGGATGTTGGTGACGTCGGCGTCGACCAGCTGGAGACCCAGCAAGGTCGCTGCCTGCAGCTTCACCGCTGCCCAGGTGCCGATGCCCTCCGTACCGTCCGGCGAGTTGAAGTAGGTCTGCCCAGCCGGCAGGCCACCCAGCAGGCGTCCGGTCGAGACCGGCTTGCCAGCGGTGTTGTTCGCGTACTCGCGGAGGAAGACCTGGTGCGAGGCGTGCGACGTGTACGTCTGGCTCTGGTCGACCCAGGGGGTGTCGGTGTTGTTGGCGTTCTGGACGTCGTCCGCGCTCTCGTCGACCGCAGTGGCCGGGTTGTCACCGAGGATCCCGTCGGGACCGGGCTGGTTCTGCGCCCGGGTGAGGACCATGAACCGCTGCGAGGCCGGCAGGTCGTCCGCGTTGCCGAGGACGTGGTCCGGCCCGGCGATCAGTGGGTCGTCGGCCTTGAGCGGCACGAAGACGGCGCCACCGCTCTTGACGGTCTGGTCGACCCCGTGGTCGAAGAACTGACCGAAGAACGTGAACATGCTGTTGTACGGCGGCGACAGACCGACGTCCGTGGTCACGTTCGGGATGAACAGCGTCTGGTGCGTCGGCGTGCAACCCAACGGAACCCCGTCCACCGGCGGGGTCGCGGTGAGGTCAGGGTCGGTCGTGCACGGAACCGCGGTCGCAGCCGGGTCCTGGGTGCGCACAGGGTGCGCGGCAGCAGCGAGAGCCGCCGGGTTGGTCGACGTCTGGTCGACGATCAGGTTGCTGATCACCCGCGGTTGCGAATCGACCACGGAGCCCTTCTTCTGCTTGTAGCTCGTCGGGCCGGGGGCGCCGACCGGGAAGCTCGGGGTGATCGGCTCCGCGTCCTTGAAGATCGGCGTTGTCAGGCGGGGGAACGGCACGTCGGCCGCGGCGAACTTCTCGTTGCCCGGCTTGAGGTTGTTGCAGGTGCCGTCGACGGTGCGCAGGCCGTAGGACGTGAGGATGTTGGGTACCTGCTCAGCGTCCGGGATGGTGTCCCCGGGCTGGTTCACCAGCGTGCCGCACGGGTTGGTGTCCGTGCGAGTCATGGTGTGGCGCTCGGCGATCTTGATCTGCTTGAGGATGTACGAGAGGTCACCGGTCGTGACCGTGAAGCCGGCGCCCGCGGGCGTCGGCGTCACCGCGGCCGCGGGGGCCGTGACATGCAGGAAGCCGGCCGTGACGAGCAGGCCGACTCCGGCGCCGAGGCGCCGTCCCACCCTACGCACGGGGACTCACCCCGTGAGCGCGGGAATTGCTCCCCGCTTGGCAAGCTGTGGTTCTCATCACGACTGCTCCCTCGAACACGAGCCTCCCCGTGCCGCGACGCGAACGTCACGGCAGCACGTGCGGCGCACGTGCCTGGTGCACAAGAGTCGGGACGGCTGCAAACTTCTCGTGAACACCGGCCGAGCCGGCTCAGCAGCGCTACCAGGACAGGAGGACGCGGCCGACCACGAGGTCGTCGCCCACGGGGCCGTAGACCCGGGAGTCGATCGAGTGGGCCCGGTTGTCACCCAGCACGAACACCGTCCGAGCGGGCACCACCACCGTGCCGAAGTAGGACGTCGCGGTCGAACGCCGCGCATATGGCTCGGCGACAGGTCGTTCATCGATCTCCAGGACCGAGTCGAGGACGCGCACCCGGTCACCGGGCAGACCCACGACCCGCTTCACCGCCAGCATCCCGTCGGGGTCGCGGAACACCACGAGGTCGCCGCGGCGGATGTCGTGCTCGACGTCCGCCCGCCGCCCGACCAGGACGACGTCACCGTCGTGCAGCCCGGGCTCCATGCTGACGCCATCCACCCGCAGCGGTTCGACGAGGACACCGCGGACGAGCGCGAGCAGCAGCCCGGCGACGACCAGCCCGGCGACGCCGCGGGCGCGACGCAGCCCGCCGCGGCGGCGCACCGGGGTCGCGGTCACCGGCCCAGGGCACCCCCGCAGCGTCAACACAACGTCAACTGCGGGCGCTGACGCGGGACCGACACCGTCGGCCGCCGTCGTTTGACGGTCGTGTTGCGCGCCGCCCCGACCGTTGCCGGCAAGAGCGACACCACGACATCATCACGGGGAGACAGCTGATGGACCAGGAACAGCAGACGGGGCAGTCACGCGGACCGGGTCGACGCGACGTGCTCAAGCTCGGCGCCGTGGGCGCCGTCGGGGTGGCCGGCGTCGCGATCCCGCTGGGCCAGGGCGCACAGGCCAAGGCCGCCAGCACGCTCGCCCCCAGCAGCATGCCGGTGCCCTACACGGCCGCCTTCCAGCGGCCGCCGGTGCTGCGGCCGTACGGCGAGGAGTACGACACGCAGGGCAAGATCCTCCTGTACAGCATCACCGCCCAGGAGGCCACCGCCGAGCTCATCCCCGGCTTCACGTCGAGGATCTGGGCCTACAACGGGATCTTCCCCGGCCCCACCATCAGCATCGACCAGGGCACCCGCGCCAAGGTGCGCGTGCGCAACGAGCTGCCGGCGACCCATCCGATGTTCGGGCACGCCTTCGAGACCTCGACCCACCTGCACGGGTCGGCGTCGCTGCCGCAGTTCGACGGGTACGCCAACGACATCACCCGGCCCGGTGAGGTCAAGGTCTACGAGTACCCGGACTTCCAGTCCGCCCGGACGCTCTGGTACCACGACCACGCCGTGCACCACACGGCCAAGAACGTCTACACCGGGCTCGCAGCCACCTACCAGCTGCACGACTCCTACGAGCGCAGCCAGCTGCCGCAGGACGAGTTCGACGTGCCGCTCGTCATCTCGGACGCGATGTTCAACGCCGACGGGACGCTCGCGTTCAACGACGACAACAGCTCGGGCCTGTGGGGCGACGTCATCTTCGTCAACGGCGTCGCCTGGCCGCAGATGACCGTCAAGCGGCGGGTCTACCGCTTCCGCGTGCTCGATGCGTCGATCTCGAGGTCGTACAAGCTGCGGCTCAGCAACGGCGCCCGGATGACCGTCGTGGCCACCGATGCAGGCATGCTGCCCGTGCCGCAGCCGGTCACCAGCTTCCGGCAGGGCACGGCTGAACGCTACGAGGTGCTCATCGACTTCACGAACTATCCCGCCGGGACGAAGATCGACCTGCTGAACTCGAGCAACGCGAACAACGTCGACTACCTCAACACCAACAAGGTGATGCGGTTCGTGGTCAGCGACGAGCCATTCGACGGGACGAACAACCTCGTCCCCACCCGGCTGGACGTCTCACCGCAGACCGCCGACACGATGGGCCTTACCACGGCCATGTCGAAGGCGACGACGGCCCTGACCGTCGAGCACAACGACACGACGAACGTCTGGAACATCAGCGGCAAGACCTGGGACGACGTGGTCGCCAGCGGGTTCAAGCTGACCGTCGCCAACCCGCAGATCAACGACGTGCAGGTGTGGACGATCGAGAACAAGTCGGGCGGCTGGTTCCACCCGGTCCACATCCACCTCGTCGACTTCAAGGTGATCGCGCGCAACACCAACGGCGGCAAACCCTTCGCCTGGGAGAGGGGACCCAAGGACGTCGTCTACGTCGGTGAGAGCGAGAAGGTGACGCTGCTGATGCGGTTCGCCGTCAAGCCCGGCAGCACCGGCGGTCGCTACATGGTGCACTGCCACAACCTGGCGCACGAGGACCACGACATGATGGTGCAGTTCAGGGTCGGTACCAACGACCCGGCGAACGACCCCAACGACCCGATCGCGGCAGCCCGCCCGTACTGGGACACCCTGCCGCCGGACTACGTGCAGTACGAAGCCAGCTACCCGCTGGGGACGTAGCCGTGCACACGACTGCTGACGCACCGGGATCGACGCGTCGGACGCTGCCGGTGGCCCTGCTGCCGGCAGCGGCGTCGGTGCTCGGGCTGCTGGTGGTGCTGCTGCTTGGCGGCGGCCTCGGGGTGCGGGTGGCCCAGGGACTCCCCGACCCCGGTGGGGTGGTCCGGTGGGGGCTGCCCCTGACCCGGCTCGCCGTCGACCTCAGCGCCCTGATGACCGTGGGCGCCCTGGTCGTCGCGGCGGTCCTCGCGCCGTCGGACGCCCGGGCGGGCACCGTCACCGGGACCGTCCGGGCGGCCGCCGGGTGGGCCGGCCTGTGGGCCGCGTCGGCCACGGCCGCGACGGCGCTCACGGTGGCGGACGTCACCGGGATCCCGCTGCAGCGGCTGACGCTGGGCGAGGTAGCGACCGCCGCCTGGGCGCTTCCCGGCGCAAGGGCGCTGCTGCTGACGGCCGGGCTCGCGGCCACCGTCCTGGGGTGCCTGGCCGCCGGCCGCAGCCGTGGTCACGACGTCCTGGCGCTGGCCGTGGCGGTCGTCGCCCTCACCCCTCCCCTGTACGCCGGTCACGCGGCGCACGGCGGCGAGCACCAGGTCGCCACCGGCAGCCTCGTCGTGCACGTGGTCGCCGCCAGCGTCTGGGTGGGCAGCCTCGCCGCCCTGGTGCTGCACCTGCGTGGTGACCGCGTCGCCCGCGTCGCCGCCACCGAGCGGTTCAGCACCCTGGCCCTGGCCTGCTTCGGCGTCCTCGCCGCGAGCGGCGCCCTGTCGGCCGTGTCGCGACTCGGGACGTCCCGCGCGGGCTGGCTGTCGGCGTACGGCGCCGTGCTGGCCGTCAAGATCGCGGCGGTCGTCGTCCTCGGCGCCATGGGGTGGGCCCACCGGCGGTGGACGCTGGACCTGCTGCGACGCGGTCGGCCGGGTGCCTTCACCCGGCTGGCCGGCGTCGAGCTGCTGGTGATGGCGGCCACCGTCGGCGTCGCCGTCGCGCTGTCCCGCACCCCCGGTCCGGTCGACCAGGCCACCCTCGAACGGCTCGGCCGGTCTGCGGGTCCGGGGCTGGTCGAGCCGTTCTCGCTCACCCAGCTGGCTCACGACTGGCGACCCGAGCCGGTGCTGACCACCGTGGTCGTGCTGGCGCTCGCCGCCTATCTGACCGGGGTGCGTCATCGCGAAACCGCCTGGCCCCTCGGCCGCTCGACGGCCGCGGTCGGTGCCGCCACGGTGGCCGTGGCCACGCTCGGCCTGCCCACGGGGTACGACGACCGGCCGCTGCTCGCCGTCCAGGTGACACAGACCCTGGTCCTCGCGCTCGTCGTGCCAACGTTGGTGGCGCTCGCTGCGCCCTGGCCGTTGCGCAATGGGGGTTTCGCGATCTCACCGACGAGCCGCGTGCTCCAGCCGATCAGCGGCTTCGTCGTCCTGGTGGCCACCGTGGCCATCGTGCTGCAGCCGTCGGTGCGCGCGCTGTCGGCCACGAGCACCCCGGCTCACCTGGTCGTGCTCGCTGCTGCCCTGGGCGCGGGCGCGTGGTTCGCCTGCGGTCTGCTGGCACCCAGCACCTCGGCGCGCCAGCGCGCCGAGGTGCTGGGCGCGAGCGCGGTGTTCCTCGCGGCGCTCGCGGCTGCGCTGGCGGCCGCGCCCGGGCCGGGTGCGGCCACGGCCGCAGCGGCGGCGCAGCTGGCCGACGAGCAGCGGGCGGCCTCGGTGACGGCCTGGTGCGCGGCACTTGGCGTGGCGTTGACGGCCGCGCTGCTGACGCGTCGGTCCACGGCAGGGTCACTGGTCCGCCCGGCCACCGGCTGAGTGACCGGCCGTGACCCTCGGCACGCGCTGGCTGCACCTCGTTCCAGGCGGCACCGGACAAACCAATATTCCGCAACTTCTGGAGCGATACAGCGATACGGTCGACGCGCCGCAGGAGCAACTCTCTGCTGACGGGGACCGTATGGGCACGAGTGAGAACTTCCAGAACGCCCAGGAGCGCATCGAGGTGCGCGTCCTCGGTCCGCTGCGAGCCCGCCGCGCCGACGGCTCCGTCGTCCCGGCAGACCAGTGGCGCACCGCGCAGACCGCCGACCTGCTGCGCATGCTCGCGATGCGGGTGGGTGAGCCGATGTCGGTCGAGGTGATCATCGAGGCCCTCTGGCCGCAGGTGGACGACCGGCACGGTCGGGCCAGCGTTCGCACCGCGGCCTCGCGCCTGCGCAAGGCGCTGGGTGCGGACTGCATCCAGCGCAGCATGGGTGGGCTCGTGCTCACCGGCGCGTGGGTCGACACGGCAGCCTTCGCCGGGCTGGCTCAGCAGTCGCGGCGGCACCTGGTGAACGGCCACCTCGCGTCGGCCGTGACCACCGCCCGCGAGGCCGAGGCGCTCTACCTCGACGCACTCGGGCCGGTGACCGACACGGCGGACTGGGTCGCCCGCGAGCGCGAGGCGCTCGCCGCGACGTTCCGCGCGATGATCGCCGACGCCGCCGAGGCCGCCGCGACGCTCGCCTGGTGGCACGACGCCCGCGACCTCGCCGAGCAGACCCTCGTGGTCGAACCCTGCTCCGAGCGCGGCTTCCGCACCCTGATGCGCGCCCACCGCGGCCTGGGCGAGACCGCCCTGGGCCTGAAGACCTTCGACCGCTGCCGCCGGACCCTCGCCGACGAGCTCGGCACCGATCCCTCCCCCGAGACCCAGGCGCTGTACCGCGACCTGCTCGCCGACGAGCCCGAGGAGCCCGCGACGCCGGCGTTCAGCGGACGCACCCACGAGGTCACCTGGCTGCGCGAGGTCGCCGAGACGGCCTCAGCCACCGGTGCGGCCGCGGTGGTCCTGCTGGTCGGGCCACCGGGCTGCGGCAAGACCCGCGTCGTGGACCAGGCCTTCACCGGCGCCGGCCAACCGCTCGAGGTGATCGCCTGCGTGCCCGACCAGGACCCCTGGCCCGCCGTCGCGCAGGCCGCTGACGCCGCCCTCGCCCGCGCGGCGTCCCTGGACGTCAGCGCCGTCGAGCCGCTCGCCGTCCTGGTGGACGACGCGCACCGCCTCGACGACCCGACCTTCGAGCTGCTGCTGGGCAGGCTGGCCACCCTGCCGGGTGGGCTGTGCGTCGTCCTGGCCGGGCGGCCGGCCCTGGACGACGGACGCAGCCAACGCGCCCTCACCGCCCTCGGCACCCGTGCCGGGACGCTGCGGCTGCCGGCCCTCGCCGTCGAGGAGGTGAGCGAGCTGTGCGCGGCCGTCCTCGGCGGCCCGGTGACCGGCCAGCTCACCGCCGCGGTGCGCTCGCGCACCGACGGCCGACCCGGCGACGTGGTGTGGCTGGTGCGGTCGTGGGCCAGCGCCGGCCGCATCGCCGCGACCAGTGCCGGTCTGGTGCTGCTCGACGGCGCCGCCGCGCACGCCCCCGGTGCCGACGACCGGCACCGGGTGGCCCAGGCACTGCACGCCCTGGCCGCCGACGAGCTCGAGGTCCTGCAGCTGGCCGCGGCCGCGGCCCGGCCGGTCACCCCCGCTCTGCTCACCTCCATGCTCGTCGCCGAGGCCGACGCCGACGCGGCCCCCGACGCCCACCGCCTGCGCGCCGTCCTGGACCACCTGATCGACCTCGGGCTGCTCACGTGCACCGACGACGGCTTCGTGGCCCGCGATCCGCTGCTCGCCGACCAGGTCCTGGCCTGGGCCCGGCCCAGCGCCCGCCGGCGGCTGCACCGCCGGGTGGCCCAGAGCGCGGTGAGCTCGGCCGAGCGCGTCGAGCAGTGGGGGCTGGCCGGCGAGACCGAGCTGTCGAGCGCCGCGGCCATGTACGCGGTCGACGACGCCGTCGAGGAGCACGACTACGAGCGCGCCCGGCTGCACCTGCGCCAGCTGTGCCGCGCCCAGGACGCCTCGGACGCCGCCCCGGCCGACCGGCTCGAGCTGCTCGAGCGGTGGGGCGACGTCGCGCTGGCGCTCGGGCGCACCCACGAGTCGCACGCGGCCTTCGCGGCTGCGGCGTCCGTGGCGCGCGCCCACCAGCTCTCCGACCTGACCCGGCTCGAGGCCAAGTGCATGGCCAGCCTGGCTGGCTCCACGTCGTCCCCCGCCGACCCCGACCCCCCGCCGGCGGTCGCGGCCCCCCGCAGCCACCCGGCGGTGGCCCCGGCGCGGCAGGGCGCTCCCGCCACCGCCGCCCCCCGGGTCCCCGGCTTCTACCCCGGCGCGCCCACCCACCGCGACGACCTCAGCGTCCGGTTGCACCGGGCGGTCGGACAGGCCGACGAGGACGGCGACCCCGCCCGGCGCGCGGCTGCGCGGGCCGAGCTGGTCGCCGAGGTATGCGTCCCGCGCCGCAAGTTCCGTGCCGCACGGCGCTGGACCAGCGAGGCGCTGGACATCGCGCAGGACCCCCTGGACGCGGTGCGGGCCTTGTCGTCCTCGTGCCTCGCGGCGGTCGCCCTCGGCGAGACCGGCACCGGCGAGGCCGCGCTGCAGCGGCTGCAGCAGCTGTTCGAGACGGGCGACCCCGACGGCCCGTTCGATCCGGACGTCGCCGCGCTCGACGCCCTGCTGGCGCACGACCTCGGCCTGCCGGACTTCGCCGAGCGCTACGTCACGGCCGCGACGCTGGGTGTGTTGGACGACCCGCGCTCCCACCAGTGGGTGGCGATCCGGGTCGCCACCGAGCGCAACGACCTGACCGCGGCGCAGACCGCCGACAAGGAACCCACCCCGGACGACGCCAGCCCCCTGGTGCGCACCCTGCGCGGGTGCGCCTCGGCCGCGCTCGCCATGGAGGAGGGCGACGCCGCCCGGGCCCACACCCTGCTGCTGGACGTCCTCGACGTCGCCGACCGCACCGGCGTGACGCTGTGCGTCCCCGAGGCCGTCGCCCGGCTCATCGTGCTCGAGGCCCAGCACGACCTGGCCAGCGCCCGGCAGCGGTTCGAGCACTTCGAGGCGATCGTCGGCAGCGACACCTGGCTGCCGCGTGAGAACGTGCTCAAGCTGCTCGCCCGGGCGGCGGTCCGCGCCGCGGACGGACGCCCCGACGACGCGGCGGCCACGGCCGCTGCCGCCGCCGACACGGCCGAGGACGCCGGGCTCGTGCTGCTCGCGTCCCTCGCCCACCGCCACCGTGCGGTGCACCTGACCGAGGCCGGGCGGTCCTCCGAGGCTCGCCTGGCCTCGGCCACCGCCGCCCGCTGGCGGCGCTCGGCGTTCCCGGCCCGCGGACCCGGGCGCACGACGATCGACGTGCGGTCGGCGACGCCACGGCCGGTGTCGCTGGGCCTTCGGAGGCTGACGCAGCGCACCTCCGCCGGCGACTGGCGTCTGCAGGCGGCCCCGATGCTCGCCGCTCCTCCCCTGTGGTGAGCGCGACGACCGTCGGGGTCACCGCAGGGCGTTAGGCTCGGCTCCCACCACCTCGACAGGGCCGGGAGCCAGTGCGCATGGGCGAGATCGTCGTGTTCAGTGGGTCCGCCCACCCCGAGCTCGCCGCAGAGATCTGCTCGGTGCTGGGGGTCGAGCTCGCCCCCACGCACATCCAGCGGTTCAGCAACGACTGCCTGCAGGTGCAGCTGCGCGCCAACTGCCGCCAGCGCGACGTGTTCATCGTGCAGCCGCTGGTGCCGCCGGTGCAGGAGAACCTCGTCGAGCTGCTGCTGATGCTGGACGCCGCCCGCGGGGCCTCCGCGGCGCAGATCACCGCGGTCATCCCGCACTACGCCTACGCCCGGTCGGACAAGAAGGACGCGCCGCGCATCTCGATCGGGGGCCGGCTGGTGGCCGACCTGATCGCCACCGCGGGCGCCGACCGGGTCATGACCATGGCCCTGCACGCGCCGCAGGTGCACGGGTTCTTCTCGGTGCCGGTCGACCACCTGACCGCGCTGGGCGACCTCGCCGCCCACTACAAGTACACCGACCTGTCCAACACCGTCGTCATCTCACCCGACCTCGGCAACGCCAAGCCGGCCACCGCGTTCGCCCGCTTGCTGGGCGTCCCGGTCGCGGCCGGCAGCAAGCGCCGGCTGGGTGACGACACCGTCGTCATCGACTCGATCGTCGGGGACGTCGACGGCAAGGACGTCATCATCCTGGACGATGAGATCGCGACCGGCGGCTCGGTGGTGCAGCTGCTCGACACCCTCAAGGCCCGGCGGGTGCGGCGGGTCTCGATCGCGTGCACGCACGGGCTCTTCACCGGCCCCGCGATCCAGCGACTGTCCTCGCGCGACGACATCGACGAGATCGTCACGACCAACACGGTCCCTCAGGCCGGTCACTACGGGCTGCCGAACCTCGAGGTGCGTTCTGTCGCACCGCTGTTCGCCGAGGCCATCGACCGCATCCACCTGGGTGAGTCAGTCAGCAGCCTGTTCTCCGACGTGCCCACCCACGGCTGAGGCGCTGCGCCGGAAGAACGCGATGTGCTCGCTCAGCACGTCCTGCGCGTGCAGCGCCCACCAGGCGCACAGCAGCGCCAGGGGCAGCTCGACCAGCGCGGCGAGCACCACCGCGATGACCTGCTCGGCGCCCGGCGCCGACGTCACCACGTCGAACCACGCGTCCACGACGAGCAGCGTGGCCGTGGCCGTCGCGGTCAGCGCGAAGTACCGCGAGCGGTGGTGCGCCGTCCACGCGGTGCCACCGAGCAGCAGCACGAGGGCGATGTCGAAGCCGGTCCACGCCAGGTCGTAGTGCCGGGCCACGGCCCGCTCGGGCAGCTCGATCGCCAGATACGCCGTCCAGGGCACCAGGCACAGAGCCAGCCCGGCGAACACCGGGCCCAGTCGGCCGGCGAGGGGCGGTCGGCGGTCGCTGCTCACGCGATCAGCGTGTCACAGGGACGCCGGCCCGTCCGGCGGGCCGGCACGGTGAGCTGCCCGCGGCGCCCACCACGGCACCCGCCCAACCCGGCAGCGGCCGTGGGTCCGGGGTCGGCGCCCACCGGCCTTCGACCAGGCCGTACGTCCACGCCGGCCCCGCGTGCACCAGGCGGACGACGGCGGCCAGCAGCCGGTCGACGTCCGCGCTGCTCGTCCCGACGCCCACGCTGGCGCGCACCGCGCCGTCGGGCAGGCCGAGCCTGGCCAGCAGGGGGTGGGCGCAGAACTTCCCGTCCCGGACGCCGATCCCGTGCTCGGCGGACAGGTAGGCCGCCACCAGCCCCGGCGCGACGCCGTCCACGGTGAACGTGACGACCCCGATCGAGGACGGCGCGTCGGTGAAGGCCCGGTGCACGCCGACACCGGGTATCGCGGTCAGCCCGTCGACCAGCCGGTCGCGCAGCCCCGCCTCGTGCACCTCCAGCGCCGCCTCGGGCAGCCCCAGCAGCTGCTCGCAGGCGGTCGCGAGCGCGACCGCGCCGAGCACGTTGGGCGTCCCACCCTCGTGCCGGGCCGGCGCGCACGCCCACTCGACGTCGACCTCGGCCGTCGGCTGCGACCCGCGGTCGGACACCCAGACCTGTTGCACCGCACCGCCACCGGCGAGGTGCGGCGTCCCGCGGTCGAGCCAGTCGCGTCGTCCGACGAGCACGCCGGTGCCGTAGGGGGCGTACAGCTTGTGGCCGCTGAACGCGACGTAGTCGGCGCCGCTGGCGTCCAGGTCGATGCGCCGGTGCGGCGCCAGCTGGGCGGCGTCGACGACGACCCGGGCGCCGTAGCGGTGCGCCAGCGCGACCACCCGCTCGACCGGCAGCTCCTCACCCGTGACGTTGGACGCGCCCGTGACCGCGACGAGTGCTGCGGCGCGGTCGCGCAGCGTCTGCTCCAACGCCTGCAGCGTCGCCTCGACGCTCGGGCCGGTGGGCACGCAACGGTGCGGGCCGCGCTGCCACGGCAGCAGGTTCGCGTGGTGCTCGGCGTCCAGGAACACCACGTCACCCCACGGGGGCAGGCAACCCGCCAGCAGGTTGAGCGCGTCGGTGGTGTTGCGGGTGAAGACGACCACGTCCCCAGCCCGGGCACCCACGAAGCGGCCGACGGTGGCCCGTGACCGCTCGAGCACCGCGGTGCTCACCTGCGAGGCGTAGCCCGCCCCGCGGTGGACGCTCGCGTAGAACGGCAGCACCTCGTCGACGAGGGCCGCGACGGCGGCGAGGGCGGGCGCACTGGCTGCATAGTCCAGGTTGGCGTAGCGCACCTGCTCGCCGGTGACGAGCGGCACCTGCAGGTCGGCGCCGACGACGGCCAGCAGCGGGTGGATCGTCGATTCGGCCGAAGCGCTGTCGCACAACAGGTTCTGGGCCAATGAGATCGTGGCGTTCGGGGACATGACAGCACTCCAGGAGCTCTGGGGCCTCAGCCGTCGGGGCCCGCGCTTGCGCCGACACCTCGCCGGCACCTGGTCCTCACCCGGGGCACCCCGCCGCGGTGGGAGGGTTGCCGGCCAGCGAGCCGGGGCTTGACGCTGGCACTCATGACCTTGGCCACGACGGTAGCGCCGTCCCGATGACCATCCAAGGGCTGACACGTCAGGTCTCAGATGCTGGACTCAGCAGTCGGCCGGGATCCAGCACTTGCTGCAGCAAGTGCCATTCGCAGAGCACGGACAGTGGCACGTAGTGCAGCAAGTGCCGACACCGGAGGTCAGTCGGCGGGGGCGGTGTCCACGGTCATCGCGACGTCGGCGAGCGCGAGGTCGACGGCGCGGATCTCGATCAGCCGGCCCACCCAGGTCAGCAGGTGGTCGACGTCGAAGGGCTTGGGCAGGTAGTAGCTCGCGCCGGCCTGCCAGCCAGCCCAGGTCGTCCCGTCGTCCCCGGCCGCCGTGAGCAGCAGCACCGGCAGATCCTCGCACTCGGGCATCGCGCGCAGCCGGGTGAGGACGTCGATCCCGCTCAGGCCCGGCATCATCACGTCCAGCACCAGGCAGTCCGGCTGCCGCTCGGCCACCCTGGCCAGCGCGCTCGGGCCGTCGGCGCACTCGTCCACGTCGTACCCGTCGAGCTCGAGCACGTCGCGCACCAGGTGGCGCACCGGCTCCTCGTCGTCGACGACCAGCACGTAGGTCATGTCGTAATCTCCAACCGCTGGGGTGTCGATCGGGCGGGCGCGCCCGCCGGCGGGGGATGGTCCCGCAGCGGCAGGTGCAGCGTGAACGTCGACCCCTCACCGACGACCGAGGTCAGGGTGAGGTCGCCACCCATCGACCGCGACAGCTCGCGCGCGATGTACAGGCCCAGCCCGCTGCCGCCGTGCTGCATCGTCAGGGGGTCGTCCAGGCGGTGGAACCGCTCGAACACCCGCTCGGCCTCGGACGGCGGGATGCCGGGCCCGCGGTCGGCGACGGACACCGCCGCCCAGCCGTCGGCCACGGCCAGCTCGACCTCGATCGCGGTGCCGGGCGTCGCGTACTTCTCGGCGTTGCCGAGCAGGTTCGTCAGGCACTGGACGGCGCGCACCGCGTCGCAGCGCACCGGCACCTCGCTCGCCGGTGACGAGGTCGACACCCGGTCGGCGAGGCTGGGGAAGGCGGCGACGGCGCGGTGCAGCACGCCGCGAAGGTCGACGTCGTCGAGCTCGACCTTGAGCCGCGCCGACCCCTCGGTGCCCACCGTCGAGGCGAGGAGCAGGTCGTCCACCAGGCGGCCCATGTGCTCGGCCCGCTCCTGGATCAGCTGCAGCGCCTGCAACCGGCGCTGCGGGCTCATCTGGTCGCCGCGGGTGGCCAGCAGCTGCGCGTAGCCTTTGATGGGGGTCATCGGGGTACGCAGCTCGTGCGAGACGGTCGCGATGAAGTCCCCCTTGAGCCGCTCGAGCCGGCGCGCCTCGGTGACGTCGTGGGCGGTCAGCACCGCGAGGCGGTCCTCGCCGTGCTCGGCGGTGATCCGGGCGACCGTGACCTCCAGGTGGCGGCGCGTCTCGCCCGCGCCAACGTCCAGCAGGACACCACCGCGCGGGCGGCGAGGATCGAGCTGGCGGGCGAGCTCGACCGCGAGCGCCGCGCGGTCGACGTCCGGCCCGGCCAGGCCCAGCAGCAGGGCGGCCACCGGCTCGGCGACCTCGTCCCCCGCGGGGGGCGGGCTGCCCACCGGGTCGCTGCCGGTCAGCTGGCGCATCGCGGGGCTCCACACCAGCACGGAGCCGTCCGCGGCGACCACGGCGACGCCGTCCGTGCTGTGGTCGACGACGGCCTGCAGCTTGCTCGACTCGGCCACCAGCGCGCCGAGGTGGGCCAGGGCGCGGTGCGCGCCGGCCACGGCCGCGGCCACGGCGGCCAGCATCGCCGGGTCGACGTGGTCGGCGCCCGAGCGCGCCCACCGCCGTCCCCGCGTGGGCGCGTGCACCCAGCCGAGCACGAGGGCCCCGCGGACGCCGGCGTCCAGGTCGAGCGGCACGGCCACCTCGGCGTACGCCGGTCCGCCGGCCCCGCGCACGGGCAGCCGCACCGGCCCGTCGGCACCCACCACGGCGGCGACGGCCGCGTCGTCGTCCTCGTCGGGGACCATGGCACGAGCGGGGTCGACGTCGGCGACCACGCACCCGGCGGGCAGCACCAGGCGGACGCGGTCCGCGGCGAAGACGCCGCGGGTGGCCTCGGCGGCGCGCAGCATGACGCCGGGGCCGGCGTCGCCGGCCAGTGCACCGCTCAGGGCGACCAGCCAGCGGCTGCGCTCGCGCTCGACCGCGTGCCGCGCCGCGGCCCGGTAGGAGTAGCCGATCGCCAGCAGCGGCAGGGCCACGAACGGGAGCAGCGCCGGGGCCGAGTGGGTCAGGTGCACCGCGAGCAGGCCGACGCCGGCGTTGCCGGTGGCCATGACCGCCGACAGCTGCCACTCGTCGTTGACCACCGCGCGCGCCGGCACCCCCTCAACCACGGCGAGCACCGCCGCCAGGGCGAGCAGGTTGACCGTGGCGAACGCGAGGGTGCCCAGCACCACCCCGACGACGCTGACCAGCGAGAAGGCGGGGGCGGCGCCGGCCACCAGATGCGAGACGGCGACGAACGCGGCGACGCCCACCGAGTACGACCCCAGGTTGAACGCGCTCTTGACCAGCGGGCGGCGCACCAGCAGGCAGGTCAGCGCGAGGCCCCCGGCCAGCGCCACCACGGCCAGGGCCACCGGCAGCAGCAGCGCCGCGATGACCACGACGGCTTCGAAGAACGTGAGGTCCTCGGTGCTCTCGCCGTGACGCACCCGCACGTACGCCCGCTCCGCGGCCGCGGCCAGACCCAGCAGCAGCAGGCAGAGCACCCAGGTGGGCCACGTGCTCGGCACCGCCGGTCGGCCGCTGTCCAGGGCGACGACCGCGGCGGACGACGCGGCGCCGGCAGTCAGCAGGGCCAGGACGAGGCGGTGCAGCGACGCCGGCGCCCGCGCGCCGACCCGCTCAGCCATCCCAGCCGTCCACCGACCACGCCCGCGCCGACCAGGCCCGCGCCGACCAGTCCTGGCCCGACCACGCGCGGGCCGACCACACCAGGTCGGCCCACTCGGCGTCCGACCACGCCCGTGCCGACCACGCCCGCACCGACCAGTCGTGGGCCGACCACGCGCGGGCCGACCACGCCCGCGCCGACCAGTCCTGGCCCGACCACGCCCGCGCCGACCACGCCCGCGCCGCCCAGTCCTCGCTGGACCAGGCCCGCGCCGACCACGCCCGCGCCAACCAGTCCTGGCCCGACCACGCCCGAGCCGACCACGCCCGCGCCGACCAGTCCCCGGCCGACCAGGCGCGCGCCGACCAGGCGCGGGCGGTCACGGCCGCCCGGTCCCCACCCGGCTGCAGCAGCACCGAGACGGCGAACGCCTGCGCCCCCCACCGCTGGGCCCCCGGCGACAGCGCCGCCCACGCCCGCGCGGTGGCAGCCTGGTCGCCGCGGCGCCAGGCGGCGGCGAACGCGGCCCACGTGTCGGCCTCGGCCACCTCCGGCACCGGCGCCCGCAGGGCCGCAGCCAGGTCGAGGGCACCGGCGCCACGGCCGCGGACGTCGTACGCCGTCGAGGTCAGCAGCGCCTTGACGTCGTCGGGGGTCAGCTGTGGCCGGGCGGCGAGCAGCGCGGCGACCGCACCGGAGGTGACCGCCGTCGACATCGAGGTGCCCGTGCCGCGGAAGTAGCCGTCGGCGACGCGGGCCGCGGGGTTGGCGGCGTCCACCGCGCTGCCCGGGGCGCGCAGGCTCACCAGCGAGACACCGGGTGCCACGATCTCGGGCTTGCCGGCGCCGCGGCCCGAGAAGGTCGCCGTCGTGTCGTCGTCACGAGCGGCCGTGCCCCCCTCGTCCACCGCTCCGACGGCCAGGACGACGGGGTCCGTCGCCGGGGCGCTGACGCTGCCCTCGCGCGGCCCGTCGTTGCCGGCCGCGACGACGACGGTGACGCCGTCCGCCCACAGCCGCTCCAGCCCGCGGGACAGCGGGTCGAACGCGGCGGGGACCGCGTCACCCTCGGACAGCGACAGGTTGAGCACCCGCAGCGAGGGGTCGGTGCGCCGGCGGTCCGCGACCGCCTGCAACCCCGCGAGCACCTGGCTCAGCCAGGTGTCTCCGTTGACGCCGGCCACCCGCACGTCGAGCACGCGCGCGGCCGGTGCGAGGCCGGCGTACGCACCGCCCGAGCCGGCGCCGGACCCTGCGACCAGGCCGGCCATGAACGTGCCGTGCCCGAAGCCGTCGCCGCCGCCACCGCCGGTGACGTCGACGTGGTCGACGCGGCCGGCCAGGTCAGGGACGTCGGCCACGCCGGTGTCGACCACCGCGACCGTGACGCCTGCGCCACCCGTAGGCGACCACCCGCCGACGCTCTGGCGCACCGTCGAGGCGGACGACGACGCCGCGCCGCCCGAGACGTGCAAGGCCCGGTCGACCACTGCCGTCACCTGCGCGGGCGCGACCCAGCCCGGCGGCACGCTCACCACCAGGGCGCCGGCGACGGGGTAGCGGGCGACGACAGCGCCCCCGGCGCGCACGACCGCGAGCGCCGCGGCGCCGAGGTCAGCGGCACTGCCGGGCACGCTGAGGACGACGCGCTGCCGCGCCTGCGCGGGGGCGGGGGCGGCGGTGTCGACGGTGTCGACGGTCGAGGCGAGGGGCAGCAGGGCGACCGCGGCGAGACCAGCGGCGGCCGAGACCGGTCGGGTGAGGCGGTGCGTCGACATGTCAGCTGACCTCCGGGGCGCGTGGTCCCCTTCCATCGACCGGCGGCGCGCGGGGCTGTTGCACCGATCGGGTACTGCCGTGCGTGACCCGCGCGCCGGCGTTGACCCGTCCGGGTGAACCGCCCGTCGGCAGACGGGGTGACCGGTCCGGATTCGTGAAGGGCCGTCGTACGCGTGCCGAAACCAGGTGCGATCGGCCAGATCGACCGAGCGAACCTGGGGGGCACGGTGACGGTGGAGCGGACCCAGCCGGCCCACCTCTGCGCGGACGACGCGGGGTTCACCGGCCTCGGAACGGTCGGCGACCTGTCTGCACCCGTGCGTACCGTCCCCGCCACGATGCGCGCCGCGATGCTGGACGAGATGTTCCGGGCGGACGAGGGGCTGCGCTGGGTGGCTCTGGTCGGGCTCGACCCGCCGGTGCTGGTCGAACGCTCCGGCTTCGCCACCGTGATGTCCGGGCGCCTCGGGTACGGCCGGCTGCTGCACGGACGACGCGAGCTGGCCGACCTGCCGCACCCGGCGACCGTCGTGGTGCCGGACGACACCCCGGTAGCCCTGGCGGCGGCCACGCTGATCGAGGACCGCCCGGCACCCGGCAGTCAGATCCCCGACCGGCGCGAAGGCTTCCTCGTCCGGGACGTCGCGGGCGGCCTGCGGGTGACCGCGGTCGGCGCGGTGTTCGAACGCCTCGCGACCTACTTCGCCCACCAGGCCACGCACGACCCGATGACCGGGCTGCCCAACCGGCTGCAGCTGATGCAGCGCCTCGCGGACGCGGGCCGGCGGGGTCAGGCGGCGGTGCTGCTGTTCATCGACCTGGACCGGTTCAAGGACGTCAACGACCTGCACGGCCACGCGGCCGGCGACCAGGTGCTGGCCCAGTTCGGTGAGCGGCTGCGCCGCCAGTGCCGCGCCGAGGACCTAGTCACCCGGCTGGGCGGCGACGAGTTCGCCGTCCTCGGCACCGGCGCGTTCGGCGCTGAGGACGCGGGCGCGCTCGCCCAGCGCCTGGTGCTCGAGGCCGCCGTGCCGTTCACCATCACCCGCGTCGACGACCAGGGGCGCGTCGGCGAGCTGGACGTGCAGATCGGCGCCAGCATCGGGGTCGCGCACACCCCCGCCGCCGGGTCCAGCGGGCGGCCCGACGGGCTCGAGGTGCTGCTCACCCAGGCGGACCTGGCGATGTACCGCGCCAAGCAGCGTGGCCGCGGTCGGGTCGAGCACTTCGACGAGCAGCTGCTGCCCAGCGCGGCGGCCACCGCAGCGACCGTGACCCAGCGCAGCATGGAGCGCCGACTGCGGGCGGCCATCGACGAGGACGCCCTGACCCTGCACTTCCAGCCGGTGGTCGCACTGCCGCACGGGCGGGTCGAGGGGGTCGAGGCGCTGGCGCGCTGGACCGATCCCGACCTCGGCGCGGTGCCACCCGACCAGTTCATCCCGCTGGCCGAGCGCACCGGCCTGATCCTGGACCTGGGCCGCTGGGTGCTGGACGCGGCGTGCCGTCAGGCCGCCGCCTGGGACCGCGGCCCGGACGGGCCGAGCGTCGCGGTCAACGTGTCGCCGATCGAGATCGCCCAACCCGGCATCGTCGCCCAGGTCGCGCGGGCGCTCGCGGCCTCGGGGCTGCCCGCGAGCCGGCTGTGCCTGGAGGTCACCGAGACCGCGGCGGTCGAGGACCTGGCCCTGACGGCACAGCGGCTGCGCGAGCTGTCCGACCTCGGCGTCCGCATCGCCCTTGACGACTTCGGGACCGGCTACTCCTCGCTCACCATGCTGCGCGAGCTGCCCGTCGACATCGTCAAGATCGACCGCTCGTTCGTCCAGCAGGTGGCCACCAGCGCCAAGGACGCCGTCCTGGTGCGGTTGGTCATCGACACCGCCCACAGCCTGGGCATGACCGTGTGCGCCGAGGGCGTCGAGGAGGCCGCCCAGGCCCAGCAGCTCGTCGCTCTCGGGTGCGACACGGCCCAGGGGTGGTTCTACGCGCGCCCGGCACCGACGTCCCCGCACCTGGCGTGGGCGCTGCGCTCCCAGCAGCAGCTGGGGACACCCGGGCACCCGGGCACCGCTCCCCCGCTGCTCGCGGGCAGCGACGAGATGGTGCTGGTCTCGACCGCAGCCCGGGTCATCACCTACGCCTCGGCGACGAGCAGGCAGGTGCTCGGTCGCGCGCCGGCCGACCTGGTCGGCACGCTCACCCTGGACCTGCTGCACGACGACGACCGGCCGGCCGCGGCCGCCGTCGGGATCGGGGCGCACGAACCGCTCGTGCACCGCGCCCGGCACGGCGACGGCGGATACCGCTGGCTGTCCACCACGGTGACGGTCGTGGTGGACGAGTCCGGCGAGGTCACCAGCGTCCTGTCGCTGTCGCGTGACGTGACCGAGGTCGTCGTGGCGCGCCTCGCCCTCGAACGCAGCCAGCAGCAGTTCCGGCTGGCCTTCGACCACGCCCCCATCGGCATGGCCCTGACCAGGGTCGACGGCACGTTCGTCCTGGTCAACGCGGCGTTCGAGCGGCTCGTCGGCCGCACCGACGCCGAGCTGTCGGCGCTGCGGGTGCGCGACATCACCCACCCTGACGACCGCGGCGCGGACGAGAGCAACCTGGCCGAGGTGCGGTCCGGGGCCACCTGCGCCCACCACGTCGACAAGCGGTACGTCCACGCCGACGGGACGGTCCTGCCGGTCAGCGTGTCCGCCTCGCTGGCCGGCCACCTGGACGACGGGACGGCGTACCTGGTCGCCCACGTCCTGCAGCGCTGAGCCAGGGGACCGCGACCGAGGTGACGGGGCCGGCCGCAGCGGCAGACGGCCCCCACCCGGGCGGGTGGGGGCCGTCTGCGTTCGGGCCGGCGTCAGCCCAGCTTGTACTGCCAGACCCCGCGGCCGTGGGTCGCGGCGTACAGCGTGTTGCCCCTCGGGTCGAGCGTCAGGCCGTACGTCGCCACGGTGGGCAGCCCGGCCGTGGCCAGCCAGCTGGTGCCCCCCGCGGGCAGACCCAGCACACCGAAGTCGGTCGCGGCGAAGAGCGATCCGCGACGGACGTCGAACGCGATGCCCGTGACCGGCTGGTCACCGAGGTCGAGGCTGAGGTCGCGCGAGGTGACGGCACCCGTGCGCGGGCTGTACCGCAGCTCGTACACGTGACCGCCCGCCGCGTAGGCGCTGTAGCCCGAGTAGGACACGAACGCGTGGTTGGCGTCCCGGGGGTCGACCGCGATGCCCGACGGGAACCGCTTGGGCAGAGCGTCGCCGGTGGCGGTCAGGTCGACCCGCTTGTAGGTCACCTTGGCGGGGTCTTCGGCGTTGGCGTTCCGGGTGACGAACAACCGTCCCCGGCGGGTGCCGGCCCAGATGGTGCCCTCGGTGTCAGCTGCACGCGTGATGGCCACCACGTAGTTGCCGCGGCCGGCGAGGTCCGCGCCGTAGAACGACCCGGACAGGTCACCGGCGTCGTTCGCTGCCTTGCCACCCAGCGGCTGCCAGTCACCGCAGGTCACCGTGAAGTCGCCGGTGAACTCGTTGCAGTGCTTGTCCAGGTAGGCCCGGTCGCCACCGTTGTCGGTGGTGCGCCAGATGTGCTGCAGGCCGTCGAAGACCGTGCCGGCGACCTCGGGGTCGGCGACGAACGGGGTGTAGAACGAGGCCGCCTCACCGCTGGCGAGCAGCGGGTCGGAGATCCAGTCCCAGCCGGTCGGCTTCGCACCCTGGAAGTTCACGTCGTGCTGCGGGTTGAAGTAGGAGTGGTAGCGGATCGAGGGGTCCTCGGCGTTGAAGCCGGACTGGCCACCGTCCCCACCCACCGACTCGGCGAAGCCCGACGGCGCGTCGGACTCCCAGGTGCCGTTGTCCTGGGTGCCGCCCTGCACCAGTCCCTTGCGGCTCACGCTGACGCTCTGGAACTGCAGGGTGTTCAGGCCCTTGTTGATGTCCTTGTTCGACGTCGGCACCGCCGAGAGCAGCCGCTGACAGCGGATCAGCTCGGGCGCGCTCAATCCCCGAGTTGCGCACTTGGCGCTGTCGTCGACGAACGGGCCGCTTCCACGGACGATGCCACCGTCGGAACCCGAGAAGAAGGTCTCACCGTTCGTGCCGGGCACGAACACCAGGGCGTGGTGGTCGGGGTGCAACCCGTTCGGGCTCGTCGCCGCGTCGTTGGTCATGTCGGCGAAGCTGAGGCCGGCGTCGGTCGAGCGGATGACCGCGCGGCCGTTGCTCGGTGGGTTCGGGCTGAAGAGCTCGTCATAGTTCATCTGGCCGGACAGGACGACCTGGTCCGGCTGTCCCTTCGGGGTCGCGACGACCATGTCGTAGGAGCACTGCCCCTGGCAGAAGTTGTACGAGTCGTACCCTGGCGAAGTCGGGTCGGCGCTCGACAGGCCGGTGAACGCCGGCGCCGCCGCGCGGGCGTCGTCAGTACGGAACAGACCGGCCACCGAGCCCGGGAAGGCCGTCCCGTCACCCAGGTAGATGCGTGTGCTGCCGTTGGCCAGTGTCGTCGCGTCGAACTCGACGCGGCTGTCCAACGTCGCGTCCGGCGAGTCCGCGTTCCCGATCGTGTAGATGCGGGTCCACGCCCCGCTTGCGCCCACCCTGCGGTAGAGGCCGTAGGAGGAGATCGCGGCGTACACGGTCGTGCTGTCCGTCGGGTCGGTCTCGATCTTCGTGACGCCGCCACGGAAGAAGTCGCCGCCGTTCGCCGAGCCGGGAACGACCGGGTCGCCCGCCTCGGACTTGGTCAGCGTCCAGGTGACGCCGGCGTCGGTCGACTCGTAGAGGCCGAGGGGGGCCGCGTTGGGCGGGGTGAAGCGGCCACCGTTGACCGATGAGGAACCGTGCCGCGCGACGGCCGTGCCGACGTACAGGTGGCCGGGGTTGGCGGGGTCGACGGCGATGGCGCCGATCGACCGGTCCAGCGCGAAGTCCCGGGCGGCCACGAACGTCGAGACCTTGCTGAACGTCGCCCCCTTGTCGCGCGACCGGTACAGGCCGACGCCCGCCTCGGAGTCCGAGCTGCCGCTCTCTTCTCCGGTGCCGACGTACAGCGTCCCGTCAGCGGCGATGACGATCTCGCCGATGGCGCCGGACGGGATGTCGGCGCCGATCGGGGTCCAGGTGGGGGCGGTCGAGGTCGCGTTCGTGGTCTTCCAGACGCCACCGCCCGCGGCACCGACGTACACGGTGCAGGGACCGGTCACCGTGCAGGCCGGGTCGACAGCCATGGCGGTGGTGCGCCCGGCGACGTTGGCTGCAGTGCCCGTGTAGGTGGTCTCGGGCTCGACCGCGCCGGTCGTCGGACCCGACAGGGTCCAGGTGCCTGCTGCAGGACCGCCACGAGGGCCCTTGCCCTCGCCGTGCTTCTTGACGACTGCTGCGAAAGCGCCACGGGCGCCCTTGCTCTGCGCTGGTGCCACGGCCGTTCGCGGGAACGCTCGGGCGTCGTACTGCTCCTGAGCCGGGCCATTCAGGATCTCGCCCGAGCCCTCACCGCCCTGCTGCTCGAGCTTCTCGCGGACGAAGGCCACCGCCCCGCTGTGCCGGTTGAGCCGCGGGTGCTCCTTGACGAACTCCTGCAACGACTCGTGGCCGGGCTCGCCGCTGATCTTCTCGAAGATGGCCTCGCCGTTCGTGGCGGCCAAGGCACCGACGCCGACCAGGACCGCGACACCAGCGGCGGTAGCCGCCCGTGCGCGCCCAGTGGGCAGATGACGTTTGGACATATACGTCCCTTCAGGACATAAACCATAAAAAGGGGCTGCTCCACCCCACCTCGCGTCACTCTGCCGTCCACCGAGGCGCACGTCGTCCGGCTTCTCGGCAAGATTCGACAAAGAACTCGCAAAGTCATCCAGGGACGCCCGGCATCGGAATAGTTGACGAATCAATCGTGCTGATGCAGGAGTCCCGTTCGTCACCTCCGGAGGTCACCGTGTCCGTGCTCGTCCTCACCGGCTCCGCCCGCCAGGGCTCCTACACCCGCGCGCTGGGCGCCCTCGTCGCGGACGTCGCAGCCGACGGCGTGCTCGCCCCCGAGCTCACCGCGCTGCCGTTCTTCAACCAGGACCTCGAGGGCACGCCGCCCGCCGAGGTCGTCGCGCTGCGCGAGCAGGTGGCTGCCGCCGACCTGCTCGTCGTCATCACCCCCGAGTACAACGGCACCATCTCGGGGCTGCTCGGCAACGCGATCGACTGGCTCTCGCGCCCCTACGGCGCCGGTGTGCTGCGCGACAAGCCCGTGCTCGCCGTCGCCGCCTCGCCCGGCGAGATCGGCGGGGCACGCGCCGTCGTGGCGCTGCGCACCGTGCTCGGCAACGCCGGCGCCGACCTCGCGTCGGCCGCGCTCACCGTCGGCGCCGTCGCCGAGCGGCTGGGCGACCCGGCCCTGCGCGTCGAGATCGCGGCCGCACTGGACGACGCAGCCCCCGCCGCGCAGGCGGCCTGAGCCTCGATCGACGGCGCCTGACCGGCGCCGACACTGCACGAAGAGCCCACCCGCGCACCGCCGGTGGGCTCTTAGTGCGGTCTCGCGGCGGGGACGCACGAACGGTCCCTGCCCCGAGGGGCCCGGACCGTTCGATCGGGGGTGGAGGTGGCGGGAATCGAACCCGCGTCCGCTGACGCAGAACCAGGACTTCTCCGGGTGCAGCCTGCTGTGGTGTTTCTCGGCTCCAGCGATCGCGCAGGCACGTCGCTGCCAAGCCCAGCCGCGTAAGTGTTCAACGGACCCCCGCGGCCTGGGTCCGAAGCAGTGGCTCCGTAGATGACGCCAGGATCCGGGGCCGGAGCCTCCCCGGGCTGACGGACTTTTACACTCGCTCAGGCGGCGAGGGCAAAGTCGGTGCGCTTGGAATCGGCACCTATTGGTTTGCACGGATCGTTTGCGAGATAACCGTGCGTCCTCGACCCGCTTCTCCTGGGAGTACGACCAACGTCGAAACCGTTCACCCCCCTGTTCAGTTGTGCTGACATCGTACGCCCGGCGCCGACGGATCGGGTACTCGCTCGTGACAGCATCGCGCGGGTGAGCGACGGCATCTGGCTGCGGTTCCTGTCCGGCCCCGACATGGACGAGCCGGCCGCGAGGACGACGACGAGCGAGTTCTTCTCCGGCACAGGGGTTTGTCGAGACTGGACGTCGCGGTGGCCCACATGATCGTGCAGCGCGCCGACGCCGCGGACGTCGGCACGATGCTGCGGTACCACTGATGGTCATCGACCTGGCGAGCGCGGGCGACCTCGACGCGCAGGCCGTCGCGGCGGTCGCCGACGGAGCCGGTCTTCGGCTGGCGCCGCAGCTGCTGGACGCCGTCGCCGCCCGGCGCGCGGACGTCGAGCGAGCTCTCGCGCACGGTTCACCCGTCTACGGCGTCACGA
>JBBQGB010000005.1:0-81778 GCA_038322575.1 Actinomycetales bacterium
CGCGCGACCCTCCAGGCGCACGGCGAACAGCCGACGGAAGTCACGGCCCCGAAGGACCGTGCGCAGATCGTCGACGAAGGGCACGGCCCCGAGTTTAGGTGGGTCCGTGCCCCCCGTCGGCCGACGGGTTCAGCGGGTCAGCGCTCGACCTCGTCGCGGATGTACGCCTCGACGCTCGCGCGGCCCTCGTCGTCCGGGCGCTGCACCGGCGGGGACTTCATGAGGTAGGACGACGCCGAGAGCAGGGCGCCGCCGATGCCGCGGTCCTTGGCGATCTTGGCCGCGCGGATCGCGTCGATGATGATGCCGGCCGAGTTCGGCGAGTCCCACACCTCGAGCTTGTACTCGAGGTTGATCGGGGCGTCGCCGAACGCGCGACCCTCCAGGCGCACGTAGGCCCACTTGCGGTCGTCCAGCCACTGCACGTAGTCCGACGGGCCGATGTGGACGTTGCGCGCGCCCAGGTCGTGCTCGAGGTTGGAGGTGACGGCCTGGGTCTTGCTGATCTTCTTGGACTCCAGCCGGTCGCGCTCGAGCATGTTCTTGAAGTCCATGTTGCCGCCGACGTTGAGCTGGTAGGTGCGGTCGAGCACCACGCCGCGGTCCTCGAACAGCTTGGCCATCACGCGGTGGGTGATGGTCGCGCCGACCTGGCTCTTGATGTCGTCGCCGATGATCGGGACGCCGGCGTCCTCGAACTTCTTGGCCCACACCGGGTCGCTGGCGATGAACACCGGCAGCGCGTTGACGAACGCCACGCCGGCGTCGATGGCGCACTGGGCGTAGAACTTGTCGGCGTTCTCGGACCCGACCGGCAGGTACGACACCAGGACGTCGGCGCGCGTCTCGCGCAGCACCGCCACGATGTCGACCGGCTCGGCGTCGGACTCCTCGATGGTCTCGCGGTAGTACTTGCCCAGGCCGTCCAGGGTGTGGCCGCGCTGCACGGGGACGCCCATCGGCGGCACGTCGCAGATGCGGATCGTGTTGTTCTCGCTGGCCAGGATCGCCTCGGACAGGTCGAAGCCGACCTTCTTGGCGTCGACGTCGAACGCGGCGACGAACTCGACGTCGTTGACGTGGTACTCACCGAACTTCACGTGCATCAGGCCGGGAACGGTGGCGTTCGGGTCGGCGTCGGCGTAGTAGTGGACGCCCTGGACGAGCGAGGCGGCGCAGTTGCCGGTGCCGATGATGGCGACGCGGACGGATCCCATGGGTGCTCCTTCAGTGAGGGGTCTGTGTGGTCGAGCTGGTGGTGGTCTGTGGCGGGGCGAGTCGCTCGGTGTCGATCAGCTCGGTGAGCCAGCGCACCTCGCGCTGGACGCTCTCGAGCCCGTGCCGCTGCAGCTCGAGGGTGTAGGCGTCGGCGCGCTCACGGCCGCGGGCCAGGGAGGCGCCGATGGTGTCGAGGCGCTCCTCGAGCCGGCTGCGCCGGCCCTCCAGGATCCGCAGCCGCACGTCGGCCTCGGTGCGGGCGAAGAACGCGAACCGGACGCCGAAGCTGTCGTCGTCCCAGCTGGTGGGCCCGCCGTCGGCGACCAGCGAGCCGAAGTGCTCCTTGCCGGACGCGGTGAGCTCGTAGACGATCCGGGCCCGCCGTCCGGCCGCGGGGTCACCGGCCTGCTCGGCGACCCAGCCGCGGTCGAGCAGCTGGCGCAGGCACGGGTACAGCGTGCCGTAGCTCAGCGCGCGGAACGGGCCGAGGACGCCGGCCAGCTGCTTGCGCAGCTCGTACCCGTGCAGCGGGGTGTCGTGCAGCAGGCCGAGGACGGCGAGGTCCAGCACGTCACGTCGAGCCACGTGCACCTCCCGGCCGGATGTCGGTGGCGCTATATCGCGCCGATATGACGAACCTAGCCTTTGTCAGGTGCGTCGGGCAAACCGACGGTGCTGCCCGCGGTCGGTGCGCAGGCCCGTCCCAGCCCTGCACCGCATACTTGCCCGCGTGAGACGACTCGTGGACTACCCCCGCCGCCGCTACACCGGTGTGCGCCGGTTCGTCCCGAGCTGGCGCCTGGTCCTCGGCCTCGGCGCGGGCGTCGTGCTGCTGGGGGTGATCGCCCTGTCGGTGGTCTACGCGAGGGTGTCGGTGCCCGACCCGAACAAGCTCGTCACCGCCCAGGCGTCGGTCGTCTACTTCTCCGACGGCAAGACCGAGCTGGGCCGGTTCAACGAGGTCGACGGCAACCGCCAGTCCATCCCGCTGGCGCAGGTGCCGAAGACCGCGCAGCACGCGGTGCTGGCCGCCGAGGACCGCTCCTTCTACTCCAACTCCGGTGTCTCGCCCAAGGGGATCGCCCGGGCGGTGTGGGTCAAGCTGCGCGGCGGCTCCGTGCAGGGTGGCTCGACGATCACCCAGCAGTACGTGAAGAACTACTTCCTGACCCAGGACCGCACCTACACGCGCAAGGTCAAGGAGTTCGTCATCTCGCTGAAGATCGAGCAGCAGGAGACCAAGGACGTCATCCTGGCGAACTACCTGAACACCATCTACTTCGGCCGCGGCGCCAACGGCATCGAGACCGCCAGCCAGGCGTACTTCGGTCACCCCGCGAGCCGGCTCACCGTCGCAGAGGGCGCCGTGCTCGCCTCGGTCATCCGCTCGCCGGGCCTGTACGACCCGATCACCCAGAAGGCCCGCACCCAGGCGCGGATGGACTACGTGCTGGACGGCATGGTCAGCGAGGGCTGGCTCACCCAGGCCGAGCGCGCCAAGGTCACCTACCCCGCGATCCGGCCGCGCAGGACCGCCAACACCAAGGGCGGCACGACCGGCTACCTGCTCAAGGCGGTGCAGGACGAGCTGCGCGCCAAGGTCGGCCTCACCGACGCGCAGATCGACCAGGGCGGGCTGCGGGTGATCAGCACGTTCGACCGCCGCGCGCAGGCGGCTGCCGTCCAGGCCGTGAAGGACGAGCTCCCGAAGGAGAACTCGCAAGGGGTGCGCGCGGGGCTGGTGGCCATCAAGCCCGGCGACGGCGCCGTGACCGCGATGTACGGCGGCCCCGACCAGGTCAAGCAGCCGCTGAACGCGGCCACCCAGTCGATCATGCAGGCCGGCTCGACGTTCAAGCCGTTCGCCCTCGCCGCGGCGCTCGAGGACGGCGGCTCGCTGCGCTCGCGGTACTCGGGCCGCAACGACCAGAGCTTCCCGGGCGTCGACAAGCCGGTCAGCAACTTCGGCAACGAGAGCTTCGGCCGGATCAACCTGGTGACCGCCACCGAGAACTCGGTCAACACGGTCTACGTGGCCCTCAACATCGACACCGGCCCGCAGCGGACGATGGACGCCGCCATCGCCGCCGGCGTCCCGAAGGGCACGCTTGGCCTGGAGTCCAACATCGCCAACGTCCTCGGCACCGCCTCGCCGCACGTCATCGACATGGCCGACGCCTACGCCACGTTCGCGGCCCAGGGCGTGCACGCCAGCGCGTACGTCGTCCGCTCGGCGGTCTCGGCCGACGGCGCCGTGCAGTACAAAGTCGAGGTCGACGCGAAGCGGGTGTTCGCGAAGGACACCACCGCCGACCTCACCTACGCCCTGCAGCAGGTGACCCGGAGCGGGTCGGGCTCGTACGCCGGCAGCAACCTCGACCGGCCGGTCGCCGGCAAGACCGGCACCTCCCAGTCGAACCTGTCGGCCTGGTTCTCGGGCTACACCCCGCAGCTGGCCGCGTCGGTCGGCATCTACCGCGACAAGGGCGGCGTCCCGGTCTCGCTCAAGGGCCTGGGTGGTCGCAGCGAGGTGACCGGCGGGTCGTTCCCGGTGCGGATCTGGACGGCGTTCATCAAGGGCGCGCTCGAGGGCGCCACGGTCGAGGACTTCCCGCCGCCGGTCTACGGGGGCACCTCCAACGCTCCCGTCTACACGCCCCCGCCGGCGACGAGCAGCACCACCGGCACCAGCACGCCCACCGGCACGCCGACGGACACGGCCACGGCGACCCCGACGGACACCGCCTCGGTGCCGCCGACCGACACGCCGCCGGTGCCGACCGAGACCGTGGTGCCGCCTGCGCAGCCGTCCATCACCGGCCCGCCGGTCACCCAGGGGGCGAACCCGGCCGCCTCGCCGACCGGCCTGGGCTGATGGGCTCGCCGGGGGCGGTGGTCGCGCCCAGCCGTGAGGACCCGCTCGTCGCGACGCTGTCGGCGGTCGTCGGTGGCCCGGGCGGACGTCGGGTGCGCGCCGGGCGGCACGGGTGGTGGTCCGCGGTGCGCGTCCTGGTCGTGCTCGCGATGGTCGTCCTGGCGCTGGGTGTGGTCGAGAAGCAGCACTGCCGCGCCCAGGGGTGGAGCTCGCCCGACCAGTTCTTCCACGCGTGCTACAGCGACCTGCCGATCGTCTACCAGAGCGCCGGCCTGCGTTCGGGACTGACGCCCTACGCCAGCCAGGACGCGGCGCGCCTCGACCAGCCGGTGCTGACCGGTCTGGCCCTGTGGGGCATCGCCGCGGCGGTGCCGGACGGCGGGGTCCGGGAGCAGACCCGGTGGTACTTCGACATCAGCACCGCGGTGGTCGCGCTGCTGCTGGTCGCGCTCGTGGCCCTGACGGCGGCCGGCGCCGGGCGGCGCAGACCCTGGGACGCCGCGCTGGTCGCGCTGTGCCCCCTGATCGCCCTGTCGGCGCTGGTGTCGCTGGACCTGCTCGGCGTCACGCTCGCCGCGGGCGGCCTGCTGGCCTGGGCGCGCCGACGTCCGCTGCTCGCCGGGGTGCTGCTCGGGCTGGCGGTGATGGCCCGCACCTACCCGGCGCTGCTGGTGCTGGTGCTCGGCCTGCTCGCGGTGCGCGCGGGCCGGCTGCGGGAGTGGGCGCGCACGGCCGGGGTCGCCGTGGCGACCTGCGTCGCGGTGCTGGCGCCGTGGTTCGTGCTGCACGCGGACGGGGTGCTCGCCGCGTACCGGGCGTGGGGCCGGGCCCCGGCCGGGTACGGCTCGCTGTGGCTGCTGCCGCAGACCCTGTTCGCCGAGCCGCGGCCGCGCTGGATGGTACGGGCAGGCCTGCACGCCGTCACGGTCCCGACCGGCCTGGTCACGACCCTGACCGTGCTCGGGATCCTCGCCGCGCTGGTCCTCGGCGGCTACCTCGCGCTGGCCTCGGACCGCCGTCCGCGGGTGGCCCAGGTGGCCTTCGTCGTGCTCGCCGTGGTGGTGCTGACCGGCAAGGCATGGCCGGTGCAGGCCTCGCTGTGGCTGCTGCCGCTCGCGGCGCTGGCCCGGCCGCGGTGGCGCGACCACCTGGTGTGGGTGGGTGCCGAGGCGGCGTACTTCATGGCGGTGTGGCTGTACGTGGCGGCCGGCACCAACGCCAACCGCGCCCTGCCCGCCACCTGGTACTCGGTCTTCGTCATCGCCCGGGCCGCGGGGCTGGTGTGGGTGCTCTGGTGCGTGCTGCGCGACGTCCGCGACCCGGTGCGCGACGTCGTCCGCCGCGACGGCACGGACGACCCGCTCGGGGGCCCGCTCGAGCACGCCCCGGACGCCCTCGTCGTCCGGGTCGACTGACCGCCTCGACCGGCCGGTCGCCCGACCCCCTGTGGACGACGGGCGGCGGCGTCGGCGCGGCACGGTAGCCTTGGCTGGTCATCGTGGCTCCACCGGCCGGCCGAACCGGCCCGCGGGCGCCGCGGTGACGACGTATCAGCCCTCCTGTCACGGAGAGACCGTGGCCGCCTGAGTCCAGAGGAGGTGGGTTTCCGCATGCGTCATTACGAGCTCATGGTCATCCTCGACCCCGACCTCGAGGAGCGCACCGTCGCTCCCAGTCTCGACAAGTTCCTCAACGTCATCCGTCAGGGTGGTGGCTCCGTCGAGAAGGTCGACATCTGGGGTCGTCGCCGTCTGGCGTACGACATCAACAAGAAGTCCGAGGGCATCTACGCGGTCGTCGACATGAACGCCGAGCCCGCGCTCGCCCAGGAGCTGGACCGCCAGCTCGGTCTCAACGAGTCCGTGCTGCGCACCAAGCTCATCCGTCCCGACATGCGCTGAGCCGCCTCGGCCCAGCACACCCACCCGAGAGGCGCAGCCCATGGCAGGCGACACGATCATCACGATCGTCGGCAACCTCACCAACGACCCCGAGCTGCGGTTCACGCCGTCCGGGGCCGCGGTGGCCAACTTCACCGTGGCATCCACTCCGCGGTCCTTCGACCGCAACAGCAACGAGTGGAAGGACGGCGAGACCCTGTTCATGCGCTGCTCCGTGTGGCGCGAGGCGGCTGAGAACGTCGCCGAGTCGCTGACCCGGGGCACGGCGGTCATCGTCTCGGGCCGCCTGCAGTCGCGCACCTTCGAGACGAAGGAGGGCGAGAAGCGCACCGTCATCGAGCTCGCCTGCGACGAGGTGGGTCCCTCGCTGCGCCGCGCCACGGCAAAGGTCACCAAGGCCCAGCGCGGTGGTGGCGGCGGGTTCAGCGGCGGCGGTGGGCAGGGCGGCAACGGGCAGGGCAACTCCGGTGGTGGCGGCCAGCAGGGCGGCTGGAGCGGTGCTCCGGCGTCCGGCAACCAGCCGGCCGACGACCCCTGGGCCACCGGCCCCTCTGGCGGGGCGCCCTCGGGCGGTCCGTCCGGCGGTGGCTTCGGTGGTGGCGGCCAGGGTGGCGGCTCGTCCTACGACGACCCGCCGTTCTGACCCGCAGCTGATCAGGCACGACTCATCCCGACCATCCCGGGCCGACATCGCACGCGGCCCGGGCTCCACGAAAGGGGAGCTCCACGATGGCAAAGCCGATTGTGCGCAAGGTGAAGAAGAAGGCCAACCCGCTGAAGGCGGCGAAGGTCGAGTACATCGACTACAAGGACACCGCGCTGCTGCGCAAGTTCATCTCCGACCGCGGCAAGATCCGCGCGCGTCGGGTGACCGGTGTCACCGTCCAGCAGCAGCGGCAGATCGCCAGCGCGATCAAGAACGCCCGCGAGATGGCGCTGCTGCCGTACTCGAGCTCGGCTCGCTGAGCCGGGGGCAGGAGACACCATGAAGCTCATCCTCACGCAGGAGGTCACCGGTCTCGGTGCCCCGGGCGACGTCGTCGAGGTCAAGGACGGCTACGCCCGCAACTACCTGATGCCCCGCTCGCTGGGCACCGCCTGGACCAAGGGCGGCCAGAAGCAGGTCGACGCGATCCGCAAGGCCCGCGCCACCCGCGAGATCGCCACCATCGAGCAGGCCCAGGCCGTCAAGGCCTCGCTCGAGGGCCGCACCGTCACCCTGGCGGCGCACGCCGGCAAGGGCGGGCGGCTGTTCGGTGCGGTCACGACGGCGGACGTCGCCACCGCGGTGTCCACCGCCGGTGGGCCCGAGCTCGACCGGCGCAAGATCGAGCTCGGCCAGCCGATCAAGACCGTCGGCCGGCACGACGTCAGCGTGCGGCTGCACCCCGAGGTCGCGGCGACGGTGACCCTCGAGGTCGTCGCCGGCTGACGCACGGCAGCACCCGTAGGGCCCGGTCGCCGATCTCGGTGACCGGGCCCTTCGCCGTCCGCCGGCGGCACCGACGCGGTCGCGGCCGGGCCCCGCCAGCGGGGCGACGGGGGTGTCGCCGGTGACGCGCGGTCGCCCGATGAGTCCTCTTTGCGCCAACGCACCGTCCCGGGAGCCCGCCCGGGCCAGGTGCGTCCACATTCGTCTTCTCCACAGGCCGTGGACGGTGTTTGGGCAGGCCGCAGGCGGTGGGTCACGCAAAGTTATCAAGTTGTCCACAGGTATACCCACACGCTGTGGACGACGCCCCGCACCCGTCCACAGGGTGGCGCCCACCGGTGCACGACGCCGGTTGGAGCCCGTGTCGGCGCGGACCTACGGTGCGGTGTCGGTGCCTGCTGGTGGACTGCGTCCGCAGGTCGACGACCAACGCCGGCCAGGCCGAGAAGGGTTGCACGTGACGCTCACCGAGCTGGGCTCGACGTACTCCGGACCCTCGGGTCCGGGTGAGTCCTTCGACCGCACCCCACCCCAGGACGTGGCCGCCGAGCAGTCCGTCCTCGGCGGGATGATGCTGAGCAAGGACGCGATCGCCGATGTCATCGAGGTGCTGCGCAGTACCGACTTCTACCGCCCCGCCCACGAGATCGTGTTCGACGCCGTCCTCGAACTGTACGGCCGCGGTGAGCCCGCCGACGCCGTCACGGTCTCGGACGAGCTGACCAAGAAGGGCAGCCTGACCCGGGTCGGCGGCGCGCCGTACCTGCACACGCTGATCTCCTCGGTGCCCACCGCGGCCAACGCCGGGTACTACGCGCGGATCGTGCGTGAGCGCGCCGTCCTGCGCCGCCTGGTCGAGGCCGGCACCAAGATCGTCCAGCTCGGCTACGCGACCACCGGCGGCGACGTCGACGACCTGGTCAACGCCGCCCAGTCCGAGGTGTACGCCGTCACCGAGCGGCGCACCAGCGAGGACTACCTGCCGATCGGCCAGCTGATCGAGCCCACGGTCGACGAGATCGAGGCCGCCGGGCACCGCGGCGAGGGCATGATCGGCGTCCCCACCGGCTTCGCCGATCTCGACCGGCTCACCAACGGCCTGCACCCGGGCCAGATGATCGTCCTGGCTGCGAGGCCGGCGATCGGGAAGGCGCTGGCGCTCGACACGGCGCTGCCCACGCCGACGGGCTGGACGACGATGGGTGAGGTGGAGGTCGGTGACCTGGTCGTCGGTGCCGACGGTCGGCCCACGCACGTCGTCGCGGCCACCGATGTGATGCACGGTCGGCCATGCTTCGAGGTGCACTTCTCGGACGGCTCGGTGATCGTCGCCGACGCCGAGCACCAGTGGCTGACCGACGACCGCGCCGCACGCAAGAGCGCTCAGGAGGCGAAGCTGCGGGGCCTCAGCCGGGCCACGTACGTCGCCGCGGTGCGCACGACCAGCGAGATCGCCGCGACGCTGCGATGTGCCACCAAGGAGGCGCGGCTGAACCACAGCATCCGCACTGCGGCGCCCCTGGACCTGCCTGATCGCGATTACCTCGTCCAGCCGTACGCGCTCGGAGCCTGGCTGGGAGACGGCACCTCGGCGGCGGCGCTGATCACGAGCGCTGACCCGGACATCGCCGTCCGCCTCGAGGCGGACGGGCTGGTCGTCACGCGGACCAACACCCGCATGCGGTACTCGCTCCGCCTGCCCACCGAGGTCGTCGCCGAACGTCAGTGCGACGTCTGCGCGGAGTCGTTCATCCCACGCACGAGTCAGGTGCGCACCTGCGGTCGATCCTGCGGTGGCCGTGCCCGCGGTGTCGGCACCCGTTCGGCGACGCCGACCTGCCCGTCTTGCGGTGTCGTGACCAGCGGGCTCGCGCTGTGCCAGGCCTGTCGGTGGGCCTACGGAACCGTGGCCGGGCGGTTGCGGACCATCGGGGTGCTGGGCGACAAGCACATCCCGGTCGAGTACCTGCGGGGCAGCGAGCGCCAGCGCCGCGACCTGCTCGCTGGCCTGCTCGACACCGGCGGCACCGTCGCGCCGACCGGCATGGTGCAGTTCACGAGCACCAGCCTGCGCCTGGCCGAGGGCGTGCGCGAGCTGGTGGTCAGCCTGGGGTATCGCTGCGGGGTGAGCCGCCGCACGGTGCGCGGCGCGACGCCGGCCTCCTGCGTCGCCGTGACCATCTCGTTCAGCACCGACGACGTCGTCTTCTGGCTCGAGCGCAAGCAGCGTGCGCACAAGGAGCGTGGCCAGCGCATCTTCACCCGGCGCGGCTCCCGGTTCATCACGCAGGTGCGTGCGGTCGAGTCGGTGCCCGTGCGGTGCATCCAGGTGGACGCCGCCGACCACCTCTACCTCGCCGGCCCCTCGATGATCCCGACCCACAACTCCACGATGGGTCTGGACATCGCCCGATCGGCCTCGATCAAGCACGGTCTGACCTCGGTGATCTTCTCGCTCGAGATGAGCCGCACCGAGATCACCATGCGCATGCTCAGCGCCGAGGCGAAGATCCCCCTGCAGAAGCTGCGCCAGGGCAGGCTCGAGGACAGCGACTGGACCAAGATGGCCCGCACGATGGGCGAGCTGAGCGACGCACCGCTGTTCATCGACGACAGCCCGAACATGTCGCTGATGGAGATCCGGGCCAAGTGCCGCCGGCTCAAGCAGCGCCACGACCTGAAGATCGTGATCATCGACTACCTGCAGCTGATGAGCAGCGGCAAGCGCGTCGAGTCCCGCCAGCAGGAGGTCTCGGAGTTCTCCCGCGCGCTCAAGTTGCTGGCCAAGGAGCTCGAGGTGCCGGTCATCGCCATCTCGCAGCTCAACCGCGGTCCTGAGCAGCGCACCGACAAGAAGCCCCAGATGTCCGATCTGCGCGAAAGTGGTTGCCTCACCGCCGACACCACGGTGCTGCGAGCAGACACCGGGGCGGCTGTCAGCCTCGGTGAGCTGTTCGCCAGCGGGGCGACGGATGTGCCGGTCTGGTCCCTGGACGAGTCACTGCGATACGTCCGCCGTCACCTGACCCACGTGTTCAGCACGGGCACCAAGCCGGTCTACCGGCTCACCCTCTCGTCCGGCAAGCGGGTTCGGGCGACCGTCAACCACCCGTTCCTGACGTACGACGGATGGCGGCGCCTGGACGAGCTGGCGCCCGGGTCGCGGATCGGCGTCCCGCGCCATGTCCCGGCACCCGAGCTCGAATCCTCCTGGGACGACGCTGAAGTGGTCATGCTGGCGCACCTGCTCGGCGATGGGTCGTTCGTGCGTCGTCAACCGCTGCGTTACGCGAGCATCGATGAGGCCAACCTGCAGGCGGTCACCGAGGCCGCTCGGTTCTTCGGCATCACCGCCGTGCGCGACGAGTACCCGGCCGCACGAGTCACGACTCTGCGGCTGCCGGCGCCGTACCACCTCACCCACGGACGTCGGAACCCCATCGCACGGTGGCTCGACGGCCTCGAGCTCTTCGGTCTGCGCAGCCACGAGAAGTTCGTGCCCGAGGCGGTGTTCAACCTCCCTAAGCGCCAGATCAGCATGTTCCTCTGCCACCTGTGGGCCACGGACGGCTCTGTGACGGTGAATGGCCAGGGACGCGGTGGACGCGTCTACTACGCATCGACGAGTCGTCGGTTGGTGGACGACATCTCGCGTCTGCTCCTGCGCTTCGGGATCTCGAGCCGGGTGCGCACCACGCGCAAGGCCGGGTACCGCGACGGCTACACCCTCGACATCAGCGGTGCTCAAGACCAGACCTGGTTCCTGCAGCAGATCGGGGTGCACGGTCAGCGCGCGGCCCAGGCGTCAGAGCTGCTCGCCCGGGTTAAAGAGGCCAACCCCAACCCCAACGTCGACACCGTGCCGACCCAGGTCTGGGATCGGGTGCGCAGTGTGCTGGCCGAAAGGGGCATGTCGCACCGGGTCTTCGCAGAGTCGATGGGTTCGGCATTCTGCGGTTCGACGATGTGGAAGCACTCTCCGTCCCGCGAGCGGCTGGGCCGAGTTGCTGCTCTGCTGGAGGACGAGCAGCTCGAGATCATGGCCGTCAACGACCTGTTCTGGGACCGGGTCGTCTCCGTCGAGCCCGACGGCGAGGAGCAGGTCTTCGACGCCACTGTGGTCGGAACTCACAACTTCATCGCCAACGGCATCGCAGCGCACAACTCGATCGAGCAGGATGCGGACATGGTGATCCTGCTGCACCGCGAGGATGCCTACGAGCGGGAGTCACCGCGCGCGGGTGAGGCCGACTTCATCGTCGCCAAGCACCGCAACGGCCCGACCGACACCATCACCGTCGCGTTCCAGGGCCACTACTCGCGCTTCGTCGACATGGCGCAGTCCTGACCCGCTGCGTCCTGGAGCCCGCGCACCCGGCCAGCGCGCTCACCGAACCGGTCCTGCGCGAGTACTTCGCCGAGATGGTCAGCAGGTACCAGGGTCGGCCGGCGACGCCGTCCGAGGTCGACGACGTGCTGGCCGCCGAACCCAGCAACGACCTGGCCCCGCCGTCCGGCGTCTTCCTGGTGGCCCGCGCCGGCGATGCCGTGCTGGGGTGCGCCGGACTGCGGCTGGTTGGCGAGGGCGTCGGTGAGGTCAAGCGGGTCTTCGTGACGCCGCGTGCTCGCAGGACGGGGCTCGGCACCCGCCTGATGCTCGAGCTCGAGGTCAGGGCGCGCGGGCTCGACGTCCGGATGCTGCGGCTCGACACCCGCCACGACCTGTCCGAGGCGCGCGGTCTCTACGCCGCGCTGGGCTACCAGGAGGTGCCGGCCTTCAACGCCGGCCCGTACGCCGAGCACTGGTTCGCCAAGCCCCTCACCTGACCCCCACCCTTTCCTCCCCCGACCCCGGTTTCCTCCCGTCAACCGGGTGTGAATCGGGCATATCGGCCGGCGGACTTCGGTCCGGGGGAGGAAACCGGTCGGGGGGAGGAAGGCATGATCGGGGGGTGGAGGTACGGCGGGCGGTGGTGGGCGATGCGGCGGGCATCGCCGCGGTGCACGTGGCGTCCTGGCAGCGGGCCTACCGCGGGCTGATGCCGGCCGGGCTGCTCGACTCGCTGTCGGTTCCGGCGCGCACGCAGCGGTGGGCGAGCAACCTCGACGGGGCTGGCGCGACGACGTTCGTGGCCGAGCTGGACGGCGCGGTGGTCGGGTTCGCCAGCATCGGCCCCAGCCGGGACGACGACGCCGACGCCGACGGCGCCGGTGAGCTGTGGGCGCTGTACCTGCACCCTCGGCACTGGGACGCCGGCCACGGGCACGTCCTGCACGCCCACGCCGTGAACGCCCTGGCCGCCACCGGCGCGGCGGAGGCGACCCTGTGGGTCCTCACCACCAACGATCGCGCCCGCCGGTTCTACGGGCGGCACGGCTGGGCGGCGGACGGCGCCACCAGGGTCGTGGACCTCGCGGGCGCCGAGCTGGCCGAGTCCCGCTACCGGTTGCCCGGGCTCGTCGGCGCCGCGGGCGTTACGGTTCTCCCCTGATGATCACGCTGCTCTCGCCCGCCAAGTCCCTCGACACCGCGTCCCGGCTGCCGACCCGCAAGGCCTCGCAGCCGCGCCTGCTCGACCGCTCGGTCGAGCTGATCGAGGTGATGCGCCGCAAGTCACCCGACGAGGTGGCCGAGCTGATGGACATCTCGGCCGACCTCGCCGAGCTGAACGTCGAGCGGTACCGCGACTTCGTCGTCCCGTTCACCAAGCGCAACGCCCGGCCTGCCGTCCTGCTGTTCAACGGCGACGTCTACCAGGGCATGGACGTCCGGAGGCGGTTCGACGAGCGCGACTTCACCGAGGCGCAGAAGACCGTGCGCATCCTGTCCGGTCTGTACGGTCTGCTGCGACCGCTGGACCTGATCCAGCCGTACCGGCTCGAGATGGGCACCCGCGTCGCCACCGACCGCGGCGCCTCGCTGTACGACTACTGGGGCGCGAGCATCACCGAGCAGGTCAACGCCGACCTCGCCGAGTCACCCGGCCCGGACGTCGTCGTCAACCTCGCCTCGGACGAGTACTTCCGGTCGGTGCGCCCCGACGAGGTCGCCGGGCGGGTGGTCTCGCCGCGGTTCCTGGACGCCGACCCGGCCGGGCGCTACCGGGTCGTCTCGTTCTTCGCCAAGCGGGCCCGCGGTGACCTCGCCGCCTGGATGGTGCTGAACCGGGTGCGCAGCGTCCGCGCGCTGCGCGGGTTCGACGGCGGCGGGTACCGGTACGACCCCCAGCAGTCCACACCCGATTTGCCGGTCTTCGTGCGGGGCGCCTGACCCGCTCAGGCGTCGAACAGCCCGCGGATGTCGTCGGCGCTGAGCTGGGTGCCGAGCATCGCGCCCTCGTCCACGACCCGGGCGAACAGGTCGCGCTTGCGCTGCTGCAGGGCGACGACCTTCTCCTCGATGGTGTCCTTGGCCACCAGCCGGTAGACCATCACCGTCTTGTCCTGCCCGATCCGGTGGGTGCGGTCGACCGCCTGCGCCTCGGCCGCGGGGTTCCACCAGGGGTCCAGGACGAAGACGTAGTCGGCCTCGGTGAGGGTCAGACCCACTCCACCGGCCTTGAGGCTGATCACGAACACCGGGGCGTCGCCGTCCTTGAACTCGGCGATCCGCCGGGGCCGGTCGCGGGTGCGCCCATCGAGATAGCAGTGCGCGATGCCCTCGGCGGCCAGGCGCGCCCGCACCAGCGACAGGAACCCGGTGAACTGGCTGAAGACCAGCACCCGGTGGCCCTCGGCGACCACCTCCACCAGCTGCTCCATCAGCGCGTCGATCTTGCTGGACGCGATCGTGCCCGCGTGCGCGGCGTCCACCAGCGAGGCGTCCAGGCTGAGCTGGCGCAGCACGGTCAGCGAGCGCAGGATCGCGATCCGGTTGCGGTTCAGGTCCTCGATCAGGCCCAGCACCCGCTGGCGCTCGCGCTGCAGGTGCTTGTCGTACACCCGGCGGTGCGCGGGGTTGAGGGTGATCTCGAGGGTCTGCTCGACCTTCGGCGGCAGGTCGGCGGCGACGGCCTCCTTGGTGCGTCGCAGCATCCACGGCCTGATCCGACGGCGCAGCGTGGCCAGCTGCTCGGGTGACTCGCCGCTCTCGATCGGTTTGCGGTAGGCGTCGGTGAACCGCTGCGGGTTCGGGAACAGGCCGGGGGCGGTGATCGAGAGCAGCGACCACAGGTCCATCAGCGAGTTCTCGAGCGGGGTGCCGGTGATGCCCAGCTTGAACGGGGCGGGCAGCCGGCGGGCGCACTGGTAGGTCTTGGCCTGGTGGTTCTTGACGAACTGCGCCTCGTCGAGCACCAGGCCGCTCCAGCGCAGCGAGCGGTAGGCGTCCTCGTCGATGCGCAGCAGCGCGTACGACGTCACGACGACCTGGGCGCCGTCGACCAGCTCGACGAGCGACCGTCCGCTGCGTCGCGCGGTCTCGGTGACCGTCACCACGCGTAGGTGGGGGACGAACTTCGCGGCCTCGCTCGCCCACGTCGACACCACGCTGGTCGGGGCCACGATCAGCAGCGGGTCGCCCAGGTCGCCCTGCTCGTGCGCCCGCGCAGCCATCGCGAGGGTCTGCAGGGTCTTGCCCAGCCCCATGTCGTCGGCGAGGATCCCGCCCAACCGGTGGTCCCACAGCAGGCACAGCCAGTGGTAGCCCTCGAGCTGGTAGGGCCGCAGCCGGGCCTGCAGCCCGGCGGGAGGATCGGGCTGCGGCACGGCCTCGAGGTCCAGCAGCGCGCTGACGGTGCGGGTCCACCGCTCGCTCTGCTGGTCGACCACCCCGAGGGTGACCAGCTCGTCCCACAGCCCGGCCTGCCAGGGGGTGATCCGCAGCGCCTCACCGGGCCGGTCCTGCAGCGAGCGCGCCTCGGTCAGCAGCGCCCGCAGGCTCGCCAGCTCGGGCCGGTCGAGGGTGAACCACGTGCCGCTGTCGAGCAGCAGGTGCTCGTCGCCGCGGGTCAGGGCGGCCAGCAGCAGCGCCAGCGGCACGTCCTGGTCGGCGACGAAGACGCGCACACCGAGGTCGAACCAGTCCGTGTGGTCGGGGTCGGTCGAGTCGGTCGCGGACACCGTGATCCGCGGCAGCTCGTGGTGCTCCACGTAGTCCACCGGCACGCCCTCGACGTCGACCAGGACGTCGTCGCGCTCGCGCAGCACCGGCAGCACGTGCTCGACGAACGCCGCCGTGTCGAGCCCGGTCAGCACGGTGCGCGGCACCGGCCGGCGCACCGGGCCGACGTCGACCCGCAGCCCGGGGACGACGTCCAGGAACCCCAGCGTGCCCAGCAGCGCGTCCTCGGCGTCCGGGTCGCGTGCCACCCGCCCCGGCTCGGCCGCGATGGGGGTCCGCAGCACCTGGTCGCCCACGGTGTAGGCGAAGCCCCAGCCGATGACGGTGCGGTGCCCCGCCTCGAAGCCCACCGTGACGGCCAGGCGAGGCGGGATGACCTCAGGGAGGCTGATGCTGCCGTCGCCGGACTCGACGGTGACGCGCTGGCGCAGCACCGGGTAGTACCCGCTGAGGAAGTCCGACAGCTCGGCTGCGGGCACCTCGAGGACGTCGACGTCCAGCAGCGCGCTGACCGCAGGGGCGAGCGGTGGGTCGAACCGGGCGAGCAGCAGCCGGTCGCCGTCCTCGAGGTACATCCCGTGCGCGGGCTGGCCCACTAGCCGGGCCCGACCGGGCGCGAGGTCGGGCTCACCCGGCACCCGGACGACGGCCCCGAGCCGCGCGCCGTCCCGCTCGCTGCGCCGGACGTCGAGCACGACCGACGCGGGTGCGCCCACCAGGTGCACCGTGCGGGTCGCTCCGCGCGCACCGGCCACGAGGGCGATGCCGGCCCGCTGGGCGTCGTCCAGCAGCCGCCAGCCGCCGCGCCCCAGGTCGTCCAGGTGCACCTGCACGGCCGACCAGGGGGAGGCCCAGGGCGGCTGGGCCGACCTGAACCGGCTGAGCAGCCCGAGCAGGGCCTCGCGCTGGTCGGGCTGGACGGGCACCCGCTGGTGACCCAGCTCGAGGTCGCGCCAGGAGACCCCGGTCTTGATCCAGCCGTTCTTGCCCGGCGTCACCGGCAGCAGCCGCAGCCGCGTGAGCGGCTCGGGCGAGTCGGCGTACCGCGTCGGCGTGCGGGTCACCGGCTCGACCAGCAGACCCAGCCCAGCGGCGGTGACCGGGGTCGGAGCCGGCCGCACGAGGTCGTTGAGCAGGACCTGCCAGGCGGGCTGCAACGGGCGCCCCCACCGCTCGCGCGCGGTCAGCAGGACTGCGGCCACGTGCTTGCAGTCGACCTGCATCGGGCAGCTGCAGCGGCCGGAGAAGCTCGGCTCGTGGGGCGTGTCGAGGTCGAGCGTGACGAGCGTCTGGTAGGTGCTGCGGCCGCTGCCCCGCACCGTGGCGAGCAGCAGCTGGGCCCGGTTGCCGCTGGTCAGGGCGCTGACGGCGCCCTGGTCGGCGTACACCGCGCCGCGCTCGAAGGTGCCTGGACCGAGCCGGCGGCGGAGCAGGTCGTCGGTGAGGGAACCGACCCACGCCGGCGCCACCCCGTCCAGGCGCACCTGGGTCACCGGCGGGTCGGCCGTTCAGGGTTCAACGCGCCCATCCTCTCGAGCCGCGGTGCCGGGGTGGCCCGATCGATGGTACGACGGAGCACCGACAGTCGAGTGCCGTCCCGGTCCCCCCTGTGGACGTCGCCCGTTCGTCCGCCCAGCGGCCACGTGGCGTCCACCTGGGTGACCCGTGGCGGCCACGTCGCGCTGGTTTGATTCGGGTCGAGCCGGGCGCAGCGGTGGCGCCCGCCCGTCCACGGGAGTCCCCATGCGCCTGCGCCGCCCTGCGGTGATCGTGCTGGCCGCGAGCACCATGGCCGCGATCACCATCGCTGCCCCGGATCTGGCCACCGCCCGGCCGGCGGCCCGTGCTGCTCAGGTCGCCGGGGTGCCCGCGCTACCGCTCGGGCCCGCCGGCACGACCCAGACCGCCACCGAGCAGGTGCTGGCGCCCGGTGTGCGGCTGACCACCGTCACCGCAGGCGCCGCCCGCGCCACCGACTCGTGGGTGCTGCGCAGACTGCTGGCGAGCGAGGCGGACGCGCTCGAGCTCACCACCCGGATCCGCGCCGCCGGACGTCCGGCGAGCGTGGAGCGCGTCGATGACCGGGCGACCGACGACCCCGACCAGGGGCCCCTGGGCTGGCTGGTCGTCAGCAGCGGCTACCCGGACGAGCCGGCGGCCAAGACCGCCCAGACCGAGCTCGCGCAACGCGGCGTGAGCGGGCTCGGCGTCGGCAACACCGCGTTGTACCAGCGCGACGCCAGCGGACCGTGGGTGGTCCGGGTGCTGCGCGTGGATCGCACCCACCTGCGTCAGGTGCACGCCGCGCTCGCGACCGACGTCGTGCCCGGTCGCGAGACGACCTCGTCGGTGGCCGCCCGTCGCGGCGCGCTGGCCGCCGTCAACGGCGGGTACTTCGTCGTGGGTGAGGCGGACGGCGTGCCCGGTGACCTCGCCGGGGTCGGCGTCCAGGACGGCGCTTACGACAGCGAGGCGGTGGCCGACCGAGCGGCCCTGGTCGTCGACGGCGCCCGCAGCCAGGTGGCGTCGATCACCACCGATGCGACGCTGCGCGCGCAGGACGGCTCTCGGGTGCGGCTGAACGGGATCGACCGGGCCGTGGGCCGGATCCGGGACTGCGGCGAGCCCGGTGACCGGCCCACCGAGATGGCGCAGCAGGACATCACGTGCACGAACCCCGACGAGATCGTCGTCTTCGACGGCGCGTACGGCGCGAGCGCCGAGGCGGGCGCCGGGGTGGCGGTGACGCTGGACCGGCGCGACCGGGTGGTCGACGTGCGCGACTCGCGCGGGGGTGCGATCCCGAGGGGCGGCAGCATCCTGGAGGGGATCGGCGCCGGTGCGACCTGGCTGCGCAGCCACGCGGTGATCGGCACCGTCGTCCGCACGGCGACCGACCTGCGCGCCGACGGTCGGGTGCTGGGCCTGCACCGCGGCACGAGCGTGGTCAACGGCGGTCCGTTCCTGGTGCGCGACGGTGCGACCTCCGTCGACGCCTACCGCGAGGGCTTCGTGCACCCGGGCGACCCGGGCTTCTACTTCGCGTTCGCCGTCAGCCGCAACCCCCGCACGATGGCGGGCCTGACCCGCGGCGGCGACCTGCTGCTCGTCACCGTCGACGGACGGGCGCCGGGATACAGCATCGGGATGAGCTTCGCCGAGCAGGCCCGGGTCATGCAGGCTCTCGGGGCACGGGACGCGATCAACCTCGACGGCGGCGGGTCGACCACCATGGTCGCCGCCGGTGGCCTGCTGGGGCGCCCCTCTGACGCGACGGGCGAGCGCCCGGTCGGTGACGTGCTCGTGGTCGAACCGCAGCGACGTGACTGAACGCCTCTGGCGCCGCACTGGGGTCGCTCAGGTATAGCCCGCGGCGCCGGTCGTGACGCAGGATGGCTGCAGCAGCCACCGGCCTTCACCGACGAGGAGCCCGCATGACCCAGACCCTGCAGCCGCCCACCACCACGTCGGGCCCGCGGGCCGAGGTCGAGGCGTGGCTGGCCGCCTTCGAGCAGGCCCTGACCGCCGCGGACGTCGACGCCGCGGTCGGGTTGTTCGCGTCCGACAGCTACTGGCGCGACCTGGTGAGCTTCACGTGGAACATCGTCACCGTCGAGGGCCCGGACGGCGTCCGCGACCTGCTCGAGAACACGCTCGCGAGGGTGCAGCCGCAGGGGTTCGTCGTTGCCGACGACCTCGGGGAGCCGAGCGAGGCCGGGGGCGTCGTCGACGCGTGGATCCGGTTCGAGACCGGTGTCGGCCGCGGGCTGGGTCACCTGCGGCTGAAGGACGGCCGGTGCTGGACGCTGCTGACGACCTTGGCCGAGCTGAAGGGCCACGAGGAGCCGTTGAGCGATCGACGCCCGCGCGGCGCCGAGCACGGCGCCGACAAGAACCGGCGCACCTGGAGCGAGCAGCGCGAGCAGGAGGCGGCCGAGCTGGGTCGCACCACCCAGCCCTACGTGCTCGTCGTGGGCGGCGGCCAGGGGGGCATCGCGCTGTCGGCGCGGCTGCGGCAGCTCGACGTCCCGACGATCGTGATCGACCAGCACCCGCGCGCGGGTGACGCCTGGCGGGCGCGGTACAAGTCGCTGTGCCTGCACGACCCGGTCTGGTACGACCACCTGCCCTACCTGGACTTCCCCAAGACCTGGCCGGTGTTCGCGCCCAAGGACAAGATCGCCGACTGGCTCGAGATGTACACCAAGGTGATGGAGCTGAACTACTGGGGCTCGACCCGGTGCCTGAGCGCGACGTACGACGAGGCGGCGGCCGAGTGGGTCGTCGAGGTCGACCGCGACGGCGAGCGGATCACCCTGCGCCCCAAGCAGCTGGTCCTCGCGACCGGCATGTCGGGCAAGCCGAACGTCCCTGCGTTCGAGGGGATGGACGTCTTCGAGGGCGACCAGCACCACTCCTCGCAGCACCCCGGCCCGGACGCCTACCGGGGCAAGCGCGCCGTGGTGATCGGCGCGAACAACTCGGCGCACGACATCTGCGCGGCGCTGTGGGAGGCCGGGGCCGACGTCACGATGGTGCAGCGCTCGTCCACCCACATCGTGCGGTCCGACTCGCTGATGACGTTCGCGCTCGGCGGCCTGTACTCCGAGCAGGCCGTGGCGTCGGGCATGACGACGCAGAAGGCCGACCTGACGTTCGCCTCGCTGCCGTACCGGATCATGCACGAGTTCCAGATCCCGGTGTACGACGCGATCCGCAAGCAGGACGCCGACTTCTACTCCCGGCTCGAGGCGGCCGGGTTCATGCTCGACTACGGCGACGACGACAGCGGGCTGTTCATGAAGTACCTGCGTCGCGGCTCGGGCTACTACATCGACGTCGGCGCGAGCGAGCTCGTCGCCAACGGCGACATCCACCTGAAGAGCGGCGTCGACGTCGAGCGGCTCACGAAGGACTCGGTGGTGCTGACCGACGGTACCGAGCTGCCGGCCGACCTGGTCGTCTACGCCACCGGGTACGGCTCGATGAACGGGTGGGCCGCCGACCTGATCTCACAGGAGGTGGCCGACAAGGTCGGCAAGGTGTGGGGTCTGGGGTCGGACACCACCAAGGACCCGGGCCCGTGGGAGGGCGAGCAGCGCAACATGTGGAAGCCCACCCAGCAGCAGGGGCTGTGGTTCCACGGCGGCAACCTGCACCAGTCGCGGCACTACTCGCTCTACCTCGCGCTGCAGCTCAAGGCCCGCGAGGCCGGTCTCGACACCCCGGTCCACGGGTTGCAGGAGGTTCACCACCTGAGCTGACCGGTCCGTCGCGGCGATCGCCCCGGCCCGGCCCGGGCGCCGCCGAGGGCGCCCGGCGTTGCGGGCTCGCCCGTGCGCCCGGGACACTGGTCGGCGTGAGCATCAGCCCCAGCGCCGAGACGACCGCCGCGTTCGACCGCCTCGCCTCGCTCGTCTACGCCGCGCCCGACGTCCCCGCCGTGCTGCAGGCCATCGTCGAGGCCGCGGTCGAGCTGATCCCCGGGTGCGACCACGCCACGGTCGCGATGATCATCAAGGGTGAGTTCACCACCGTGGCGGCCACCGACGACGTCGCCCGTCGGGTGGACGGGTACGAGCGCGAGCTCGGGGACGGACCCTGCGTGGACGCCATCGTCGAGGACTCCTTCCAGATGGACAGCGACATCCGGACCCGGTCGCAGTGGCCGCGCCTGGCCGAGAAGGTCCTGGCCACCACCCCGGTGCGCGGGATGATCGGCTACCGGCTGATGATCGAGGGACGCAAGACCGGTGCGCTCAACGTCTTCTCCGACACCGCCGGCGCCCTGGACGCCTCGTCCGCGGACGCCGGAGCGGTGCTGGCCGCGTTCGCGTCGGTGGCGGTGACGGCCGCCACCCGGCACGAGCGGGCCGAGCAGCTGCAGCAGGGTCTGGCGAGCAACCGCGAGATCGGCAAGGCGGTCGGGCTGCTCATGGCCACCCACCGGGTCGACGCCGACCAGGCGTTCGCGCTGCTGCGGACGACGTCGTCGCGGATGAACGTCAAGCTGGTCGACATCGCCGCGCGGGTGGTCGAGCTCGGGGTGGACTGACCCCTTCAGCTCGGCGGACGGGTCAGCTCGACCCGACCAGCGCCCAGACCACCTTGCCGGTCGGCGTGCGCGCCCAGCCGAGGGTGTCGCTGACCCGGCCGACGATCATCAGGCCACGCCCGGCCTCGCTGAGCTGGCCGACGTCGCGCACGACCGGTGGGGCCGGGCTGTCGTCCGCGACCGCCACCACCCACCCGCTCGCCAGCCGGTGCACCGAGAGCACCAGACCGCCGCGGGCGTGCCGCAGGCCGTTGGCCACCAGCTCGCTGGTGACCAGCGCCGCGCGCCGGCGCACCTGGTCCTCGCCGCTGTCGATCGCCTGCGACACCAGCCGGCGCGCCAGGCGCGCACTCTGCGGCTCGGGGCGCAGCGACCACTCGCCACGGGGTGTCCCGACCGGCGGCTGCGCGGCGGGCACCGCGACGGCGGAGGACACCTGGCGATCCCTTCTGAGCGAGTGGTGCGTGCAGGGTCGAGGCCCCCACCGTAGACCGGCGGGAGCGGTGCCGCTGGACGGTGGTGCGGACCGCCCCGAACGGTGTGCCACGATCGAGGCATGCGAGTCGATCACGTGTCCTACGCCGCCGAGACCGGCGGCCTGCGTCAGACCGCGGCCACCTTGTCCGAAGCTCTGGGCGTGGCCGCGCTCGACGGGGGGGTGCACCCGAGGTTCGGCACCCGCAACATGGTGCTCCCGCTCACGCAGGGGCGGTACGTCGAGGTCGTCGAGGTGCTCGACCACCCGGCCTCGGACAAGGCGCCGTTCGGCCAGGCCGTGCGCGCCCGCTCGGCTGACGGTGGCGGCTGGCTGGGCTGGTGCGTCGCGGTCGACGACATGGCCCCGCACGAGAAGCGGCTGGGCCGCGAGGCCGCCCCGGGCAACCGCCGACTGCCGGACGGCACCGAGCTGCACTGGCGCCAGCTGGGCGTCAAGGGCCTGATGTCGGACCCCCAGCTGCCCTTCCTGACCCGCTGGGAGACCGGCGGGGCGCTGCACCCGTCGGCCGCCGGCCCCTCCTCGGTCACGCTGGTCGGCCTGCAGATCGCCGGCGACCGGTCGCGGGTGATCGACTGGCTGGGTCTGCCCGCCGGCTACACCTCCTCCGAGGTGGAGTTCACCTTCGTCGCGCCGCACGGCACCCCGGGCCTGCTGTCCTGCACGTTCCAGACGCCCAGCGGGCTGGTCGTCGTCTAGCGCACAGCGGCCACGGCGGACACGCCGCCGGCGACGGCGACGCGGTTGCGGCCCTGCGCCTTGGCGGCGTACATCGCGGTGTCGGCAGCCTCGATCAAGCCCTGCGCCGAGGCCGCGTGGGTCGGCATCGCCGCGACCCCGATGGACGCGGTCACGCCGGTCTCGCCCTTGACGCCGAAGGTGGCCTCGATCTGCGAGCGCAGCCGCTCGGCGAGCACCTGGGCGCACGCGGCGTCGCTCTCGCGGACCAGGACGGCGATCTCCTCGCCCCCGTAGCGGTACGCGGTGTCGGTCGAGCGCAGCAGGTCGGTGATCAGCGCCGCGACGTCCTGCAGGACGTCGTCGCCGCGGGCGTGCCCGTGGGTGTCGTTGATCGTCTTGAAGTGGTCGAGGTCGATCATCAAGAAGGCGAGCGGCCGGCCGTAGCGCAGGCTGCGCTCGACCTCCTGGGCCAGGTCGGTCGTGAGCCGCCGGCGGTTTGCGAGGCGGGTGAGCGGGTCGTGCTCGCTGGCGTGCTCGGCACCCTCGTGCAGGCGGGCCGCCTCGATCGCCGTGGCCGCGTGGATCGTCATCGTCTCGATGATCTCGATCTGCTCGTCGCTGAGCTGAAGGCCGGGTGCCAGCCCCAGCTCGAGGACCCCGATGATCCGGGCGCCGACGACCAGCGGCACCGCGGTGCTCGTCCCACCGGTCGGCTCGCCCGTGACCCCCTGGGTGGCGCGGCCGTACTTCGCAGCGCGCCCGACGACGCCCACCCCCAGATCGAGCGTGGTCGAGGCCGCCGGACCGCCGGTCGCGGAGTCCCAGCGCGACTCGATGCCGAGGCCGTCGTCGGTCACCAGCCACACGGCGACCCGGTCGACGGCGGCGATGGCGAGGGCTGCGTCGGTGATCGAGATCAGCACGTACCGCAGGTTCAGGCTGCCGCCGATCTCCCGGACCATCGACAGGATCCCCTGCAAGCGCGTGTTCTGGGCGGCGATGAGCTGGTCGCGGTCGGCTGCGGCGGTGCGGGCCAGGCCCAGCGCGGCGGTCATCGCGTTGAGCCCGTCGATGACCTCGACCAGCTCGAGCGGCCCCGGTGAGCTGACGTGGTGGTGCAGGTCGCCCTCGCTGACGGCCTGCAGGCCCCGCAGGACGGCGTCCACCGGTGCCACGACGTCCCGGCGCAGGGCGTCCCGGCGCCTGATGCTCAGCGCGACGGTCGCCATCGCGACCGCGACCACGGCGGCGAGCAAGGTGACGATCAGGACGTACTGGGTGTGGCGGGCGTTCCTCAGCGCCGAACGGGTGCGGTCGACCGCGTCCTGCTGGGTCCCGCGGTAGCGGTCGAACAGCACCTTGCCGGCCCGCAGGTAGGCGTTGTGGGCGGCGACGTCACCGGGACGGGACGCCGACCCAGAGGCGGCCGGGGTGGCCCATTCGTCCTGCCACTGCTGCTGGGCGATCCGCACCGCGACCACGCTGCGGGTCAGGCGCGGGTCGGAGGCGATGTCGAGCAGCCGGGCATCGACGGTGGCGAGGACACCGAGACCGCTGTGGTACGGGGTCAGGTAGGTCAGGTCGCCGGTCGACAGGAACGCCCGCAGGCCGGTCTCCTGGTCGAGCATCGCCGCGTGGCTGTCCTGCAGCGCCAGCAGGCCGCCCTCGTAGCGGGTGATCCTCGGTTGGGACACCAGCGCGAACCAGGCCAGCAGCGACGACAGGAGCAGGCTGATCACGACAGCGCCCGCGATGACCACGCGCATACCCCGGTCGACCGCAGCCGACAGGCCTACGGGCGTCGTCGATCGTGCTCGCCGCCGCATCGTCACCTCTCCTCGTGCTGAACCCCTACCGGTGGTCGGCCGAACGGGGGTCCCGCTTGAGCGCAGGCGGGCGGTGCGCTGGGTCGGTCAGGCGCTGGCGACCGCGGCGGCCGTGTCGGGTGCGCGGTCGCGCCGCGGCTCGACGTACCGGCGGATCGCGAGCGCGGCGGCCGCGCCCTCGCCGGCGGCCGAGGCCGCCTGCTTGGTGCTTCCGGCGCGGACGTCGCCCGCGGCGAAGACCCCCGGGTGGCTGGTCTGCAGCCCGACGTCGGTGACGACGAACCCGGCCTCGTCCAGGTCGGGCAGCCCCTCGACGTCGCCGGTGTTCGGCGAGAGCCCGATGAAGACGAAGACCCCGTCGTAGGCCTCGTCCCGCTCGGCACCGGTGGTCGTGTCCTGCAGCCGCACGCTCGCCAGCCTGCCGTCGCCGTTGAACGCGGTGACCGTCGTGCTGGGCAGCACCGTCATGGCCGGGTTCTCGGCCACCTTCTCGCGCACCACGCTGCTCGCCGTCAGGGCCGGGCCGTTGGTCGCGATGGTGACGTCAGGCGAGAAGCGGGTGAGGAAGACGCCCTCCTCGCCCGCGCTGTTGCCCCCGCCGACCACCAGCAGCTTCTTGCCCTTGTAGAAGGCGCCGTCGCAGGTGGCGCAGAAGTGGACGCCGGCCCCGATGAAGTCGTCCTCACCGGGCACCCCGAGTCGGCGGTACGTCGAGCCCAGGGTGAGCAGGACGGCGGTCGCGGCGTACTGACGCCCGTCGCCGGTGCGCACGCAGCGGTACTCACCATCGACGTCCAGGGCCGCGACCGACTGGGCGGTGAGGATCTCGACGCCGAACCGCTCGGCCTGCTGGCGCAGCCGGTCGGCGAACTCCGAGCCGGTGACCCCCTCGGGGAAGCCGGGGAAGTTGTCCAGCCGCTCGGTGACGCCGGCCTGGCCGCCGACCCCGGCACGCTCGATCACCAGGGTGCTCAGGCCCTCGCGGGCGGTGTACAGCGCCGCCGTCAGACCGGCCGGGCCGGACCCGACGACGATGACGTCGTAGAACGGGTTCTTCGCCTCGGTGGTCAGGCCCAGCTTGGTGGCGAGCTCGGCGTTCGACGGCTCGACCAGCGTCGATCCGTCCTCGAACGCGAGCACCGGGATGATGCTCTTGCCGGCGTTGACCTCATTGACGAACGCCAGCCCCTCGGCGTCGGTGTCGATGTCGACGAACGAGTACTGCACGCGCTGCTCGCCGAGGAACTGCTTGGCCCGCTTGCAGTCCCCGCACCAGCTGGTTCCGTACACGACGAGTGGCATGCCCAGAAGGCTAGTGCGGCACGGCGCGCGATCAAGGGGTGCGCAGGTGACGAGAGTCTGACAACTCGCGGCCGCTCACCAGGCGCTCACCAGGGTGAGGGGGCGTAGTCCTTGAGGAACAGGCCGTGCAGGTCGACGCCGAGCTCGCCGCGCACGACCGGGTCGTAGACGCGCGCCGCACCGTCGACCAGGTCGAGGGGCGCGTGGAACCCCTCGTCGGCCAGCCGCGCCTTCGTCGGGTGTGGCCGCTCGTCGGTGATCCAGCCGGTGTCGACGCTGGTCATCGCGATGCCGTCGGTGAGCAGGTCGGCGGCGCTGGTGCGGGTGAGCATGTTCAGCGCGGCCTTGGCCATGTTGGTGTGCGGGTGGCCGGCGCCCTTGTACGCGCGGCCGAACTGACCCTCCATCGCCGAGACGTTGACGACGTAGGTGCGTCGGGCTGCGGACGCCGCGAGCGCCGACCGCAGCCGGCTGACCAGCACGAACGGCGCGGTGACGTTGCACAGCTGCACCTCGAGCAGCTCGAGCTCGTCGACCTCGTGCACCCGGGCGGTCCAGCTGTTCCGGGCGTCCAGGTCGGGGGCCAGGCCCGCCGCGTCGATGGCCGTCCCCGCGGCGACCCGCGCCAGGGACGCCGACCCGCTGGTCAGGGCGAGCGCGGTCAGGTCGGCGGGGGTCAGGCGCCCGGCGGGGGCGCCGGTGGTGAGGGCGTCGGGGTGCGTGCCCGGCACATGACCCAGCGCGAGCACCTGCGGCCGGGGACCGTCCGGCAGGGGCGCCAGCTCGGCCTCGACCAGCGCGGCGTAGCTGCCCGGCGACCGGCGGACGGTCTGCGCGGCGTTGTTGACCAGGACGTCGAGCGGGCCGCGGGAGGCCACGGCGTCGGCCAGCGCGATCACCTGGGTGGGGTCGCGCAGGTCGATGCCGACGACGGTCAGGCGGTGCAGCCACCGGTCGGCGTCGGGCATGGCGGCGAACCGGCGCGCGGCGTCGTTCGGGAACCGGGTGGTGATCGTGGTGTCGGCGCCGTCGCGCAGCAGCCGCAGGGCGATGTGCATGCCGATCTTGGCGCGTCCGCCCGTGAGCAGGGCGCGTCGTCCGGTGAGGTCGGTGCGGGCCTCGCGTCGCGCACGGTTCAGGGCCGCGCACGCCGGGCAGAGCTGGTGGTAGAACGCGTCGACGTCGCGGTAGCGGGTCTTGCACACGTAGCAGGAGCGGGCCCGGTGCAAGGTGCCGGCCAGCTCGGTGGTCGCGGCCCCGCCGAGCGGGAGGCCGCGCGTCTCGTCGTCGATCCGGTCGGGGGCACCGGTGGCGGTGGCCGCGGTCACGCGCAGGTCGGCGGCCGTCGCGGCGTCCTGGCGCTGCTTGCGCCGGCGCAGCTTGACGGCCTTGAACACCGCCGCGGTGGCCTCGCGGACGCGGACGGCGTCGTCGTGCTCGACCGGCAGCTGGTCCAGCTCGCGCAGCACCGACAGGCAGGTCGCGAGGCGCCCGGGGTCGATGCCGGACGCCGAGGGCAGCGTCGTGGTCACGGGTGGTCGACCAGCTCGTCCACCAGGCGGGACGCGAGCCCGGTGTAGGTCGCGGGGGTCATCGCGGCCAGGCGCGCCTCGACGTCCGCCGGCAGCCCGAGCCCGGAGACGAACGCCCGCACCCCCGGGCCGTCCACCCGTCGTCCGCGGGTGAGCTCCTTCAGCCGCTCATAGGGCTCGTCCATGCCGGGCACGCCGGCGATGCCGGCCGCGCGCATCGCCGACTGGACGGCCTCGCCCAGCACCTCCCAGTTGGCGTCCAGGTCGCGCACCATGGCTGCGGGGGCCGCGTCCAGCCCGGCCAGCCCGCGCCGGACGTTGTCGACGGCGACCAGCGAGTGGCCGAACGCGGTGCCGATGTTGCGCTGCATGGACGAGTCGGTCAGGTCGCGCTGCAGCCGCGAGGTGACCAGCGTCGAGGCCAGGACGTCGAGCAGCGCGGACGAGACCTCGAGGTTGGCCTCGGCGTTCTCGAAGCGGATCGGGTTGACCTTGTGCGGCATGGTCGAGGACCCGACGCTGCCCTGCCCGCGCACCTGGACGAAGTAGCCCAGCGAGATGTAGGTCCACACGTCCGTGCACAGGTTGTGCAGCACCCGGTTGAACCGCGCGAGGTCGGCGTAGAGCTCGGCCTGCCAGTCGTGCGACTCGATCTGGGTGGTCAGGGGGTTGAACGTCAGGCCCAGACCCCGGACGAACGAGCGCGAGACGTCGACCCAGTCGGTGGTGGGCACGGCGGCGACGTGCGCGCCGTACGTGCCGGTGGCGCCGTTGAGCTTGCCGAGGTACTCGGCGCCGGCGACCCGGGCCAGCTGGCGGCGCAGCCGGTGGGCGAGCACCGCGAGCTCCTTGCCCAGCGTGGTGGGGGTGGCGGGCTGGCCGTGGGTGCGGGCGAGCATCGGCACCTCGCGCAGCTCGCGCGCCAGGGTGGCGACGTCGTCGACCAGCACTGTCGCCGCCGGCAGCCAGACCCCGGCCACCGCGCCGCGCACCATCAGGGCGTAGGACAGGTTGTTCACGTCCTCGCTGGTGCAGCAGAAGTGCACCAGCTCGGTCAGGTCGGCGAGCGGGCCGGTCATCCGGCGCTTGAGGTAGTACTCGACGGCCTTGACGTCGTGCACCGTCTCGCGCTCGATCGCGGCGAGCTCGGCGACGTCGCCCGGACCGAAGTCGGCCACCACCTGGCGCAGCGCGGCCTGCTCGCCGGACGTCAGGACCCGGGCTCCGGGCACGGCGCCGACGGTGGTCAGGTGGATCAACCACTCGACCTCGACGCGCACGCGCTCGCGGTTCAGGGCCGCCTCGGACAGGTGCTCGACCAGGGGGGCCACGGTGGGGCGGTAGCGGCCGTCGAGGGCGCCCAGGGCGAGCCCGGCGTCGGCCAGCGGGGTGAGGGTCACGTGCTCCATGGTCCCAGACTCCAGGGGGTTCCCGACTCGGGCGCCTACTCCGTGGACCCGCTGTCCTGGCCGGACAGGGGCCTGCGCGCCTACTCGGCCGTGAGTCGCATCATCGAGAACGACGCCCCCTGGGGGTCGGCGGCCACGCACAGCCGACCCTGCGGGGTGTCGAACGGGGGCTGCAGCAGCGTCCCCCCCAGCCGCTGGACGGCGGCGGCAGCGGCGTCGGTGTCGTCGACGTTGAAGATGACGCCCCAGTGGGCCGGAACCTGGTCGGGGACGCCGTCGGGCATCGACCCCATGCCCCCGGCCATCCGGCCACCGGCCTCGAACGTCGCGTAGCGACCCGGCGGGGGCATCGGCACCTCGTCGTAGGTGAAGCCGAACACGGTGGCGTAGAACGCCTGGGCGGCGTCGACGTCGCGGGTGAGCAGCTCGTTCCAGCCGACGGTGCCCGGGACGTTGTTGACCTGCGACCGAATCATCTCACCCGCCTGCCACAGGCCCACGGCCGCGCCGGTCGGGTCGACGACCATGCCCATCCGGCCCGACGTCATCACGTCCATCGGCGGGAACATCGAGGTGCCGCCGGCGGCCTGCGCCGCGGCCACCGTCGCGTCGACGTCCTCGGTCGCAAGGTAGGTCACCCACACGGTGGGGGTGTCGCCCTCGGCGGCCATCCCGTTGATCGCGGTGACCGCAAGGCCGTCCTGCAGGGCGATCGTGTAGCCGCCCGTCTCGGGGGGCCCGACCTGCAGGTCCCAGCCGAAGAGCTGGCGGTAGAACTCGCCCGCTGCGTGCGGGTCGCTGGTGCTCAGGTCGGTCCAGCAGGGGGTGCCGGCGGGCCAGGCGGAGTCACGGGTGCTCATGGGGCCACCGTGGCAGCAGCCACCGACAGCGGCAAGGGGCTGGGGTCAGAGCTTGGTCAGCTTGGTGCTGGGCAGCGGGATCCGGCGGCAGGTCGAGCCGAAGTTCACGACGACCTCGTGGTCGCCGGTCTTCTCGATCACCCGGCCCAGCCCGTGCCGGTCGTGCACCACCTGGTCGTCGATCTCGTAGCTCTCGCCGGGCCCGGGGTCGGGGACGTTGAACGGGCTGCCGGGGATGACCCGCCGCTGACCTGACGCGCGTGGCTTCATGCTCCGAGTGTGCACCCTCACGGTGCCCCCCGTCCCCCCTGCCGGCGGGGCCGGCCCCCCGGTCGGCTCAGCGGACGGGGGTGTCGACCGGGTCGCCGACGACGATGTTCAGGCTGCGCGGCCAGGTGAAGTAGCGCACCGAGAGGTTGATCAAGGTGGCCAGGCGGTTGCGGTTGCCCACCAGCGTGACGATGTGCAGGCCCAGCCACGACACCCAGGCGAGGAACCCCTTGAGCCGCAGGCCGAACGGCAGCTGCACGACGGCGTCGCTGCGGCCGATGGTGGCCATCGTGCCCTTGTCCTTGTAGTGGAACTCCTGCGTCGTGGCACCGGCGAGCAGCCGCCGGATCTGGATCCCGGCGTGCCTGCCGCCCTGGATGGCGGGCTGGGCGAGCTGGGCGAGCGGCTGGCCGGTGGCCGCGACGTCCCCGACCGCGAAGACCTCGGGGAACCCGGTGATCCGCAGGTCGGGCTCGACCAGCACCCGACCGCCGGCACCGGTGGGCAGGTGCCAGTCGCCGACCACGGGGACGGCGGTCACGCCGGTGGCCCAGATCGTCGCTGCGGCGGGGATGACCTCGGTGGCGCCGTCCGGTCCCTGGACGACGACCTCCGAGGGGCCGACCTCTTTGACCGAGGTGCCCAGCCGCAGGTCGACACCGCGCTTGCGCAGCGCCTTAGCCGCGTAGTCGCGCAGCTTGGGGTGGAACGGCCCGAGCACCACGTCGGACATCTCGACCAGGACGATCCTGACGTCGTTGACGTCGATCTCGGGGTAGGCGACGGGGACGGCCTCGTTGCGCAGCTCGGCGAGCGCGCCGGCCATCTCGACCCCGGTGGCGCCGCCGCCGACGACGACGAAGACCGGGGCCGGGGCGGTGTCGCGGTGCGCCGACACCCGCTCGAGCGCGCTGAGCACCCGGTCGCGGGCGGCGATCGCCCCGGCGCGGGTGTAGATCGTGATCGAGTTCTCGGCCGCACCCGGGATGCCGAAGTAGTTGGTGGCCACGCCCGTGCTGACGACGAGGTAGTCGTAGGGCAGCGGAGCGCCCTCGTCCAGGTGCACGAGGTGCGCGACCGGGTCGACTCCCGTGACGGCGGCGCGCCGGAAGGTCGTGTTGCGGTAGCGACTCGCGTAGGCGCGCAGGGCGTAGGTCACGTCGCCGGGGTTCAGCCCGCCGGTCGCCACCTGGTAGAGCAGCGGTTGGAACGTGTTGTACGGGTGGCGGTCGACGAGGATGACGTCCGCGTCGGCGACGCTCAGCTGGCGCACCGCGGACAGCCCCGCGAAACCGCCGCCGACGACGACGACCCGCGGGCGCGCTGCCTTCGTGGCGCCGGCGCTGGGCGCAGCGAGCAGGGTGGTGTCGGCGTTGCTGATGGCGGTCCTCCAGGAAGGGGGGCGTTCGGCGGGGCGACGCTGTCCCTCGTGATCGTCAACAGTAGGGACTGGCGCGATCATCCGCCCACCGGTGGCCCGCTCGTCCCCGCGGTCGCCGGCGCTGGTTAGCATCTCGATGTCGCCGGCTGGATCGTGATGACCCCGGCTAGAGCCGCCTATCCGAAGAGGTGCACCCCGCGTGAGCGAGAACCCCCGCCAGAACGTCATGTTCGCCAGCAACGGCCACGAGGCCCACGGCTACCTGGCCCTGCCCCCCTCGGGGACGGGGCCCGGCGTCATCGTGATCCAGGAGTGGTGGGGGCTGGACGACCACATCGCCGCCGTCACCGACCGGCTCGCGGCCGAGGGTTTCGTCGCCCTGGCCCCCGACCTGTACGGCGGCCGGGTGGCGCACGACGCGGCCGAGGCCGGCCAGATGATGAGCGACCTGCCGGTCGCCCAGTCCGCGACCGACCTCGGCGGTGCCGTCGACTACCTGCTGGCCCACGACGCGGTGACGTCGTCGTCCGTGGGTGCCGTCGGGTTCTGCATGGGTGGCGGGTTCGTGCTGCTGCTGGCCGCCCAGCAGGGCGTCAAGGTCGGTGCGGCCGTGCCGTTCTACGGCGTCGGCCCAGCGGTGCCGGACGCCTACGCCGGGGTCAGCGCCGCCGTCCAGGGCCACTACGGCGAGAGCGACGGCTTCTACCCCGTCGACCAGGCCCGCGCGCAGGAGGCCCAGATCCGCAGCGAGTCCGGTGCCGAGGTCGAGTTCTTCTACTACCCGGCCGGCCACGCGTTCCACAACGACGAGAACAAGCTCGGCACGTACGACAAGGCCTCGGCCGACCTGGCGTGGTTGCGCACCGTCGAGTTCCTGCGCTCGCACCTCGCCTGAGCGACGTGTGGGACGGCGGCCCGGCCGCCGTCCCACACGTCCCTGTGCCACTAGCGTGCTCCGGTGTGCACCAATCCGGGTGCTGCGGTGCACCGAAGGACGGTCGTGGCTTTCGCAATCGATGAGTACGCCAGAACCGCTGCCCCCGTGCAGTGGGACGACCTCGACCTCGCAGGGGCGTTCGCCGCCCAGCCGCTGTCAGCCGGGGCGCTGCGGTGCCTGCGCTACATGTGCGACATCGAGTCCTACACGGTCTGCTACCTGCGTGACCTGCTGCTCACGCCGTCGCACAACGACCCCGAGATCACGACGTTCCTGACCATGTGGAACTACGAGGAGTACTGGCACGGTGAGGTCCTCGCCGACGTCCTGGCCGCCCACGGGGTGCCCACCGGTGACGCCCACATGCGTGAGGTTCGCGAGCGCGGCGGCTGGAGGAGCAGGCTCGACCCGATCAAGCAGTCGTTGCTGGCCAACCTGATCGGCGAGGACTTCGTCGCCACCCACATGACGTGGGGCGCCGTCAACGAGTGGTCGACGCACGCCGGCTACGCGAGCCTGATGCGCATCGAGCAGCACCCGGTGCTCACCGAGCTGCTCACCCGGATCATCAAGCAGGAGACGCGGCACATCGCGTTCTACAACAGCCAGGCGCGCGAGCGGCTGACCCGCAGCCGCAAGGCCCAGCGGATCACCAGGTTCGCGCTGGACAAGGCATGGAACCCCGTGGGTTCGGGCGTCATGCCCGACGCCGAGGTCGAGTTCCTGCTGACCTTCCTGATGGGTGGCCCCGAGGGCCGCGCCGAGGCGCGCAAGATCGACGCCAAGATCGACTCGCTGCCAGGGTTGGCGGGTCTGGGCATCGTCGAGCGGGCCCTGGACCGGCGCTCGATCCCGGCCTGAGCATCACCCGCGTCGGTGGTCGACGATGCGGCGGGCCTTGCCGAGGCTGCGCTCGATGGTCGCCGGCGGAACCACGCGAACCGTCGCGCTGACGCCGATGCGATGCTTGATGCGCGTCGCGAGCGCCGCACCCAGCGACGCCCTGGTCCGCTCGTCCAGGTCGGTGCCCGACTCGACCACGACGGTCAGCTCGTCCATGCGCCCCAGCCGCGACAGCTCGCACTGGAAGTATGGCGACAAGCCCGGGACGCCGACGACGAGCTCCTCGACCTGGGTGGGGAACACGTTCACCCCGCGGACGATCATCATGTCGTCGGTGCGACCGGTGAACCGCTGCAGCCGGCGCATGCCCGCCCGGGCCGTGCCGGGCAGCAGCCGGGTCAGATCCCTGGTGCGGTATCGGATCACCGGCATCGCCCACCGGCTCAGCGACGTCAGCACCAGCTCACCCACCTCGCCGTCGGCGACCGGGTCGTCGGTCAGCGGGTCGACGACCTCGGGGAAGAAGTGGTCCTCCCACAGGTGCAGCCCGTCCTTGGTCTCGACGCACTCCTGCGCCACGCCCGGCCCCATCACCTCGGACAGGCCGTACACGTCGACCGCGTGCAGCCCGCCGCGCTGCTCGATCTCGGAGCGCATCGCCTCGGTCCACGGCTCGGCGCCGAAGACACCGACCTGCAGCGACGAGGTGGCCGGGTCGACCCCGGTGCGCTCCAGCTCGTCGAGGATCGTGAGGAAGTACGACGGCGTCGCCATCACGACCCGCGGCGCGAAGTCGGTGATGAGCTGCGCCTGGCGCTCCGTCATGCCCCCCGACACGGGGATCACGGTGCAGCCCAACGCTTCTGCGCCGTAGTGCGCGCCCAGCCCGCCCGTGAACAGGCCGTACCCGTACGCGACGTGGACGGCGTCACCGGGCCGGGCGCCGGCCGCGCGCAGCGAGCGCGCCATCAGGGCGGCCCAGGTGCGCAGGTCCTGCGCGGTGGAGCCGACGACGGTGGGCCGTCCGGTGGTGCCGGAGGACGCGTGGATCCGGGCCACCTGCTCGCGCGGCACCGCGAACATGCCGAACGGGTAGTTGTCGCGCAGATCGGCCTTGGTCGTGAATGGTAGGTGCCGCAACGACTCCAGCGTCGTGAGGTCACCGGGGGCCCACCCGAGCCGGTCGAGCGCGGCCCGGTAGTGGGGCACGTTCTCGTAGGCGTGCGCCAGGGTCCAGCGCAGCCGGTCCAGCTGGTGGCTGCGCACCCGGTCGACCGACCAGCGCTCGGCATCGTCGTGCAGGTCGGGCCGGGGCTCGATCACGGGCAGGGTCACGGCGCCTCCGTCGGTCGAGCCAGCGAGCGCGACCGCCCGCGGAACAGCGCGACCACGCTGCCGTCGTCCGCCGTCGTCACCCGGACGTCGGTCAGCCCGCTGCGGCCGAAGACCAGCTGCTCGCTCGCCTCGGCGACCAGGACGTCACCCAGGCGGGCGGGCGCGACGAACGTGATGTCGGCCCCGGCGGCCACGGTCACCGGGCCGTGGCTGTTGCAGGCCACGGCGAAGGCCGAGTCGGCGAGGGTGAACACCAGCCCGCCGTGCGCGATGTCGTGGCCGTTGACCATGGTCGCGCCGACCGTCATGCGCAGGGTGGCCCGGCCGGGCCCCCAGTCCAGCAGCTCGATGCCCAGCGCCGCGCTCGCGACGTCGGCGGCCCACATCGCCTCGACGCTCACCGGTCGCGGTCCGGCAGGACGAGGTGCAGCACGAAGCCGACGACGCTGACGACCACGGCGGCCAGCACCGCGGTGGGCCAGAACTGGTCGATCCGCAGGGTGAGCGGGGTGTGGCCCGACAGCCACGACGTGAGCTCGAGCATCGCGGCGTTCACGACGAACGTGAGCAGGCCGAGGGTGAGGACGTAGAACGGGAAGGCCAGGGTCTTGACCACCGGCTTGACTACGGCGTTGACCACACCGAACAGCACCCCGATCAGCAGATAGGTCAGCACCGTGCCGCCGGGGGTGTCGGTGGCCCGCCCGCTGACGGTGACGCCGTCGACCAGCACGGTGGCGACCCAGATCGCGACTGCGTTGACGACGACCTTGACGACGAAGGACGGCATGCCGCCATGGTGCCCGCCGCCTACAGTGGCGTCCATGACCCAGGTCCCGGCAGCGGCGGAGGGACCCGTCGTGCGCCTGCGGGACGTGCTGTCGGGAGTGCCGTCGTACGCGCCGGGCCGCCCGCCGTCCGCGGGCTCGGGTGGGCGCACGTTCAAGATCTCGTCCAACGAGAACCCCTACCCCCCGCTGCCTGCGGTGCTCGAGGTGGTCGCCCGCGCGGCGCGCGGGATGAACCGCTACCCCGACCTGGCCGCCACCGAGCTGACCGCGGCCCTGGCTGATCACCTCGGGGCGAGTCCCGAGAACGTCGTGACCGGCACGGGCAGCGTCGGGGTCCTGGGCCAGATCGTCGCTGCCACCTGCGGCCCCGGCGACGAGGTCGTCCACGCCTGGCGCTCGTTCGAGGCCTACCCGATCGTGGTGCAGCTGTCGGGGGCGCGCGGGGTCCCGGTGCCGCTCACGGCGCAGGCCCGGCACGACCTGCCGGCGATGGCCGCCGCGGTCACCGAGCGCACCCGCCTGGTGCTGGTCTGCAGCCCGAACAACCCGACCGGTCCGGCCGTGCACGCTGCCGAGCTGGACGTCCTGCTCGCCGCCGTGCCCACGGACGTCGTCGTGGTCGTCGACGAGGCCTACACCGAGTTCGTCCGCGACCCGGACGCGCCGGACGCCCTGGCGCTGCAGCGCTCGCACCCCAACGTCGTGGTGCTGCGCACCTTCTCCAAGGCGTACGGACTGGCCGGGTTGCGCGTGGGGTACGCGGTGGCGCACCCGCTGGTGGCCGAGGCGCTGCGCAAGACCGCGGTGCCGTTCGGCGTCTCGACCATCGCCCAGGACGCCGCCGTCGCCTCGCTGGCCGCCGGGGCAGAGCTGGCCGAGCGGGTCGACGCTCTCGTGCTCGAGCGCGACCGGCTGACCGAGGCGCTGCGGGCCCAGGGGTGGACGTTGCCCGACACCCAGGCCAACTTCGTGTGGTTCCCCGTGGGCGACCGTACGCCGGCGCTCGCGGCGGCCTTCGACGCGGCGGGTCTGGCGGTGCGGCCGTACGCCACCGACGGCGTCCGGGCGACGATCGGCGAGCCCGAGGCGGGTGACCGGTTGCTCGAGGTGGCCGCGGCGTTCGGTCCGGATGCGCCGAACGGGTGAATCCGCGCGCGTCTGGGTGACTAGGCACTAATGATGATTCCCCTGTCGGCCGAGGAGACGTACGATCGCCAAAGCGTTACTGTTGGTCAACACGTGTTGCTCACAGTGGTGACTGAGCACGGCGACAACGGGATCTTCCGCGAGCTGGACGACGCAAGGGGGTGGCAGGGTGAGGTCTGACGCGACGCGCGGCAGTCGAGCGCGCTCTGCCGGCGCCCGCGGTGCCGTGCCTGCCGTCGCGCTCGCCGCCGTCTCCTCACTCACCCTCACCGGAGTCGCGCTGCTCAGCTTCACGATGCCGGGCGCTGACCCGCGGCCCGAGGCGTTCAGCGAAGGACTGCGGGCTCCCGGCCAGGTGCGGGTCATCGTCGCGACGACGCCGGCGGGTGCGGTCCGCCGCGCCCCGGCCACCACGCGGCCCGGCCCGCCGACCCCGATCTTCCCCTCGACGTCCGCGTCCTCAGCCCCCCCGGCGCCGGTCGGGCCCTCCACGCCGCCCGGCTCGTCACCGGCTCCCGCGGGTCCGATCGCGCCACCGGTGGTGCCGGTCGTGCCCACGGTGGTTCCGGTGGTCGGTCCGCCCCCCGTGCCGGTGCCGACCGCCACGACCCCGCCGGTCGTCGTCCCACCGCCCCCGGCGCCCGCCCCCTCGCCGGCCGTCACCCCACCGCCGGCCGGTCAGCCGCCGCTCGGTCAGCCGCCGGTCGTGTCCGCTCTGGGCCAGCTGTCGGTCTCGCAGTCGGCGCGCGCCAGCCACCTGGTGGTCAAGGCCCTGAGCGACGCACTGGTCGAGATGCTGCAGGGCAGCGAGCAGGGCGTCGTGTCCCCGTCGCTGCGGCAGGCCCTGGACGCCCCGGTGCAGCAGGCGGTCGCGGCCGCAGCCGTGCTGTCGCAGACCGCGACCCAGTCCCTGCTCGACACCAACGCCTCGGCTTCGCCCGACCAGGTCGCGGCGGTCGCCGACGCCTCGTTCCGCGAGAACCTCGGCCCGCAGCTGGTGACGTCGGTGCTGCCGGTGGTCACCGCGTCGCTCGGCCCGGGCGCGACGAACGACAAGCCCGTCCTGCCGCGCATCATGGCCGTCAACCAGCTGGTGACGAGCGCCATCGGCCGGGCCAGCGACAGCGTCGCCGACGTGACCGCGACCACGGTCGTCGCCCAGGTCACCGCCTCGGTCACCACGCCGTCCCCGACAGTGCCGGTGCCCAGCCCGACGTCGACCGAGCCCGTGCCGACGCCGACCACCACCGAGCCCGCGCCGACGCCGACCACCACCGAGCCCGCGCCGGCCCCGACGACCACCGTCCCCACGGCGAGCCCGACCGACCCGGTGCCTACCCCGACCGCGACCGGCCCGGCGCCCAGCCCCACGGCGACGGACCCCGCCCCGAGCCCGACGGCGACCGACCCGACCGCGACCGGCCCCGCGCCGGGCCCGACGACGAGCGACCCCGCGCCGAGCCCGACGACGGCCGACCCCGCGCCGAGCCCGACGACGACCGACCCCGCGCCGAGCCCGACGACGGCCGACCCCGCGCCCAGCCCCACGACGGCCACGACGCCGCCCAGCCCGACCCCGACGGACTCCGCGAGCACGTCGGACGACGGGCCCGGGCTGAGCGACCTGGTCGAGCAGAGCATCAGCAGCAGCCCGCTGGCGGTGCCGCCGACGTCGACCCAGTCGCCCGGCCACGGCCGCGGCCACCACAGGGGCTGACTGCGCGCTGCCCCTGGGGTTTCCCGGGTACGTTGTCACCAGCGAGTCCTGACCCCGCCACACCCGGCGGACGGACGCACCCAGCGTGGGGCCTTCACCGCCCTCGAGGGGACACCACAGGTCAGCTCCGTCCCCGGGCGACCCTCGGTGGCGGACGGACGAAGGAGAGCACCGTGACCGACAACGCCGTCGGACGCCCGGACACCGTGACCTCACCGGGCGCCACCGCGCCGGGCGTGAGCACCGTGGACGGCGGCCCCGACCTCGTGCAGCTGCTGAGCCCCGAGGGTGAGCGCGTCGAGCACCCCGAGTTCACCCCCTACGCCGCGGCCCTGACCCCCGAGGACCTGCGCGGCTTCTACCGCGACCTGGTGCTCGTGCGGCGCGTGGACACCGAGGCCACCGCCCTGCAGCGCCAGGGCGAGCTCGGCATCTGGGCCAGCCTGCTCGGGCAGGAGGCCGCCCAGGTCGGGTCGGGCCGGGCCCTGGCCCCGCAGGACTACGCGTTCCCCACCTACCGCGAGCACGGCGTCGCCTGGTGCCGCGGGGTCGACCCGCTGAACCTGCTGGGCCTGTTCCGCGGCGTCAACCACGGGGGCTGGGACCCGCACGAGAAGAACTTCCACCTCTACACGATCGTCATCGGCGCCCAGACGCTGCACGCCACCGGCTACGCGATGGGCATCCAGCGCGACGGCGACGTCGGCACCGGTGACCCCACCCGCGACGCCGCGGTGATCGCCTACTTTGGGGACGGCGCCACCGCCCAGGGCGACGTCAACGAGGCCTTCGTCTTCGCCAGCGTCGAGAACGCGCCGGTCGTCTTCTTCTGCCAGAACAACCAGTGGGCGATCAGCGCCCCGAGCGAGCGGCAGACCCGCATCCCGCTGTTCCGCCGGGCCGCCGGCTTCGGGTTCCCCGGCGTGCGGGTCGACGGCAACGACGTCCTCGCGGTGTACGCCGTCACGCGCGCCGCGCTCGAGCGCGCCCGCAGCGGCAACGGGCCCACGTTCGTCGAGGCCTACACCTACCGGATGGGCGCCCACACGACGTCCGACGACCCGACGCGATACCGCGTGGCGGCCGAGGTCGACGTCTGGAAGGACCGCGACCCGATCATCCGGCTGCGCGCCCACCTCGTGTCGACCGGCGCCGGCGACGACGCGTTCTTCGCGGCGGTCGAGGCCGAGAGCGACGCCCTGGCCGCGCGGGTGCGCGAGGGGTGCCTGTCGATGGTCGACCCCGACCCGCACACGATGTTCGACCACGCGTACGTCGACCCGCACCCGCTGGTCGACGCCGAGCGGGCCGAGTTCATCGCCTACCACGAGGGCTTCGAGAACCTCGAGGGGGCGACCCGCTGATGGCCCAGATCACGCTGGCCAAGGCCATCACCAGCGGGCTGCGCGCCGCCATGGACGCCGACCCCAAGGTCCTGCTGATGGGCGAGGACATCGGCACCCTCGGCGGGGTCTTCCGGGTCACCGACGGGCTGGCCAAGGACTTCGGCGAGCACCGCGTCATCGACACCCCGCTGGCCGAGTCCGGCATCATCGGGACGGCGATCGGACTGGCGCTGCGCGGCTACCGCCCGGTCTGCGAGATCCAGTTCGACGGCTTCGTCTACCCCGCCTTCGACCAGATCGTCAGCCAGCTGGCCAAGATGCGGGCCCGCTCGCTCGGCGACATCGCCCTGCCCGTCGTCGTCCGCATCCCGGTCGGCGGCGGCATCGGCGCGGTCGAGCACCACAGCGAGAGCAACGAGGCGTACTTCGCCCACACCGCGGGCCTTCGGGTCGTGTGCTGCTCGGACCCCGTCGACGCCCACTTCATGATCCAGCAGGCCATCGCCAGTGACGACCCCGTCATCTTCTACGAGCCCAAGCGGCGCTACTGGGAGAAGGCCGACCTGCCCGAGGCGATGAGCCTCGCGGACGCCATGCCGCTGCACCGGGCGCGGGTGCTGCGTGAGGGCACCGACGTCACGCTCGCGGCGTACGGCCCGATGGTCAAGACCTGCGTCGAGGCCGCGACGGCCGGCGCCGACGAGGGACGCAGCCTCGAGGTCGTCGACCTGCGCTCGCTCTCGCCGCTGGACGTCGACACGCTGGCCGCCTCGGTCGAGAAGACCGGCCGGCTGGTGGTCGTCCACGAGGCGCCCACCTTCCTCGGCATGGGCGCCGAGATCGCCGCGCGCATCACCGAACGCTGCTTCTACAGCCTGCAGGCTCCCGTGCTGCGGGTCGGGGGGTACGACATCCCGTACCCGCCGAGCAAGCTCGAGGAGGAGTTCCTGCCCGATCTGGACCGGGTGCTCGACGCCGTCGACCGCTCACTGAGCCACTGAGCAAGGGGAAGCACGTGTCGGATCTGCAGCGCTTCCGCCTCCCCGACGTGGGTGAGGGCCTGACCGAGGCCGAGATCGTCAGCTGGCGGGTCGCGGTCGGCGACGTCGTCGGCATCAACGACGTCCTGGTCGAGATCGAGACGGCCAAGTCGCTCGTCGAGCTGCCCTCGCCGTACGCCGGCACCGTCGCCGAGCTGCTCGTCGCCGAGGGCCAGACCGTCGCCGTCGGGACGCCGATCATCGCGGTGCGACCCGTCGGCGCGGCCGTGGCCCCCGAGCAGCCCGCCGGCCCGCCGGCCGCGCTGCCGGGCGTGCCCCCGGCGGCCACCGAGGTCGCCGTCGCACCGGCCGACGTCCCGGTCGAGCCGGGCTTGATCGGCGGCCCGGCGCCCGGTGGTCGCACGTCGGTGCTGGTCGGGTACGGCCCGCGCACGACGTCGGCGGTCCGGCGTCCGCGCAAGGCCAACGTCGACTCGCTGGCCGAGCGACAGGTCAAGCCCCAGCGGCACGGCGGCTTCGAGATCGGCCGGATCGTCGAGCCGCGGCTGGCCGAGGAGGCCGACGCCCCGCGGCCCGAGCCGCACCGGCGTCAGCACCAGCTGGCGCACGCCCGGGCCGCCACCGGCGCCGCGGCGGGCGCCCACGGTCAGGTGCTGGCCAAGCCGCCGGTGCGCAAGCTGGCCAAGGACCTCGGTGTCGACCTGCGCGACCTGACCCCCACCGGCCCGCTCGGCCGGGTCACCCGCGACGACGTGCTGGGGGTCGGCACCGCATCGGCCGACCCGGAGGTCCCCACGTCCACCGGCTCAGCGCGCGAGACGCGGGTGCCGGTCAAGGGCGTGCGCAAGGCGACGGCCGAGGCGATGGTGGCCAGCGCCTTCTCGGCGCCGCACGTCACCGAGTTCGTCACCGTCGACGTCACCCGGACGATGAAGCTGGTCGAGCGGCTGCGCTCCCACCGCGACTTCGCCGACGTCAAGGTCTCACCGCTGCTGCTCGTGGCCAAGGCGCTGCTGATGGCGGTGCGGCGCAACCCCGGGGTCAACGCCTCGTGGGACGCGGCGTCCGGCGAGATCGTCGTCAAGCACTACGTCAACCTCGGGATCGCCGCGGCCACCCCCCGCGGGCTCGTCGTCCCCAACGTCAAGGACGCCGACACCCTGTCGCTGCACGACCTGGCCGCCGCGTTCGGCGAGCTCGTGGCGACGGCTCGCGAGGGGCGCACCCAGCCCGAGCAGATGGCCCGGGGCACGATCTCGATCACCAACGTCGGGGTCTTCGGGGTCGACACCGGGACGCCGATCCTGCCCCCGGGCGAGGCCGCGATCCTCGCGTTCGGCGCCGTTCGGGCCAAGCCGTGGGTGCACAAGGGCAAGGTCGTCCCGCGCCAGGTCACCACCCTCGCCCTCAGCTTCGACCACCGGATGGTCGACGGCGACCTCGGCAGCCGGTTCCTGGCCGACGTCGCCGCCGTCCTCGAGCGCCCCGACACCGCCCTGCTCTGGACCTGACCTGACGCGACTCCTCAGCGAGACACCACGAACGGGGCACCTGACGGACGCCGGGTGCCCCGTTCGTGGCATCTCGGGAGCTCACCGGGGACTTCGTGCAGCGATGGCACGCCGCACCCGGTCCACCATCAGCTCGGGGTGGCGCAGCACGTCGTCGGCCGTCAGCACGATGAGCAGCCATCCGGCGTCCTCGAGCAGCCGTCGCCGTCCGATGTCGCGCTGCCACTGCGCTCGCGACGTTCGGTGGTGGTCGCCGTCGAACTCGATCGCTATCTGCAGGGCGGGGTAGGACAGGTCCGGTCGGGCCAGCCACCCGCCGTCCACGACGACGTCGCGTCCGGCCACCGGGCGTGGGAGCCCGGCGCGGACGATCAGCAGTCGCAGACGGGTCTCCATCGGCGAGTCGGTGCGCGGCTCGAGGAGCGGGATCGCGGCCCGCATCCGGCGGTTGCCACGGCGGCCGGGCCGGGCGGCCATCGCGGTGAGCTCGACGACATCAGCCCAGCCGTGTCGCAGGACAGCGTCCCCGAGGACGACCAGGTCATCGAGGCCGAGCCTGGACGCGAGGTCTGCCCAGGTCCGAGCAGCCGAGGTGACCCGGAGCCCGTGGTTGACCGTCCGCACCTCCGCCACCTGCCCCACGTGCCCGCGGACGCCGTCGTGCCGAACGGCCCTGCTGGGACACGTGACCTCGAGCGGTTCGTCGGCGGGCCACCCGAGCGGACCGCAGTGGCCAGGCACGGGCAGCTGGCGCAGGCGCGCGGCGGTCAGGTGGCTGAACACGGCGTCGGTCGGCAGCAGCAGGGCCAGCGCGCGACACCGCAGCTCGAGCCCGTCCGGGTGGTCGGCCCGGACGCGGACGCCGCGAGCGACGGTTCGAAAGCGGCCCCCACGCAGGACGTCGGGACTGACGCCGAGCGCCGCAGCCTGCGCGACCGTGAACGGGCCCTCGAGCAACCGGGGCGGCAAGGCGCTGGTTTGGGCCATCCCCCAGCGTGATCGTTCTCCGCCCGGCGCCGCGGGCGCCGTCCACAGGGCCATCGAGAACGCACGATCGGGGCACCCGGACCGTCCCGGGTGCCCCGATCGTGAGGTCTCGACGAGCGAGGCCGGTCAGCCGGCGAGCTTGGCGGCCTCCTGCTCGCGCTCGGCGGCGGCGGCCTCGAGGCCGGACTGCGTGCGCAGCGGCACCTGGGGCAGGAACACCACCACGACCAGCCCGATCGCGGCCACGACGGCGGCCGAGATGAAGACCAGGTCCATCGCCTGCGAGAAGCTCACCAGGAACGGGCGGGCGAGCGCGTCGGGCAGCCGCTGGATGATCGAGGAGTCGTTCAGGACGTCGGCCCCGCCGGCCGGCACGGCTCGCCCGAGGGCGGCGCGATCGGCCGGAGCCATGGCGGCGATGGCCCCGGACAGCTTGCCGGGCAGCGAGCTGAACAGGATCGACAGGAAGATCGCGACGCCCAGGGTGCCGCCGATCTGACGGAAGAACGTGGCCGACGACGTCCCGACGCCGATGTCGCGGGGGGAGACGGCGTTCTGGATCGCCAGCACCAGCGGCTGCAGGTTGTTGCCGAGACCGAAGCCGAAGATCAGCATGACGATGCAGGTCTGCCACAGCGGGGTGTCGGCGCCGACCCGGCTGAACAGGATCAGGCCGATCAGCATCAGCGAGGTGCCGATGATCGGGAAGATCTTGTACCGGCCCGTGCGCGAGATCATCTGACCCGAGAAGATCGAGGCGGTCATGATGCCCAGGGTCAGCGGCAGCAGCTGCAGCCCGGCGGCGGTCGGGCTCGCGCCCTTGACGATCTGTAGGTAGAGCGGCAGCACCGAGATGCCACCGAACATCGCCATGCCGATGACGACGTTGGCCACGGTGCTGACGGCCACCGTGCGTCCCTTGAACAGGCGCAGCGGGATCAGGGCGTCGTCACCCATCGCCTTCTCGGCCAGCAGGAACCCGATGACGCCGATGCCACCCACGACGTAGCAGGTGATCGCTCGGCCGGAGCCCCACCCCCAGGTGCGGCCCTGCTCGGCGATGGTCAGCAACGGCACCAGGCCGACGACGAGGGCGGTGGCACCCCACCAGTCGATGCGGGACTGGCGCGGGTGGTGCTCGATGTTGAGCGTGTGGTTGACCACGAACAGCGCGATGATCCCGATCGGCACGTTGACGAGGAACACCCAGCGCCAGCCGGTGATCGACAGGATCGAGTCGGCACCGGCGAAGAAGCCGCCGACGACCGGGCCGAGCACGCTCGAGGTGCCGAACACGGCCAGGAAGTAGCCCTGGTACTTGGCCCGCTCACGCGGCGAGACGATGTCGCCGATGATGGCAAGGGCGAGGGAGAACAGGCCACCGGCGCCCAGGCCCTGGACGGCGCGGAACGCCGCGAGCATGTACATCGAGGTCGCGAACGCGCTCAGGGCCGACCCGGCGATGAACACCGAGATCGCGGTGATGAACAGCGGCTTGCGACCGTAGATGTCGCTGAGCTTGCCGTACAGCGGCGTGGTGATCGTCGAGGTGATCAGGTAGGCCGTGGTCACCCACGCCTGCACCGACAGCCCCTGCAGGTCGTCGGCGATGGTGCGGATCGCGCTCGCGACGATCGTCTGGTCGAGGGCGGCGAGGAACATGCCCATCATCAGGCCGGCGAGGATCGTGAGGATCTGCCGGTGGCTGAGCGGGCCGCTGGTCGGCGCGGCGGGGGCGCCGGCGACGGCGGCTACGGGTTGGGCGTCGGTGCTCATGAGGTCTCCTGCAACGTGGGTGTGCGGTGCGCGGCGGCGGCGTCGAGCTGCACCATGTGCAGCACGTCGACGATGTGGGTCTCGAAGTCGGCGTTGAAGCGGGCGAGCAGGCCGGTGAAGGTGTCGACGTCCTGCGGCGACCAGTCGGCGAGGACGGCGTCGAACATCTGGTCGCGGTGGGCGCGCATGGTGGCGAACAGCTCGTGCCCGGCGGCTGAGGCCGCGAGGACGGCGGCGCGCCGGTCATCGGGGTCGGGCTGGCGGTCGACGAGGCCGAGCTCGACGAGCGAGGCGGCCTGCCGGCTGACGGTCGAGGGGTCGGAGTGCATCCGGTCGGCCAGGGCCTTGGACCGCTGTGGCCCGTCGTTGACCAGGTGGAACAGCACGTTGTACGTCGACCACTCGACGCCGTTGGGGGTGCGCGCGGCCGACTGGGCCTTGACGCTGCCGATCAGGCGCATCAACCGCACGAGCTGGCTGCTGACGTCCGCTGCGGTCTGGGGCACGGTCGTCCTCTCGTCCGGTGGGGAAACTTGCGTGTCGCATGCAACTAACTCCGGCGATGATGGCGGGTATTCCCCGAGGAGGCAAGCTCGTGCACCCGTGCGGGTGAGGGCCGCGGCGACCGCTGCACCCTGGGTGCCTGTCGGTGAGGGCGCCTACCCTGGGACGGTGCTGACGACCCGCTCCACCCCGGCTGGTGCTCCGGCCGTCGGCCTGGGCGCGACCGCGGTCCTCGCCGTGGTGGCCGGTCTGGCGGTCACCGGCGGCGCCGCGGCCACGCTGGTCGCCGACCCGGGGGCGGCGACCCGGTGGGGGCTGCCGGTCGCCCAGTCGCTGCGTGACGTCGCAGCCGCCCTGACCGTCGGCGTCCTGGTGCTCGCGGCGTTCGCCCTGCCCGCCGTGGGCTGGCGCACCGACGGGTCACCGCGCCGCACCGACGCGGCGGACGACGGCCGACTGGCCGGCGTGGCGCTGGTCGCGACCCGTTGGGCCGCCGCGGCCGCGACCGCGTGGGTGGTCCTCGGCCTGGTCGTCGCGGTCCTCACCTACGCCAGCGTCGCGGGCGTCGCGCCCAGCGCGCCGGGGTTCCTCGACCAGCTGGTCACGTTCGTCCCCCAGCTGGACCTGCTTCGGGCGGTGCTGGTCAGCACCCTGCTCGCTGCCGTCGTCGCCACCGGCTCGGGCCTGGCCACTCGGCCCGGCACGGTCGGCGCGATGGCCGTCCTCGCGCTGCTCGCGCTGGTGCCCCTGGCGCTGACCGGGCACGCTGCCGGTGCCCGCGGGCACGAGCTGGCCGTCGACAGCCTGGCCCTGCACCTGGTCGGGGTCAGCGTCTGGGTCGGGGGCCTGGCCGCTCTGCTGCTGCTGCGCGGCCGGCTCGGGCCGCAGCTGCCGGTGGTGGCCCGGCGGTACTCCACCCTCGCCCTCGCGTGCTTCGCGCTGGTGGCCCTGTCGGGGGTGGTCAACGCCTACGTCCGGGTCGGTGACGCGTCCGCCTTGCTGTCCTCATACGGCGCGCTCGTGCTGGCCAAGGCCGGTCTGCTGCTGCTGCTGGGGCTCGCCGGGTGGTGGCACCGCGCCACCGCGCTGGCCGCCGTCCGCACCGGGTCGTCCACCGCGTTCTGGCGGCTGGTCGCGGGCGAGCTGGTGCTGATGGGCGCGGCGATGGGTCTGGGCGCGGCGCTGTCGGCCAGCGCGCCGCCGGTGCCCGACGCGCCCCCGGCGCAGGCGACCCTCGCCCAGTCCATCACCGGCTACCCGCTGCCCGGCCCGCTGGGGGCCGGCACCTGGCTCAGCGCCTGGCGGCTGGACCTGCTGTGGGCCGTGGTCGCGGGCGTGCTCGCGGTGGCCTACCTGGCCGGCGTCCGGCGGATGGCGGCCCGCGGCGACCGCTGGCCGGTGCTGCGCACCCTGTCGTGGCTGCTGGGCTGCGCGGTGCTGGTCTGGGTCACCAGCGGCGCGCCCGGCATCTACGGCCGGGTGCTGTTCAGCGCCCACATGCTGGGCCACATGACCCTGACGATGATCGTGCCCCCACTGCTGGTGCTCGGCGGTCCGGTGACCGTGGCGCTGCGCGCGCTGACCGGCCGGCGCGACGGCAGCCGGGGCCCGCGCGAGTGGCTGCTCGTCGTCGTCCACTCCCGGTTCCTCACGGTGCTCAGCCAGCCGGTGGTCGCCGCGGGGCTGTTCACCGTCAGCCTGATCGCGTTCTACTACTCGCCGCTGTTCGAGCTGTCGCTGCGCACCCACACCGGTCACGTCCTGATGCACGTGCACTTCCTGCTCACCGGCTACCTGTTCGCCTCGGTGCTCGTCGGGGTCGACCCCGGCCCGGCCCGGCCCTCGTACCCCCTGCGGCTGCTGGTGCTGTTCGCGACGATGGCGTTCCACGCGTTCTTCGCGATCTCGCTGCTGCAGGGCACCAGCCTGCTCGCGCCCGACGTCCTGGGCGCGCTCGGGCGCACCTGGGGGCGCACCCCGCTCGCCGACCAGCAGTACGGCGGCGGCATCGCCTGGGGCATCGGCGAGCTGCCCACCCTGCTGCTCGGGATGGGCGTGGCCCTGGCCTGGGTGCGGTCAGACGACCGTGAGACCCGGCGCAGCGACCGGGCCGCCGACCGCGACGGGGACGCCGAGCTGAACGACTACAACGCCCGCCTCGCCGCTCTGTCGGCGCACGACGAGAGGGCATCGCGATGACGACCCCGATGCGGGTCGCGCTGATCCAGCTGGGGTACGACGACACCGAGCCGGTCGCCCAGCGCGTGGCGCGCGCCGCCGACCTGGTGCGCGCCCAGGCCGGGCACGACCTGGTGGTGCTGCCCGAGCTGTGGGCTCCCGGCGGGTTCGCCTACCGCGAGTGGGCCGAACGCGCCGAGCCGCTGGACGGCCCGACCGTGGGCGCCATGGCCGAGGCCGCTCGCGACGCGGGCGTGGTGCTGCACGCCGGGTCGATCATCGAGCAGTCACCCGACGGCGCCGACCGGGGGGTCGAGGGCCGCGGCCGGTGGAACACCTCGATCGTGCTCGGCCCGTACGGCGAGCGCCTCGCCACCTACCGCAAGATCCACCGGTTCGGCTTCGGCGCCGGCGAGCCCGCCCTGCTCGAGGCGGGCGCCGACGTCGTGACCGTGCAGGTGTCGCGGCCCGCCACGGGCGGGGACGACGTCCGCCTGGGCCTGGTCACCTGCTACGACCTGCGCTTCCCCGAGCTGTTCCGGCGCCTGGGCGAGGCCGGCGCCGAGCTGGTCGTGATGCCGGCGGCGTGGCCGCAGACCCGGGTCGGCCACTGGTCGCTGCTGGCCCGCGCGCGCGCCATCGAGAACCAGGCGTTCGTGCTGGCCTGCAACACCGCGGGCACCCACGCCGGGCACACGATGGGTGGGCTCAGCGCGGTGATCGGCCCGGCCGGCGAGGTGCTCGCCGAGGCCGGCGCCGACCAGCAGGTCCTATCGGTGGGCATCGACGTCGCCGGGCTGGCGGACGTCCGCGCCGGGTTCCCCGTGCTCGCCGACCGGCGGATGTGATGGTGCTGTACGTCGGCGCCGCGCTGCTGTGCGCGGTCGCGCTGCCGCTGGCGTGGCGTCGGTCGGGCCGGTCCTGGACCCGCTATGTCGTCGGCACCGGTGCCCCGCTGGTGCTCGCAGCGCTGCTGGCCGCGTCCGTCGTCTCGGCGCTGATCGCGCTCGCCGACGCCGACCTGGCCCGCGAGGTGTTCACCGGCGGCCTGCTGGGCAGCGGCATCACCCAGTTCATCCTGCTGCGGCACACGCAAGGGGACGACCTGCGTCAGCACGACGCGGGTCGTCCCCAGGGCTGAGCCTGCGCTCAGATGTCCTCGCGGTAGCGGCGCTCCTCGACGACCGGCGTCTCGCGGACGACGCCCGCGTCGCGCACGACGGTCTCGGTGCGCACGGTGCGCCGCCGCGGCCCGAAGATCATCGCGGTGAGGGCCAGCCCGATGACGCCCACGGCGACGAGGATCCAGCCGATGGTCTTGATGTCGATGCCCGAGACCTGGGCGTCCACCGCGAGGGCGAGGATCAGCCCGACGGCGATCAGGAAGATGCTTGCGCCGATGCCCATCACGAAACCTCCGACTCGTGCGGGTCGGACCGACCCGCGAACGGCCCCAGTAAGACACGCCGTCGCCAGGCTCGCACCCCGACGCGCCCGTAGGTCTCAGAACGCGCTCTCGGGCACCTCCATCAGCGCGTTGTCGACGGCCTCGGCGATGGCCCGCTGCGCGCCGATCGTCGGCAGCACCGTGCGGGCGAAGAACGAGGCGGCGGCCACCTTGCCGATGTAGAACGACCGCTCGGCCGGCGACAGGTCCCCGGCCAGCGCCGTCTGCGCCACCTCGGCCTGGCGCAGCAGCAGCCAGCCGACCACGAGGTCACCGGTCACCAGCAGCAGCCGCGAGGTGTTCTGGCCGACCTTGTACAGCTCGGCCGGGTCGCCGCCGGTGCGCGGGTCGGACGCCGTCAGCGCCCCGACCAGGTGGGCCACGATCGCCTGGACGTCGTCCAGGGCCCGTCCGAGCAGCTCGCGCTCGGTCGCGAGACTCTGCCCGTCGCCGCCCTTGGCGAGCTCGTGGATCTGGGCGCACAGGTGACCCCAGGCGAGCCCCTGGTCGCGGACGATCTTGCGGAAGAAGAAGTCCTGCCCCTGGATCGCGGTCGTGCCCTCGTAGAGGGTGTCGATCTTGGCGTCGCGCACGTACTGCTCGATCGGGTAGTCCTGCAGGAACCCCGAGCCGCCCAGGGTCTGCAGCGACTCGGTGCCGAGCAGCACCCAGGCGCGCTCGGAGCCGCACCCCTTGACCAGGGGCAGCAGCAGGTCGTTGAGCCGGGCGGCCAGGTCCTGCGGGGTGCCGGGCGTGAACGCCTCACCCGGCGCGTGCCCGGCCAGGTCGACGGTGTCCTGCTGGCACGCGGTGAACAGGACGAGCGCGCGCAACCCCTCGGCGTACGCCTTCTGCAGCATCAGCGAGCGGCGGACGTCGGGGTGGTGGGTGATCGTCACCCGCGGCGCGGTCTTGTCGGTCATCCGGGTCAGGTCGGCGCCCTGCACCCGCGTCTTGGCGAAGTCCAGGGCGTTGAGGTACCCCGTCGACAGGGTCGCGATCGCCTTGGTGCCGACCATCATCCGGGCGAACTCGATGATGGTGAACATCTGCGCGATGCCGTCGTGGACGTCGCCGAGCAGGGTGCCGACCGCCGGGATGTCGTCGACCTCGCCGAAGCGCACCTCGCAGGTGGTCGAGACCTTCAGGCCCATCTTGTGCTCGACGCCGGTGACGAAGGCGCCGTTGCGCTCGCCGAGGGCGCCGGTGGCCGGGTCCACGTGGAACGTCGGCACGATGAACAGGCTCAGGCCCTTGGTGCCCGGGCCGGCACCCTGCGGCCGGGCCAGGACGAAGTGCACGACGTTGTCGAAGATGTCGGCGTCGCCGCTGGTGATGAACCGCTTGACCCCGCGCAGGTGCCAGGTGCCGTCGGGCTGCTGCACCGCCGAGGTGCGGGCGGCTCCGACGTCGGAGCCGGCGTCCGGCTCGGTGAGCACCATCGTCGCGCCCCAGCGGCCCTCGACGACGTGCCGGGCGAGCACCTGCTGCTCGGGGGTGCCCAGCAGGTGCAGGACCTTGCTGAACGAGAAGCCCGACGAGTACATGTGCACGGCCGGGTTCGCGCCGAGCACCAGCTCGGCCAGGGCCCAGCGCAGCGACGGCGGGACGACGGTGCCACCGAGCTCGACCGGGACGTCCATCCGCCACCACTGCGCGTCCACGTAGGCGCGGTAGCTGCGACGGAACGCCTCGGGCAGGGCCACCCGGTGGGTCGCGGGGTCGAACACCGGTGGGTTGCGGTCGGACTCCAGCAGCGACTCGGCCAGCTCGTTCTCGGCGTGCCGGGCCATCTCGCGCACCATCTCGCGCGCGGTGTCGACGTCCACGTCCGCGTAGCGCCCGGTGCCGAGCACCTGCTGGCGGTCGAAGACCTCGAACAGGTTGAACTCCAGGTCGCGGACGTTGGACCGGTAGTGACCCATGCTGCTCCTCGCGCGCGTGCCGTCAGGGGGGTGCGCGGTCGACGTTACCGACCGGTAACCCATGATGCTACCGGTGGGTAACTTCGTGCAACGGTTCGGATCCCCCGATGCCTAGACTCGGGTCATGAGCGATCGCACCTGGGGGTTTCGCACCCGCGCCCTGCACGCCGGCGGCGGCCCCGACCCCACGACCGGCGCCCGGGCCGTACCGATCTTCCAGACCACCAGCTTCGTGTTCGAGGACACCGCCGACGCCGCGAGCCTGTTCGCGCTGCAGAAGTACGGGTCGATCTACACCCGCATCGGCAACCCGACCGTCGCGGCGCTCGAGGAGCGCCTCGCCAGCCTCGAGGGTGGCATCGGCGCGGTGGCGACGGCCAGCGGTCAGGCCGCCGAGTTCCTCACCTTCGCCGCGCTCGCCGGCGCCGGCGACCACATCGTGGCCTCGTCGTCCCTGTACGGCGGGACGCTGACCCAGCTGGACGTCACCCTGCGCCGCTTCGGGGTCGAGACGACCTTCGTGGCCGGCACTGACCCGGCCGACTACGCGGCGGCCATCACCGACCGCACGAAGCTGGTCTTCGCCGAGGTCGTGTCCAACCCCAGCGGCGACGTCGCCGACCTCGCCGGGCTCGCCGAGGTGGCACACGCCGTCGGGCTGCCGCTGGTCGTGGACGCGACGACGGTGACGCCGTACCTGTGCCGCCCGATCGAGCACGGCGCCGACATCGTCATCCACTCGGTCACCAAGTTCCTCGGCGGCCACGGCACGACGCTCGGCGGGGTCGTGATCGAGTCCGGCCGCTTCGACTGGGGCAGCGGCCGGTTCGCCACCATGACCGAGCCGACCGCGTCGTACGGCGGGGTCACGTGGTGGGAGAACTTCGGCGAGTACGGGTTCTTGACCAAGCTGCGCAGCGAGCAGCTGCGGGACGTCGGGGCCAGCCTCTCGCCGCACTCGGCCTTCCTGCTGCTGCAGGGCATCGAGACGCTGCCGCAGCGGATGGACGCCCACCTCGCGAACGCCCACGCGGTCGCCCGCTGGCTGGACGCCGACGCCCGGGTCGCGTGGGTGCGCTGGGCCGGCCTGCCCGACCACCCGCACCACGAGCGTGCCGCGCGCTACCTGCCGCTCGGCCCCGGCGCGGTCTTCTCGTTCGGCGTCCGCGGTGGTCGGGCGGCGGCGAGCACCTTCATCGAGTCGCTGCAGCTGTGCAGCCACCTGGCAAACATCGGCGACGCCCGCACCCTGGTGATCCACCCGGGAAGCACCACCCACCAGCAGCTGGGCGACGACCAGCTCGAGGCGGCGGGGGTGCCCCCGGACCTGGTCCGGATCAGCGTCGGCCTCGAGGACGTCGAGGACGTGCTGTGGGACCTCGACCAGGCGCTGACCGCTGCCACCAAGGACGCGTCGTGACCACCCGCACCTGGGAGGGGCCAGGTGCCCGCGAGCGCCTGCGTCTGCTGCGCCGCACCCGCACGGTCGCGATGGTCGGCGCCTCGGCCAACCCCAGCCGGGCGAGCTACTTCGTCGCGACGTACCTGCTGTCCTCCAGCGACTACGACGTGTACTTCGTCAACCCGGCGGCCACCGAGATCCTCGGCCGCCCGGTCTATCCCACCCTGGCGTCGCTGCCGGTCAAGCCCGACCTGGTCGACGTGTTCCGCAAGCCCGCCGACCTGCCCGGCGTCCTGGACGAGGCGCTCGACGTCGGCGCGTCGACCCTGTGGCTGCAGCTGGGGCTGTGGGACGAGGCCACGGCGCAGCGCGGCGAGGCGGCCGGGCTGGACGTCGTCATGGACCGGTGCCTGAAGATCGAGCACGCGCGGTTCCACGGCGGGCTGCACCTGGCCGGGTTCGACACCGGCGTCATCAGCTCGCGGCGTCGCCTGGGCTGACCACGCGACCGCACCTTCGCCACGAGGTGGGGGTACGGCGCCCTGCTGGGCCCACCCTGTGGCGAAGGTGCGGTAGGACGATCGGTCAGGCGTGCGCGAAGGCGGCGTTCAGCGACAGGCCGTCGTGCGAGCTGTCGCCGGCCTCGTCCTCGCCCTGGTCGTCGTCGCAGGCCGTGGCCGCGCCGTCGTCGTCGCACTCGTCGGCGCCCGTGCCACCGTCGACGTGGTCGGCACCCGCGCCGCCTTCGACGACGTCGTCCTGACCGCCACCCTCGAGCGCGTCGTCGTCAGCGCCACCGACCAGGTGGTCGCGCCCGCTGTCACCGGACAGGTGGTCGTCGCCGGCCTGCCCGTGCTCGACGTCGTTGCCGGTGCCGCCGCTGATCACGTCGTCGTCGGCGCCACCGATCTCGACGTCGTTGCCGGCGCCCCCGACGAGGTGGTCGTCACCGGTACCCCCGTTGATGTAGTCGTTGCCGTCGTGGCCCATCTCGAGGTCGTCACCGGCCTCGCCGTACACGCGGTCGGCGCCCGCCCCGGCGAGGATCCGGTCGTTGCCGGCCCCACCGTGGACGACGTCGTCGCCGTCGCCGGCGCAGATCAGGTCGTTGCCGCCACCGGCGTACACGGTGTCCGCACCACCGCGGGCGACGATGACGTCGGCGTGCGACGTCCCGCGCAGCACGTCGTGGTGATCGGTGCCGACGATCGTGGCTCGGTGGCCCAGGCAGGTCGGGGTGCTGCCACCGGCCGCCGCGGGGTGGGCGGTCAGCAGGAGCAGGACGGGGGTGGAGGCGAGGGCGACGACGGAACGAACGCGCATGAGGGACTCCTGGTGAGAGGGATCGCGGACTGCGATGTCGCTGGGTTATCGGCAGATCACGGCGTGAAGGTACGGTGCCGCGCGAGATCATCCGTTCGGAGCACTGCCCGCGCTGACCTGAACCATCGGGTCAGCGGCCGCGTGGTGGCTTCGGGACGTGGTGCCATGGGGAACCCAGCCCGCAGGGAGGTCACGTGCGCGACGAGGACACCCTGGTGCAGGCGGCCCGCGCCGCCGACACCGAGGCCTTCGGCGAGCTCTGGCTGCGTCTTGCCCCGACCGTGGCGGCGTACGTGCGCAGCCGCGGGGTGCTCGACGTCGACGACGTGACCAGCGAGGTCTTCGCGGCGGCGTTCGCCCGGATCGGTGACTTCGTGGGTGGGGGCACGCAGTTCCGCCGGTTCGTGTTCACCCTCGCGCACCACAAGGCGGTCGACGACATCCGCCGCCGGTTCGGCCCGCGGGCGATGGCCCTGCGCCCGTTCGAGGAGGACGCCGACCCGCGCCGGGCCGACAGCGCCGAGGAGGACGCCGTCCGCGACCTGTACGGCGAGCAGCTGCAGCGCTGGCTCGGTGCCCTGGCCCCCGCGCAGCGTGAGGTGCTGCTGCTGCGGGTCGTGGCCGGGCTGGACGTCGCGGACGTCGCCGCCGTGCTCGGCCGCAGCCAGGGCGCGGTCAAGCAGCTGCAGCACCGGGCGATCGCGACGCTGCGTCGGTGCGCGGCCCAGGAGCCGGGCGCTGCCTGGGACGCGACCGCCCCCACGGGCACCCGGCCGACCGTGACCTCGGGGCCGCCCGCACCGATGACCAGGACGACATGACCTCCGACGACGAGCTCGACGCGCTGCTCGGCGCGGGACCTCAAGGACCCGACGCCGAGCTGGGTGCCGCCCTGTCGCGGCTGGGCCGGCCCTCGCGGGCACCCGCGCCGCGCCCCACGGCGGCGCTGGCCGCCTACCTGCCGCTCGGGATCGCCACGGGCCGTACGACGCCGGGGGTGCAACCCGAGGGGGTCCAGCCGCTGGGCCGTCCGGCCGCCCCGCGGCGACTCGTGGTGCCAGCCGTGGTCGGGCGGGTCGCCGTCGGGGTCCTCGCCGCGGCCGCCGTGGCGGCGTCCGTTGTGGTGGGTCAGGCCCTGCGGTACGACCCCAAGACCACGGTCCGCGTCATCACCCCAGCCACCACCGGGGACGAGACGGTCGACCCGTCGACGACCTCGACGACGACGCCCGCCGTGGTGGTGCCCCCGAGCACGACCGGTCCGGCCTCCACGTCCACCGACGGCAGCGGGCGGGTGCCGGCACCTGCCCCCACGACAGCGGGGGCGTCGACGTCCGGGCGCAGGGGGCGCGACGCGGTGCGTCCCACGACCGGCACGACCTCGGCGTCCGACCGCTCGACGCCAGAGCCGTCGACGACGGACCGGACGCCCTCGTCCACCGGCGACCGCTCCGGGAGCTCGACGTCCGCCCCCTCGCCGACCTCCGAGACCTCGACGTCCGAGACGTCCGGTGACTCGTCCGACTCGGGGTCAGGCTCGGCGAAGGACGCGACCCAGACGACGGCGCCCGAGACCCGCGGCGGCTGAGCGGGCTCAGCGAGTCGGCAGCGACCCGGTCCCGTAGCGGCCGTAGAGCGTGGCCCGGACCACGCCGGGCCGGAACCCGGAGCAGCCCGCTCCGGCGAAGCGCGGGTTGGCCCGCACCGCGTTGTCGACGCCGATGCGCGCGTTGCCACCCCACGCGAACAGCGTCGAGGACGCCGCGTAGTTGTTGACGAACGTGTTGCCGCCCCCGACCACCTTGTTCAGGTAGACCGACGTGGTCGTGCTCAGCTGCGGGAAGCGCTGGGTCGAGCTCGACAGCAGGTTGCGCGCGACGGTGTTGTTGCGGACGTCGCCGTGCAGGAAGATCTGCCGCCCGCCCTGGGCGATGGTGTTGTAGGCGACGGTCACGTTCCACGGCCCGGGCGCTCGCGGCACGCCGCCGTCGCCGAGCTTGATCCCGACCCCGTTGGTGTGGTTGAAGATCACGTTGCGGCTGATCACGCCGCCGGACGTGGCGTCGCCCGCGAAGCTGACGTAGATGTTGTGGTCGGTGCCGTTCCGCGTGCTGCGCCCCGCGTCGTGGACGCAGTTGCCGGTGAACGTGAACCCGCGCGGTGCCCCGCTGCCGTACAGGTCGCTGCCGATCGTCACGTTCGAGAACGCGTTGGTGCGGCTGGCACCGAAGAACTCGCTGTTGCGCACGACCCAGCCCTGGCCGCCCCCGAGGTACAGCGCGTCCCGGGTGGCGTCGACGGCCTGCACGCGAAGCCCGTCCAGGCGCCAGTAGCGCAGACCCCACAGCTTGAGCTCACCCAGGATCAGCGGGCGGTTGCGCGGGTCGGCGGCACGCACGGTGATCGGCGCGCCGGCGGTCCCCTGGTGCAGCTTGCGGTCCGGCGAGATGCCCAGCGTCGCGGGTGGCGGCGAGATCATCCCGGTGCGGTAGGTCCCGGGTCGCAGGGCCAGCGTGTCGCCGGCGTGCAGTCCGATCAGGGCGGCCTTGAGGTCGGCGCCCGGCCCCACGGTCACGGTGCGGCCCGCGGCGCTCGCGCGCTCGGTCAGCGGCGCCCCGGGCGCGAGGAAGCTGGACAGGGCCACGGCCGACAGGGCGGCGGCGGCGCCGATCCGGCGGGTCACCATCGCGGCAGCGCTCCCGAGCCGTAGCGGCCGTAGGCCACGGCCTTCGCGTACGTCGGGCGTAGGCCGTCGCAGCCGGCGCCGGCGAAGCGGGGGCTGGTGCGTACGGCGTTGTCGGCGCCGATCGTGGCGGACGTGCCGAACGAGAACATCGTCGAGGACGCCGCGTAGTTGTTGGCGAACCTGTTGCCGCCGCCGACGACGCGGTTGAGGTAGACCGAGGTGGTCTTGTTCACGCTGGTGAACCGCTGGGTCGAGGTCGCGAGGATGTTGCGAGCCACCGTGTTGTTGCGGACGTCGCCGTGCAGGAGCACCTGGCGCCCGCCGTACGCGATGGTGTTGTAGGTGACCTTCACGCCCCAGGGGCCGACCGCCCCCGGCACGCCGCCGTCGCCGAGCTTGATCCCGGCGCCGTTGGGGTGGTTGAAGATGGTGTTGCGGCTGATCACACCGCCCGAGGACGGCGTGCCCCGGAAGCTCACGTAGATGTTGTGGTCGGTGGTCCGGCGGGTGGTGTGGCCGGCGTCGTGCACGCAGTTGCCGGTGAAGGCGAACCCGCTGGGGGAGCCGCTGCCGTAGATGTCGGTGCCGATGGTCACGTTCGAGAAGGCGCCGGTGGCGCTGGCGCCGAAGAACTCGCTGTTGCGCACGACCCAGCCCCGGCCGCCACCGATGTAGAGGGCGTCGCGGGTGGCGTCGACCGCCTGCACGCGCAGGCCGTCCAGCACCCAGTACGACGGGCCCCACAGCTTGATCTCGCCCAGGATGAGCGGCCGGGCGGCCGGGTCGGCGGCCCGCACCGTGATCGGCTGGGTCGGCGTGCCGACGCTCATCTTGCGGTCGGCGCCGATCGCCAGGCTGACCGGCGGGGGCGAGACCATGCCGCTGGCGTAGGTGCCGGGCAGCAGGGCGAGGGTGTCGCCGGGCTTGAGGGCGATCAGTGCGGCGCGCAGGTCAACGCCGGGGCCGACCGTGGTCGTCGTCCCGGCTGCGGCCGCGCGCTCGGTCAACGGGGCCGTGGGCAGTGCCAGCGAGGCGACCGCCAGCCCCCCGAGGGCGAGGGCGACGCCGAGGCGCCGGGCAGGGGTTGTCAGCGAGGCCATGTGGGGGTTCGTCCCGTCTCGTCCGGTGGTCGGTCTGGCTGGTGCATCGGCAGTCAGGGCCGCGAACTTGAACGACGACGGTGTCGTTATGAGCTGTTTGTAGCAGGTTTGGGCCTGCGCCAAAAGGGTACTTCTCACGCCGCGTTCTTCGACGAGCACCGAGGGTGACACATGGCGGGGTGGCGCGTCCACCGCCCCGGCGCCATCCTTCGGGCATGGCCGGCGACAGCGCGGACCCCTCGAGGTGGGCGGCGCGCGCCCGGGGGGACGTCGGCCGCTTCACGGACCGGGTGCGGCGCAGGGGCCGCCCGGCGGCGGTGCGGGCGGCCCGGCTGACCGTGCCGGCGGTGATCGCCTACGTCGTCGCTCGGCTGCTGTTCCCGCACACCCAACCGCTCACCGGCCCCCTCACGGCCCTGCTGGTCGTCCAGGTCAGCCTGTTCGCGACGCTGACGACGGGGCTGCGCCGCGTGCTGGCGGTGGTCTCGGGCGTCGTCCTGGCGGTGCTGCTGTCGTCACTGGTCGACCTGACCTGGTGGAGCCTCGGGACGGTCATCGCCGCGTCGATCGTCATCGGGCAGGTGCTGCGGCTGGGCGAGCACCTGCTGGAGGTGCCGATCAGCGCCATGCTCGTGCTCGGCGTGAGCTCGGCCGAGCAGGCTGCGGCGTCCCGGGTGGCCGAGACGCTCGTCGGGGCCGCGGTCGGTGTGCTGTGGTCCGTGCTGCTGCCGCCGTCGGCGCAGACCCGCACCGCCGGCGAGGCGGTCGAGGTGGTTGCGCTGCGGACGGCGGCGGTGCTCGACCAGGTGGCCGACCAGCTGCCCGGCGCGGACTCGATCGAGGCGACCCGCGCGTGGCTGGACGAGGTGCGCCGCCTCGACCGGTACGTCGTGCGCGCCGACGCCGCCATCGACCACGCGGGTGAGCTGCGCCGGCTGAACCCGCGCGCCGTCGGCACCCCCGACCGGCTGCCGCTGCTGCGGCTCGACCTGGACGCCCTCGAGCACGCCGCCGTCGCGTTGCGCCAGCTGTTCCGCGCGGTCACCGACACGGCGGGGGAGGCGGCCCGCCAGCGGGAGGCCCGCGAGCGCGGCGAGTCGGCGCCCGCCGTCCGCACGGTGGCCGAGGACCCCGACGTCCGCGAGGTGCTGGCCGAGCTGATGCGCCAGCTGGCGCAGGCGCTGCGGTCGTTCGGGGCCCTGGCCCGTGCCGAGGGCGACGCCGCCTCCGGCGCCTCGGACGAGCTGGCTCTGGCCCTGGAGGCGCTGGGCGGCACCCGCGCGCTGGTGACCGAGCTGCTGCTGGTCGACCCGCGGGCCGACGCCACCCAGTGGCAGCTGCACGGCGCCCTGCTCGGGGGTCTGGGTCGGGTGCTCGCCGAGCTCGACCTCGAGGAGCGCGAGCGCCGCCGCGAGCAGTGGCAGCACGCTGCCCGACGACGCTCGCGGGCCATCGAGACGCTCAGCCGGTGGCGCTCGGCCCGACCCTGACGTCGCCGGTCGTCCAGACCGCACGACACGCCCACCGGACGCCGGCCGATGGGCCGTCAGCGCGGTCTCGCCGTCAGAGCGGCCCGACCTCGGTGACGGTGACCACGGCCGTGCCCGCGGCGTCGCTGGCGGGCAGGTCGACGCTGGCCAGGATCGCCCAGTCGTGGTCACCCGCCGGGTCGTCCAGGGTCTGGCGCACCACCCAGCGCTCGGGCTCGGTGGTGATGGTCAGCAGCAGCGGGCCGCGCGCGTCGGGCCCGGTGCCGAGGTCGTCGTGCTGGTCGAAGTACGCGCGGATCCCGGCCTCCCAGGCGTCCTGGCCGAAGGCCGGGTCGAGCTCGCCGAGGTCGATCCAGCGCCGCAGCGCCATCAGCTCGACCCGCCGGAACATCGCGTTTCGCACCAGCACGCGGAACGCCCGGACGTTCGCGGTCAGCGGCGGGGGCCGCTCGTCGACCGGCACGGACGTCGGTGCCTCGCCCGGCTCGCTGAGCGCCTGCCACTCCTCGAGCAGCGAGGAGTCGACCTGGCGCACCAGCTCGCCGAGCCAGCTGAGCAGGTCGTCCAGCTCCTCGGTGCGGGCGGACTCCGGGACGGTGCGGCGCAGCGCCTTGAACGCGTCGGCGAGGTAGCGCAGCACCAGCCCCTCGGACCGCGCGAGCTGGTAGTGCCCGACGTACTCGACGAACGTCATCGAGCGCTCGAACAGGTCGCGCGCCACCGACTTGGGCGACAGCTGCTCGTCGGCGACCCAGGGGTGCCCCGCGCGGTACACCTCGAACGCGGCGGCCAGCTGCTCGGCCAGCGGCATCGGGTAGGTGACGTCCTCGAGCAGCTCCATCCGCTCGTCGTACTCGATGCCCTGCTGCTTCATCTCGGCCACGGCCTCGCCCTTGGCCTTGTTGCGCTGCGCCGACAGCACCTGGCGGGGGTCGTCCAGGGTCGACTCGACGATCGACAGCACGTCCAGCGCGTACGTCGGCGCCTCGCGGTCGAGCAGCTCGAGCGCCGCCACGGCGAACGGCGACAGCGGCTGGTCGAGCGCGAAGTCCGCCTGCAGGTCGATGGTCAGCCGGACGGTGCGGCCCTCGTGGTCCGGGGTCGCGAGGCGCTCGACCACACCGGCCTGCAGCAGCGCGCGGAAGATGTTGATCGCCTGACGGATCATCACCCGCTGTTGGGTGGGGGCGGCGTCGTTGTCGAGCAGCAGGTGACGCATGTGCGTGAAGGCGTCCCCGGGGCGCTGCAGGACGTTGAGCAGCATCGCGTGGTTGACCCGGAACGAGCTGACGAGCAGCTCGGGCTCGCCGGCGATCAGCCGGTCGAAGGTCGGCCGGCCCCACGAGACGAAGCCCTCGGGCGCCTTCTTGCGCTCGACCCGCTTGAGCTTCTTGGGGTCGTCGCCCGCCTTGGCGATCCGCTTGGCGTTCTCGACGTCGTGCTCGGGGGCCTGGACGACCACGGTGCCCGCCGTGTCGAACCCGGCCCGCCCGGCCCGGCCCGCGATCTGGTGGAACTCGCGCACCTTCAGGTGGCGGGTGCGCACCCCGTCGTACTTGGTCAGCCCGGTGAACAGCACGGTGCGGATCGGCACGTTGATGCCGACCCCCAGGGTGTCGGTGCCGCACACCACCTTCAGCAGCCCGGACTGGGCCAGCTGCTCGACCAGACGGCGGTACTTGGGCAGCATGCCCGCGTGGTGGACGCCGATCCCGTGCCGCACCAGGCGCGAGAGGGTGCGCCCGAAGCCGGCGGTGAACCGGAAGTCGCCGATCAGGTCGGCGATGGCGTCCTTCTGCGCCCGGGTGCACACGTTCAGGCTCATCAGCGCCTGGGCCTGCTCGATCGCGGACGCCTGGGTGAAGTGCACGACGTACACCGGCGCACCGTGCGTCGACAGCAGCTCCTCCAGCGTCTCGTGCAGGGGGGTGGTGACGTAGGAGTAGTGCAGCGGCACCGGCCGGTCGGCGCTGGTGACGACCGCGGTGTCGCGGTCGGTGCGCCGGGTCAGGGCCTCGCTGAACGCCGTGACGTCGCCGAGGGTGGCTGACATCAGCAGGAACTGGGCGCCGGTCAGCTCGATCAGCGGCACCTGCCAGGCCCAACCGCGCTCGGGGTCGGCGTAGAAGTGGAACTCGTCCATCACCACCAGGCCGACGTCGGCCGCCGCCCCCTCGCGCAGGGCGAGGTTCGCCAGGATCTCGGCGGTGCAGCAGATGATCGGCGCGCCGCCGTTGACCGTCGCGTCGCCGGTCATCATGCCGACGTTGGAAGGCCCGAAGGCGGCGCACAGGTCGAAGAACTTCTCGCTCACCAGCGCCTTGATCGGTGCGGTGTAGAAGCTGCGCCGGCCCTGGGCGAGGGCGGCGAACTGGGCGCCCGCGGCCACCAGCGACTTGCCCGACCCGGTCGGTGTCGACAGGACGACGTTCGAGCCGGTGACGAGCTCGAGCAGGGCCTCGTCCTGGGCGGGATAGAGCGTGATGCCGCGGTCGGCGACCCAGGCGACGAACGTCTCGTACGTCGCGTCAGCCGTCGGTGGGTCGGGAACGAGCTCGGCGAGGTTCATCTGCCGGTGATCCTGCCACCTCCAGGCACCTGGTCAGCGAGCTACCAGAACCGGGGCACGCAGACCCTCGCCAGTGCCCGGTTCGTGACGTCTCGATGATCGGCCCAGCCGGGTCGACTCCGGCTCAGCGCCTCAGTGGGCGAGTGCGGCCCGGGAGGGGACGGCGCGGGCCTCGCGGCGCTCGTGCAGGGCCAGGTCGGCGATGACCAGCGCCTCGCGCGCCGACCAGACGTCGGTCAGGGCGGCGACGTCGGCCGTGGCGTCGGTCCAGGCGATGCACAGGCACCAGTCGTCGTCGACCCGGTGCAGCGTCGCCGTGGCCTCGGCGCAGACGGCGATGAAGCACGCGGCCTCGTCCCGTCCGGGCGCCCACCGGTGGTGCCGCGGCCGGTCCTGCTCGATCAGCGCCCACACGACGTCGTCGATGGGGTCCTGCGGAACGCCGACCTCGAGCGGACCGGCGGTGCGCCGACCGTTGCCGTCGCGGGCCACGAGCACCCAGCCGGCGCCCTCGCTGCGCTCCAGCGTGCTGCCCAGACCCACGCGGCCCCAGCTCTCGACGTCCTGGCCGTCGCGCACCTCGTGACCCACGATGCCGTAGCCGAGCCGGGCGGCCTGCTGCTTGTCCTGGGCCAGCGTCCGGCGGCGGCTGGTGGCGGGTCGGTGTTCCATGCACCTATCGTGCGCGTCGGTACGGCTGTTCGGCCTCTGGCTGACGCGGTCGTCATGATGCTGTCACCCGGGTGTCACGACGGCCGGCGTCAGTCGACCCCGCGAGCTGACGCCTGCTCGAGCGCCAGCACGGCGCTGGGCAGCACCGCCGAGAGCAGCAGGACGGCGGCCCAGGGGCCGTTCCACGACACCACGAGCCGGCCGTCCGCCGCGTCGTCCGCGACGGCGAGGACGAGCGAGAGCGCGATCGCGCCGCCGATCAGCCGGTAGGCCACCAGGTAGCAGCGGTCGCGCACGGCTACCTCGCGCTCGTCGAGCCGCTCGTCCGGCAGGTCGGCGGCCTCCTGCACGCAGCGGCGCAGCAGGACGTACACGGGGAACCAGACCACGCCCCCCACGATCGAGGCGACGCCCGAGAGCGAGCTGGCGAGGAACGCGGAGGCGTAGATGGTCGCGCAGCTCGTGACGGCGAGGACGACGAGCAGGCGGGCGTGGGCCGGGTCGGTGGCGCGGGCCGCGGCCCGCGTGGTGTGGTCAGGCATCGGGAGCTCCTGAGGTTCGGTAGAGCTGGTCGGACAGGGGCGTGAACGGGGTGCGACTGAACAGCGCCTCGATCGGCAGGCCGAACACCTCGGACAGGCGCATCGCCAGGTCGAGGCTCGGGAAGTAGTCGCCGCGCTCCAGGGAGCCCACCGTCTGCGGGTTGACCTCGACGAGGTCGGCCAGGTCGGCCCGCGACATCGCCCGCTCGGCACGCAGGACGGCGAGCCGGTTGCAGATGGGTCGGTCAGGGCCGCGTCTGATCGGTGACACGGATCTACCGTTGTGTTTTCACATCACTTTGTCAACAGCGCCGTCAGGCGCCGACCCGCGTCAGCACCTCGACCGCGCGCGCCCCGGCCACCTGGACCCGCACCACCGGGTCGTCGCGCAGCAGGACCGCCGATGGCGAGCAGAAGGGCGGGATCGACGTCCTCGCCCGCGATCAGCCGGACGCAGCCGTCGACGACGTCGGCACGTCCCCGGCGGGTGCACTCGCGCTCGATGCCCTGCTGGGGCGTGAGGCCCCACACCGAGCTCACCCCCGGGAGTTCCTCACGAAGCTCGCGGCAAGGGTCGGCGGAGCGCTGGCCAGCCAGGCGTCGACGACCGCCTCGCGCAGCTCGTCCTCGCCCACGATCGCGAGCTGGATGAGCACTGCGGCGTAGCCGTCGAAGTGCGCGATGGTGAAGAAGGCCTGCGGGTGAGCAGCGAGGACGGCCTCCTTCTCGCCGAGGTCGTCGACCCGGACCCCCAGGATCGCCCCGGCGGGCGGCGTCACGTCGCCGAACCGCCGCAGGTCAGCCTTGGTGAAGGGGCGCTCCCAGGAGAACGCCTTGCCGCCAACCGACCACGACCGGTGCCCCCGGCTCTCGCCCTCGGTCACCCCGGGCAGCACAGCGGCCAGCGCGGCCACGTCGTCGAACGTCAGCACCTCAGAACCCTACTGCCGCAGCGCTGCGGGATCGTGAAGGATCCCGCACGCCCTGGCCGGACCGATCCTTCACGCTGGCGGGACTAGACCCCGGGCACGATGCGCAGGTCGCGGACGGCGCCGCCGTCCAGGGCCGCCAGTGCTGCCTGGTACGCCGGGCTCTCGTGCGCGGCCCGCGCCGCGTCGACCGAAGCGAACTCGATCAGGACGGTGCGGGTGCGCTCGCCGGCCTCGTAGACCTCTTCCGGGAGCCCGCGGGCGATGAAGGTGCCGCCCGCTGCCTGCAGGGCCGGCCCGGCCAGCGCGGCGTACGCCAGCAGCTTGGACTCGTCGGCGATCTCCTTGTACAGGCTGATCCAGTAGGCGGTCATGGGAACATCCTGCCCGACACCCTGCGCGTTCACGCCTGCGCGTGCCAGCCCTGCGCCCGTCCAGCGCTCGTCGTCGGTGACGTCCTCGATGACGTCCAGCCAGGCGGGGACCCTCGTCGAGGGTTGGTCGCCGTCATCGATCTCAGCGATGAGCGTTCCGTCCTCGTGCTCGTCGACGGCGACCGTTCCTCCGTTGTGGCGCAGCAGGTGCCGCGTCTTGCGCAGCACCCGGGCGGGCAGGGTGACCAGCAGCGCCCACTCCTCGTCGTCCAGGTACAGGTTCGTGCAGGCCACTTCTGCGGGGCCCGCGCCCAGACGCACCTTGTGGCTCAGCTTGCGGACCACCGTGCCGTCGTCCTCGTGCACCTCGCGCAGCCGCAGGCGGGTGTTGGTCACGTACCGGTCGACGATCGTCCTGGTGGCGGTGATGCCGTCAGGCAGGCTGCGCACCAGGAACCTGCGTTCGCGCTCGACGACTGCGTACTTGGGGGGATCGGTCACGAGCCGAGGTTAGGCAGGATGGCGTTCGTCATCATCGACAGGTACACGAGCCAGCACGCCCAAGGCATCGCGCCGCTGTGCCGGCAGGTCGGTTGGCCGACGTACTCCGACCCCGACGTCGTCGAGCGCGGGTGCACGGCCCCGGGAGTGATCACGCGCGTCGCGATCACTGACGACGAGCAACGAAATGCGTGGCGGCGTCGCCCCCGGCGTCCGTAGCCTCGCCGTGTGGCCGAGGTGGACGTCGAGGACGACTCCATCCGCCGGTACGTGCTGTGGCACTACCGCTACGACCCGCAGCGGCACGAGCGCCGCAACGTGGTGGTGGCCGCGTTCGACGACGAGCGCGAGTTCCTGTCGTGCCAGGAGCTGCTGCAAGCCGACATCAACCGGCGCCGCGACGCAGGGGAGGGCGTCGACCGTCGCGAGCACGTCTCGGGGGGCGTGTACGAGCCGGACCATCTGCGCCGCGCCGCCTACGGTCACCTGATCCGCCGGATGATCGAGCACGGGGTCGACCCCCGACCTTGGATCGACCCGGACGACGTGCCCGGCAACATGGGCCTGTTTGGTCCGGAGTCACCGTCGAACCCGGACGGTGACGGTGGATGAGTGCCCGACACGCCCCAAGACGGCTCATACGGGCCGCGCTGCGCTCCGGTTCGTCGCGGTGTCAGGCCACGACGCAGCGGTCGCGGCCTGATTCCTTGGAGGCGTACAGTCCGGCGTCGGCCAGGCCGATCAGGTCCTGCGGGCTGGTGGCGTTCGGGTTGGGCAGTCCGGATCCGCCGATGCTCACCGTGACCGGGATGCGCTGGCCGGCCTCGCTGATCTCCGCCTCGGCTACCACGCGGCGGAGTCGTTCGGCCATCTTCACGAGGTCGGCGCGACCCGCGCCCGGCAGCATGACGATGAACTCCTCACCGCCGTAGCGCAGCAGCACATCACCCTCGCGCAGGCCCTGCCGCAGAGCGCGGACCACGGCCTGCAGGACCCGGTCACCGACGAGGTGCCCGTAGGTGTCGTTGACTGCCTTGAAATGGTCCAGGTCGACCATCAGCACACCGAGCGGGTCGCCTGACCGGATCGAGCGGCTGAACTCCTCGGTCAGTCGCTGCAGGCCGAACCGGCGGTTGTAGACCCCCGTGAGCGGGTCCAGGGCCGCGACGCGCTGCAGATCCTCGTGGTTCAAGGAGTTGTTCAGCGCGACTGCGAGCGTGGGCATGGTGGCGCTGAGTATCGACTTCGCCTCCGGGTTGCTCGGTTGTGCGAAGGCCACCACCAGAACACCGACCGGCACCACGCCGTGGCAGACCGGCAGGATCCGCACCTCCTGCGGGATGAAGTCGAGCAGTGATCCGCTGACCTCGACGTCCGCCGGCAGGTGGAGCACGGTGGGCTCCGCCGTGCGCAGCGCTGTGAGAACCGCCTCGGATCCCGTGAGCTGGCCGACGTCGCGGACACCGAAGGAGCCGGCGACATCGACGCGCCCGTTGGTCACCACGAGCAGGGCGGCGGCGTCACAGCCGGTCCTGATCGACAGCTCGCGCAACACGGCCCGCGCGAGGGCGTCCAGCTCCAGGTGGGCGGCCAGGGTCTTCGAGAGCCCCGTGATGCCGTCCGCGACCCGACGGCTGTTGGACAGCCCCGAGACCAGAGCGTTGAACGATGCCGCCACCTCGCCCAGCTCGTCCGTCGAGTCGACGGGCACCGAGCACGCCTGAGGGTCGCAGCCGGCCCAGTCGCCGGTGTCGGAGGCGCGGACCAGCAACCCATCGACGCGCTGCATGCCAGCTGCCAGGGATCGCAGCCGCACCCCCACCACCGCCCGAGCGAGCAGATGGTTGACCTCGGCAACCACCACCCCGGCGGCCAGGGTCGCCGCGAAGAACTCCGGGCGCAGAGCGATGGGCCGCGGCACCCCCAGCAGCACCACGACCCCCGGGAACAGCAAGCCGATGAGCATCCCGAACCCGAGCATCCACAGCCTGAGGTCCACCATCACTTTGCGGGACAACCGGGGCAGCCAGGACCGGTACGCGCCCGCGGCCTGGAGGGTGGGGACTGGATCGATCGTCACTGTCGGTGCCGTCCGCTCGTGGTGGTGACGCCCCGTGGGCCGACCTTCTCGGCCACGCCCGTCGCCCACAACAGCACCGAACAACTGGCCGCGGTCGTGCGCATCAGAGCCCGCCCCCGGCTCACATCGGGCGGACCTCCCGCCTCCAACGTCTGTCGGCACCCTGCACGTCTTCTTGAGCGGGTCCGGTGGTGCCCCCGGCCCGGGGAGGAGGTCGGGAGCTTCACCGGCCGCTGGGGCACATCGGAGCCAGGCCACCGATCTGCATGTTCGGTCCGGTTGGAGCGGGTGACGGGAATCGAACCCGCACTGTCAGCTTGGGAAGCTGATGTTCTACCATTGAACTACACCCGCGCGACGCCCCGTGGGAGCGCTGGACGAGCATAGCCGACCCCCGCTCCCGACCCGGTAGCCTCACCCGGGTGCTGCTCTCCGACCGTGACATCCGCGCCGAGCTCGCGTCCGGCCGCGTCGCCCTCGCCCCCCTCGACCTGGCGATGGTGCAGCCCTCGAGCGTCGACGTCCGCCTCGACCGGTACTTCCGGCTGTTCGACAACCACAAGTACCCCGTCATCGACCCCTCGGTCGACCAGCCCGACCTGACCCGGCTGGTCGAGGTCGAGCCGACCGAGTCGTTCGTGCTGCATCCCGGCGAGTTCGTGCTGGGGTCCACGTACGAGCAGATCACCCTGCCGGACGACGTCGCCGCGCGCCTGGAGGGCAAGTCCAGCCTCGGGCGGCTCGGGCTGCTCACCCACTCGACCGCAGGCTTCATCGACCCCGGCTTCGACGGCCACGTCACCCTCGAGCTGAGCAACGTCGCGACGCTGCCGATCCTGCTGTGGCCGGGCATGAAGATCGGCCAGCTCTGCTTCTTCCGGCTCTCGAGCCCCGCCGAGCACCCCTACGGCAGCGGGCCGTACGGCTCGCGCTACCAGGGCCAGCGCGGCCCCACGGCCAGCCGCTCGTCCCAGGGCTTCCACCGCACCCAGGTCTAGCCCGTGGCACGACCCTCGCCAGACGCGATCAGCCCCGCTGTCCAGCAGGCGATGGTGGACGCCCACCTGCTGCTCGTCCCGGACACCGTCACCCCGCAGGCCGTGGACGCCCTCCTGCGCCAACGGGTCGACGACAGCCGCCTGCTCGACGTGGGCCGGGCCCGGCTGGGCCGGCGCTCGAGCATCAGCGGGCCGTTCACGTTGGACGACGACACCGCGGTAGCCGTGCGGGTGCCCCGGCCGTGGACGGTGGCCTACGTCGTGCAAGCGCCGATCGAGCGCGACGCCGCGGCGTTCTACGACATCCGCGACCCGGTGCAGCGCGCCTGGTGGATGCGGCTGTTCCCCGACGGCAAGCCGTTCCGCGAGGAGGGCGACGCCGTCGACCTCACGCTAGCCCTCGCCCGCCGGCTCGGGGGAGCGGTGCGGGTCGGCCGCCGTCCGGTCGTCGTCGAGCCGGCCGCGTCGCGACTGGTCGACCTGACCGTCTGGTCACCGACCTGGGTCGGCCCGGGGCAGCTGCTCGCCGCGGTGGCCCGCACCCTGCCTGGCGCCGCGGTCGACCTCGGCGGCACGCCGTGGAACGGCCCGGCGGCCCCCGCCCCCCACGCCGAGCCCTCGGACGTCGGGCAGCTCGACGTCCTGCACGCCAGCGACGACGGCCTGCGGCTGGCGGCGGCCGTGGTCGGCGCCGTGAACGACGGCCGCGCGTTGTCCGGGCCCGACGTCCTGGACGGCTACGAGGTGCTGGCCGACGACGACCTGCGCGTCGCGGTGACTTACGAGGACCAGGTGCCCGGGTGGGTGCGTCGGCGCCTGGCCGACCGGATGCCGGACGCCGGCCCCGCCGTGACGCTCAGCGTCGGCTGGTTGCCCGCCGACGTGATCCGGCTGGAGTCCGAGCAGCCGCTGTTCGCCTTCCAGCGCTCGCGCGAGCTGGTGCGGCCGCACGTGCGCGCCACCGCGCGGGTGCTGGCCGCCCTGACGGGCGGTGTGGTGACCGACGCCGACGGCTTCGAGGTCGACCGGCCGACGCTGCGCTGAGGCTCAGCCGGCGGTGACGGGCTCGGGTTCGGGGCGGCCGCGGTTGACGGCGGCGAGCAGCATCTGCGCCACGTCGACCACCTCGACCTCGGGTCGGGCGGCCCCGGCGTCCTGCTGGGCGGCGAGTCCGTCGCTGAGCATCACCCGGCAGAACGGGCAGCCGATCGCGATCGCGTCCGCGCCGGTGGCCACCGCCTCGGCGACCCGGTTGCCGTTGATCCGGGTGCCGACCTTCTCCTCCATCCACATCCGCGCACCACCTGCGCCGCAGCAGAACGAGCGCTCGCTGTTGCGCGGCATCTCACGCAGCTCGACGCCGGGCAGCGAGCCGATCAGCTCGCGCGGCGGGGCGTAGACCCCGTTGTGCCGGCCCAGGTAGCAGGGGTCGTGGTAGGTCACGCTGCGCCCGGTGCCCTCGACCGGAGCCACCGGCACCAGGCGCTTGTCGCGCACCAGGGTGTTCAGCAGCTGGGTGTGGTGCACGACCTCGTAGCTGCCGCCGAGCTGCGGGTACTCGTTCGACAGCGTGTTGAAGCAGTGCGCGCAGGTGACGACGATCTTGGTCGCGCCGGCCTCGGTGAGGGTCTCGACGTTGGCCTGAGCCAGCATCTGGAACAGGAACTCATTGCCGGCCCGGCGGGCGGGGTCGCCCGTGCACGCCTCGCCGTCGCCGAGCACCGCGAAGTCCACGCCCGCGGTGTGCAGCAGCTCGGCGACCGCGCGGGTCGTCTTCTTCGCTCGGTCCTCAAACGCCCCCGCGCAGCCGACCCAGAACAGGTACTCGACCTCGGCCAGCGACTCGACGTCCTGGCCCACCTGCTTGACGTCGAACGGCAGACCCTTGGCCCAGTCCAGCCGGGCCCGCGAGTTCATGCCCCAGGGGTTCTGCGCGTTCTCGAGGTTCTTGAACAGTCCGCCGAGCTCGCTCGGGAACGACGACTGCATCAGCACCTGGTAGCGGCGCATGTCGACGATGTGGTCGACGTGCTCGATGTCGACCGGGCACTGCTCGACGCACGCGCCGCACGTCGTGCACGACCACAGGACGTCGGGGTCGATGACGCCGAGCTCGCTGCCGTAGGCGCCGAGCGGGCGTTCGACGTCGTACCCGGTGGCGCCGATCAGCGGTCGCTCGTGGGCGGCGCGCGCCTCGTCGGACACGGCCGTCTGGCCGGACACGGCGGCGAGGTACGGCGCCTGCTCGTTCGCGTGGTCGCGCAGCGCCATCACGAGCATCTTGGGTGACAGCGGCTTGTCGGTGTTCCACGCCGGGCACTGCGACTGGCAGCGGCCGCACTCGGTGCAGGTGCTGAAGTCCAGCAGGCCCTTCCAGGTGAAGTCGGCGACCTTGCCGACGCCGAGCGCGTCGTCCTCATCGAGCTCGTCGATGTTCTCGAAGTCGACCGGGGCGCCCTTGACGCTGATCGGCTGCAGCGCGCCGAGCGACGTCCGGCCGTCGGCGTGCCGCTTGAGCCAGATGTTGGGGAAGGCGAGGAACCGGTGCCACGCGACCCCCATGGTGGGTCGCAGGGCGACGGTCACGAACCACGCCATCGAGATCAGGATCTTGACCAGCGCGACGGCGACCACGGCGTTCTCGAGCGAGCCCTGGCCGGCGCCGGCGAAGGCCGCCCCGATGAACGACGTCAGCGGGAAGTGGAGCAGGCTGCCGTCGGTGAGGGCGTACTCGAGGCCCCGCAGGGTCAGCACGCACAGGACGACGCCGACGATCGTGGCCTCGACGTAGTACGCCGCCCACCAGGTCGAGCCGTAGAACCGCGAGCGTCGGCCGCCGGTGCCGGCGGCGCTGCGCGGGTGGTTGCGCTGGCGAATCACGATCAGGGTCGCGATGCCCGCGAACGAGAGCCAGGCGATCGCCTCGGTGAGCCACTCGAACGGCGCGAAGTGGCCGATCAGCGGCAGGGCGAAGCGCGGGTCGAACAGCTGGCCGTAGGCCGTCGCGAGCGAGAAGAACAGCACCCCGAACGAGACCATCACGAACCAGTGCGCCGCCGCGACGACGGGCAGCTGGGCCATCCGGGTGTGGCCGAGGAACTCGCGCACCAGCGTGACCGTACGGGTGACGGGCGCATCGGTTCGGCTGCGGTCGGGCTGGCCCATCGAGAACGTGGTGACGAACCCGGCGACCGTGCGCGCGAACAGCGCGATCCCCACGGCGGTGGCCACGAGGGCGATGACGGCGGCGGCGACCTGCATCCGAGCAGGATAGTGACCGGTCAGTAGCTTCGGCTCGGCTGGACCCGGTGTGCTCCGCCACACCGACAGGCGCAATGCGGTGTCGACGGCCGGTTCGTGCTCAGCCCGCGGGCCGGCTGCCCGTCGCGCCTGTTGGTGTGGCCCGGCCTCCCACCCGCCGGGTCAGGTCGCGTGCCGCCCGGGCCACGCGGTCGGCCAGCAGCGCGCGGTCGGCGGGGCCGACGTCCGCTGCCGGGAAGGTGACCGCGACGCCGGCGGCCGGGTGGGCGGCGCTGTCGAAGACCGGCGAGGCCACCGAGGCGAACCCGGGGGTGACCTCTCCGTCCTCGAAGGCGTGACCGGTGGTGCGGACCGTGGTGAGCAGCCGCCGCAGCTCGGGCAGGGACGTCGGGCCGGCCTCGTTGCGCTGGACGAACGCCGTCCGGTCGGGGAACAGCGCCCGCACCTGGGCGCCGGGCAGGGCCGCGAGGACGGCGCGCCCGCTGGCGGTCAGGTGGGCGGGCAGCCGCACCCCGACGTCGGTGACCAGCGGCGGGCGCCCGGGTGCGCGCTCCTCGACGACGTACAGCACCTCGCGCCCGTGCAGCACGGCCAGGTGGGCGCTGTGCCCGACGTCGTCGACGAGCCGGGCGAGCAGCGGACGGGCCAGCCGGGCCAGTGGCGCCTGGTGGGTGTACGCCGAGCCGACCTCGAAGGCGGCGACGCCCAGGCCGTACCGGCGTTCTTCTGGTAGGTGGACCACGAAACCGTTGTGCTGCAGTACGTTCAGCAGGTGATAGACCGTCGAACGAGGCAGGCCGAGGTCGGCGGCGATGCGCGCGGCGGGCAGCGGGCCCGCGTGCCGGGCCAGGTGGGTCAGCACCTGCAGGGTCTGGTGCGCCGCCGGCACCTGGGGACTCACCGGTGAGCCCGCTCGACCCGCGGGCTGCGAGGACGGTCCTGTGAGCGCACGAATTCAGGCTAGTGTCTGGGATCCCAGACACAACCGGGATCCAGCGACGCCCCGGGTGCTCCTGCCGGGTGTTGGCTGGGCGGCATGCAGCTCACCCAGACCTCGGTCGACGTCGGCGTCGGGCCGGTGCCGGCGTCCGGTGTCGTCGCGGTCGCTCGCGACGGCGCGCACGTCCGGCTGACCGACGAGGCGCTCGACGCCATCGGGCGCAGCCGGGCGGTGATCGAGACGCTCGCGGACGACGTGGTGCCCCACTACGGGGTCTCGACCGGCTTCGGCGCGCTGGCCACCCGGCACATCCCCGTCGACAAGCGGGCCCAGCTGCAGCGCAGCCTGGTGCGCTCGCACGCCGCCGGGTCGGGCCCCGAGGTCGAGCGCGAGGTGGCGCGCGCGCTGATGCTGCTGCGGCTGTCGACGCTGGCGACCGGCCGCACCGGCGTGCGGCCGGTGGTGGCCACGACGTACGCGGCCCTGCTGAACGCCGGGATCACGCCCGTGGTGCACGAGTACGGCTCGCTCGGGTGCTCGGGCGACCTCGCGCCGCTGGCGCACTGCGCGCTGGCGCTGATGGGCGAGGGCTCGGTGCGGGACGTCGAGGCCCGGCTTCGGCCGACGCTGGAGGTGTTGCGCGAGAACGGGATCGAGCCCGTCGAGCTCGCCGAGAAGGAGGGGCTCGCGCTGATCAACGGCACCGACGGCATGCTCGGCATGCTGGTGCTGGCGCTGCACGACCTGCGCGACCTGATGGTCGCCGCCGACGTCGCGGCGGCGATGAGCGTCGAGGCGCTGCTGGGCACCGACGCGGTGTACGCGGCCGACCTGCAGGGACTGCGGCCGCACCCGGGGCAGGCGGCGAGCGCGGCGAACCTGCGCGCTCTGCTGGCCGGCAGCCCGATCATGGCCAGCCACCGCGGCCCGGAGTGCACCCGCGTGCAGGACGCGTACTCGCTGCGCTGCGCACCCCAGGTGCACGGCGCCGCGCGCGACACGATCGAGCACGCCTCGACCGTCGCCGACCGCGAGCTGGCGGCCGCCGTCGACAACCCAGTCGTCACGGCCGACGGGCGGGTCGAGAGCAACGGCAACTTCCACGGCGCGCCGGTCGGGTACGTGCTGGACTTCCTCGCGATCGCCGCCGCCGACGTCGCGTCGATGAGCGAGCGACGCACCGACCGGATGCTGGATGCCCACCGCAGCAACGGGTTGCCGCCGTTCCTCGCCGACGACCCGGGCGTCGACAGCGGTCACATGATCGCCCAGTACACCGCCGCGGCCGTCGTCAGCGAGCTCAAGCGGCTCGCCGTCCCGGCCAGCGTCGACTCGATCCCCAGCAGCGCGATGCAGGAGGACCACGTCTCGATGGGCTGGCACGCCGCGCGCAAGCTGCGCCGCAGCGTCGACGGCCTGACCCGGGTGGTCGCGGTCGAGGTGCTGACCGCCGCCCGGGCCCTGGATCTGCGGGCTCCGCTCGCCCCCGCGGCGCCGACGTCCGCCGTCGTGGGGGCGCTGCGCGAGGCCGGTGCCGGCGGGCCCGGACCCGACCGCCACCTCGCGCCCGAGATCGAGGCGGCGGTGCGCGCCGTGGCCGGGGGCGCCGTCCGGGCAGCCGCCGAGCGGGCCGCCGGCCCCCTCACCTGACCCCCCACCCCGGCACTTGCTGCACGAAGTGCCGCCGGCCCCGCAGCGAGAACGACGAATAGTGACGCAAGTGCGAGAAGGAGGAGGAGCGAGATGGACGGAGCACGACCGGTGCGTGCCGCGCGCGGCAGCACGCTGACCGCGCGCAGCTGGCAGACCGAGGCGCCGCTGCGGATGCTGGCGAACAACCTGGACCCCGAGGTGGCCGAGCGCCCCGACGACCTGGTCGTGTACGGCGGCACCGGGCGGGCCGCGCGCGACTGGCGCAGCTACGACGCCATCGTGCGCACCCTCACGACCCTGGCGGACGACGAGACCCTGCTCGTGCAGTCCGGCCGGCCGGTCGGGGTGATGCGCACCCACGAGTGGGCGCCGCGGGTGCTGATCGCGAACTCCAACCTGGTCGGCGACTGGGCCACCTGGCCGAAGTTCCGCGAGCTCGAGCGCCAGGGCCTGACGATGTACGGCCAGATGACCGCCGGCTCGTGGATCTACATCGGCACCCAGGGCATCCTGCAGGGCACCTACGAGACGTTCGCCGCGGTCGCGGTCAAGCGCTTCGGCGGCACCCTCGCCGGCACCCTGACCGTCACCGGCGGCTGCGGCGGCATGGGCGGCGCCCAGCCGCTCGCCGTCACCATGAACGGCGGCGTCTGCCTGGTGGTCGACGTGGACGGCGCCCGGCTGGCCCGCCGCGTGCGTGACCGCTACCTCGACGAGATCGCCGACGACCTGGACGATGCAGTGCGCCGGTGCGAGAGCGCCCGGCGCGAGCGGCGCGCGGTGTCGGTCGGGCTGGTCGGCAACTGCGCCACGGTGCTGCCCGAGCTGCTGCGCCGCGGGGTCCAGGTCGACGTCGTCACCGACCAGACCAGCGCCCACGACCCGCTGTCGTACCTGCCCGAGGGCGTCGACCCCGACGACTGGCACGACCTGGCCGAGCGCAAGCCCGAGGAGTTCACCGACCGGGCGCGGGCGTCGATGGCCCGCCACGTCGAGGCCATGGTCGGGTTCATGGACGCCGGCGCCGAGGTGTTCGACTACGGCAACTCGATCCGCGACGAGGCACGGCACGGCGGGTACGCGCGCGCGTTCGCCTTCCCGGGCTTCGTCCCGGCGTACATCCGGCCGCTGTTCTGCGAGGGCAAGGGCCCGTTCCGCTGGGTCGCCCTGAGCGGCGACCCCGCCGACATCGCGGCCACCGACGCCAAGGTGCTCGAGCTGTTTCCCGACAACGACCACCTGCACCGCTGGATCCGCGCCGCCCAGGACCGGGTCGCGTTCCAGGGCCTGCCGGCACGGATCTGCTGGCTCGGCCAGGGCGAGCGCGACAAGGCGGGGCTGGCGTTCAACGACATGGTCGCGAGCGGTGAGGTGTCGGCGCCGATCGTCATCGGGCGCGACCACCTCGACACCGGCAGCGTCGCCTCGCCGTACCGCGAGACCGAGGCGATGGCCGACGGTTCGGACGCGATCGCCGACTGGCCGCTGCTCAACGCCCTGGTCAACACGGCGTCCGGGGCGACCTGGGTGTCGATCCACCACGGCGGCGGCGTCGGCATCGGCCGCTCGATCCACGCCGGCCAGGTGTCGGTCGCCGATGGCACGCCGCTTTCCGCGGCCAAGCTGGCCCGGGTGCTCACCAACGACCCCGCGATGGGCGTGATCCGGCACGTCGACGCGGGCTACGACGTCGCCGACCGGACCGCGGTGGAGCAGGGCGTGCGGATCCCGATGCAGGAGGGCTAGGTGACGTCGGCGACCTGCGCGTCCAGCGCCCGCACCACGTCGTCCGCCTGGGCGACGATGCCGACCCCGCTGGCGCCGGCGCCCAGCGAGATCTCGCGACCGACGGCGCTGGCGTCGACGACGACCGGCCAGGTGCGGGTCGACCCGAACGGCGTGATGGTGCCGCGGGCGTACCCCGTCACGGCCAGCGCGGTGTCGGCGTCCGGCATCGACATCCGCTTGACCCCGAGCAGCGCGCGCAGCTTGGGCCACGAGATCTCGCGGTCGCCGGGCAGCAGCACGAACAGGAAGTCGTCATCGGCGCGCCGCACCACGATGCTCTTCAGCAGCGCGGACGGCTCGATGCCCCGCGCCGCCGCCGCCTCTGCGAGGCTGCTGACGTGGCCATGACGGACGACCCGGTAGGTGATGCCGCTCGCCTCGACGGCGGCCAGGGCGCGCTCCTCGCTCATCCCGCGAGCCTACGGTGACGACGTTCGACGGCCTGTGGCACGACATCGCGGACGTCGGTCGCGACCCCGCCACGGGCGGCTACCACCGGTTCGCCTGGACTCCGGACGACACGACCCTGCGCGAGTGGTTCACCGCGCGGGCCCACGAGCGGGGCCTGGACGTCGTCACCGACCGGGCCGGCAACCTGTGGGCCTGGTGGGGTGACCCGGACGCGGACGGCCCGGGGCTCGTGGTCGGCAGCCACCTCGACTCGGTGCCGGGCGGCGGGGCGTACGACGGACCGCTCGGCGTCGTCTCGGCGCTGGTGGCGCTGGACACGCTGCGCGACAGTGGTTTCAGTCCGGCGATGCCGATCGGCGTGGCGTGCTTCGCCGACGAGGAGGGCGCCCGGTTCGGCATCGCCTGCGCCGGCTCGCGCCTGCTCACCGGCGCCCTCGACCCCGACCGCGCCCGTGCGCTGACCGACGCCGACGGCGTGACGCTCGGTGAGGCGGCCGGTCACGCGGGCCTGGACGTCGAGCACCTCGGCCCCGACGCCGAGGCGCTGCGCCGGGTCGGCCGGTTCGTCGAGCTGCACGTCGAGCAGGGCCGAGGGCTGGTGCACTCCGGTGACGCGGTCGGGGTGGGCAGCGCCATCTGGCCGCACGGGCGGTGGCGGGTCGACCTGGCCGGCCGCGGCGACCACGCCGGGACGACGGCCCTGGCAGACCGCGCCGACCCGATGCTCGACCTCGCCCGGCTGATCACGACGGTGCGCGCCGCGGCCGAGCGGCACGGCGCGGTAGCCACCGTCGGCAAGGTGCGGGTCGACCCGGGCGGGGTCAACGCGATCCCCTGGCACGTCACGGCCTGGCTGGACGCCCGGGCCGCGGGCGAGCCGTCGGTGCGGGCCGTGCTCACCGACCTCGCGGACTTCGCACCGCACGAGGAGTCGTTCACCCCGCGCACCACGCTGGACGCCGGGCTCACCGCCGACCTGGCCGGGCTGCTCGCCGCGCCGGTGCTCGAGACCGGCGCCGGCCACGACGCCGGTGTCCTCGCCCAGGCCGGCGTCCCGGCGTCCATGCTGTTCGTGCGCAACCCGACGGGCGTCTCGCACTCGCCGCACGAGTTCGCCGAGCGCGACGACTGCCTCGCCGGGGTCGCGGCGCTGGCCCGGGTGATCGAGCACCTCGCCGGCCCGCCACAGCAACATGCGCGACCGGGCGCGGTTGGTGACCCCGAGCACGGGCGCGAGGAACCCTGATGCGTCGCGCCTGTCGGTGTGGCGGTAGGACGTGACCACCTGGTGGTGCGAGCAGGCGTGGCTGGGCGAGGCGCCGGTCGCCCGGGTGCGGGTCGAGGAGTCCGGCGGCCGATTCACCGCGTTGCTGCCCGGAGCCGACCCTCTCGCGGGTGACGTGCGCCTGGCCGGACTCGTCCTGCCGGGGTTCGCGAACGCCCACTCGCACGCGTTCCACCGGGCGCTGCGCGGGCGCACCCACGACGAGGGCGGCACGTTCTGGACCTGGCGCGAGCGCATGTACGCCGTCGCCGCGCACCTGGACCCCGACACCTACCTGGCCCTGGCGCGCGCCACGTACGCCGAGATGGCCCTGGCCGGGGTGACATGCGTCGGCGAGTTCCATTACCTGCATCACGGCCCGGGCGGCACGGCGTACGACGACCCGAACGCGATGGCCGAGGCGCTGCGCCAGGCCGCCCGCGACGCCGGCATCCGGCTGACCCTGCTCGACGCGTGCTACCTCGCCGGGGGCCTGACCGGTGAGGGTCACACCCGGCCGAGCCCGGTGCAGCAGCGCTTCTCCGACGGCAGCTCGGCCGCGTGGCAGCGCCGGGTCGAGCGGCTGGTGCCGGACGCCGGGATGCGCGTGGGGGCGGCCATCCACTCGGTGCGGGCTGTCCCCAGGCTCGAGCTGGCCGACGTCGCCGGCGCGCTGCCGCACGCGCCGCTGCACGCGCACCTGAGCGAGCAGTGGGCCGAGAACGAGGCCGCGCTGGCGTTCTACGGCATGACCCCGACCGAGCTGCTCGCCGGCGCGGACGCCCTCGGCCCGCGGACGACGGTCGTGCACGCCACCGTGGGCGCGCACCTCGAGCTGCTGGGCAGCACCGGCACCAGGGTGTGCTTCTGCCCCACCACCGAGCGCGACCTCGCCGACGGGATCGGCCCGGCCCGGCTGCTCGCCGACCACGGGTCGCCGCTCTGCCTGGGCAGCGACCAGAACGCGGTGATCGACCTGCTCGAGGAGGCGCGGGCGCTCGAGATGCACGAGCGGCTGCACTTCCTGGAGCGCGGGCGCTTCACCCCGGCCGAGCTGGTGAGCGCGCTGACCGCGAACGGGCACGCGGCGCTGGGCTGGCCCGAGGCCGGCCGGATCGAGGTCGGCGCACCCGCCGACCTCGTCGCCGTGCGGCTCGACAGCGTCCGCACCGCCGGAACGGTTGCCGCGCAGGCGGTCTACGCGGCCACCGCTGCTGACGTGACCACGGTCGTGTCGGGTGGCCGCACCGTCGTGGACGACGGCAGGCACGTCCTCGGCGACGTGGCCCGGCTGCTGCGCGAGGCGATAGAACCCCTGTGGCGCACCGGGTGAGCGCCCTGCTGGTGACCGGCATCGGTGAGCTGGTCACGTGCGACCCGACCCTGGGCGACGGCTCGCCGCTCGGTGTGCTGACCGACGCCGCCCTGGTCGTCGAGCACGGCCAGGTCACCTGGGTGGGGCCGGCGAGCGCGGTGGCGGCCGCCGACGTCCGGGTCGACCTGGGCGGGCGGGCGGTCGTGCCGGGGTTCGTCGACTCGCACGCCCACCTGGTGTTCGCCGGCGACCGGTCGCGTGAGTTCGAGGCCCGGGCGGGTGGTGCGCGGTACGACGGCGGCGGGATCGCCGGCACCGTCGCCGCGACCCGCTCGGCGACCGACGAGTGGCTGCTGACGCGGCTGCGCGGCCTGGTCGCCGAGATGCGCGCCCAGGGCACGACGACCGTCGAGGTCAAGAGCGGGTACGGGCTCACCGTCGCCGACGAGGCGCGGTCGCTGCGGATCGCGCGCGCGGTGACGCCCGAGACGACGTTCCTCGGCGCCCACGTGGTGCCGCAGGGCGTCGACCGGCGCGAGTACCTCGACCTGGTGACCGGCCCGATGCTGGCCGCCTGCGCGCCGCACGCCCGCTGGGTCGACGTGTTCTGCGAGCCGGCGAGCCCGCACGCCTTCGACGCGGACGAGTCGCGCGAGGTGCTGCTCGCCGGGGCGGCCGCGGGGCTGGGGCTGCGGGTGCACGGCAACCAGCTCGCGCAGGGACCGGGGGTGCGGCTGGCCGTCGAGCTGGGCGCCGCCAGCGTCGACCACTGCACCCACCTGAGCGGCGCCGACGTCGACGCGCTCGCCGGTGGCAGCACGGTCGCGACGCTGCTGCCCGGCGTCGAGTTCTCGACCCGCTCGCCGTACCCGGACGGCGGTGCTCTCATCGATGCCGCAGTCACGGTGGCGCTGGCCACCGACTGCAACCCCGGCACGAGCTTCACCTCGTCGATGCCGTTCGTCATCGCGCTGGCGGTGCGCGAGCTGGGACTGACTCCGGCGCAGGCGCTGTGGGCGGCCACGGCAGGTGGTGCGAGGGCCCTGCGCCGGACGGACGTCGGGCACCTGGGTGAGGGCGCTCGGGCCGACCTCGCGGTGCTCGACGCGCCGTCGTACCGGCACCTGGCCTACCGGCCCGGCGTCCCGCTCGCGCGTGCGCTGGACCTGCCGGACCCCAGGGTCTAGCCGACCTCCTGCAGCTTGGCCGGCAGGTGGCCGGTGGACTTGCGGTAGTACTCGGCGGCCTTGCGGGCGGCGAGCATCCGGGCGAGGCCGACGATGGCGCCGCTGACGACGGCGAACGCCACGGCCTCGGCCCAGGTGGTGTCGGGGTGCTCGGGGTTGGCCGGCGGGGCGTGGCCGGTGACGACCTTCCAGCCGGTCACGATGATCTTCTTCGCGGCGATGCCGGACAGCACCGCACCCCCGGTGCCCAGCAGCTTGAATGTCGTCGCGCTCATGGGCCAAGGGTGCCCTACAGCAGCCCGCCCAGCCACTGCAGCGCGGCGACCACCGGCCCGCCGAGCGCCGGCGCGGTCAGGCCGACCAGACCGAGCACCACGACCAGTGCGACCAGCCGCGCGAGCAGCGAGGGTCGCCCGGCGCGCGGCTGGCGCAGCATCCGCAGGATCACCAGGGCAGTGTGCCAGGCGGGTGTACATTCACCCCCATACGACAGGGGAGCGCCGCGAGGCGCTGAGAGTGCGGGCGACCGCAGACCCTCGAACCTGATCCGGTTAGCACCGGTGTAGGGAGTCGGGACATCTCGACCACCCGTCGGCGGGCCTCGGCCCGCCGCCGCGGCGGTGCCCCTCCTGCGACCGTAGGAGGACCTGCAATGAGCACCACCACGAGCCTGTTTCGCTGGCGCACCGTCGACCTGGTCACGGCTGCCATGCTCGGCGTCGCGTTCGGCGTCGTCTTCTGGGGCTGGGACCAGGCCTACAACGTCCTGAGCCCGGCGTTCGCGGCCGTCCCGCCGCTCGGCGGCCTGCTCGGCGGCCCTTGGCTGCTGGCCGGGGTGGTCGGCGCCCTCGTCGTCCGCCGCCCGGGCGCCGCCCTGCTCGCCGAGCTCGTCGGCGCCAACGTCGAGTACCTGCTCGGCAACCGCTGGGCTGCCTCGGTGTTCATCTCCGGTGCGCTGCAGGGGATCGGCGTCGAGATCGTGTTCGCCGTGCTGCTGTGGCGCCGGTTCGGGCCGGTCGTCGCCGCGGCCGCAGCGGTGCTCGCCGCCCTGCTCGAGACCGCGTACGAGTACGGCGCCTACGACTACGCCACGACGTTCGGGGCCGGCGGCACCGTGGTCTACACGGCGACGTTCGCGCTCTCGGGCGCGCTGGTCGCCGGGCTCGGCGGGTGGCTGCTGGTGCGCGCGCTCGCCCGCACCGGTGCCCTCGCCGGGTTCCCCGCCGGCCGCGAGCGGGCCAGGGCGCAGGACGCCGCCCGTCGCGGGGACGCCGCCCCCGCCCGGTGAGCGTCACCGAGGTGGGCGCGGCCGGGGTCGACGCGGCCCGGGTCGACGCGGCCCGGGTCGACGTCCGCGGCCTGACGTGGCGCCCGTACGGGCGCCCGGCGCCGGTGCTGCGCGACGTCGACCTGCGGCTCGAGCCCGGCGAGCACGTGCTGCTGGCCGGGCCGAGCGGCGCCGGCAAGTCGACCTTGCTGGCGGCGCTCGCCGGCCAGCTCAGCCCCGAGGACGGCGACCTGGCGGGCAGCGTCGACGTCCACGGGCGGGTGGGCCTGCTGCTGCAGGACCCCAGCACCGCCGTGGTGGCCGAGCGCGCCGGGCGGGACGCGGCGTTCGGCCCCGAGAACCGGGGTCTGCCGCGGGAGCAGATCTGGGCCCGGGTCGACGCCGCGCTGCGCGAGGCCGGGTTCCCGTACGACCGGGCCCGGCCGACGTCGGCGCTGTCCGGCGGTGAGGGCCAGCGGCTGGCCCTGGCCGGCGCCCTGGCGCTGCGGCCCGGGCTGATGCTGCTGGACGAGCCGACCGCGATGCTCGATGCCCCGACGGCCGCCCGGGTGCGTGCCGCGATCCTCGCCGCGGCCCGGGCCCGCGGCGCGACCCTGGTCGTCGTCGAGCACCAGATGTCGCCGTGGTGGCCGCACGTCGACCGCGTGGTCACGCTGTCGCGCGACGGTCGGGTCCTCAGCGACGACCCGCCACCCGCGCCTGCGCCGCACAGTGGGCTCCTGGACGCCCCTTCGGCCCACCTTCTGGCGACGGTGCGGGGCGGTGGCGGGCGGGTGCTCGTGTCGGCGCGCGACGTGGTCGGCGCCCCCCCGGGCTGGCGGCGCGGCCAGCCCGCCACCCGCGTCGGACCGGTGGACGCGGACGTCGTCGCCGGCGCGGTCACGACGCTGCAGGGGCCCAGCGGGTCGGGCAAGTCGACCCTGCTGGCGCTGCTGGCCGGGCTCAGCGCGCCGGTCGCCGGGGACGTCGTCGCCGACGCCGGGTGGGCGCCCCGCGGACGCCGCCGCCCGCACGCCTGGCGCTCGCGCGAGCTCGCTGCCCGGGTCGCGTGGCTGCCTCAGCTGCCCGAGCACGCGCTGGTCGCCACGACGGTGCGCGACGAGGTGCTGGCCACCTCGCGCGCGCTCGGCCACGCTGCGCCGGACGCCGGACGCCGAGCCGACCTGCTGATGGACGCCCTGGGCCTGCACCCGCTGGCCGACCAGGACCCGCACACGCTCTCGGGCGGCGAGCAGCGGCGGCTGGGGCTGGCGGCGGCGCT